>NZ_JBIWAQ010000002.1:812702-931481 GCF_044760155.1 Kitasatospora sp. NPDC098652
CCGAACCGGACGGACCCGCTTGGTCTCCGCCGACCAGCCGAAGGCGCGGCTGCTCGGTAAGGGCCTGGTCGTGGTCGAGCTCCGGGGTGTCAGGGCGGCTTCGGCGGAATCGGGTTCGCCACCAAGTGCGGAGGGCGCTCGGTGCGGCGGGGTCGGTCCGCTCCGTGCGAGCCGTGAGCGCCTCCTCCCTCGGCACCTCGGCCTCGTCCGACTCGCTCAGCACCGCGGCGGGGGTGGCGTGGCGCGACATGACGATGTAGAGGTGGGTGGCGCCGCCGAGTACCAGCGGGGCGATGGTGCTGAGCGCGCCGACGGCCGTATTGGTCAGGTGAAGTCCCTGCCCGGGCGGGGTCGACTCGTTGAGGCGCACGGCGTGGGTCCAGTTGGCCCAGACGCTGGTGGCTGTGGCGCCGCCGAACACCGACCAGGTGTAGGCGCGGGCCCGCAGCGGCGCCTCCTTCAACACGACCAATGCCCGTACGCCGTAGGCGATGAATCCGTCGATCGCCACTGGGAACAGGTAGGACAGCTCCGAGCGGACGTGCATGGCGACGGCCATCTGCTGCAAGGCGTCGTAGCTCAGGGTGCCGCCGACCGCGCCCATCACGCCGATCGCCGCTTTGTCCCAGCGGGACATGCGAGTCGGCGTGCTGCCGCCCGGCTCGTTCACGCCGCCACCGCCGCCAGGTCGGGGTTGAACTCGGAGGCGATGCGCTGCTCTCGACGCAGCAGGAAGGGCTGCCGCTCCAGCTGCGCGCGGGCCTCGCGCAGTCGGGTGAGTGCCCTGGTGCGGCCGATGCCGAGCACGGGCGCCCAGATCCGCGGGTCGAGGCCGAGGATGGCCGCCACGACGGAGACGCTGTTGCGCTCGTGGCGGGAGAGGTGGACCGGACGGCCGTTCAGCGCGGCGACGACCCGCTCCTCCTCCCAGCGGCCATTGGTGTTGAGCTCGTGCAGGACGAGTCGCTCCCTCTCGTCGAGGCCGGCGCGGATGCCGTAGCGGTCGTTGGTCTCCAGGGCCTCGGTGAGGCATTCGTCGCTGACGGGGCAGCTGGCGCAGAGAGCCTTCGCCGCTTGGTTCTTCGCGGTCTCGTCGGGCGAGGGATAGAAGCGATCGGGCTGCTGGCTGCCGGCGCAGGCGGCCTGCCTCGCCCATGCGTGGTCGCGGCGGCTGGTGATCGAGATGATGGTGCTGGACACGGGGTGGTTCTCCGGGTGGGTCCGCTGCCGCAGGGGCGCGGAAGTGCGGGGCGGGCGGCGGCGCGGCCGGGGTCGGGTTGGTCGCGCTGGTGCCGGCCGTTCGGTGACTAGCCGGGTCGCTGGCCGGAGAGACGAAGGGCCGTCTCTCTGGCCAGGGTTCTGATCCGCTGGTCGACGGCCGGGCTCGTCCTCGAGTCGGCCGGCGCGCTGGGGCGGCTGGCCTGCAGCTGTGCGAGAGCGCACAGGTATCCCGGCGAGGCGTTCGCGCGGGCCTTGGTGTTGGCAACCTGAGTGGCTCCGCTGTACGTGGCAGCGCGGTGGGGTTCCTCGGCGGAGCGGCCGGCGGGGCACTTGCTCGCCTCGACGCGGGCTCGGCGCAGGACGGGGCGGGCGAGGTCGACGCCGCTGTTCTCGTTGTGGCTCATCAGGCGGTTCCTGCTCTCAGGTGGCTGCTGGTGGTGCGAAGGCGCAGGACGCGCTCGACGAGGTCGTGCCCGTAGATCTGCTCGGCCTGGTCCCGACCGGCCAGGGCCAGGGCGGAGGTGACGAGTTCGGGTCTTCCGGTGAGGTACTGGCGCCACGCGGTGACGCGGACTTCGCGCTGCTCGTCGCTGGTCGGCTCCTCGTCGAGGGCCACCAGCGGCTCGCGGCGGGTTGCGCTCGTCCAGGCGGCCTGGACCAGGCGCCGGACCGCGAAGCTGCGCGGGGCCTGCCAGGTGCTCTGCCACTCGGCGTGGCGCTCCTTGGCCGCCTGAGGGCTGTCTCGCCACCAGGCGACGATCGCCGCGCGCTTGGCCGCGGTGTCGTAGAGCAGTTCGGCTCCGACGAGGCGGGCGGTCAGGAAGCCGACCGGGCGGTGGACGCGGCGGGCGGGCGCCCGCTGGGCCAGAACCGCGATGACCTCGTTGGCGGTCCAGCCGGCGTCCGCGAGGTGGCGAACGGCCCAGGCGATCCGGGCAACCGGGCTGCCGCTGAGCCACGGGACCTGCCGGACGAGTTCGAGGGCCAGCTGGTGGCGCCGTCCGACCGCGTTCAGCTTCCGCCGGATCCGCTTCTCCGGTCGAACCTCCTGGTCCTTCCCGTTCCCGAGGTCGCCCTCAGAGGGATTGTTGGTAGGTGCTGCAGGAGAAGAAGTAACAGCACCTGCCCCCATTGGGGTGCAACGGGAGGGTTTCGCAGAGGAGTTGATGCCGGCCTTCCGGGCGCCTCGTCGCTTGGTGCGGCGCACGGTCCGCGCGGCCTTCTTGCCGAGCCGGGCGAGGGCGAGGCGGCTCTCGTCGGAGACGACGCCGACGACGGTGCGGATGAAGGTCTGGGAGGAGACGGTCCGCAGGCCGATGGTTTCGTCGAACGCAGTCGGGATGGTCCGGACGAACTCGCTTGCCCTGGCGGCGGCCTGGCGTATGCGGCTGCCCTTGAGGGTGTAGGTGAGCAGTCCGGACTCCCGCAGGATCGACAGGTGGTACTGCACGGTGCGCTCGGACACCTTGAGCATCCGGACGAGGTAGTCGACGCCCGGTCTGCACGGGGTGAGCTGGGCGAGCAGTTCAGCGATACGGACCGTGGTGTTGCCGAAGCGGGGGCCGTGGGTGCGGGCCGGGGTATGGACCTGGGCGTCGCGCACCCAGTGGACGGCTTGCAGCCAGGTGTACGGGTCCGGCGCGATGCGTCCGGAGGTGGTCGATATCCACTGAGCGGGGTCGGGCACGAGCAGGCCGGAGCCGCCCGTCGCCTTCTGCTCCCCCTGCGCTTCGGCGGCGCGGACGGGCGAGGTGGGGCTGGGCACAGAAGTCCTGGTTTCGCTGGGCACGGCGGTTTGGCCCCACGAGCTGTTGCAGTTCGGGGCACGGCGCCGGCAGATTCGGGCGGTTGTACGCGCAGGGGAGCAGCGGCCTCGTGCGGGTCGAGGCAGGACGGATCACCGGTGCTCGCCGGGGTCGGCGGGGCCGGGGTGGTCAGGCTGCTGGGTTGTGCCCTGGGTCAGGCCGCCATGGCGGAGGGCTCGGCCGCGGCCACGGCAGTTAGCCGCCCAGTGGCGAGGTCCAGCTCGTGGGCAAGGCGCGCGTCAAGGCCGGGGAAATGCTGGACGATCCAGCGGGCCGCCATCTGCCGCTCGGGGAGCGACTGGGGCACGGGCCACCGGTGGACGTCGAAGGCACTGGCCGTGCGGGGGAATCCGTGCGATCCGCGGTCCAGCCGGACGATCGCGGAGTCCGGCGCGAGGAGGCCGACGAGGGCCTCGACGAAGGAGGCCGGGGCGGTGGCGATCTCGATGCCGGCGGGCCGGGTCGGCACCGTGGTTGTACCCGAGAAGGAGGACATGGGAGACTCCTGAGCTGGAGACGCCCGGCTGCGTGGTCAGATACGAAGGCCGGTCATCTTCGGACGTGATCGACGTCCTCGTGGTACGAGGAGCCCGGGAGCGCCAACTCCCGGGCCCTCGACAAGGACGGCCGAGGCGGCCCGCTCAGCGGGCCAGTGGGCCGGCCAGCTCCCCGGAACGGCGCGCCGAACAGCGCACCGCCGAGGATCGGACACTTTATTGCCCCTTCGACGTGATCAACGTACACCAAAATGCCCCGCCCGTGGGCACTAGATTGTCCCCAAGAAGTGCGTGCGAGCACGATCAGGCACTAAAGTGTCCCCGTGGGACGATCTGACACGGGAGGAGTGGCGATGGCCGAGCACATCGACGCCGATGCGGGGGCGGCGCGCATCGCAGCGCGGCTGGGCTATCTCTTCGAGCACCGGCACCCAGAGGGGCGCGGCCCGTACACGATCGCCGAGGTCGTGGCCGGCACCGGCATCAGCGAGTCCTCCATCAAGCAACTGAGACGCGGGGCCAAGGCGAACCCGACCATCAACACCCTCACCGCGATCTCGAGCTTCTTCGACGCGCCGCCGACGATCTGGGTCGTCCCCGACGACGAGGTGAAGACGGTACTCGCCAAGCGCAACCTGACGACCGCCATGCGGGACTCCGGCGTCCAGTCGATCGCGCTGCGCAGCCAGGGCCTCAACGCGAAGAACCTCTCCCGCATCACGGAGATGATCGACATGGCGAGAGAGTCCCAGGGACTCCCCCCGATCCCCCCCGCGTAACCCCCGGAGTGCGAAGACGGCACACCATTTATTCTTCAACTTCATCTATGCGCATAGACGGGCCGCGCTTCCCGTCGAGGCCACCCCGATACCCCGGCCCCTAGGCGGTAACGGGCGCGATTCTCGGCGCGCAGGACCCCACCCCGGGGCACCCCTGCCCCGAGGCCCCCATCGCCGGCGCGCTCGACGTTGCGATTCTTCGACTTCGGGCCACGGAGCCGGCTGGCTCCGTGGCCCTGGACCTCGCGCCGGTCGGCGCCGACTTCAGCCACGTGCCTGCCGATGCTGCGCCCGTTCTGGCCGACGGCGCTGGCAGGCCGTCCAGCATCCGGGCGGCCGTGCTCGAGTCGACGGGGAGCGCTTCAGGCCCCGTGGAACGAGACGATGAAGCGGAGCTTCGTGTTGCGCAGAGGGGCGAACGCCATGATTCGGCAGGGCACCTTGTCGTCGCCGCCGTGGGGCATCCGCATGTACCTGACGTCACCGTCCGGATGAACGTAGTAGTCGTGGCGGTCCCAGAGCTCCTGCGCCTCGGGGCAGCCCTCCATGATGTCCCGCACGAGCTCCTTCAGTTGGACGTTGTCCGGGTGCTGCGCCGCCGCGGTTCGGATCTGCGCCAGGAAGGGGACGGCCCAGCCCTCCTTCCAGTCGACCAGCTGCTCGCGGGCCTCGGGGTAAAGGAAGCTCCACCTCATGATGTTGCCGCTGTACACCCACGGATACATCGCCCGGTCGGGGCTGTTGTGGGCGACGACGTTCCAGGCGACATCGGAGATGTAGGCGGGATTGGGCAGCTGCTTCGCGAGAAAGCGCTCCATGTCTCTGTCCATCGCCGCCTTCGCGTCCGGCTCCGCGCCGCGCTCGGTGGGTCCGCGCCCGATCGCCCGATGGAACAGCGCAAGCTTCTCGGCGTCATTCAGCCGCAGCGTGTAAGCAAGCCGTTCCAGGAAGTCCTCGGAAAAGCTGGCCTCCTCACCGTTTTCGAGCTTGCTGTACCAGCGGGGACTGACACCGGTATAGCGGGCGATTTCGCTTTTCGAGACTTCGGCGGTGCGGCGAGCGGAACCGGTGGTCTTCACCAGGCCCGGGATCGCGTTGGCATCCAGGCGCAGGCGCCAGCGTTCCACCATTCCCGCCAACGTCTCATCGCGGGCTGACAGGCGTTCGTGGTCGGTCTTCATAGCCGTCGAGTCTAGGCAGCCGCCAACGCTCGGGCCTACCAGGAAGCTGTGGCGAACACCACACCAATAGCGAAGTCCAAGCGATGTAACGAATCGATTTCGACGCTCGTTTTCGGATGATGACCCGTCAGTAATAGATGATCATGAGGTCCGATTTCGACGGGGCATCAGATTCCAGTATCTACGGGCCTCGGGGTCGATTGATTACCTTCTGTTAACCCAACCCGGCGGTAACGCAGCGGAGTCGATGCGCGTAGCACGAACTCCCAGTTCCGGAACTGGCTGTTCCGGAAGTGCCAGTTCCGGAACAGCCAGTTCCGACCATGGTGAGGCAGGGTGGGACTACCGGCCGCCGCGAGGTCGCGCCGGCCCCCTCACCCCCCACGTTTGGAGTAGACCCATGTCTCGATCCGCCCTCGTCGTCGGCGGCAACCGCGGAATCGGCCTGGCGGTCGCGCGGCAGCTCCGTGAGCAGGGTCACCGGGTCGCTGTCACCTCCCGAAGCGGCGACTGCACGGAGGACGGGCTCCTCGCGGTGCCGTGCGACGTCACGAGTCCCGAGTCGGTCGACGCGGCGTTCTCCGCGGTGGAGGCGGCCCACGGACCGATCGAGATCGTCGTAATCAATGCGGGCATCACCCGCGACACCCTGCTCCTCCGCATGAGTGAGGAGGACTTCGACGCCACTCTCCAGACCAACCTCGCCGGGGCGTACCGGGTCGCCAAGCGGGCCGTGAAGGGCATGCTGCGTCACCGGTTCGGCCGCCTGGTGTTCATCTCCTCCGCGGGGGCGATGACGGGGGAGGCCGGACAGGCCAACTACGCCGCCTCTAAGGCGGGCCTGATCGGCTTCGCCCGCTCCCTCGCCCGCGAGCTGGCCTCGCGGGGGATCACCAGCAACGTGGTCTCCCCCGGCCTGACCGAGACCGACATGACCGCTGTCCTCACGGACTCCCAGCGCGAGTCCCTGCTTCAGCGCGTACCCATGGGCCGCATGGCCCGACCGGACGAGGTCGCGGCTGCTGTCGCCTTTGTGACCTCCGACGCCGCCTCCTATGTGACCGGTGCAGTCATCCCCGTCGATGGCGGCGTCGGCATGGGGCACTGACCCCGGTTGATCCCGGGCCCTGGGCGCGCGAGGGGATGCCCAGGGCCCGCCCAAGACTCCAGCAGAATCCTTGATCATCTCTGGGAGGTGCCGTGCATGCGGGTTCACTCCGGAACGCCTGTGAAGATCGACTCGGGCGCCTGGATCTGCCGCACCGATTCGGCGAGAAAGACCTGATTGAAGCGGTCGCCTCATTGGTCGGGCGGACAATCATCTGCGAGCCCGTTGACATGAGGGGCGCATTCTCATGTGGACTGCGCAAGAGATACGCCGACCGTGAGGTCATCTACTACGAGGAAAACGCCTCAGCACTGCACAGGCGGCAGATTGTCGCCCATGAACTCTCCCATATCCTCTGGGAGCACAAAGGTGAGATCGATCTCGCCGACTTGATGTCGGATGAGGAACTCGCCGGCCTGATGGACTGGAGCGTCCTCGGAGTTTCCGCCCGCACGTCGTACGAAACCGACGCGGAGATCGAGGCGGAAATGATGGCCACCCTCATACTTCAGCGCATGTACCGCGGGACCGTGCTGCCCGCCACTCGCCCCAGCGTCGCCGATGAGCGCTGGGACGCGATCTTCTCCTGACCCTCAAGGAACGTCGTGATCAACGTCATTTTCGGCGGCATGCCCCTCATTCTCCTCACCGCCTCGCTCTACTGGGCATTCCGGCGGCGCCCGGGCCGGCGGCCCGCAGGCACCTGGTCCCTGTCCGCCCTTCTGGCCTGCTTCGCGCTCGCCTTCAGCGCCTACCAGCCGACGGTGCGGGCGGTGGAGGACGCCATCGCCCCGGACCTCTCCCGGCTGGTCAGCAACAGCGCGACCCTGTCCGCGGGAGCCGCCGTGTCCGCCGTGCTCCTCTACCTCAACTACGACGCGCCCGAGGCCCGCCGGCGGATCCGCTGGCGACTGCGCCTCCTGGCCGTGGCCGTCGCCACCATGTCCACGGCCTTCGCGATCACGCCCGGCGAGCTGATGTGGAGCAGGGTCGAGACGAACGGCGGCCCGGCCGAGGGCCCAACGTCCCTTCACATCTACGCCTTCGCGTACATCGCCTACCTCTCGTACGCCGTCGTCGACTGCCTCACCCAGACCTGGACCAGGTCGCGCACAGCAACGCGGACCACCCAGCGGCTCGGCCTGCGCACGACCGCCGCCGGCTGTGCCGTCGCCCTGGTCTACGCCACCTACAAGACCGTCAACGCCGGGGCGGCGCTGTTCGGGTGGAACGCCTTCCCAGGCGGCCCCCGCTGCTCATCACCGGTCACCCCGGTCAGCTGCGCGTTCAGCGTGACCGCGCCGGCTGTCAGCGTGCTGCTCATCACGACCGGGCTGACCCTGCCGGCCATCGTCTGGCCGGTGACGCAGCTCCTCCGGCGCCGGTGGGAGCGTCAGTCCGTCGCGGACCTCACCCCGCTGTGGCGCGACCTGACCCAGGTCTGCCCCAGCATCGTCCTCCGGACGATCGGCGGTGAGACCGAGACCGACCTCGTCCTCCACCGCAGAGTCGTGGAGGTCTGCGACGGGATCCTCACCCTGGACGAGCACCGCTCGCGCGCGGTCCAGCAGGCTGCTGCAGCTGCCGTCGCCACCACTCGGCACGCCGGGACCGATCGCGGCGCTGCAATCGTCGAGGCAGCGGTCGTCGCCGGAGCGATCCGGGCCGCCCGTGCGGGTGCCCCTGCCCAGGACGATCCTGCCCCGCGAGCGGCCGGGGCCGACGCCCGCGAGGGAGACCTGCGCGCCGAGGCGGTGTGGCTACGCTCGGTCTCGCGGCAGTACGCGACCGCCGAAATCGTCCTGCGCGCCGCTGACCACCAGGTCCCGGCGCTCACCGCAGCCTAGGAAGGACAGGCAACGTGGGCTCCTCCCCGTTCTCGGACCCGGAGTTCTACCGGAACCGCTACCCGACCTACGCGGCACTGCGCAGCCGATCCCCGATCCTCCCGGTCCCCCTGGGCGGTAGTACCGGGCCGGCGGTTGCCGTCACCGGCTACGAGCAGGCGCGCCAGGCGCTCGCCGCCGACCTCTCCAAGGACACCGCGGCCTTCTTCGCCGAGCGTCCGTCCGGACGCTCGCTCCACCCTGCGGTCGCCCACACCATGCTGCACACCGACCCGCCCACACACACCCGCCTTCGCCGGCTGGTCGTCCGGGCTTTCACCCCCTCCACCGTGGACAACCTCCGGCCCGGCATCCGTCACCTGGCCGAGCAGATGATCGACCGCTGGGAGCCGGGCAGCGAGGTCGACCTGATCGCGGATCTCGCCGGCCCTCTCCCGGTCACCGTGATCTGCCAGCTCCTCGGCGTACCGCCGGAGGACTGGGACATGGTCAGCGCCCGGTCCACCGACTTGTTCGCCACCGGCGACAACACCAGGATCGACGCGGCCTCCCACGGCCTCGCCGACTACATGACCCAGTTGATCGCTGCCAAGCGCTCCCGGCCGGATCAGGCGCTGCTGTCCAGCCTGATCGCCGTCCGCGACGCCGACGGCGACCGCCTCAGCGAGGAGGAACTGGTCTCCCTCGGCCTACTGCTCCTGATCGCCGGCCACGAGACCACCACGGCGGCGATCGGCAACGCCGTCCTCGCCCTGCTCCAGCACCCGGCTGAGCGGGAGGACCTGCGGGCCCACCCGCACCAAGTCCCCGCCGCGGTGGACGAACTCCTGCGGTACGACGCCCCGGTGAGCATCGCCACGTGGCGCCATGCCGCGCACACGGTGCAGCTGGGCGACGTCGAACTCTCCGCCGGCACCCCGGTCCTGGTGTCCCCCGGAGCCGCCAACCGCGACCCCGGGCGATTCGCCGATCCGGACCGGCTCGATCTCTACCGCCCGGACGCCGCCAGCCACCTCTCGTTCGGCCACGGCATCCACCGCTGCCTCGGAGCACCGCTCGCCCACGCGGAACTTGAGACCGCACTGCGCGTCCTGCTCGAACGCTTCCCCGGGATGCAGCTGGCCGTCCCAGCCGAGCAGCTGCCGTGGCGCCGCTCCCGCCTCATCCGGGGTCTGGAGTCGCTGCCCGTCCGGCTGTAGGCGCAGTCGGTGCTGCCGGGGGTCCGTCCCCGGCAGCACCGCCGCCTCCAGTAGCCGCCGGGCCATGTCCGACGACGGCTCACACGCCCCCAACACCCGCCGAACAGCCGCCCCACGGGCACCCAAGGGCGGCCTGGGCGGCCAGCCCGCCTCACACGGCTGAACCGGCCATCGCTGCACGGACCTTGGCTCTCCCTCGCGCCGTCACCTCGGCGCCGTGCACCTCGCCGACAGGACGGGGTTCCGCCCCCTGGCACCGTCGGCACAGCCCCGGCTGCGGCAGCGGATCACGGCACTCCGCACATTCCGCGCCCTGCCGCGCGACCGCTGCTGGGCGCTCGGCCGGCATCTTCCTTTCCAGACGCGACCGCACCACCGCTTGCGGCGAGTAGACGATCTCCGGTAGCCCGGACAGCAGCGCCGTGCGCAGCTGGTCCTCCGAGCCGCCCCGCTCCAGCCACTCCCTGACCAGCGGTGCCAGCGCCGCCGCCTCCGCCGCACCGAGCGGCAGACGCCGCTCCGGTCTGACCGCGCGCATCAGCGCGTTGACCGCCTCGACGCTCGACTCGTCCAGCTCCGCCGCCGGTTCCACGGTCCGGGCACGGACCAGAGCAGGAGCGGGTTCCTCCCGCCCTCCCTCGTTCCCTGTGGCGCCGCCTTGGTCGACCGGATCCGGCTCTGGGAGGGAGGGTACTTTCACCAGGTCCTTTGGAAGGGCGTCACGTCCAGCGGTGTCCGGCTCACCGGAGCCCGGCGCAGTGGCACCCGGAAGCAGCCCCGCCTGCGGGCGGTCGAAGACGTGCGCCTCCGACCGCACCCGACCGTTCGACAGCCGGACCACGTCCACCCGGTAGTACCCCCACACCCGCAGCTCGTCCAGCGCCGCCTCCAACGCCTTACGGCCCTGGGGACTCGAGTCCGCCATCTGCCGGCACGTCTCGCGCCAGTCGTCTGGGCGAGACAGCAGGTCCACCAGCAACCCACGGGCGGTATAGCTCATGGCGCGGTTCTGCGCCAGCTCGTTCGGGACGATCAGGAAATTGGACGGGTGCGAGCTGCGGTGGATACGCAGGGAGGTCCTCCTCAAGCCTCGGCCGGGCCGTTCCAGCCGGGGGACGACGGACCATAGCGAGCAACTCGCTGCAAGGGAACCGCAAACCGAGTGATGCTGATCACCACCCGGCCCGCGTGCGCCATTTGCTCGCGCTGATCACTTCCAGCCGCAAACTCGCGGTCCTCCCCACCGATCGCTCACGCACTCACTCACGCACGCGTTCGGTGATCATCGCTCAGATGTAGTCGACGAAGTCGCTCCCGGCGTGCTCAATGTAGGCCGTTGATCTGGTCTGTGCAGCGCGGGCGACTTCTCGGAGCCGGCCCATGCTGCGAGGGTTGAGAACGGCCGCCCACTGCTCGACCGGGCGCGCGTCCCACTCGCTGTGCTCTTCGGGGTCGAGCCGGATCGACGCGAGCTGCTCGCTACTGAGAGCGCCACCGTCGAAGATCAGCCCGAACTTGTTCGCGGGCCAAGTTGGTTCGGGCGGAAGGAAGTGGACAGCGAGCAGCCGGCCGCACTCCAGCTTGAGGCTGGTCTCTTGCTCGGTCTCCCGGATCGCGGTCTGCCGCGGCGCCTCGTCGGGGTCCATCTGTCCGCCCGGGAACTGCCAGATCTGGCCCCTGTCAGGCTTGTACACCGAGGAGTTGAGCAGCACCGGCCAGCCGTGCTGATCGGTGATGTACAACGAGGCGTACGCGGTCGCCCGGGGAAGGGTCGCGATGAACTCCTCGGGCGGCAGCCAGCTTCCGCGCTCTGGGTCGGGCTCAGGCAGGAAGCTGGTCATCGGCCCTTCCACTCGGTGGAGGTGTTGAGGACGTCGGCGGCCCACTGGTAGTGGCCCGTGTCACGGATGTCCTTGTCCTGCTCGGGATAGAGGTCGCAGCTGAGCAGGGCGACCAGGTGCAGGTAGTCGGCGAGGTCGTCGCGCCGCTCGGCGGGGAGGTCCTGGGCGGCGGCGGCCAGAAGGCGGTTGCGGACGTCGACGCGGTCCTCGTCATACATCCGGTAGTAGGCGCAGGCACCGGCGAGATCGTAGAGAGGGTCTCCGAGCAGGGTGAAGGTGCCGAAGTCGATGACGGCGCTGACCTTGCCGTCTGCGGTGACGAGGATGTTGTCCGGGTAGAGGTCGCCGTGGATGACGCCTTCGGGGCCGGTGTAGGGGCGGGCGAGCCGCTTGGTGAGTCGCTCAGTGATGCTGTCGACGGCGGGGACGTCGAGGCGCAGGTCGGCGAGCACCTTGGGGAGCTTCTGTCCGAGGAGTCGGCGCAGGAAAGCGTTCCAGCCCTCGCCCTGGTGGGCCGGGTCGGGGTCGAGGAGCATGCGCCGGTCGAGCGGGGTGGTCAGGCGCAGGCCGGTGAAGTCGCGGACGGCGGCCAGGTACTCGGCTTCGGTGGCCGGGTCGGTGAGGTCGAGGGCGTCGCCCATCGGGGTACCGGATAGGCGGGTCTCGGTGACGGCCAGCAGGGGGCCGTGCTGCTCGATGCTCTGGATCTCGGGCAGGGCGAAGGGGACGCTGGTGCGGTCGAAGCGCTGGTAGAGGTCGGCGATGGTCTCCAGCGCGCCGAGCTGGTCGGGGTCGGCGTAGACCTTGAGGACCTGGTCGTGGCCGAGGGCGTAGACGCGGGCCTCGGTGCCGGCGGCGATCAGGTCGGCGGGGGTGAGTCCGTGGGCTTCGAGGAGGGCGTTCTCGGCTTCGGCAGTGATTCTGCTGGCGTCTCGGCGGGTGATCACGGCGTGCTCCGGGTGATGGCGCTGGTTGGTCGGTTCGATGCCGGGCGGACGGACACAACTGCCGCTCACATCACCCGGTCACGCTGCTGGTACTGCAGTCCTGGGGCTCGCTGAAGGTCCAATTGGAAGGACGCTGCATGCTGGTCGCGGTCGAGGGTGATGCGATAGCCGGGGCCAGCGTGAGTTCGTGGCCCTGTCTGGACGAGCTGGTCGCAGGTGCCCAGCCGCCACAGATGGAACCCGCTGCTGGTGCGGGTGAGTCGAAGTACACCCGGGACCTCTGGGCAGGCGTACGTGCCGACCTCGACGTGGGCCCGATCGTCAGCCTGACTTAGAGGCACACCAGGCCCCACGAAGTCGCTTGTGGCCGCGACGTGTTCGGTCAGCAGAGCGGTCAGGTCGAGGACGGCCGTGCCGAGGGCGGCGACCACTACGGCCGCGGCACGGGCGGCGTCTACGCCAGCGTGGTTGGACAGGCAGACGACGCGGGCACCGGAACTGGTGAGGTGCGCGGCGGCCGAGAAGCCGTGTTCGTGTCCGGAGTGGAAGACGGTGCGGCGGCCGGGTCTGGGGTCGGCGTACAGGCCGGCGCCGTAGAGGTAGGGGGCGTGGTCGCTGGGGCGGTAGGGGATCGCGTGCTGGTGGGGCAGGTGTCCGCCGTCCCGGTTCCACAGCCGGTGGAGGTGGTCGAGCCAGCGGTTGAGGTCGTCGGGGGTGGTGGAGAGCGATCCGGCTCCGGGCAGGGGCGCCGGTTGGGCGGTGTGCTGCCAGCCGGTGCTGGTGGGGCGGTAGGCGCTGGCCGCGTTGGGGATGACGTCGCGGGGGTCGTTCTTGAAGCGCGTGGCGTCCATCCCGAGGGGGCCGAAGACGCTTGCGCGGGCGAGGTCGTCGAGCGTGGTTCCGTGAACCGTCTGCAGGATCCGGGTCAGCAGGAGGTAGTTGGTGTTGCTGTAGAGGAACTGGCCTGGGGGGACTGCTCGGTGCTTCTCGCGGGCGGCCAGGGCGAGGAGGTCGTCGGCGGTGTAGTGGTCGAGGTCGCGCAGTCCGGCGAACGGGAGGAGGGACTCGGTGTCGCGGATCCCGGACTGGTGGGTGATCAGGTCGGTGACGGTGACGCCGGGTACGCGGATGGCGGGGACGAGTTCGGCGACCGGCTGGTCGAGCCGCAGGGCGCCGGCAACTGCGGCTTCGATCACCAGGTGTGCGGTGATCTGCTTGGCGGTGGACCCGGTGATGAAGGCGGTGTCCGGGGTGATGGGGGTGGAGGTTTCGAGGTGGGCCAGGCCGGTGGTCCACCGCTGCGGCTGCTCGCCGGGGCGGTGGACCAGGACCGACAGGCCAGGAGCGGCGGTGTTCACAGCCGGATGGCCTGCTGGTGCACGGCGTGCAGGCACTCGCGCAGGTCCTCGTCGGGGATGAGTTCGATGGCTCGGGCATGGTCGGGCCCGGTGCCGGCGAGGAAGGCCCGCTGGAGGTCGAGGTAGGAGGTGAGGAACCTGCGGGCGGCGCCGTCGGTGCGCTCCAGGACGCGGGCGGTGTAGATCATGGTGAGGGGGAATGCCCAGCAGGCGTGGAGGAAGCCGTACGCGGGCCGCAGGGTGCGCTTCCACGGGGAGTGGAACTGGGCCTGGTCGTCGAGCTTGCAGTTCACCGCGGCGAGCGCGTCGTTGAGCCAGTTGTGGCCGGCTTCGTGGATGAGGTCGCGGGCAAGCGCGGCGGGGTCGGCGACGTGGTCGACGAAGACGGTGCCGGGCAGGCGGCTGATGGTCCAGCTGTCGAAGGTGTCGTTGTACTGCTTGCGGCCGAGGAAGACGAGGATGCGGGCGTGGCCGGCCAGGAGGTCGCCGAATCCGGTGTTGTCGGCCACCGCGTAAGCGGCGCGGGCGAGTTCCTGGTGTTCGCCCGGCGCGGGGCGGGTGTAGGGGTTCAGGACGTAGTACGGGGTGTCGGAGATCGGGGAGGTGATGAGCTGCTCGGGGGCGATGACGACGCAGTTGCCGACCGCGGTCGGGGTGGCGAGGGCGTGGGCGCCCGCGTCGGGGTGGTCGGTGTACCAGGTGAAGAGGTCGTGGTCTCCGGCGCGGGCGGCGGCGTCGGCGCCTTCGAGGTAGTGGTGTGCGGTGGCGTAGGCGAAGGCGTGCTCCGCCGCCGGGGCCGGCGCGGTGGCGGCGAGGGTGTGGATGCGCTGGACGCGCCGGGGGTGCAGGCGGTCGGTGGGGGCGAAGCGGAAGCCGGTGTGCTGGACGGGGGTGGCCATGGGGTTCCTCCGGTCGCTGGTGGTGGCTGGGGCCGGGCCGCCGGTCGGGGATGGCGGCCCGGCCCCAGGTCAGGCGGTTCAGGCGGTGTGGTTCTCCTCGGTGGTGGCCTCGCTGTCCTCGGCGTTGACCGGCGCGTCGGCGGCGGGCCAGCCCTCGGCGGAGACGCGGGAGGTGTGGGCGGTGGTGCGGACGGTGGAGTCCTCGCCGCGCAGCTCGTCGACGGCGGTGAGGAAGCCGGTGATCTGGTCCGTCTGGTCCATGGATCGTCCTCTTTCTGTCGGGGTGGTGATGGTCGGGCGGTGGGCGAGCGGCCGTCTCGCGTGCATCGCCTTCGCCCGCACGGTTGCGGGCGGGTTCAGGGGGTGTCGCGCTCGCAGGGGCAGCGGTCGAGGGCCGGTGCGTGGCGGGCGGCGTGGATCAGGACGCGGGCGCCCTGGTCGAGACCGGCGAAGTAGGTGTCCCAGTCGCCGTCGGTGGGGACGAGTCGGATCTCGATGGTGCGGTGGGTCCTGCCGGTGGCCGTGCTGGCGAGGTCGGTGTGGATCAGCTGGAGTTGCAGTCCGGCGGGCAGGTACGGGGCGGCGCGCGTGACGGCGTGGCAGGCGCGGGCTGCGAGTTCTCCGTATTCGGCGGGGTTGCGCGGCAGGAGGCCGACGCGGAACGGGGACGGCGGTGCGTCGCTGCCGGTGTGCTGGTGGCCCTCGCAGCTGTCGTAGGTGACGGCCCCCCAGTTTCCGGTGACGGTGTCGAGGAGTGGTTTGACGCGGGGTTCGATGCCGTCGGCCCACTGGGGGTGGAGGGGGTCGAGGTCGTCGGCTTCCTGGATGCCGGGCAGGCCGCTCGTGTTGATGTTGCCGTACTCGCTGGTGACCAGCCGGGCCGGCTTGCGGGGTGCGTCGGGGTTGTCCCAGCGGGCGAGGAAGGCGTCGGCGTCGGCCATCTCGTTGACGGCGTGGCGCCGCCAGTGGGCGGTGCGGCACAGCGCTCCGGCGGGGTGGCCGGGTGCGGCGAGGAGGGCGGCGACGCCGTCGACGAGTCGGGCGCGGTGCTGGCAGTAGGCGTCGTCGCTGCCGGTGGCCTTGAGCATGCGCCAGCGGGTCGCGGTGCACCCGCCGCCGCACACCGCCCGGTAGGGGCAGGTGAGGCACTTGGCCATCATGGCTCGCCCGCCCGTGAGCAGGGTGTTGGCGTGCTGTGCTGCCGTGATCTGCTGCTCACCGACAACGGTCAGCGGCAGGAGCTTGGCGGCCGGCCACGGGAGTTCGTCGCAGGAGCCGAGGTCGTCGTTGGGGTAGGCGGTGAAAACGTGCGAGCACTTGAGGTTGGAGAAGTGGCAGTGGTCCCCTCCAACACCGTTCAGCTGGCGGATCACCGCGACGACGGGGTCCAGTTTGATCCGGTGGTGGTGGCCGGCCGCGATCCAATGGCCAGCGGCTTGGAGAACGAACCGGGCGTACTGGTCGGGGGTGATCGCCCAGTCCGGTCCCTGCGCCGTGATGGCCAGCTGCTGCAGGAGACGGCTGGCGGGTGTCCTTCGGGATGCGGAGGCGGTTGCGGTTGTAGTCGAGGCGTCGAACGCCGGGACCAGGTTGATGGCGTTGACCGCGGTGAACGAGGCGATGTGGTCGAGGATCTCAGCGGCTCGGCCCAGGACCTTCGGGGTCACGACGGTGACGACACCGCAGGTGCGCCCACGCCGGGCGAGGAGGTCGAGCGCGGCGGCGATCCGGGGATAGATCGGCTGCGCGTCGTAGCCGACGCGCCAGGAGTTGCCCTGCTCGTCCCCGTCGAGGGATATCCCGATGCTCAACTGCGGGTAGTGCCGTTCGAAGAGGTCGAGCCAGGAGTCGTCGAGCTTGACGCCGTTGGTCTGGAGGTGAACGCGCAGGACGGCGGGCTGGGCGGCGAGTTCGTCGAGGATCTCGGCCATGGCGTCCTGACCGACGGTGAGCGGCTCACCGCCGTGGAGTTCGATCACAAGGCGTCGGCCGGGGAAGAGCGTTCCGAGCTTGCGGATCTGCTCGCGGGTGATGGCGGCGCCGCCGGGGCGTTCCTTGCGCTTCTCGAAGCAATACAAACAGTCGACGTCGCAGACATCGTTACGCAGCTTGCAGACGATCGAGACGGCGGTGTCGAGGTCAGTGTCCTCCAGGGCGAGCCAGAGGGACTCGATGCCGGCGGGCTCAGTGCTGGTAGTGGTGTCCGGCATGGGTGCCTCCGGCCGGTCGGGGTGGTCAGGAGCGGGTGGTGGTGGCCCAGGCGTGGAACTGGGCGTCGGTAAGCGGGATGAGGTCGTCGCCGCGTTGCAGGGCCCAGCCGTCGCTGCACCGCTGGGGCAGCCAGCCCCGGCCCGACCAGGACGGGTCGAGGGACGGGTCGCCGGGTTCGGGTGTGCCCCAGCTGGATGTCAGGGCCTGGCAGAGTCGCGTTCGGACGGCTCGGAAGGCGGTATCGGTGCCGAAGGGCCGGTTGGTGTCGGGCAGCGTAGGGACGGCTCGGGGGGCTTGGCCGGGGCCGGTGGCCAGGCCGAGCAGGGCGGGCAGCCACTTCTCGCCCAGCAGTGGTTGCCCGGCTGCGGCGGCCTCGGCCTGCGCGACCACCACGGCCAGGCGCTGCCAGACGAGTTGCTCGGCGAGGCGCTGGCGGGCCTCGATGAGCCCGAGCAGGTCCTCGGTCAGGCTGATCGCGGCCTGGACACGGTCTGCCAGTGCCCACCGGGCGTACTGGTCCGTCTCGTTCTTGTCGAGCACCAGGTTCTGCTCGCCCTGGTCGAGGACGGCGGCGGTGCGCAGGGTCGTCAGGTCGCTCAGGCGGCTCCGTACGGTGCGGAAGGCTGCGACGTCGCCCTCGCGGGGCAGGTCGAAGGAGGCGAGTAGGCCGTGCAGTTCGCCGAGTTCCTCGGCGGTGCTGGTGTGGAGGTCGACGCGGATCCCGTCGACCACCTGCGAGACCACCCGCAGTGGTTGCCCGGCCGGGGTGACGATCCGCAGGTCGATGTCGGAGCGGGCGTGGGCGAGGCCGTGGGCGAGGGCGCCTTCGAGTCGGATCTGCGCGCCCGGGTACTCGGCGGCCAGGACCGCGGCGGTGGCGTGGGCGATCCGCAGGCGTTCGGTGTGCCAGGGCGTCACGGTCTCACCTGCTCGTGCCGGTCGGCCAGGGAGCGGGCGGTGGCGGCGACCCACGCGTCCAGGCGGTCGCGGACGTCGGTGCGCTGGGCGCCGATGTGCGGGGTGGCGACCAGGTTGCGCGGTGTTCCGACCCGGGGCAGCAGTCTCATGTCCTCGGGATCGACGGGATCCAGGGCCAGGCCGGCGAGGTCGCCGTCGTCGAGCGCTTCCAGGCACGACGGGACGTCGAGGGTGGCGAGGCGTCCGACGCACACGAGTATCGGGCGGCGCCTGCGCGCGGCGGTCAGGAAGGCCGGGCCGAAGGCTCCCTGGTTCTCGCGCGTGCCCGGTAGAGCGACCAGGTGGATGTCGGCCCACTCGGTCAGGGCGGCGGCCGGGAGCTGGCGGATGTCGGCGGGGATGGTGGGTCGGGCCGCGTAGGCGATCTCGCCGACGTGCGCGGCCAGGGCGCCCTCGCATGCCTGGCCGATCGCTCCGGCGCCCCAGATCGCGAGGCGGGCCTCAGCGAGCGGGCGGGTAAGGCAGCCTGCCTTGAGGTGCACGCCCGCGGCGAGGGCCGACTGCCCGAGCGGGATACGCCGGGCGAGCGAGAGGATCGCCGCGAGCGCCCACTGCGCGACGGAGTCGGCGGCGGGGACGGGGTTGCGGTGCACCGTGATTCCGCGGCTGGCCAGCTCCGGCAGGTCCAGGCCGTCCAGGCCGGAACCCGCGCGGATGACGTGCCGCAGTCCCGGCAGGCGCCGCAGCTGGTCGGCTCCCAGGCTGACCCCGGAACGCAGGACCACCACGGCGGCGGTGTCGTCGAGGACGTCGAGGGAGTCCGTGGTGCGCACGGTCCAGTCGGGCAGCGCCTGGGCGAGCGTGCTGCGGTCGGTGGCACCGCCCACGATCAGGGCGGTCGGACGGCTCACGGCCGGCGCGCTCACCACCGGTCCACCAGGATGTCGCGGGGGTTGGCGAGCGAGTCCAGGAGCGGCTTGTTGACCTTCGGCAGCAGGTGCTTGCCGGGCAGGTCGGCCAGCGGCACCCATTCGAAACCGACCTGCATCGGGTCGATCGGGTCGGACATCCGCGGCTCGGTGTTGCCATCGGTGATCTCGGCGAGGAAGTTGTGCTGGGTCTTGTGCTGGGGGCCGAGGTCGAAGCCGTACTGTCCGGGGACGTACTCGACGACGAACAGCTCCCGGACGGTGCGCACGTTCAGGCCGGTCTCCTGCAGCACCTTGCGCACGACCGCGTCGCGCAGCGACTCCCCCTCGACGGCCTTGCCACCGGGCAGGTTGTAGTGGAAGTCGCCGCCGTCGTCAGTGTCGTCGTAGGACAGCAGCAGGATCTCGCCGTCGTGGACGATCGCGGCCTTCACCGAGACGCTGATCTTGGGCAGTTGCGTCATGCCGGGCTCCTCCTTGTCTTCGGGGCGGGCGGCTACAGGCTGGCGCGGGCGGCGGGGTCGGCGACCTGGAGGAGGTCCTGGACGCCGGCCAGGCGCGCCGGGTCGAAGGCGCCCGTGGCGCGGAAGGTGTCGGCCGCCTCGCGCATCGCGGCCATCGCCGCCCGGCTGAGCTGGTTGGCGTAGATGATCAGCGCGTAGCCAGCGGCGCCGAGCTCGTCCGGCCCCAGCTGGGGGAAGGCGGTGGGGACGCTCACCAGCGGGGCCAGTCCCGTCCACGCCTTCGCGACGCCCAGCGCCTGCTCGCCGGACGCGTCCTTGGAGTGCAGCAGGACCGCGTCCGCTCCGGCCGCGACGTACGCCTCGGCGCGGGCGGTGGCCTCGGCGAGCGACCCGCCGCAGATCAGCGCCTCGGTGCGGGCGATGAGCAACATCTGCTCCCCGGCCTGGGCCCGGATCTCCTTGAGCTGCTCGCGGACCAGGTCGAGGTCGGCGAGGCCCTGGTCGCGGTGCAGCGAGAAGGAGTTGGTCTTGGGGTAGGCACTGTCCTCCAGGCACACCGCGCTCGCTCCGGCACGGGCGAGGTCCCTGGCGAAGCGGCCCGCCGTGCCGACTGCCCCGCCGGCGTTGTCGATGTCGACGATCACCGGCAGGTCCGTGGTGCGGCGAACGGCGAGGACCACGTCCGCGAGGTCACGGGGGCCGAGGAGGTTCTCGTCGGGCAAGCCGAGCGCAGTGGAGACCTCCAGGCCGGACACCCACAGCGCGTCGAACCCGCTGTCGGCGGCGATCTTGGCGGCGAGCGCGTTGACGGCGCCCACCGCCCGCACCGGGCGTCCGTTCACGGCGGCGTTGTGGAGCGCCGCGGCAAGCGGCCGGGCTATCGGTGACAGGGTGGTGCTCACGTTGTCTCCTTCAGGGAGAGGGCGGGCAGGAGCTGGTGCTCGCGCAGGGCGGTCCAGGCGGCGGCCAGAACGCCGGCGCGGTCCAGCGAAGCGTCAATGCGGACGATGGGGCCGAGCTTGGGGAAGGCGGCCGGGTCGGCGGCGACCTCGTCGTACGTGCGCCGTACCCGGGTCTGGACGTCCAGGACGTCCCAGTCCTCGCGCACGGCGTCACCCGAGCGGCTCGCGGCCCGGGCCATCGCCTCCTGCGGGCTGTGCTCCAGCAGGAGCGTCAGGTCTGCCCGCACCGCGATGGCGTCTTCCAGCGCGGCGTACGTCTCCTTCGCCGGGGCGTCGTGCTTGACGGCGAAGAAGGCCAGTTCCGACAGGAGCCACCGGTCGGCGACTACCGGCCGGTGCCGCAGCGCGGGCACGATCAGCTGCTCGACGGAGGCCCGCTTGTCGGCGCGCAGGGCCGCGAGGTAGCGGGTACGGTTCGCCTCGCTGGGGCGGTACTTGCCCTCTTCCAGGTCGGCGGCGACGCTCGGGTCGAGCCAGTTGGTCGTCAGGATCGACAGCGGGGTCGTACCGTACAGGCTCTTGAGGAGCTGGAACAGGCCCTTGCGCAGGGTGGTCTTGCCGGTGCCGTCGAGCCCTTCGACCACGACTAGGAAACCCGAGGGCAGACTTTCGTTGCTCATCTACTCCACCTGTCCGGCGCCGAGGCCGCTGCGGTACTTGAGGTACTGGCCGCGCCACGGCAGCGCGTTGGCGACGAGGTCCACCAGGCGCAGCTCGCTGAGGCTCTCCAAGAGGGCCGGCAGAGTCGGCTCAGTCACGATGGCCTCGGTGACGGCACGGCAGTAGGCGTCCCGCATCTGCGGGTTACCGTCCCCGCTGAGCTGGAGGCGGCGTCGCAGGACGCGGGTCGCGGCTCCAAGAGCGACGGCGTGGGTCGCGTCGACGAGGGTGGTCAGGGCCACGGTGTCGGTGACGTCGTCGTCGATGTGGACGTGGTGGCCGCCGCGGTGCCGCAGCACGGCGAACGCTCCGACCCACCAGGCGGACGCGGCGCAGACCGCCTCGATGCCCTGGGCAGCGGCGTCCTCCAGACCGCCGGCCGTCAGCAGCTGCGCGACGGCACGGGCCGGAGCCACCAGCGGGCCGTCGTCCGTGCCGCGGCCGATCTGCTGGGGAACGGTGACGAAGGGCAGGAGCCCCGCAGTCGAGACGTCCGTCACCGCCGCGTCAGCCAGCGGCAGCGGCCGACTGATCAGGGCGAGCGGGGAAGCCTGCGCGGGCAGGCCGCACTCGGCGGCTCCCTTACCGAGAGCGTCCTCCAGCTCTCTCCTGTGGAGGTGGATCCGCTGGACGGCCAGCCCGTCCGCGAGCTTCTCCCAACCGTCGGACACAGCAACCGGGCATGAGGGCGGCGGGTGTTCAAGAGCCATGGGTGTCCTCTCCGAGGCAAACCGAGGGCACGCAGCGATAGCACTCCGGATTCCCGGGAGTGCACTGCGTCACATCGGTAGCGTCCCGCGCGAGATGACGTCCCGTCAAGCACGTGACTGGCAAATTGCCAGTCACGGAGCCAGTCATATGAACAGCAACGGCCGCGTACACTGTCCGCAACCGGGCGGAGGTGGCCTACCCTGACCGGACAAGGCGAGCCCCGACCTCGGAAGGGACCAGATGGCAGCGACCATCCCGAGCAGCCCGGCCACCGCGCGCAAGCAGTTCGGCTCCGACATACGGCGCCGGCGCGAAGAGCGCGACTTCACGGCTGCCGATGTTGCGACTCACCTGGGCTGCAGTATTTCCAAGGTCACCCGCATCGAGACCGGCCAGCGCAGCACCAACCCCGACGACTACGACGCCCTGATGGAGTTGTTCGACGTCCCCGAGGAGGAGCGCAGCCACCTGGAGGCGCTGGCCAAGCGCGGCCGGAAGCGCACCAGCATGTGGTGGGACGCCTACGCGGATGTCCTCAGCTCGCGGTACGCCGAGTTCATCCGCTACGAGCACGAGGCAGCGGCCGTCTTCGACTACCAAGTCGTATACATCCCCTCCCTCCTGCAAACCGAGGACTATGCCCGCGCGGTTACCGGTGTGGGCTTCGCTGCGCTCGGGCCCGATCAGATCGACAGCCTCGTCGAGGTCAGGATGCGGCGCCAGCGCCGCATCCATCACGAGGACGACCCCCTGCAGTTCTCAGGTGTGATCACCCAGGCCGCCCTCGAGTTCCACGTCGGCGGCCCCGCCGTCCAGGTTGCGCAGCTGCGCCGCCTCCGCGAGGTGATGGCCCTGCCCAATGTCGATCTCCGAGTGATCCCCTTCAGCAAGGGCGAGGAGGGAACGCAGACCGGGGCGTTCAGCATGTTCACCAATGAAGACCAGGAGGGCCCGGAGGCTGCGTTCGCGGAGGCGGTGACTGGTAGCGTTTTCGTTGACGATGCACTGGGTCTGCGGCGTCTGGTCCGCCTGTCCAACTACCTCACCGACGCAGCCCTCAGCGTCACCGAGAGCCTCGAAGTGATCGAGCAGACCGAGAGAAAACTGGCATCAGAATGATCAACGCAGCGGAGCTGTACGCGGCCCCCCTCACCGGAACCAGCTGGCACAAGAGCACGTACACCGCCAACAACGGCCAATGCGTGGAGCTGGCCCCGATGCCGACGCTGCCGGCAGTTGCGATTCGTGACTCGAAGAACCCCCAGATCCCTCCGATCAGGACCAGCAGCCAGTCGATGTGCGACTTCGCCTCCGCTCTTCTCGCCGGCGAGCTGGTCGCGGTATGACCCATTCCATCGGTGCCGCCAAGGCGGACCTCTACGCCCTCGATCTCAGCAGCATGACGTGGCTGGCAGCACCGCGAAGCGATCCGGCCGATCGTCTGGAGGTGGCGTTCCTCTCCGAAGGCGCCGTGGCCCTGCGCCACTCTGCTGACCCCCAGGGCACCATCCTGTTCTACGACGCCCAGGAGTGGAGGGCGTTCCTGCTCGGACTTGCCGATGGCGAGTTCGACACCGATATGGGACGTGTGCTGACCTCCGCAGGAGCTCTTCTCGCCACGGCTGCTGGGGCGTCCGCAGCCTAGGCAGAGCCGAAGAGGGCGGGAGAGGCTACTTGACCAGTTCGGGGGCCACCTCCCTCGGCGGTTCGATGCCGGTCAACTCGTGGGCTCGCTCCCCTAGTGGGGCGGCGAGCTCCGGGTACCAGCCGCGGGCGACGGCCTGGAGCATCTCGGCGATCGCCGTCAACTCGCCGATACGGCCAGCCGGGGTGTCGAGGACGGCCCCGAACTCCTGACGGATCCGAGCAGCAACAGCTGGGACAAGAAGGCTGTTGGCATGCAGCATGCCGGGGTCGAAGCCGACGGGGACCATACCCCAGCGCTCCCAGTCGATGATGGTCAGCGTGGGACCGGAAAGGTTGCCCCAGTGGAGGTCGCCGTGGCCGGTGACCCGTTGGACTGCTTCCGGGGCCGGGATGCCCAGGAACTGGGGGAACGCCCTCTCGATCCATGTGTCCCGGACGGTGGTCCGCGGACCGCTGGCCGTGGCCAGGCTCTCGGTTGCGCTGCGCAGCCGGCGCCACCAGGTGTCGGGCAGGCCCGGGTCCTCAGTCAGGTCCGGCCGGGCGGAGACGACCGGGTCGGCGATGTGGTCGAGGAGGTCGGCCTGGTAACCGTGGCCGCCCTCCGTCCAGTCGAGGAGAGCATGAAGCCGCGGCCGGGGAACGTCCTCCGGGACGAGAACGTCCGCTCCCGCGATACCGTGCCCGTCCTTGCGGGTGCTGGTCGGCGACGTCGCGGCGACGCGCAGCCAGTAGGCGCCGGCCGCGCGGCCGATGGTGCTGCCCGCGAAGCCCCAGGAAGGGTTGCCGCTGCAGGTCACGCCGAGGCGGGTGGCCGCGATGGCGTGCGCGGCTTCCATCCGGACACGAGTCGGTTCGTCAGGTGACTGCACGGATCACGCTCCTGAGCTTGTCGGGCTCCAGCGGCACAGTGATGGCCTGCCGAGCATCCTGCCAGTGGGCAGCTCCGCTGGCGGACAGGAGCACGACGTCGAGGCCAGGGCAGGACGCTGCGACCAGGAGGGCTGCCGTGGCAGCCGTCAAGCCGGGGCGGACGAAGTCGATCAGTTCGGGTGTCACCAACCCGGGGAGTTCTCCGCCGTGGAGAGGCGCGGACCCGAAGGTGGTGATCCCGGCTTCGCGGGCCTGGAGGAGAGTACTGGGCGCGGACCCGAGCGCCTGGGCTATCGGGCCCGCCATCACAAGGCTGACGGGTTGCTGGAGGCCGGCGAAGTGGCATTCGTGGGACCCTGCGGCCTCCTGGGCGAGGCGGAGAAGTTCCGGGACAGTGAACACGCTGTTCCGGAATCCCGACCATGTGGCCACGCCGTATCCGGTGATACGGCCGAGTTGAACGAACTCCTCCAACACGGTGAAGGCCCCGCGCAGGGCCGTGTGGACCTGCGGTCGGTGCGCCCCGGCGCGCTCCGGGTTGTGGACGAGGACGAAGTCGGCTCGGCCAAGCCCAGCGAGGGAGCGTTCGGTCTGCCAGCGGACGAATCCAGGCTCAAGGCTGTGCCCGGCGCTCGACTCGGGGAGGGTGAGCGCACCGTCGGCCATCGCGGCACGTGCCTGGTCAGCGGTGTAGAAGCCGGTCTTCGTCACCACTCGCACGCCGGGGTACTCAGAGAGCAGCGGAGCGAGTGCCCGGTGGGCTTCGCCGGCGGCGTAGTTGGGGGCGGTGTCGATCCAAGGAGTTCCGCCGGCCAGGGCGGTGCGCGCCGCAAGCTTGACGTCGCGCACCTTGTACGTGCCCAAACCGAGGACGGCGGTCACCAGTTCCCCCTACAGCTGACGCGGACGACCTGGCCGACGAGGAGCTCGTTCACCAGGACGATGGCGGTCCTGATGCCGATGCCGGCGAGGTCAGCGAACGCGCGAACTGTCAACGGCCGGCCAGCGATGAGCTGTTCCAGGGCGGGCCTGACTCGATCTTGGAGATCCCACTCGGTGCCGGCCGCCGCGAGCGTGAGCGTTCCGCGAGTCGGGTGTTGGGTCATCTGGGCGCGGGGGGCCGTCAAGGTGATCGTCAGGGAGCCGACCGTGCCCTCCTCAGTGGAGGTGCTCGGGACGGGGATCCCGTCGACGAAGGGGAGCGAGGGTACGGGACGGCCCTGGTGGGTGGTGTCGATCGAGTTCGCCCACCGGGCGACCAGGTCGGGAGCGTCGAGTTCCGCGAGGACGGCGCGCCGCAGGTCGGCCCTGTAGGCAGCCTGGTCTTCCGCGGTGGCGAAGCGCGGGACGTCCCTCCGGATGACGGCATCGGCGCGCACCTGGTCGACGACCCACGCCAGGAGGTCGGCACCGGTGTGCGCGACCAGGCCGAAGGTGACGTGGAGCGACGGGCTACCTTGGTCGGCGGTGACTGCATGCCACCATCCGCGGGGCAGGTACAGCACGTCGCCCGGGGTCAGCACGAAGTCCGCGATGGGCTCGCCGGTCGGCTCGGCCGGCCTCTCGACGTCGCGCCAGGCAGGGGCCGTGCGGGTCGGGCCGTAGAGGCGCCACCGCTTGACACCTTCGACTTGGACGACGACGACATCGTGATCGTCCCAGTGGGTACCGAAGCCCTCCTTGGCGGTCCAGGAGGCGTAAACGTTCGCCTGGACGGGGGTGTCGAGGAACTGCTCGAGACCGACGGCAGCTGCCCGGAGCGGGAGGTGCAGCTCGTCGGCGGCGTCGAGGACCAGCGACGCGCCTTCGGCCAGATGCTTATGAAGCTCGGCGGGCTGAATCCGCTGCCAGGTAGCGGCACGCCGGTTCGTGACAGTGGAGGCGTATCGGTGGGCAGGCAGGGTCTCGCCGTCCGCCGAGAGGCGCAGGCGGGGTGGCTCCAGTCGGTGGGTGGCCAAGATGGTGTTGAGGTCGTCCCAGGACAGCAGGCCGGCAACATCGTCCAGCCTGCCCGGGATCACAAGGTGGGAGCGGTGCAGCGTCTGGGCGAGGAAGGTCTCCGCGCCCAGACGCGCCGCCCACGAAGCGGTGTCATGCATCGTCGTGGGCGTTCCGACTACTCGTTGTCGTTGCCGTCGGAACGGCCACCGGTGACGTCGGACGGCATGTCGGCCCGGCCACGAGCCGCCACGATGCTCCGCTTGGCGACCAGCAGTCCGTCGTCCGCGTCGCCGTCGACGGCGGTCGAGAAGTTCTCCATAGTGACCTCGATTCCCTGGTGTTCGCCGGGCTCTCCGGCGAACACCAGGGAATCGCTGCGCGTGCCATCCGAACAGAGCAGAATTGATGCACCGATGGAGCATCGGCGTGGCAAACCGGTGGCTGACCAGGCGAGTTCACTGCCTGAGATGGCACTTCAGGTCGAGGGGACGGGTGATGGGGGCGCGCCGCGAGCGGCTTGTCGAGCTTCGCGTGGCAGTTGGGTTCACCCAGGAGTCACTGGCGGCGGCCATGGACGTCGACCGGTCGACGGTTGGCCGGTGGGAGCGAGGTAGCTCCTCACCTCAACCGTGGCAGATGTCGAAGCTGGCTGGCCTGCTGCGGGTGAACCCAGACGGACTTGTTGCTGCCCTGCGAGCGCCTGATCCCGCGGAGCCTGCTGCTGGGGCTGTCGCGGCCGTTGACGGAGCGGGCCGGGCCTTGCCACAGCCGGACAGCCCGGTGCCTGCGGGGGCGGCCACGCTGGCGCTCATGGACGACGGTGCTCGTGTCGGCTGCCGCACAGCTGACGGGCGGGTCGTCTTCGTGATGATGCCGCGCCAGGCACTGTCTCACAGAGTTTCGGCGACGGGCGGTGTCGCGCGCCTGTCCGGCCTCACCAAGCCCCAGGTTCAGGCTCTACCGGCGCTGCTCTCTCCCGGACTTCACTCGGTCGAGAGCATGCGATCTCTGCGCAGGTCCCTCGTGGAGTGCGACAACGTCCTCGGCCCGCGGGAAGTCCTCGCCACCGCCCAGGAGCACATCCAACTAATCCAGCGCCTTCGCCGGGAGGCCAGCGGCAACGACCGGAAGGCGCTGCTCCAGCTACTCGCGGAGTACGCGGAGTTCTGCAGTTGGCTGCACCAGGACGGTGGTGACCACCGGTCCGCCCAATATTGGGCGGACCGTGCGACGGACTGGGCGAGCGCCTGCGGCGACCACGACCTGATTGCCTACATCACGGCGAGGAAAGCCCAGTTGGCGGGCGATATGAAGGAGTCGGTCGATGCGGTCGACCTCGCCGACTACGCCCAGCGCCTGGCCCGCCCCGGGAGCCGGTTGAGCGCCATGGGCGCGGTCTACGGCGCTCACGGGCACGCGCTCCTCGGGGACGAGCTGACCGCCCAACACACCTTCGACCAAGCACTCGCGCTGGTCACCGATCCCTCCGAGGCACCGATCGGGCGGGGCAGGTGGCTCAACGCCGCTTACGTGGAGGCCCAGCGAGCCCGGTCGCTGTCGCTGCTCGGCCACCACCAGGAGGCGGTGGCCGGCTTCGAACAGGCGATCCGCTCCCTGCCGTCCAACTTCCGTCGCGACCGTGGCGTCTACCTCGCCCGCTCCGCGATCTCCCAACTCGCGGCGAACGGACCGGAGCAGGCAGCCGCGACGGGCGAGGCCGCACTCGGTATCGCGCTCAGCACAGGTTCCGCCCGGATCTTCACCGAGCTGGCCATGCTTGACGGGCTGCTGCAACGATGCCGGGGTGTCCTAGAGGTCGACCGGTTCCGGGCGGCCTTCGACAGCCATCTCCTCCATGAAGCGTGATCACCAAAGACCCGGCACCACCGAGAGAACGGACCGCGATGGCCACCCGCCCCTTCGTCTTGCTCAGCGTCGCCACCTCCGTCGACGGCCACATCGACGACGCCTCACCCGACCGCCTCCTGCTGTCGAACCCAGCCGACTTTGACCGCGTCGACCAGGTCCGCGCCGACAGCGACGCCATCCTCATCGGCGGCAACACCCTCCGCAGCGACAACCCCCGGCTGCTCGTGAACAGCGAGCAGCGCCGTGCCGCCCGCGTTGCCGCCGGCAAGCCGGAGTTCCCGCTCAAGGTGACCATCAGCGCCAGCGGTGATCTGAACCGCGATCTCAAGTTCTGGCACTTCGGCGACAAGAAGGTCGTCTACACCACCGACTCCGCCGTCGCCAAGCTCCGCGAGGAACTGGACGGTCTGGCGGAAGTCGTCACCACCGGCGAGACCGTCGACTTCGGCGCCTTGCTCGACGACCTCGCCACCCGCGGTGTCGGCCGGCTGATGGTGGAGGGCGGCGGCCAGATCCACACCCAGTTCCTCTCCCAGGGTCTGGTCGACGAGATCCACCTCGCCGTCGCGCCGCTCGTAGTGGGCGATGCCGGCGCACCGCGCTTCCTCCACCCGGCCTCCTACCCCGGTGGGAGCGCACGCCGGATGCGCCTGCTCGGCACGGAGGCCGTAGGCGATGTCGTGCTCCTGCGCTACGCCCCCAAGGAGGAGTCAGCCTGAGCCGGCCGTCCTGTGGTGGTCAACGGGCACGGTCGCTGACCACCACAGGACGACTCCGCTCGCCTGGAAGGCGCCATGCGGAGTTCAGCCGCGCTGTGCCCGGCGCAGTGCGAGCGCCGGGATCGCGGCGATCTTGTCCTCCGGAAGGTCCTCCCACCGGATCCGAGCGGGCGTACGCGGCCCGGGGCACATGATCACCTCCTCCGGGGTGACGATCACGTCGACCTTGACGTCGTGGGCCTCGGTCGGCACCTGGTCCACCACCTGGAGACGGTGCACCGTGGTGACGATCACGGTCCGTTCGCTGATGAGTCCGGCCTCGGTCAGGAGGGCGGCCTCGATGTCCGAGTAGCCGGCGCCCTTGCCGATCCGGGCCCCGGTCCGGTCGACCGCGACGCTGCCCAGGACGACGACGTCGACGGGTGCCAGCTGGTCGACGTCGACGGCCGTGGTCAGGTTCGGGACCTGCCTGCGATTCGCGGCCACCGCGGGGGAGACGGTCAGGCGCGCGGGGTCCAGGACGTAGAACGGCGCGGCAGCCGCCAGCCGGGGTACGGCCATGTAGACGGTCTTGCCCTGGCTCAGAGCGAGGGCACGGACTGGTTCCTGGGGTGTGTCCGGTACCACCTTGACGATCTTGGCGGCGTGCCATGCCGGCAGGTCTGCAAGGCGGTGGGCGGCCGTCTCGGCGCCGTGAAAGGCGGGGATCCTGCCGTGTGCTGTGTCGTCCTCGACTGCCGAGGCGGCGTCCAGTGCGGTCCAGACGCGCTCGCGCAGTTCGGCTTTGTCTCGGTCCTGGCTCAGGCCCACAGGTGCATCGTCTCCTTCGGTCAGGGTGCCGCCATCAAGGACAGCAGCCGGTCCTGGAGGTCCAGGACCTGGGCTTCCCGCCGCCAGGGTTTCAGCTCCCGAGCGGCGGCGAACACCAGGGTCATTCCCCCGCCGCCGCGGGTCTGCGCGAGCTCGTCGACGGCTTGGTGCAGGACTTCGAGGGCTCCGTCGACCTGCCGCTGTCGGATGAGGGAGAGGGCCAGGTTCCCCAGCACGATCGTCCGGGACTTCTGGCGGCGGCCGAGGCTTCCGGCGACGGATTCCAGCTCGTCCTGTGCCCTGCGGAGTTGGCCGAGTTCGAGGTAGCACGAGCCGGCGAGCCGACCGACCTTGTCCGGCGAGATGAGGCCGGTGGTGGAGCCGGTGTCCAGATGGGCCAGTTGTTCCTGGGCGAGGCCGATGCTCCGCTCGCACTCGCGCCTGTCTCCCAGCATGGCGTGCGCCTCGCCGGCGTGCAGGAGCGCCAGGGCCGCCAGCGCGGGGCTGACCGGTGCCGCCCGTGTTGCTGCCGCGTCGGCGAGCGCGAGGCCGGTCGTCGCGTCCTTGGTGCCGTAGAGGTCGATGTAACTCGACCGGAGGAGGGCGTGGCTCTCCAGGGCGGGGTCGTGCAGGCGGCGGGCAATCGCGGCTGCCTGCGAGTAGTACGTGCGCGCGCCGCCGTGGTCGTGTCGTTGCGAGGCGTCCCAGATCAGCTTCCCCATCAGGGTGCTGGACTCGGCCTGGAGGGTCAGTACGTCCCGCTGTTGTGGCCCGGGCCGGCACTGGCGGGCCAGCTGGTCGAGGCGGGCGAGGTGTTGCCCGGCTTCGGCCAGCAGGGTTGAGGAGGGGACTCGGTCGTACCGTCGCTCGAGATCCAGGAAGGCGTCCCGCAGCTCATCGGGCGATGCCGCGGTGGCACCGTCACCCTTGGCGACATCGGCGGTATCTGTCTCGCTCCTGTTCGTCCGCCTGTCGAAGAGCAGTTCCAGGTCCCCGGCGGTGCGGCCGATCGTCTTGGCGAGCAACGGGATCTGCCACGGCTGCGGCGCCGTTTTGCGGGTCTCCCACCGGTGCACGGTCGAGCGGTCGACGCCGAGGCGCTGAGCCAGCTTCTCCTGGGTGAGGCCCGCTGCCCGGCGCCACTGGGCGAGCTGCCCGTCCCGCTTCATCGCGTTCTCCCGAACTTGGTGTTCCAGAACAGCCGCAGTCCGCAGCCGGGTTCCCTGCATGGCTGCGGCCTGATGCGTCAAATCTGCCCTGTCGCATCGCCGTTGTCTGCCGTTCCGTGTGACCCACACAGAACAAGGCGCTCGCCGGGGGTGTGCCGAGCGCCGCTCGGCTCCGGAGCACATGGCGGCACGGGCGGGGTGCGGTGACCCGCCGGTCGGCGGGTAGCCTACGGGCAGCCGACCGGGCAGGCCGAGAGGACCGCGATCGAATGACCGAGGACATGGGGTTGTCGCCCGCGTGGGTGGCCCGGACGGCGGTGGCCTACGACGAACTTCGTTCCGTGGGTGGTTCGCTGTGGTGGCTGCAGTCGGATCCGGATCACGGCGGCTGCCGACGAGTCGTGAGGGCCGACCACTCGGGCAGCCCGGTTGTGGTGACGCCTCCGGAGGTACCGGTCGGCGGGGACCTCCATGCTTACGGCGGCGGCGCCTTCGCGGTCGTCCCGGACGGGCTGTGGTTCGTCGGCGGCGACGGTTCACTCCTGCGCCAGCCGACTGGTGGCGCGCTCCAGCGGATCCTTCCCGCTACAGGGGTCTGGCGCTACGGGGACCTCGCTTCCGCGCCAGACGGTGGTCTGCTCGCCGTTCGCGGGGATGACACTGTGGACGAGATCGTCGCCGTGTCACCGGCCGGCGACGCCCGGGTGCTGGTGCGCTCCAACGGCTTCCTCGCCTGCCCCCGGCTGACGGGGGACGAGCTGGCGTACGTGGAGTGGGACCGCGATCGGATGCCGTGGGACGGCTCCCAGCTGCTCGTGGCCGACGTGCGCTCGGGTGCTGCGGCGTCACAGAAGGTCGTGGCGGGTGGCGCCGAGGAGTCGGTGGTGCAGCCGTCGTGGGGTCCGGACAGGCTGCTGTACTTCGTGTCGGACCGGTCCGGGTGGTGGAACCTGCACCGTCTTCGTGACGGCGTGGTCGAGGCGGTCGCGCCGATCGAGGCGGACTGCGCGCCCGCGCCCTGGGAGGGCGGGTACCAGTCGTACGGGTTCGGCGGCGACGGCACGGTGGTGCTGACGGTCTCGGACGGCTTCACCACCGAGCTGCTCGCGGTCGACGGCGAAGGCGGTCGGCGGAGACTCGGAGCGAACCTCACTTCCGTGAAGCCGTACGTCGCCGTCGACGGCGACGTGCTCACCGTGATCGGCTCCACCCCGAGCAGCCCGCCGGCTCTCTGGTCGATCGACCTGGGAGCGAAGCCGGGTTCCCCCGCTTTCCCGGTCGGCGGCCCGCTCGCCGAGGCCCCTCTGCCTTGGACGCCGGCTCTCCCGTCGGTCGAGGTCGCAGCGGTCGGCGAGCGGTCCGTGAGGTTCCTCCTGTACCGACCGCACGGCGGAGCGCGGCCGGTGCCTCTCCTGGTCCGGGCGCACCCGGGTCCGACGGACGACGTTCCCCTTCGCCTGGACTGGACCACGCAGTTCTTCGTCAGCCACGGCTTCGCCGTCGCCGAGGTCCTCTACCGCGGCAGCACCGGCCGGGGCCGCAGCTTCCGGCAGGCGCTCCACGGCCACTGGGGCGACTACGACGTGGAGGACTGCGCGGTCGTCGCGGACCACCTGAGGGCGAGCGGCGTGGCGATGCCCGGTGCGGTGTTCATCAGCGGCGCGAGCGCCGGCGGTTACACAGCGCTGCAGGCGGCGTGCCACCCGGGCCCGTTCAGTGGTGCAACGGCTACGTCGGCGATCATCGACCCTGCGCGGTGGGAGGTGTCCGTGCCGACGTTCCAGCGTCCGCACGCCGCTGTTCTGCGGGGCCCTGCCGGTGCGGTGGAGCCGTCCCGGGTCCGTTGCCCGGTTCTGGTGATCCACGGGTCGGCCGACACGATCACCTCCGCGCCGGAGGCCGTGCAGTTCGCCCGGGAGCTGGCCGCACTCGACAGCGGGCACGCCAGTCTGCTCCTGGAGGGCGGGGACCACTACCTGTCCGCGCCCGCGCACCGGGAGCAGGCGCTCCGTGCCGAACTCGCCTTCTACCGGGACGTCATGAATCGCTCGTCATCGTGACCGCCAGCGTGTCCGCCTCCGGCAGCACGGCACGGACGAAGTCGCGCAGGTCCCGCACCGGGGCGTAGTCGCCGTGGTGACGCATGTCGGCCAGCAGGCCGGCCACCCGCTCGACGCACCGGCCGGATCCCGTTCTGGCGGCGAAGGCGACGGCGTCGCGCCCGGCGGCGACCGCCTGGTCGAGGTCTGAGCTGCGCAGCCAGGTGGCGGCGAGCAGCGCGGCGTCGATCGCGCGTCGCCGGACCCTGTCCGCGCCGACGCCGTGGAGCGCGTCGGTGAGCTGGGTCCGGGCGGCCGGTGCGCGGCCGAGGTCGTGGAGGCAGTGCGCGGCCTCGTCGGCGAGGTAGGCGTGGGTGAAGTAGCGGATCCAGGGCGGTTCGTCGTGCGGGTCGGCCGTGTTGAGCAGTTGCTCGGCCTCCAGGATCAGCGCGGTCGCCTCGTGTTCTCGCAGCAGTCTGGCGTTCGCGCGTGCGAGGACCGCGGTGATGGCCGCCCGGGTGGAGGGGCTCGCCGTGGTGCCGGCCGCTGCGTGGGCGGAGGCTGCCCAGCGCAGGGCGGTCTGCGGGTGTCCGCGGTGCAGGGCGAGGTGGGCGAGGTTCACCGCCACCAGGTAGGCGCCGTACGCCTGGTCGTTGGTCGCGGTGGTCAGGGTCAGGGCGCGCTGGTAGTAGTCCTGGGCTCGGTCGGGGTTGCCGGTGTCGACGGCCTGGTAGCCGGCGAGTTCGCAGAATCCGACGGTGAGCTGGGCTCGTTGGCGCGCGACGTGCTCGTCCGCTGCGGGTCGGCGCAGGAGGGCGTCGAGTTCGTTGTCGATGTAGGAGCTGACCTGCCGCCAGTGGTGCCTGGCTCCGTGCGTGTGGTCGAGCTGACGGAACATCCCGAGCATCCCCTCGGCAACTGCGATCTCCTCGCCCGTCACCCACAGGGAGGTAGCGGCTGGTGAGGGGCCGGCGTTGACGGCGGCCCAGTCGCCGATCAGCGCGTCCACCGCCGCCAACCGGCCTGGGGCCGGATCGGGTTCCCGGGAGTCCCGAGGGCCTGGGAGTGCGGTCAGCGGTGCTGCGTGCGTCGCCGCCGGCGCGGTTCGTTCGGCCCCGCCGTCCGGCGCGGGACCGGTGGCCGAGTCCCCGAAGAAGACGGATCGCATCTCGCGTTGCGGGATCTCCAGCAGCACGGCGAGCTTGTCGATCTGCCACGGGCGCGGGGTCGATGCCCCGCTCTCCCAGCGGTGGATCGTCGACCGGTCCACGCTCATCAGGTGCGCGAGCTGTTCCTGGGTGTGGCCGGCGGCCCTGCGTAGCGCGGCCAGCCGCCCCCTTTGCCTCATCGCGCTCTCCCCCAAGATTTTTTCGGCGACGACTTCGCAGGTCGCAGGCGGGTTTGCAACATCAACTGCAACACGATGCAACAAGTCTGCACTGTTGGGCGGGCCTTGGCCGGTGGTTCCGTATGACCCGCCGGAAATCCGGCATCACTGGTCGGGCCCCGTCTCACCGGCATCGGCCCGTCTCCACTCGGTCTCACCGCCCTCGCTTCAGGTGCGCGCGGCCGTCTTGCCCAGGAAGGACCCGGCCATGGACGCCGTCACCGCCCTCGACCCGGGCCGGTTCGTCCAGCACCCCGCCGGCCACGACAGTGACCTGCGGATCGCTGTCGAGGAACTGCAGCAGGGGCGGTGGATGTCCGCGCACACCCTGCTGGCGCGCTCGTGGGACAACTGGCCGGTATGGACGGCTCGCACCCAGGTCCTGGCCGCCGTCTCGGCGCGCACCAACGTGCTGCACCACTGGCGCGCCGAGGCCCCGGACAGCACCGGGCTGGTGACCCTGCTGGCCCGCACAGCCGTGGACCGGGCCATCACCGCCGTGACGCAGCGGGCAGACCCGCGCACGATCGCCCAACTGCTCGAGCAGGCACGGCACCTGTGCTGGGAGGCCGCCTCGACCCTTCCCGAGGATCCCGTCCCGTGGGTCTGCCTGCTCAGCCTGGCCCAGCTCGATCCCGGCCAGTCTCACCCCGTGCACCGGATCCCGGCACCGGACCACATGCTCCCGCCCGGACCGTGGGGGCTGCTCGCCCAGGCCCGGCGCTCCGATCCGTGGAACAGGGAGGCGTTCCACCGGATGCTGCGGTTCTGGCTCGCCCGGGGGGACAGCGGGACCGCAGGCACCTTCCTGGCGACCTTCGTCCCCGCGGCCCCGGCCGGCTCGCCCTTGTATGCCCTTCCGCTGTACCTGATGGTCGACAGCTACCGGCGCGCGCAGCGCAAGGACGCGGCGGCGTTGCAGTGGACGAACAACGAGCGCGGGCGCTCCACCGTGCTTCAGGCGTACGAGAACTGGCGTGCGGCGCCCCGCGAACCGGGCCTTCGGTGGCCGGTGGTGGACGAGGGCCACCTCGCGCACGCGCTGTGGGCGATCCGCCGGCCGGCCGATGCCGCCGAGGTCCTCGTGGCGATGGCCCCCTTCGTCTCCTCCCAGCCGTGGGCGAGCGTCGGGGGACGTCCGGACGACCTCTTCCGGCAGGTGCTGGCCCAGTCGGCCGCCGCCGCCCGCTGATCTCCCGCTGTCCTCCCGGCCCAACGGCCGAAGTCCGATACCGCCGACCTTCTCTTCCGGAGGCTTCCTCATGCCACGCTCTGACCAGGCCCTTTACTCCCACGCGGATGACGACCATCTGGCGGGTCTGGGGATCAAGCCCGAACTGGTGCGCAGGATGAGCGGGTTCGGGAACCTGGCCATCTCCCTGACCGTCATCTCGGTGCTCTCTGGCTGCATGACGCTCTTCGGGTTCGGCCTGGTCAGCGGCGGCCCGGCCGTGATGATGTGGGGCTGGCTGGGTGTGGGCCTGGCCGTGCTGCTGGTCGGCATGGCGCTGGCCGAGGTCACCTCCGCCTACCCGACCAGCGGGGGCCTGTACTACATGGCGCTGCGGCTGGGCGGCCCGCGCTGGGCGTGGGGCACCGGCTGGCTGAACCTGCTCGGCCTGCTGGGCGGGATCGCCGGCATCGACTACGGCGCCGCGTCCTTCATCGCCGCGTTCGCCAACCTGCAGTGGGGAGTCGAGACCTCACCCGGCCTGGTCCTGGCGATCTTCGCCGTCGTGCTGCTGGTCCACGCCCTGCTGAACGTCGCCGCCGTGCGAGTGGTGAGCCTGCTCAACGCCGTCTCGGTGTGGTGGCACGTCCTCGGTGTCCTGGTGATCGTCGGGGTGCTCGCCGTCGTCCCCTCCCACCACCAGAGCCCAGGCTTCGTGTTCGGGCACTACGCCAACAGCACCGGGTGGTCGAACCCGGTCTACGTGAGCGCCGTCGGCCTGCTGCTGGCCGGCTATACCTTCTGCGGCTACGACGCGAGCGCCCACATGTCCGAGGAGACGACCAACGCGCGGATCGCCGCCCCGCGCGGCATCGTCCGCTCGATCTGGATATCGCTGATCGCCGGGTTCGTGCTGCTGGCCGGCCTGCTCTTCGCGGTCCAGGACTACGCGGGCACCGCCGCCGCCGACGTGCCGCCCGCCCAGGTCTTCCTGGACGCACTCGGGACGACCGGGGCCAAGGCCCTGCTGCTGATCGTGATCGGCGCCCAGCTGTTCTGCGGCTCCGCCGAGGTCACCGCTGCGAGCCGCATGGTCTACGCCTTCTCCCGCGACAACGCCCTTCCCGGCTCGGCGACCTGGCGCCGGGTCTCGCGGTCCAACAAGGTCCCGGTGCCGGCGGTGTGGCTGTCGGTGGTGGTCGCGTTCGCCCTCGCCGTGCCCTCGCTGTACAGCGCGACCGCCTACGGAGCGGTGACCGCGGTCAACGTGATCGGCATGACTCCCAGTTACATCATCCCCGTCTACCTGCGGCTGCGGCAGCGGGACCGGTTCGTTCCGGGGCCGTGGAACCTGGGCCGGTGGAGCCGCCCAGTGGGGATCACCGCGGTGGTGTGGGTGGTCGTGTTGACGGTGCTGGTCTGCCTGCCCCAGCGCTACCCCGTGACCATCGACACCTTCAACTACGCGCCCGTCACCCTGCTGGTGGTCCTGGCGCTGGCCTGGGTGTGGTGGCGGATGGCCGGCAAGCGGTTCTCCGCCCCGGTCGTCCAGGACCCGAACCTCGCCGCGATCGAGGAGCAGATCGTATGACACCCGCGATGCGCACAGCCCGCCCTCTGACCGGACCGTCGCTGCCTTCTCCCCGCGGCCCACTGTCCGAGCTGGTGGCCTCCCGCAGCCTCGACACCGTGCTGCTGGCCACCGTCGACCCGCAGGGCAGGCTCAAGGGCAAGGAGCACGACGCCCGCACGCTGCTGCGGCGCCTGGAGTCCGGCCCGGTCACCCCGGAGATGTGCGGCTACGTGCTCGGCACGGACCTGGGCATGGCGCCCCTGCCCGCCGGCGAGTTCTCCTGGGAGTCCGGCTTCGGCGACATCGCCGTGCTGCCCGACCTCGACCACGCCCGCGTGATCCCGTGGGAGCCGAACAGCGCGCTCGTGCTGGCCCGCCCCCTCGAAGGCGGACGGCCGCACCCGCTGTCCCCGGCCACCGTCCTGGACGAACAGCTCGCCCGGCTGCAGGACTTGGGATTCGAGGCGCGGGTCGGCATCGAGACCGAGTTCCTCCTGTACGAGGGCACCGTCTCCGAGGCTGCGGCGGCCGGCTGGCGCGGGCTTCGCCCGGTGACCTGGGACAACCGCGACTACGCCCTCGACCGGCCGGGCCCGGCGGCCGACTTCTCCCGGTCGCTGCGCCAGGCCCTGGCCGGGGCCGCACTGCCCGTCGAGGCGCTCAAGTTCGAGAGCGCCCCGGGTCAGGTGGAGGTGACCTTCCCCTACGGACCGGCACCTGCGGCCTGCGAGCAGCACGTGCTGTTCAAGCACGCCGCGCGGGCGGTGGCCGAGCAGCACCGGCTGGCGGCCACCTTCATGGCCGCGCCCAGCGACGGGGTCGGCTCCGGGATGCACCTGCACCTGTCCCTGTGGAAGGGCGACCAGCCGGTGACGGCCTCTGAGCAGGACGCGGGCGCCCTGTCGCAGGCGGGCGGGCAGGCGGTCGCCGGGCTGCTGGAGGCGCTGCCCGAGATGGGCCCGCTGTGGGCGCCGTACGTGAACAGCCACAAGCGGCTCGGCGGGCCGTTCGCGCCGTCGAAACTCGTGTGGGGGCGGGACAACCGCTCCTGCGCGGTGCGGGTGGTCGGCCACGGCCCCAGCCTCCATCTGGAGGTCCGTCTGCCCGGTGCGGACGCCAACCCCTACCTCGCCTTGGCCGCCGCCTTTGCCTCGATCCGACACGGCATCACGGGCAAGCTCGCGCCCGATATGCCCGTCACCGGCGATGCCCAGTGGGCTGGCGACGCCCGGGTTCTCTCCCGCCACCCCTGGGCCACCGTCGAGCGGTTCGAGGCCAGCCGCACCGCCCGCGAGCTGCTGGGCGAACGCGTCGTCGACCACCTCGTCTCGCTCGCCTGGCTGGAGGTCGAGCACCACGCCGGCCGCGTCACCGACGCGGAGCTGGCGCGCGGGTTCGCCCAGGCCTGAGCCCCGGGACGGCCGCGGAGCCACACCCCCGGGCCCGCGGCCGTCCCGGTTCCACCCCCACCACCGTTCCCCCTGCGCTGGAGACCCGCTATGGACACCTTCGTGCAACCCCAAGCGAAGACCGACACCACGCCTGCCCGTGCCGTGCCCGACCTGCTGGTCAAGGCCCACCTGGTCGGCGTCACCGATTCCGGCATGGAGGGCCTGGCCCTGTGGCTGGCCTCCCGCGGTCTGGACGTCACCGCCAGCATCGACCGCGCCGACCAGGACAGCCCGGCCGCCGCCCGTCTGCGCGCGGCCGGCGTAGAGGCCACGGTCGGCTTCACCGCCGACAGCATCCGCAACGACCGCACGGCCGTGGTCTGGTCCGGCGTGGTCGCCGTCCCTCACCCCGAACTCGACCGCGCCCAGGCCCTCGGCGTGCCGGTGCTCGCCCGCGCCCACGCACTCGCCATGCTGTGCGCCGCCGCCGGCCGGCCGCTGGTGGCGGTGGGCGGCAGCCACGACACCGCCACCGCCACCGCCGTCCTGGCCGCCGCCCTGAACGACGGCTCCACCGGCTGGATCCTCAACGCCCCCGCCGCCGGTACCGCCCCCGGGCAGGGCGGAGGCCGGCGCCTCGTCGTGGACCTGTGCCCCGACACCGGTACACACGAGGCCGCACCGCCGGGGTCCTGGACCCACCGCCAGCACCACCAGCATGCCTACCGCCAGCCGTCGCCCGCCCTCACACTGATCACCGCCGTGGCCGCGAACGCCCCGCACTTCGAGGACACCATCGAAGCCCTGGACGCCGCCACCCGGCTCGCCCGCAGCTCCGCCACCGTCGTCCTGCCGCTCTGGGACAAGGGCGCGAAGATCCTCCACGAGAGGCTCTGCGACCGCCCCAAGCCCGGCCCCACCGTGGTCACGGTCGGCCTCGACGAGAGCGCCGACGTGTGGGTGCTCTCCCCCCGCTGGCTCGGCCGCGAACACCTCCTCGCCCTCCGCTACCAGAGCACCACGCACCAGTTCGTCGTGCCGCTCGCAGGGCGTCACCACGCTCTGGCTGCCTGCGCCGCCATCGCCACCGCCCTGGTCGCCAGAGAGGACCCTGGGGCCATCGCCGAGCGCCTGGCTGCCTTCAAGGGCGTCGAGCGGTCCCTGACCGAAGCCGGCACCCAAGCACGGATCACCGTGTGCGACTCCCGCGCCCGCCACCCCCAAGAGGTTGCCGCCGACGTGCAGGCCGCCCGGATGCTCACCGAGGGCAACCTCATCGTCGTGCTGGAGCCGGACGGCATCGCCCGTACCAGCGCACACGCCACCGAACTGGGCAAGGCCCTCGCCGCCGGCCGCGAAGGCGACCGCGTCGTCCTGCTGCCGGTCGCCACCCCGTTGACCGTGCTGAACATCCCCGACCCGCTGGACGCCGTTGCCGAGGCCGCGCAGCCAACCAGCGCGCTGGTTCGATTGCGCGTGGGCCCGTGCGATCCAAGCGCAGAGCAGCAGATCGCCGACCTCGCCGAGCCCGGCGACCTGGTCCTCGTCATCGGCACCGGCGACGCCGCCGGGCTCGGCCACCGCCTGCTGGGCTACCTCAGTCGAACCACCGGCCGCCCGTGACCCACCCACCGACCACCGGAGGTGCCCCGATGAACACCGCTCTGCCCCCACACGCCCTTTCCGAACGCGAGACACGCTTGCTCGGCCACCTCGCCGCGGAGGCCCAACCCCGCACGATCACGGTCGACCCCATCCTCGCCCTCGCCCCCGCCGACGTCGACGAGGCCGTTCGCGCCCTGCTGAGCACGACGGGAACGCGCACCGTGCCGCAGCTGGTCGCCTGGGGCGCCGCTCACAGCATCGTGACCGGCCCGCACACCCCGCCCACCACTGACTTCCGGCTCCCCGGACGCCTGCAGCGGATCCTTCAAGGATGGGTCGGCGGACGCACCGCGCCGGAACTGGCGGCCGACCTGGACGTCACCCCTCACACGGTGCGCGAGTACGACAGGGGCCTGCGCGTCCGGCTGGGTGTCCGCACCCAGATCCAGGCGAGCATCACCGCCGTCCTGGCCGGCCTGGTCCTCCTCCGCGACATCAAACCCGACTGGCCTGCCGAGCCGTTCCGCCACGCCGCCCCAGCCGGCAAACAGACAGCGTAAGCACCCCGCACCACACCCATGGCGGCCGTTCGGGCCAGGGCCGCACCCCAACAACCCAGGGAAGAGGAGGTGACCGGACCGCACCACCCAACAGACCCCCCGCACCGCGCCGTTGCGCGTGATCGACCAGGTCTCCCACCACGACCAGCTCCGACTTGTCTGCGCGCCCGCACCCTCCGGCGCTCCCACGCACCAATTCCCACCCACGTCAGGACCACTCCGTGCCCCGTGCCCTGTCCGCACCGCCGATCGAGGACCATGCCCTGCTCGGCAACACCCGCTCCGCCGCCCTCGTCACCCGCGACGGCACCATCAACTGGCTGTGCTGGCCGCGCCCCGACTCCCCGGCTGTCTTCGCCGCCCTGCTCGGGAACGAGAAGCACGGCTTCTGGCGCCTGGCACCCGCCCGCTACGACACGACCGCACCCAAGCCCTGCACACGCCGCCGCTACCGCGACAACTCCCTGATCCTCGAACAGGAGTGGGACACCCCCAGCGGCTGCGTTCGCGTCATCGACTTCATGCCCGCCCCGGACGACCACGGCCGAGCCCCCGCCCAGATCGTGCGCATCGTCGAGGGCATCAGCGGCACCGTCCGCGTCGCCTCCCAGTTCCGCCCCCGCCCCGGCTACGGCTCCCTCGTCCCGACCGTCCACCGTGCTGAGCACCACGGCCGGGCCCGCCTGACCGCGACCCTCCTGCGGGACACCTACGTGCTCGACGGACCCCGCCACAGCCCCGGCGCGGTCGGCAGCAGCCGAGCCGACTTCGAGGTCACCGCCGGCCAGAAGGTCGTACTCGCCCTCACCTGGCAGCCCTCCCGCACCCAGACTCCGCAGGTACCCGACGGCCATTACGAACTGGCGCGCACCGTCCAGTGCTGGCAGAACTGGTCCTCCCGCTGCACCTACCAAGGCCCGCACCACAACGCCGTACTTCGGGCCACGGTCGCCCTGCGGGCGATGTGCCACATGGACGGCGGGATCATCGCGGCGCCCACCACCTCGCTCCCCGAGGAGATCGGCGGCGAGCGCAACTGGGACTACCGGTACGTATGGCCGCGTGACTCCGCGCTGACCGCCGCCACCCTGGCCCGCCTCGGCTTTCTGGAGGAAGCGGGCGCCTGGCGCGACTGGCTGACCAGCCACGTGGACCCCGATAGCCTTCAGGTGCTGTACACGGTCGACGGCAAGCCCCCCGTGGACGAAGAGGTCCTGAACCACCTGCCCGGGTACGAACGCTCCCGGCCGGTGCGCGTCGGCAACGCGGCCCACGGCCAGCTCCAGCTCGACGTCTACGGCGAGGTGGCCGACGCCCTGCTCGTCGCGGAGGACGCCGGCCTCCAGCCCGACCCGGCTGCCGACAGTCTGCTGCTCGCGCTGGCTGAGCAGTTGGAGCAGCGCTGGCGCGAGCCCGACGAGGGGATCTGGGAGGTCCGCGGACCTCGCCGCCACTTCACCCACTCCAAGGTGCTGTGCTGGGTGTTCTTCGATCGCGCCGCCACCCTCCTCGCGCGCCGACGCACCGTCTCCAAGGCCATGGTGCGCCACCTCCAGCAGGTGCGCGACGAGATCCACGCTGATGTGTGCGAGAACGGGCTCGACCCCGAGCGCGGGGTGTTCACCCAGTACTACGGCGGCCAGGACCTCGACGCAGCGCTCCTGCTCATCCCCGTCCTCGGCTTCCTGCCGGGCGACGACAAGCGGGTGATCGCCACCGTCGAGGCCGTCCAGCGCGAACTGTCCACCCCAGAGGGCCTGGTACACCGCTACCTCACCCATGACCGGGAGGGCGTGAACGTCGACGGCCTCGCCGGGCGCGAGGGAGCCTTCCTGCCCTGCGCGTTCTGGCTCTCCGATGCCCTGGCCGCGATCGGCCGCACCGGCGAGGCTCGAGAACTCCTCGACCGGCTCCTCCTCCTGCCCAACGACCTCGGCCTGATCGCCGAGGAATACGACCCGGTCAACCGCCGCCAACTCGGCAACTACCCGCAGGCGTTCTCCCTGCTGGCCCTGGCGGACTCCTGCCTGGCCCAGGCCGCGCCCCGCCTACTACCGCCCCAGCGCACCGGCCACGCCGACGAAGCCGTCATCGACGGCACCCCGGCAGTGCTGGCGGGCATCGAGCCGTAAAGCAAAGTCACGACGGAGATGATGTTGCGTCAAACAGTTCTTCGGCCTCACCAGCTCCAGGCCATGGAGGACATCACCCAAGTACTCTCCTCCGAGGACCGGGTCATCCTGACGATGGCCTGCGGGACCGGGAAGACCCGTACAAGCGGTTCGATCGCGGAGCACTTCGCCCCGACCCGCGTGCTGCGGACCTTCCCCAGCCTCGCACTGATCACCCAGACCCTCGACGAGTTGGACCGGGCCTTCGGACGGGCGAGCCTTGGACGGGTCATCGCCGTGTGCTCCGACAGCCGGCTGCTTGCCCGCTTCCAGGCCCGTCTCGATGCCGCCGAAGCCTTGGTCCTCTCCGACGCCGCGCAGTTGGCCGAGCAGGTCGCACGGCCGGGCAAGGTGACGGTCTGCTGCACCCTCCAAAGCCTGGAGGTGCTAATCAGCGCGCACGCCGACCACGGGATGCCGGCCTGGGACGTCCTGGTGATCGACGAAGCGCACCGGACCGTTGGTTGGGAAGACCGAACCTGGGCAGCTGTCCACGACCAGGCGCTCATCCCCGCCGTTCGTCGTCTCAACATGACGGCGACCTTGAAGAACATCGCCACCCGCGCGGCGGACGAGTTCAGCAGGGTCCTGAGCATGGAGAACGAGAAGGTGTTCGGCCGGGTCGGACACCGCCTCTCCTTCGGTCAGGCGGTCAAGCTCAAGATCCTGGCCAGGTATCGGCTGGTCATGCCCGTCATCACCGACTCCGAGGTCCACCGCCTGGCCACGGCCGCCACCGACCCCGAGTTCCTGTCGACCGGCCCCAGCGCCATCTCCGCCCCGGTACTGGCCACGCAGGTCGCTCTGCTGCGGGCCGCCACCCAGTTCGGTGCCCGCCGCATGGTCACCTACCACCGCACCATCGCCGACGCCAGGTGGTTCTCCAGCACCCTGCACCGCGCGCTGGAGCTGCTGCCGGCCGACGAACGCCCACCGGCCCTGTGGGCCGGACACGTTCACGGGGGCCAGAGTGTGGCCCAGCGGGACAAGATCCTGGACCACCTGCGCTCGGACGTCCCCGGCCTGGTCGTCGTATCGAACGCTCACGTCCTGACCGAAGGCGTGAACATCCCGGAGATCGACTCGGTCGCCTTCCTGTCACCGCGCGGGCCGATCGACTACGTCCAGGCATTCGGCCGGGCCGCGCGCCTGCCGGACCCGACCGTCGAGAAGGAGGCGTTGTTCTTCACCCCGGTCCTCCTCGGACCCGACGACGATCCCGTCGAGGCCCTCGACACATCGCCGTACTCCACCGCCTTCGGGGTCGTAAGGGCCATGGCCTCCCACGACGACGACCTCGCGGTGGACCTGGCCTCCATGCGCCGATCCCTGGGCCACGACAGCTACCAAGGGGCCGGCAGCACCGCCCACGCACTGCCCGACTGGCTCTCGGTGACCGGCATCGAGGTGCCGCCCAGCTTCGCGTCAGCGATCACCCTGCAGGTTATCCGGTCCGCGACTGCCCCCTGGGAGGAGTTCCTGGCAGCGACTGCGGCCTTCCACGCCGAGCACGGGCACATCGACATCCCGCGCGGTTGGACTACACCTGACGATCTCGCAGTCGGCAACTGGCTCGAGTACCAGCGCAACCGCCACGCCAAAGAGCTGCTGACAGCCGAGGAAGTCGGCCAGCTCGAAGCCCTCGGCATCGTATGGAACAAGTACGACTCGAAGTGGGAGCTGTTCGTCAGCGACCTGACGGAGTTCCGCAGCGAGTTCGGCCATCTCAACGTTCCGCAGACCTACGTGAACCCGGCTGGTCGGCCTCTGGGCTCCCAGGTCGGCACACGGCGGCTGGCGTTCGCCGACCTACCCCAGGACCGGGCCGACGAGCTGCGGGCACTCGGCTTCATCGTCAACTCGCGCGACCACCAATGGCATCAGCACTTCGCCGCCTGGCTGGCTTTCTCCAACGAGCACGGCCACCCCCTCGTGCCCGTCAAGCACGTGACCGCCACCGGCCTCAAGCTGGGGGCCTGGCGCATGAGCCAACTCCAGCTCTACCGGGCCGGCACCATGCCGGCTGAACGCGCCAAGCTCGTGCGGGAGCGCAACTTCCACCTGACGGGCGACGAGTACAAGCGCCAGCGCAACATCCAGGCCCTTCGCGAGTTCCGGGCGCAGCACGGCCATGTCCGGCTCCCGTACAACTACGTCACCCCGGACGGGATCGAACTGGCCAGCTGGCTCTTCCCGCAGCGCCGTGCCATGCGCGACGGACGGCTGACCGTCGAACAGACCAAGGAGCTGCTCGACTTGGGTGTCCAACCGTCGGCGTCCCCAGGGCGTCCGCAATGACGATCCCGCACTCGGTCACCGCGACCAGCCGTGACGCCCCCGCGTGCACGGCCGACCGGTTGCCGCCCGTGGACCTACCGACCGCGGGCGACGTGGTCGCCCCCACTGACTCCTGGTGATGCGGGGCGCGCTTCCGCGCCCCGAGGCCAGGCCCCGCAAGGGAAACCCGAAGGAGAGAACCATGACCCGTGAGATCAAGACCGCGGCGCCGGCCGCCCTGGTCAACGACTTCGACCTCGACGTGACGCTCGTCGAGCTGACCGACGCCGCCAGCCTGGAGGTGCTCACCGACGACGGCTGCGGCAGCACCTGCGGCGCCTGCACCACCGGCTTCCACTGATCGACCCGGTGGTGCCGCCGGACACCCGTCCGGCGGCACCACCGCCCGACCACCAGCCCGACTACCACCGAGGTCCCCAGATGCGCCGCTCCGCCCGGTCAGCTGACTACCGCGCCGCCGACGTGGCGCTCGTGCGCGCCGTCGCCCGTCCCGGTCTGCCGGTCCCCGCCTGGCCGGACCTCACCGACGCCAGCCCCGAACTCGCCGCCCAGCAGATCGAGTGGCTGCGCGTCGTGTGGGCCGACGAGGGCACCGCCGAGGCGCTCGCCCTCGCGAGCCCGGTCCTGGCCCGCCAGGTCGAACGGCTGGTCTCCGACGAGCAGCCGCAGCCGCGCGAGGTGCGCCACGCCGCCCTGTCCACCGCCCGCTACCTGCTGCGCGCGAGCCGCCGACCGACCCCGTTCGGACACTTCGCCGGCGTCCAAGCCGCAACCTTCGGACCCGCTGCCGACCTGCGCTGGGGCGACGACCACCACACCGTCGCTCGGGCCCAGGCCAGCTGGATCGCCCAACTGATCGGCGAGTTGGAGCACATGCCTGCGGTGCTTGAACGGCTGATGGTGGTGGCGAACGACACCGTCGTGGGCCGCGGCGACCGCTTGGTGGTCCCGCACCAGCCGCTGGAGCGGCCCCGAGGCGGCACCGGCGCGGTGGAGGTGAACCTGCGCCTCACCCCTGCGGTCGTGCTCGCCCTCGCCGCCGCCCGCCGTCCAGTACCGCTTTCAATCCTGGCCCTGCGCCTGTACGACGAGTACCCGAGCACGCCCCGCGCGCGGATCGACGGCCTGCTCGCCGAACTGGTCACCCACCGTGCGCTGATCACCAGCCTCCACGCTCCGGCCACGGAGGCGGACCCGCTCGGCCACCTGCTGGCCGAACTGGAGAAGTCCGGCGCCGACGAGGTCCCGGAAGCCGCCACCCTGCTCGCCGACCTGCGCGCCGCCGACCATGCGATCGGCGCCCACGCCCAGGCGCCCAGCCGAGCCGCCCGCGCGCAGATCACCCGCGCGATGGCCGCCGCGAGGCCCGGCACGAGCGAGCGCCCGGTGCCAGCCGTGGACGTGCGCCTGGACGCCGATCTCGTGCTGCCCTGGGCGGTGGCCGACGAAGCCGCGAAGGCGGCCGGTCTGCTCGCCCGGCTCAGCCCGCTGCCGTACGGGTCGGCGGCCTGGCGCTCCTACCACCAGCGCTTCTACGAGAGGTACGGACGAGGCTCACTGGTGTTGCTGCGAGACATGGTCTCGGACGCGGGGATCGGCTGGCCCGACGGCTACCCCGGTGCCCGGCCTGCCGAGCCAGCACGGTTCGGCGACCGCGACGAGGTCCTGGCCGCACTCGCCCAGCGGGCCGCACTCGACGGCCAGCGCGAGGTCGTCCTGGACGACCGGCTGCTGGACGCGCTCGACCTCGGCCCCGCCGAGGGGCCGCGCCTGCCCCCGCACCTGGAGATCGTCGCCGCCCTCCAGGCCGCCAGTCGGCAGGCCCTGGACCGGGGCGAGTTCTGGCTGGAGGTCGTCTCCGTCGCCCGCGCCGCCGGGGTCTCCACCGGCCGCTTCCTCCACCTCCTGGAACCGAGGCACCAGGCCCTGTTCACCGGCGTGCTGACGAGCCTGCCGACCATGGACGACCGGGCGGTCGCCGCACAGCTGTCCTGCCCTCCGCTGGACGCGGCGACCGGGCACGTGGCCCGCAGCACGGCGACCGGGCAACTGGTCGTCAGCCTCGGCGAGCACCACCCGAGCGGGAAGGACGTCCTGCGGCTGGAGGACCTGGCGGTGGGCTGCGACGGGCGACGGATGTACCTGGCGGACCCCGAGCACGGTCGCCGGATCGAGGCGTCCGCCACCCACGCCCTGAACCTGCGCTCACACACCTCGCCGATGGCCCGGCTGATCACCGAACTCTCCCGCGCCCAGAGCGCGCAGGTCACCGCCTTCTCCTGGGGCGCCCTCCACGCCCTGCCGTTTCGGCCCCGGCTCCGGCACGGGCGCGTCATCCTCTCCCCGGCCGCCTGGCGGCTGTCCGCGGCCGAGCTCCCGCCTGCGCGGGCGCCGTGGGAGCAGTGGGAGAAGGCCCTGCTCGACCTGCTGGGACGGCTCCGGGCACCGCGGCGGCTGCTGCTGGCCGCCGACAGCCAGGGCCTGCCGCTCGACCTGGACCAAACCGGTCACCGAGTGCTGCTGCGCTCTCACCTCGCCCGCGCGCCGCACGCCGTCCTGGTGGAGACGCCGGCTCCGGCCGACCTGGGCTGGGCGGGCGGCCGGGCGCACGAGATCGCCGTCCCGGTCACCGCCACCCGGCCCCCGGCCTGGCCCCGCCTGCCGAAGCCCGCCCCCGCGCGGGTCCTCCGACACCCCCACGGCGACGCCCCGGGCGCCTCGCGGGTCCTGCTCGCCTCGCTGTACGGCGACATCGACCGCCAGGACACGGTCCTCACCCGGCACCTGCCCGACCTCCTGGAGCGCCTCGGCCAACCTGCCTGGTGGTTCGCGCGGTTCCGCGACCCCCGCCAGCACCTGCGGCTGCGCATCGCGCTGCCCCGCCCCGAGGGGTTCGGCCCGGCCGCCGCCGTGATCAGCACCTGGACCTCCGAACTCCACCGGGCCGGGCTGCTGTCCGAGGTCGTGTACCCCACCTCGTACCCGGAGTACGGCCGGTGGGGCACCGGCCAGGCGTGGGCCGCCGCCGAGCGCGTCTTCCGCACCGACTCCGCCGCCGTCCTCGCCCACCTGTCCCAGCCCGACCGGCCCGAGCGCCTGGCCCTACTGACCGCCCACGCCGTCGCCATCGCCTCCGGCTTCACCGGCTCACCCTCCGCCGGACTCCACTGGCTCATCCGCAACGTCCCCGCCACGCCCCCCGCCGCCATCGCCCGGCCCCTCTTCCGCGAGGCCGTCCGCCTGGCCGACCCCGCAGACGACTTCGCGGCACTGCGCGGACAGCCCGGCGGCGGCGCGATCGTGGACGCCTGGGCCGACCGCCACCAGGCCCTCGACGCCTACCGAGCGTTCTTCCCCCACCTGTTCACCCCCGGCATCGCGCCGGACGACGTCCTCGGCTCGCTGCTCCACTGCTCCTACGCCCGCGCCCACCGCATCGACTTCGACGACGAGGCCCAAGTCCTTTACCTGGCCCGCGCCGCCGCCCTCGCCCGCCTCTCCCGCGACGGTGACCTGTGACCGAGCACCCCGCCCTCCAGCTGTCCGACCGGATCGCCGACCTGCTCGCCGACCCCAACAACGCTCCGGATAACTGGACTTCGCGCCCGCAGTGGCGCCAGTCCCTGGCCACCGGCGCCCCCGGCGTCGCCCTGCTGCACGTCGAGCGCGCCACCGCCGGCCGTGGCCCGTGGGAACCGGCCCGTGCCTGGCTCGCCGTCGCGGCCGACACCCAGGTCACCAGCGGACGGGACAGCCACCTCTACTACGGCGCCCCCGCCCTGGCCCACGTCCTCGGCTGCGCCGCCCAGGCCCGGCCCGGCTCCTACCAGCGCGCCCTCGACCACCTCGGCCAGGCGGTCGCCGCCGACGCCCGGCGCCGCTGTGAGAGGGCGCTCTCCCGAATCGATCGCGGCGAACTCCCAGCCCTCGCAGAGTTCGACACCATCCGGGGACTGGCCGGCCTCGGCTCCGTGCTGCTGGACCGGGCACCGGACGGCGAGGCGATCCGCGCCGTCCTGGCCTGCCTGGTGCGTCTGACCGACGACGTCAAGCACGACGGCGAGGTGCTGCCGGGCTGGTGGACCCTCAGCGGACCGTCCGGCAAGCCGGACGACCGCTTCCCCGGCGGGCACGCCAACAACGGTCTCGCGCACGGGATCGCCGGTCCGCTCGCCCTGCTCGCCCTGGCCCTTCGGCGCGGCGTGGAGGTGGACGGACAGCGGGCGGCGATCGGCACGATCCTGGCCTGGCTGGAACGCTGGCGCGACCGGCACGCCTGGCCGTACTGGATCGCCCCCGGGCACCTGGCCAGCACCGTCCGCAGGCCGCTGGCCCCGCAGCGGCCGAGCTGGTGCTACGGCACCGCCGGCCTCGCCCGCGCCCAGCAGCTCGCCGCTCTGGCCCTCGGCGACAGCCGCCTGCGCCAGGACGCCGAGGACGGCCTGGCCACCGCCCTCAACGATCCGCTCTCGCTGGCCGCGACCACCGACATCTCGCTCTGCCACGGCTACACCGGGCTCGCCCACATCGCCCACCGCGCCGCCGCCGACGCCACCTCGCGCAACGCAGCCCGGCTGCGGTCCGCCGCCGAACTGCTGCTGGACACCACCCACCCCCCGCACACCGACCCCGACGCCCAGGCCCGGTGGCTCCTCGCCTCGACCGGGCCCGCCTTCCTGGAAGGCGCCGCCGGCACCGCGCTCGCGCTGCTCGCCCCCGCAACCGGCATCGCCCCGGCGACCCGCTGGGACGCCTGTCTCCTGACCGCCTGACCAAGGACCGACCGATGACCGACACCTGGATCGAGCACGACCTCACATTCCCCGACCCGGCCACGGTCGAGCAGACCGCCGCCCATCACCTCGCCCCCGCCCTCGACTTCGCCCAGAACTCCGGCGACCTGGACGGCTGGTGGTACATGCGCAAGGGCGGGATGCGGCTGCGCTACCGCGCCGAGACCCCCGCCCCCGTCGTCACCGCGCTCCTCGACAACCTCACCGAGGCGGGCCTCCTCACGGGCTGGGCCACCGTGGTCTACGAGCCGGAGACCGACGCCTTCGGCGGGCAGGAGGGCATGGAGACCGCCCACCGGCTCTTCCACACCGACAGCCGGCACCTGCTGAACCGCGCCGCCCAGGCCGACCCGCCCGCCCTCGGGCGGACCGAGACCTTCGTCGTCCTCGTCTCCACCATGCTCCGCGCCGCCGGCCTCGACTGGTACGAACAGGGTTCCGTCTGGAGCAGGTTCGCCGACCTACGGCCCGAACCGCCCACCCTCGCACCCGAGCGGGTGGCCACCCTGACCGCCGCGATGCGCCGGCTGATGACCGTCGACACCCGCCACCTCACCCGCCCCGGTGAACCGCTCGCCGGGCACGCCGACTGGGTCGGCGCCTTCGAGAAGGCCGGGCAGGACCTCGTCCGGCTGCATCGCGAGGGCCGCCTCACCCGCGGCCTGCGCGCCGTCCTCGCCCACCAGGTCCTCTTCCACGCCAACAGGTCCGGCATGCCCGTCGACCACCAATCCGCCACCGCCGCACGGGCGGTGGCCGCAGTGTTCCACTCCGGCGAGAGCCCCGAGCCCTCGCAGCCCACCATCCGCACAACCACTAGGGTCGCCCACGTGACTACTCTCAGCGACAGCACCGACACCCCGACCGCCGACCAGCTGCGCGACGCCCTCACCGAGCGCCTGCTCACCGGCAAGCACATCACCAGCACCCCGGTCGAGCACGCCTTCCGCAGCATCGGCCGCGAGCACTTCCTGCCCGGGTTCACCCTCGAAGCCGCCTACGCGGACAACTTCACCTACACCAAGACCGACGGCTCCGGCACCCGGATCAGCGCCGCCTCCCAGCCCGCGATCGTCGCCATGATGCTGGAGCAGCTCGCCGCCCAGCCCGGTGAGCGGATCTTCGAGGCTGGCGCCGGCACCGGCGTCAACGCCGCCTACATGGCGACCATCGTCGGCCCCGGCGGGCACGTGGTCGCCGTCGACGTGGACGACGACCTCGTCGACGGCGCCCGCAAGCACCTCGCCGACGCCGGAGTCGACAACGTCACCGTGGTCCTCGGCGACGGCGCCCTCGGACACCCCGAAGGGGCTCCGTACGACCGGGTCATCGCCACCGTGAGCACCAGCGAGATGCCCACCGCCTGGCTCCAGCAGGTCAAGCCGAGCGGCCGGATCGTCGTCCCGCTGCGTCTGCGCGGCACCGCTGGCAGGGTCATCGCCTTCGAACGCCGCGGCGATGCCTGGGTGTCCATCGACGACCAGCTCGCGGTCTTCATGCCGCTGCGCGGCAGCATGGACGACGAACGCCGTACCGTGGCCCTCACCAGCCAGGGCGACGTCACCCTCCAGGTCCACAAGGACCAGAGCGACACGGTCGACGCCGACCTGCTGCTCGGCATCCTGGACACCGAGCGCCACGAGGTCTGGACCGGCGTGACGGTCCCGGCCGGGACCACCTACGAGTTCCACGACCTCTGGCTGGCCCTCACCCTGCCCCACTCGATCATGCGGATGAGCGTGACCGGCGACGCCCGCGACCGCGGCGTCACCCCCATGCTCCCCTGGGGTGCCATGGCCACCGTCCAGGACGGCTCCCTCGCCTATCTCACCCTGCGCGCCGCCGAGCCCGGCAGCGACGGCCGCAAGACCTACGAGACCGGCGTCGTCGGCCACGGCCCCGGCGGCGCCGCCCTCGCCGACCTCGTCGCCGAACAGCTCCGCACCTGGAACGCGGGCTTCCGTGACCGGGCCCTGCGCTTCGAGCTCCCGGACGCGCCCGCCGTCGCCGATCCGGCCGCCGGCCGCTTTGTCCTGGACCGCCCCGACCACCCCATCACCGTCATCTGGGAGTAGCCGCGTGCACCCGACCGGACCCATAGCCCAGCGCTTCCCGCTGGTCGCCAGGCCCCGGCCCGTGTGCCTGCCTCTCGACGCCCGTGTCGGCCGGCTCCAGCAGCTGGCCGACACGGCCTCCCGGCAGAGCGACCCGGGCGAGGCATCCACTGTCTTCAACCAAGCCGCCCTCCTCGCTTCCGACATCGGCCTGCCCGACTACGCGCGCGAGCTGTGCCACCGCCACGCCACCCTCTACCTCACCCGCGGCCCGCTCCCCGCGATGAGCGCCATCCGCGGCCTGGAACCCCTGGTCAACCTCGCCCGGCTCCGAATCCGCGCGGACCACCACCAGCAGGGCCACCAGCTCCTCCTCGACCTCTACCGCGCGGTCAGCACCGGCACCGAAACCGCCGTCGACGGGATCCTGGTGCCCGCCCGGCTCACCGAGACCGACGCGCAGCGCGGCGAGGTCCGGGCATGGCTGTGGCGCGTCGTCCTCGCCGACGGCACCCGCGCCCTCACCTCCGCCGGCCGCTGGGCCGAGGCCCTGCGCCACATCGAGGAGCACCGCGGCATCGGCCAGCGCATGTTCGACGGCCGCCAGACCGCCGTCCTCGCCGCCGCCACCAACGGCGACCTGCCGGCCGCCCGCACCCTGCTGGAAGACACCAAGCCGGGCAGCGCCTGGGAGGACGCCGTCACCGCCGTCCTCACCGCGCTGTGCCGCCCCGGCGACGACCAGGCCTCCGAGACCGCGATCGACCACTACCTCGCCTTCGAGCCCGACGAGGGCCTGGCCGTCTTCACCACCCGCCTCGCGCTGACCGCGCTCGACGCGGCCGGCTCCGACACCCCCGGCACGCGCAACCTCCTCGCCCAGCTGACCAGCCGAACGGGTGAATCCGGCGACGGCTACGCGCTACGGGACCTCCTCGGCCACGAGAGCGTCCGCCAGCACCTCGACCCGGCCCGGCGCGAGGCTCTCGAACGGGCGCTCGCCGCCTGCACGCTGGGCTCGGGCACCCTGCCGGGTGCCCTGCGCGGCGTCCTGGAGGAGGCGTTGGCCGGTGCCCAGGAGGTGCTCGAAACGTCCCCGTTCGACCCGGGCTCGCCCGGAGGAAATCCGCTTGAACAGCGAAATCGAACAGCACCATCATCGGTGACCTCCACTCCCACGCATCCTCTCAACTCGACTCCCTGACCGCGCACTTCCCTGACTGGGAGGCGGATGTGCGGCATGGCGTGCTCGAACACCACCGTGTCTGGAGGTCTTCATGGACAACCCCGTCTGGGACGGCGACGAGAGCGACCTGCGGCTCGGCGACACCCACCGGCTGCCCACCACCGGGTCTCACCCCTCCGGGACCGATCCGCTGACCCTGGTCGTCGGCGTCCACCTGGTCCTCGTCGTCGACGGCACCGTGCTCCTCGGGCGCCGCCGCAACACCGCCTACGCGAACGGCATGTGGCACCTTCCGTCCGGCCACATGGCGCCCGGCGAACGGGTCACCGGCTCGATGGCGCGCGAGGCCAAGGAGGAGCTCGGCATCCGCATCGCCGAAGCCGACCTGGAACTCGTCCACACCCTGCACCACCTCGACGCCGACGACGGCCGCAGCCGCCTCCAGCTGTTCTTCCGACCCACCCGCTACGACGGCCTGCTCCGCAACGCCGAGCCGCACAAGTGCCACGCGCTTCGCCGCTGGCCGCTGGACGAGCTCCCGGACACCACGGTGCCCTACACCGTTCACGCGCTCGCTGAGATCGGCCACGGCCATTGCCTGTCCACCCTGGGGTGGGCAGCGTGAGCGCCGCAGTCGTCCCCGAGGACGTCGACCGGCTGCTGCGCGCGACCGCGGGGCGGTACGAGCTGGTGGGCGTGCGATCGTTCGCCCGTGCGGGCCACCCGGTCGTGTGGGAGGTCATCGACACCGGCGGACGCCGTCTGTTCGCCAAGCGCCACAAGAACGTGCTCATGCACCGGCGGGAGACCACCGCCTACCGGGTCCTCGCGCCGGCCCTCGGTGTCGGCCTGGCACCGGACCTGCTCGCCGAGGACGCCCGGTCGCTGCTCGTCCTCACCACCGCGCTGGCCGGTACCCCGGTCATCAGGGCCGCCCTCACCGCAGCCGAGGAGCGGGAGGTGTACCGGCAGGCCGGGCAGCTCGCGGCCCTCATCCACGCCCATCCAACGGCCACCGCCCCCGTCGGCGGCCGGCTTCCCTGGGCCGAGGAGCGCGAACGGGCGCTCGCCCGCGCCCGTGACGCCCAACTCACCCAGGAGGACGTCGAGGTCCTGGCGCAGGCCACCCGCTCCGAACCCCCGATCACCCCCCTCGCCTACTGTCACGGCGACTTCGGCCCGCGGAACTGGATCGTGCGCCGCGAGGGCATCCGCGGCGAACTGACGCTCGGACTGATCGACTTCGAGCGCAGCCAGGCCGAAGAACCGGTGCGCCGGGACCTCATGCGGGTCATGCTCCAGCTCACCCCGCACCGGGCCGACCTGCGAGCGGCGTTCATCGCCGGCTACGGGCGTGAGCTCACCGCGCGGGAGCTGGCGGCGTGCCGGGCGTGGGCCGCGATCGACTGCCCGGCCGCGCTGCGCTGGGCCCTGGATCATCACCGGGACGAGGAGGTCCTCGGCTACGCCCGCACGGTCCTGGACCTGCTGCGCACCCCGGACACTGCCCTCTAAGCCTCCTCCGCCCCCTACTTCTTGGAGCATCCATGCAGTCCCTGCGTCAGGCCGTGTGCGTCATCGTCCACGACCAGAAGGCCGGCACGATCGCCGGCGTGCACTACGCCAACGACTCCTGGTCCACGGTGCCCGCCTGGACCGTCCCAGGCGGCAAGGCCGAGGAAGGCGAGCGCCTCGACCACGCCGCCGCCCGCGAGCTGCGCGAGGAGAGCGGGCTGGTCGTGGATCCCGAGGACCTGCGGCTCGTCCACACCATCCAGGTCAAGGCCGGCTGGGACGGCAAGGGCCCGTTTCTGCTCTCCGTGTTCGTCGCGACGTCCTGGCAGGGCGAGTTGACGAACACCGAGCCGGACAAGCACCTCGCCGTCCTCTGGGTGGACGCCGAGAACCTGCCCACCCCGATGTTCCCCACCTCGCACGCCGCCCTCACCGCCTACCTCACCGGCGACGGGCGGGGATTCTCCACCTACGGCTGGGGCGCCTCGGAGGACCTGCGCGCCTACGTCGGGGCATGAGTGGCCGGCCGCCACCGCCGCCCACCCACCGGCGAGAAGGCAGTCCTGCCCGCCTCCTGGCGGGGAGCCGGGCGCGCGGCTCGCTCAGGTGAGTTCGGCCAGGAGTTGGTCGGCGGTCCGGGCCATGGTGTCGGTGTGCGGCCCCGGGGTGCCGGTTCGCTTGTGGGTGCGGGCGGTGTTGGCGCACAGCAGGAGGCGGGACAGCCGTCCGGACCGGGTCTGCAGGACGTCGGCGAAGAGGTCCAGGACCTTCTCGGCGATGGCGGGTTGTGGGAGGGAGGCTGCCCAGAGGCAGGCTGCGTCGAGGCCGACGGGGGCGTTGCCCCAGTCCTCCCAGTCGAGGATGGCGAGGTCGGGGCCGCACAGGTTGGCCCAGCCGAGGTCGCCGTGGGCGCAGGCCCAGTCGGTGACGGCGGTGTCGACGGTGTCGCCGTAGATCTCGCGGATGCGCCCGGTGAGGTGGGCCTGGGGCATGCACAGGCGGTCGGTGGTGTGAGCGCCGAGCGCGTCGAGGGCGGCGCGCAGGTCGGTCCACCACCGCTCGGGCAGGTGCGGGTCACTGCTGAGGTCGGCGCGGTGGGAGATGGACCGGGCCGGGATGTGCGTCATCTCGTCCGCGCGCCAGACCACGCCGTGCCGGGTGTCGGTCCAGGAAGCCGCGGCGAACCATTCGGGCCGGGGAACGCCGGTGAGGGCGGCGGCGGCTTCGAAGCCGGTCCAGCGTTGGCCGTTCAGCCGGTCTGGCCATCGCCAGGCCAGCCGGACCCAGGTGCCCGCCTCGGTGGGGAACCCGGCGGAGCCGTTGTGGGCCGAGTAGTGGCCGGCCTTCCGCTGGACAGTGCAGCCCAGGCGGTTCTCCGTGCTGTCGAGGACCTCCTCCAGGTCGACGGTCGACAGGTCATCCAGGTTCTGCTGCACGGGCGTTGTCCCCTCCTTGTGCCCTCCAGGTTCTACGCCCTCCGGCCGCGGGCGGCGGGTCCGGCCACGGGGACCTCTCGCCCGTTCATTGCCGCCTGCAGGGCGGGCAGCAGGTCGGATCGGGTCAGACCGAGGTCCTGGAAGCCGGTGCCGAACCCGATGTGCGGCCAGTCCGGCTCGTCACCTGTGTCTGCCACCGATGCAGGGTTGCTGAGGTCGGCCTCGACGTACGGGGCCAGCTCCGGCCACCCCCTCAAGGTGACCACATTACGCAGGAACAGGACGCACGTAGCGGTGTCGAACATGTGAGTGTGCTCCCGGTCCAGGATCAGTCCGTTCAGGCCGCGCTCGCGTTCTGTCAGGAACAGTCCGAGAACGGCCGGGACGCGCCCGACCAGCAGGTCGCCTTCGTCTGTCGGCAGTCGTGCGCACGGGAGTTCCGCATGGATGAGGGTGCGTAGCTCGTGGCCGAGCTTCAGTCGGTCTTCATGGAAGATCGCGACGATGTCGCCGGCGTTGGCCAGCACGATGCCCTGGAGCATGTGCGACCACGCGCGGCCGGTTCGGTCCAGTGCGCCCTCAAGCCTTTGTGCGCGCTCGGGCTGGCGGTCGCCGACGTGCTCCAGTTCCCGGCGGAGCAGGCGAGCGGTGGCCGCCGTGGGTTCGTAGCCGGAGGCGACGTCTTCGAGCCAGGCGGGGAGCAGGTGCTGGCTGGCGAAGTAGCGGGTGTCGAGGCCGATGATGATCGCTGCGGCCGTGCACTCCTCGTCGATCACGTCGAGGAAGGCCGCGTACCGTTCCTGGTGTTGGCGCGGTGTCCTGCCGTTCAGCACCCACCTGGCCGCGAGCATCGCTGGCAGGCGGTCCTCCGACGGTGCGACCTGCTCGTGGTCTGACATGCGGTTCCTTTCTTCGTCCCGCCCGCGCGGTGGCGACGTACACCCCGGAGCAGGCAGCACCGCGCGTTGGCGTGATCATTCCGCCGCTGCCACGATGCCCGGCGGCTCGGTGTCCTACGCCGCGCTTCGGGAGGTTCGTGGGCGCAGGAAGTGGAGGAGGTCCGCGGTGATCACGCGGTAGCTGCCGCCCACCTCAACGACGGTGACCGGGTAGCAGTGCTCACGGGCCATTCGGTACCCAACCGTCCTGCCGAGTGAGAGCAGCTCGTTGGCCACCGACAGCGGGATCGCCGGCGGGAGGGCAGCGAGAGCTTCCGGCGACCACTTTCCCGGCCGGGCAGTCCGAACTGCGTTCACGGCACATTCCCTCCCATGCGATGTTCTCTGTGCGAGAAACATCTATCACATCTGCCATGGACGCAGAAGATGGCTCATGTATTCTTCCCTTGTGACAGATTCCAAGGAGCAGTGGCCGGCGGCGCTGACGGCGCGGATCGCCCAAGTGGTCAAGACGCGGCGGGGCCAACTCGGCATGACGACGGCTGACCTGTCGTCAGCATGCGACGCAAGGGGCGTGCCCATCGCCGCGAACACCATCACCAAGATCGAGAAGGGGCAGCGGGACTCGCTCAAGCTCGAGGAGGCAATCGTTCTCGCACACGCCCTCGATCTGCCGCTCGTGGCGCTGCTCATTCCGCTGGCTGACCAGGCCGACATCGACCTCCTGCCCAACGTGACCATCCCCGTCTGGGAGGCAGCAGCGTGGATCACCGGCGAGGACCATCTGGGCGAAGCACCACCGTCCGGCTCGGCCCGTGCCGTGCTCGCCGTCTTCCGTGAACACGACGTCGACGTCCGCACCGCGTTGATCTCCACCCGCGAAGCCCACAACCGCCGCGTTCAGGCCCGTCAGGCTCTCGGCTCAGCACGCTACGAGCAGTTGTCCCGCCAAGCGGAAGAACTCGACCGCATGGCCCACGAGGACTGCGCCCGACTCAAGGCGGTCCGTGATCAGATGCGTGCCAACGGGCTCCAGCCGGCACCGCTTCCGGCTGGGCTTGAGTTCGTCGAAGCCCCCACCAGTCCGATTTCCGGGTAGCTCGGACGCGCTGCTCGGGGCCTCGTTGCACCCTGCCGCGTTTCCCCGGCTTCCCCCACCGTCACAACTGACGGTCTCCGAGACGGCCTTCGCCTGGCAGCATCCGTCCGCCCCGGAGACCCAGCCACCCCTTGGCTATCGACCAGAGAGGGCTCGCCCCATAATGCCGCATGTCCGGACGCGGGCCGCACTCAGTGCGCTTCCGCCTTCCTCTCCTCCAACCGGGGACTGTGTCTGCTCGCCCTCGAGTGTGTCCACACTCCTCCATACCGCCGACGAGGCCGCAGCGATCCTCAAGGTCAGTCCGGCAACGCTGCGCCGCTGGCGCCGGGAGAATGTCGGCCCGGCCTACGTCAAGATCGGTGGCCGGATCGGCTACCGACACCAAGACCTCACCGACTACCTAGCCAGTTGCCTCGTGGTACCGAAGGTGGCGGCTTGATGACGGCCCCCGAGCGGATAGACGCCCCGGTCGGCGTCAAGCTCAACACCGACATCGAGTACCGACCGGGCAATCCCAACCCCTACCGCGCACGGGTTCGCTGGACCGACCCAAGCGACAAGCGCAAGCGCCCCTCGCGCTCCTCCATGCTCCCGACCGAGGACGCAGCGAAGGACTGGCTCGGCCGGATCGTGAAGGCGGCCGGCCGCGGCGTCAGCGTCGAGCTCGCCACCACCTCCCTCTCGGAGTACGGCGACTCCGTGATGGGCCTCGCGATGCGCGGCCTCGAACTCAAGACCCACGCTCCGTACATGGCCGGCTGGCGCCTTCGCGTCCAGCCCACCGTCGGACACCTCCAAGTCGTTGGCATCACCGCCGGCATCGCCGACCGTGCGCTCAACACCTGGATCGCCGACGGTGCCGGCATCTCGACCCTCAAGAACACCATCGCGGTGTGGGTCAGGATCATGGAGCAGGCGATCCGCGACGGCATCATCGAGATCAACCCTGCCCGCCTCCACGGCTGGCAGAAGCTGATCAAGACCGCCGAGGACGAGGAGCACGACCCCCGCGGACTCGCGCTGCACGACTGGGACACCCTCGACCGCCTCGCCACCGCCCTGGTGGCCGCCTCCTACAACCAGTACGACGGCTGGGGCGACGTCGTGCGCTTCGCCGGCGGCACCGGCGCCCGCATCGGCGAGGTCTCCGGCGTCCGCGCCGGTGACATCGACACCGACACCGACAAGTGGATCTGGCGGGTCTGCCGGCAGACCACCACCGCCCCCGGCGGACTGATCGACAAGGGCACCAAGGGCAAGCGCTCCCGCCTCGTCCCGATCATCCCGGAGCTGCGTCCCAACATCTCCTGGCGAATATCCCGGGTCGGAAACCGCCCCGACGCCAGGCTGTTCACCGGCCCCCTCGGCGGCCGGATCACCACCGCCGTGCTGCGCGACGCCACCCACTGGGACGATGTCGTCATTCGGCTCGGCTACGAGTATCTGCGCCGCCACGACCTGCGCCACACCGCGCTGACCTGGTTCGCCGACGCCGGCGTCCCGCCCCACGTGCTCATGCGCATCGCCGGACACGGCCAACTGACCACGACCCAGCGGTACCTCCACCCGGACCTGCGCTCGATCGAACGCGCCGGCGCCCAGCTGAGCGCGTACATCAACGCCTCCCGCGGCCTGCCCGGACCGAAGGTCGAGGTCGAGCAGATCCGCCAACTCGCCCTGACCAGCTGACACTAACCCGCTCCGACACCTTGGGGGAGGTCTCCGTGCCGCCGCGCGGGGGCCTCTCCGCTCGGCTGCGCGGAGCTCCTCCTTGTGACGCTAGGCTCCGTACAGCTGAGTCCGGGGAAGAGGAACTTGCCATGTCGAACAAGAAGTCGCGGCGCCAGCGGGAAGCAGCCCGCGCCAGGGCCGCTGAGGTGCAACGGCAAGAGGCTTTCAACGAGTCGCACGCCCAGACCGCCGCCGACCGACACATGGACCCCCGCTTCGTCCAGCGCCGCCGCACCGACGAAGGCCATGAGGTCTCCTGGCACCCCGACAGCCAGAGTGGGCAGGGCATCCAGGACGCCGTTCAGCGCCAGCTGCAGCGGTTCTGGGAGAAGTTCGGGCGTGAACCCGGGCCCGACGACCCGCTGTTCTTCGACCCAGACGCCGACGAACCCCGTCCGATGCCCGAGGATCGCATCACCGAGATGCTCGGCGAGATGGCGGTGATCGCCGAACAGGCCGGGATCGACCCGGCCTTCGTCCACGCCTGGCGGGACCTCGGATACGTGGTGACCGAAGACACCCGACACCTGTTCAGCGCCGCCGAAGTCCAGGCGTTCTCCGACGCAGTCAAGGCGCACCAGCGCGGTCACCGCTCGCGGCCGGAGGGGCCCCAACCCGACGCACCCCTGGAGAGCCTGCGGAACGTCATCAACGCCATCATCGACCGGCGTGATCCCCGGATCGCGATGCGCGTTGTCCTCGGCATCGACCGGGCAGCCGCGACGGAAGGCGAGGAAGCCGCCGGCCTCATGGCCTCTCTCCTCTTCGGGGCCCTCACGGGCTGGCTCTCGGGCGCCCGCGAAGCCGGACTCAGCCCGGACGATGCCTCCGCAGCCGTCGACTGGGTCCGCGCGTCGCTCGGCACGGCCCATGGCCGCAAGGTCATGCACATCGCCGGCATCATCGGCCACCCCGACGGATCCGGTGCCACCGTCAACGAGGCCGCCGACCAGCTCGGCGACGACTTCCTCCCCACGTTCATCTGGCTCACCGCCGGCGTCGTCGCCACCGCGGGCAACGGCGACGTCCACTGGCTCGACCAATTCGACATCGCGCTTGGAGACTGACGCGTCAGCCTCGCGCCCCCTCTGGAGGCTCGCACCGTCGGCTTCTCAGTGCTCCGCGCCGCCTACGGGTCGACGCGGAGGGGTGTACGGAACAGAGCTCCTAGCGCCGATCTCCGACTTCCGATCGGACGAATCTAACAATTTCGTCGAAATCACCCGAATTGTGGGCCGCCGCATAGGTCCGGCAGGCCACGCTCACGACTGCGGGTTCATCCATCATGAGTCGGGCCGCCACAGTCCCCGCGTAGTCGTGGTGGTCGGAGACCCCGGCCAGGACCTCGTGGAGATCGATCTCGAACGGTGTGGCGGCAAAGTAGTGCCTGACCGCCGGATGCGAGAAGACCTCCTTCTCCGGCGGAATTGTCCCAGGCAGGGTCCGCACTCCTTCGGTCCCGTCGTGCGGCATGTCCCCGTCGCTCAGGCCGACTGCGCGCACCTTCGCGCCGCGCAGCAGCTTCACGGCAGCGGGGATCTCCTGTCCTCCTCCGATCGTGAGAAAGGAGCATCCGGCGAGAAGGTCGGGGTCAGCCGTGCGGAAGATCTCGCTGGCGAGACAGCGTGCGAACTCGTCCTCGACGCACACGGTGATGCCATCGGGGGTCCGGCCCTCCCGTTGGAGGTGCGAGTCGATCTGGTACGTGCTCAGTCCGTGGGTAGCGGTCACATCGCCGGTCGGGGTGCGCCGCAGGTAGACGACCGAGTCTCGGCCAAGTTGCCCAAGGATCGCGGAGCTGTGCGTGGTAATGATGATCTGGTGGCCTCGCCGGAGAGCGACCTCGACGAGGTACTTGGCGAGGCGGACCTGGGCGTCGCCGTGCAGCGAGGTTTCGGGCTCCTCGAGGACCACGAGGCTCTTGGGTGGTGCGGTCTCAAGCGTGTTCACCATGTAAAGGACTCGGCCTTCCCCGGTCCCCATGTGGTTCTCGGAGTAGCGCCGTCCTCCGCGGCCCGCCATGGCGAGCGTTGCTGTCTTGTTTGTGGTGAGGACTTCGGTGAAGCTCAGGTGGTCATATGGGACAGCGAGGATCTGTCCGACGTGCTGCGCCGCAGTGGGATCAAGGGGGTTCGCTTCCCCCAGTTCCAGGCTGGCGGCCCCGTAGATGGACAGGTCACGCCGTTCCACTTTCGGGATGAACTGCGCGAACCCCCTGTAGTAGGTTGCGCGTTCAGGCTGCCGGTGCTGCCCTGACCAGGACTTTGCTGATCGACTTACCGTCACCGTCTGGAAGCCGTTCTCTGCGGCGTAGAGGTACTGGATCTGGGCGCCGAGGGTGAACGGCTCCGGGTCAGCGACCGAGACCGGGAAGAAGTGCTTGACGTAGTAGCGGTACCAGTCGTGTTCGGGTGGCTGACGGAAGCCTGCGGCGGCAAGCTGTGCGACCGTGCTCTTCCCGGTCCCGTTGAGCCCTGAGAGCGCTGTCACGGGTGACTTGAACTCGAGCATCAAGTCCGGCACGCCCCGGAAGCCCTGGACGCGCAAGCCCGTCAGCATGGGTCCGAACGTCGGATAGCGTGCGTTTGCGAACTTCTTGCCCAGGCGCCGAACGTTGTCATCGTGACTCATCTGTCCATCATTGCAGTCAGCATGCCTCGGCTCTGCGGTAGTTGGTGCGTCCAGCCCGCGGGCTCCGATTTGCTCATCCGCCTGCGATCGGACCTTAAAGGCCGCTGCCGACAACGGTGTCTCACCATCAGGTCGCTCGCCTCGCCACCAAGGCGATCACGGTCTCGGCGATGCAGCCTTCCTGCTCGACCGGGTAGCCGCGTTGGAGGCAGCCGCTGGCCAGCGCCGCTGCGGGACCGGCGAGCATGGCCTGAAGGTCGTGCCAGATGGTGCTGTCGGGTGACCAGGGTGCTTGAGGGGTGTGGGTCGGTGTGAGCCCGATGTCGCAGATCGTGGTTCGGCGTTGGGCACGCGGCGTGAGCGAGTTCCAGATCGCGGCGGCGATCCGGACCCCGCCGAGGTCTGCGTCGGGGGCAACGATGATGTCGTCCGCCTGTTCGGCGAGGTCGGCGATGTGCCGGAGTATGTCGTGGCTCGGCATGCCGGCGTGGTAGACGACCCCGGGTCTCTGCGGGTTCGTGCGAAGTGCCTCGTAGACGGCATCTGCGGCTTGGAGGTTCTCGACCGTGATCAGGGTGTGGCTGCGCAGTTGGAGCTGCAGGTCGGCGGTCGCTGCCGGGATGAGGACGATCCCGAGGCCGTCCAGCGGCCGGTTCTGTTCCGCCGGCTTCGCGGTGATGGGTCCGCCGAGGCCGATCCGGCTGTGCCCGCGCAGGCCGACGGCTTCCGCGAGGACGGCGGGGACTCCGGAGTCTCGGAGAGCGCGGATTGCGTCGTCCCAGGTCTTGGAGTCTCGGGTGTGCGCGAGGGAGAAGGCACGTGTGCTGGTGTGACGAGTGCCTTCGGCGAGATCGTTGGCCAGTGCCACGAGGAGCGCGATGCGCTTGTTCGCTGGTGCGGGACGTTGCATCTCGTGGGCGAGCGCTTCATCGAGCCGTCGTACATCGTCCTCGACGATTCCTTCCGGGAGCACGTGGAGCTTGGCGATGGCGTCGCGAGCGCGTTGGAGCATGCGAGCGTGGCGCTGGGCTTGCACTACGCGGGCTTCTTCGAGGTGCCGGGCGTGGCCGCGGCCGGAAGCGGTGAGGTGCCAGTGGGTCGGGGTGCCGATGGTGAGGTCTTCGGTGACTTCGCAGCGAACGGTGACCGTGCCCGCCCGGACGAGTTCCATGGCGAGCGCCCAGGCGTCCTCATTGAACCGGGTCTTGACGGCAGACCATGTCCGCCTGGTCGCGCCCAGGATGAAGGCGCGGTCGCCTTGCCGCCGGGTGGAGAGGAGAAGGTCGAGCGCGGCCGGATCGGGGGCTGTGGCGGGCAGGAGGTCGACATGGGTGTCCCGCAGCCGTCCTCCTCGGGTCCGCACGGTGCGGCGGGTTCCGTCGTCCTGCCGAGTAGTGCGTTGGACGAAGCGTGCGGTCAGCCCAGCCGGGGTTCCGGCCAGGTGGATGACCGGGCCGTGGTGGGGGTGGTTGGCCGTCCCGGTCACCACCAGGTGCGTCCTGCCAGGAGGGCTTCGAGGGAGATCTCGACGCGCTCGTTGTTGTCGTCGTAGCCGAACATCCGGGTGGCGGTGTTGAGGGCCTCGGTGTGGCTGGGGTAGTGGAAGTAGAGGATGCTGCCGCAGAAGTCCGCTGCGTCGTCCATCAGCGTCTCCTGGCAGGTCCCCAGGACGGTGATGCCGTGCTCCTGGGCGGTGCCGGCTATCGCCGCGAGGACCTCCCGGCGGTGGTGGTAGCCCAAGGCGTCGCCGAGTTCGTCGAGGATGAGAAGCCGGCCGCGGGGGTGGGGTGAGGCGAGGAGAGCGGCGAGGACGAGGTGGATGGAGAACAGCTTCTCCTGCGCGGCGTTGGTGATGTTGTCGTACGGGAGCATGGGGCCCGTGGGAGTGCGCCGCCAGCAGGGGGTGATCTCGCAGCGCCACAGGTCGGACAGTGAGGCCGGTGGCGTGAGTGTGCGGCGCAGTTCAACGCCATAGAGGCCGGCTGCGCGATTGAGGCGGTCGAGTGCGTTCTCGATGTCCTGAAGAGCTTGGTCGAGTCGCAGGGTGATGCTGTCCTGCATGGCGTGGACGCTCTGCTGGAGGTCGGCGACGGTGCGTTGGCCGGCGGTGAGGCCGAGGTCGCGTTCCTCGCGGTTGGTGGTGATACGGGTTCGCGTTCCGCGGTCGGAGTCGGCTCGGGTGTCGAGCCAGTCCTGGAGCGCTGTGGCCGGTTCCTCGAACGCCTCGGGGCCCGGGAACTGTCGTGTGCCTTCGTCGCTGGCCTGGTTGGTGCGCAGGTGGATGGCGTTCGTGATTGCGGGGGTGGGGGCGTTGGCACCGGTGATGGAGTTGATGCCGAGGTCGGCCATGGCTTGCAGGAGGTGGCGTCCCGCGTTGTCTCGTAGTGAGATCTCGCTTCTGCGGTCGGGAGGCTGTGCGCCGGGGTCCGGCCCTTCGCCGTCTTGAGGCCAGCGGAGTGCGGTGAGGGCCTGTTCGCGACTGCCGGCCCGGTCGAGCCAGTAGGGGGTGTTCAAGGCGGCGAGCTGTCGATCGGCCTCCTCTATCTGCGTCTCCACAGCTGCCTGCTGTTGCTGTGCGTCGCGCAGCTGGTGCTCCGCGTTGTCGCGTTGGAGGCCCAGGGTCCGCTGTTGCACGAGAGCATCGCTCTCGTTCTGCTTGGCGGCTTCGGCGGCCTCCGACAGGTTCTGCAGCTGAGCTTCGGCCCGGGCAAGCTCGCCCTGCGCCGTTCGGCGCGCTTCCCGCAGTGCGGTGGCTCGCTCGGCGTGTTCGAGTCGGCGGACGAGCAGTTCGGCGTCGGCCTGTGTGGTGTGTGCCTGCTCCGCGGTCTGTTCGGCGGTCCGAAGGGCGTGCGCGGTCTCGTCCGCGACGTGGCGAAGGCGTTCGATCAGCGCGTCGCGTCCGGTGATGGGTTGGGGGAATCCGCCGAGGATCCACAGGCCGAGCTCGTCGTCGAGGGCAGCGACCGGATCGGTCGTGGTCTGCAGTCGTTCGGCCAGGGTGTGGAGGAAGGGCCGCAGGGCCGACGGCGCGAACGCTGGGGAGCGGCCTGATCTGCCGTGCTGGCGAAGGACTATCACCGCGCCTGGCAGCTCGGCCAGTGCTTGGGTGGCCTGCTCGGCCTGGTCGGCGTCGATGCAGACCGCGTCCCGGTAGAGAGCGAGACGGGCCTCCCAGCGGGCGCGCTGGTTGGCCGGGAGATCGAGGCCGTCCAGGAGGCCGACTGCCTCGATGCCGGCGTCAGCGAGGATCTGCACGGCACGGCCGGCGTTGCCGTAGTGGCCTCGTTCGGCCTGCTCGACGTCGCGCACCGATGCGGCGTGGGCGGTGGTCGCAGCGGTTCGAGTGACTTCGGCCGTGAGCGTGCTCTGGCGTGCTTCACCGGCGAGGAAACGGGCGTCGGCCAGGGTGCCGTGAGCGCCGGCGGCCTCGTGCTCTTCCTCTTGGATGCGTTCTTGGGTGCGGGCGATGTCGTTCTTCAGGCCCGCCGTTCGGGTACGGGCGTCTTCCAGCTGGTTGGTCGCCCGTTGGCTCTTCTCCGATGCTGCGCGCAGGGCCTCGTCCGCCTGGCGGCTGTCGCGCACCGCGTCCAACGCGGCTTTCGCGCGTGCGACGGCGCGCTGCGCATCTTCGAGCGTTGTCCGGTGGCTCTCCTTCTCCTGTTCCAGTTGTTCCTTCCTGGCGAGGACGTCGAGCAGGCCGCGGGCGTAGTGCAGGTCCCAGTACTCGTTGGCCTGGGCCAGGTTGGAGCGTGCCTTGTCGCGTTGTTCGACCGCGTACAGAGCCTGTTCCTCTTCGATGAGGGCGGTCTCGTTTTCCGCTGTCCGCTCGTCGAGCTGGACAATCGCTCGCGCGAGGTCGCGGCGGACGTTCTCGTCGGTTTCGAGCAGGTGGGCTCGGCCCGTCAGGTCGATCAGGGCCGCCCCGATGCCGGCCGGCGTGAACAATCCGGTCTCCAGTTTCAGCAGCGACGGACCACCGCGGCGCTTGCCCCGGGACGTGAGGTAGGCGAGGCAGCGCGGGACCGGTCCGTAGAGACGTTCGGCGTACTGGATCGCCCCCAGTGACGGACCTGGAAGCGACTTGAAGATCGCGGGAGCGGACTGGTGGCGTTCCTCATCGTCGTCGTCGGTCGCCAGGTGGATCCCCGGGGCGTGCCGGACCTGGACGTAGGGGGCGGTGGCGGAGATCCTCATCCAGACGGTGTGGGCGGTCGCCGGGACGTCGTCCGGATCGACGAACACGCCCACGATGAAGCCGAACGTCGCCGCCGGGTACCGCTGGGCGGCGACACCGGCGGTGTCGGGCTCGAAGAGCAGCTGGGCAACGGACGCCGGGCCCGCTCCGTACATGCGCCACTCGGGGTCGCCAAGCAGGAGCGCGACGGCCGCGAGCCAGCTCGTCTTTCCGCTTTCGTTGGAGTCCTCCGGGCCCTTGCCGGTCACCGCGACGAAGCATCCAGGCACGGTGACGACGGCGGCCGAGGGGTGGCGGGCGATGTCGAAGGTCTGCACGGCCACCAGTTGGCGGTCGCCGATGACGCCCAGATCAATCTCCCGGGTGCCGGTGGGTTCTTCGGGAGTCGGGTGAGTGGTCATGATTCGAGCTCCTTGGCCGACCGGGACCGCGGCCCCCTGCCCTGTCGCTCTCGTTGGCGTCGGATGACGTCGGCGAACGGGGAGTCGGGCAGGGTGACGAGGACCAGGTCCTCCCACAAGCGCGCCGATTGCGGCTCCGTGAGCCGCAGCAGGGCCGGTCCGGGCAGGATCTGTCCGAGGTACCCGGTACGCAGCAGGCGTCGGGCCTTGAGCCGTCGTACCGCCGGGCGGATCAGCGCGTAGGTCAGGTCGTCGTCGGTGTTGCTGTGGATCTCGGCGATGGAGGTGCCGGGGCCTTCGCTCAGCCAGGACGTGGACTGGTGCAAGCCACCGGCGCGAGGAATCGCCACGGTGCGCAGCAGGACGATGGCGAGCACGGCGCGGTCGACTTCCGGGAGGAGGCCGATCCCATCGGCGGCGAGCTGGCGGGCCACGGTGTCGTCGTAGCCGCTGGTGTAACCGGCTACCGTGCGATGCTCGCGAGCGATCAGTGTGCGGCCGGCGACGTTCAGGCGGCCAGCGACGGCGGCGCGCAGTGCGTCGTCGGCGAGGGCGGGGAAGGCGTCTGCTGGAACCAGGCCGTCGGAGGTTTCCAGGGCGGCGACGGCCGCCAGGACGAGCGTCTCCTCCCGGTCGGAGAGTGTCTCGGTCATGGTGCGCCCTCCTCCGCAGGTCGGTTGGCCGCCTGAGGTGGGCGGGGCAGATGGTCGTGCATTCGGCGTACGGCCTCGGTGAAGGTGTCGGGCAAAGCTGCGACCGCGGGACCGAGGCGGAGGTGCGCGCCGTCGCTGTAGATGAGCAGGAGGAGGGGCAGTTCGGTGTCGAGGGCGTCCTTGACCGTCTTGGAGTCAGCGCCGATGTCCATCAGGGTGTCGATGATCAGCGCGCGGTCGAACGGCTCTCCGGGGTACGGCGGGAGGCGGACGTCTCGCCAGCCTGCTGCGAGGCACACGGCGAAGGTGACGGACTGGGTCGGACTCAGGCGCTTCACCGGGTAGGCGGCAGTTTCCTCCGGCACGGGCGGAACAGACCATCCCAGGGTTCGCACGTGGCGAACTGCGCCCGGCCGGCCGGGGGTGAGAGCCGGTGGCGGGACAGGGCCAGCACATTCGACGAGGAGGCGACCGCATGCGACGGCCCGGCGCTGCGCGGCTTCAACGGTCTGTGTCGACAGGCCGTGGGTGTCGACCAGGCCCTGGGCTCGGGCAGTGGCCAGGATGTAGGCGGGGTCAGAGGCTTCCATGGTGCTCCTCGTGCCTGCGGCGGCGCGGGTCTTCTGTTACGTGGGCCTCCTGCCGGTGCAGGTAGACGGGATGCAGGTAGGTGACCCAGCCGATGCGGTCGACGATGAGGTTGATGCCGATCTCCAGGCGGTACGGCGCGTACGGGTCCGCGTCGAGCCCGATCAGGTCTGCGAGCAGGCGGGCGGCGGCCGGCCAGCGGGACCGCTGCAGTTCAGCGGTGAGATCCGCTCGGTCGCCTTCCACGAGGACACGCTCGGCCAAGTGGTCCTGCCGGCTGCGTTCGCGGACCCGGGCCTCGCCGATCCGTTGCACCGGATCGCGCTCCGGCGGAACCTGCGGCATGGTCGGGCGGCGCCGAAGCCGGGTATAGGGAGCGAATTCCTCGACCGTCCTCATCAGCATGCCCGCGTCGATCCACACGGCCGGCGGGTCCGCCACGAGATCGGCACCGAACTGGCCGAGCAGGGCCAGCGGGGCGTGGCGGGCGGCTTCAAGGTATTCCTCCGCGCTGAGCACAGCGAAGTCGAGGGTCCGCCCACCTTGTTCGACGATCCGCTGGATGGCGGCTGCCAGCGCTCGCTGATAGCGCTGCTCGGCGCTCAGCAGAGCCACCGCCTGGTAGTCGAGGGCGTGATCGTTCGGGAAGTGGTCGGAGACTTCCTTGTTGAGGAACTCCACCTTCTCGGTCAGGCCCGGGAAGTTGTGTTCCCGCTGTTCTTCGGCAAGCTCTCGGATGCTGGCGACGGCGACCAGCCGCTCCAGGTGAATCGCGTAGAGGCTCAGCACCTGCCTCGAGTACGTCAGGCCGGCCTCGATGGCGGCCCGGTCCCGGGAGCGCTGCTTGATCAAGGATCTGGTCTCGTCCAGCAGCGCTGCCAGTTCGTCGATGCCTCGGTGTCGGCGCAGCCGTTCATGGACCAGGATGGCCGGTCCAACGGCAGGGTGCAGCGCGTAGCGTTGCTGGTGTTTCTTGGCGAGGTAGGGCTGGATCGCGCCGTAGTGCTCGAAAACCGTCCATCGGGCGTCGAAGAAGCCTTCGCCGTACTGCGGTGAGCGCCTTTCGTTGATCGATGTCCAGACATCGCTCCTGGTCGGCCCTCCCGATGCTTGGCTGTCCGCGAAGGCCGCGACGATGTCGCGGGCAACCGCGAGCGCGTTTGGCCCCTCAAGGAGGGCGTCCTTGAACTTGGCGACCACCGCGCTGAACGCACGTACGTTAAGGGCCTGCTGGCGCGGACTGAGGCTGCCTGGCAGTTCGTCTGGCCCGGGAGGCGGCTCGCCCCTCGGTGGATCCGTCTTCACATCCGGCACTTCCGAGAGTCCAGCGCGAATGACCCAATTGTCCGCCCAGACAGCTTTCGCGGCAAGAGTTCCATTCCGTTCCTTGTGGCCATACTTCAAGCCTGAATTGAACGGCTACGGGTGCAGGGTCACCGCAGGCGGCGCCAGGCAGCCAGCCCCACGGTCGGCGGTTGGCGGAGGTCTGCGTACCGGACAACTGCCTTCGAAGTGGCCGTTCGGACCCACAGCGGCGCCCCGACGATAATCCTCTGAGTGCCTTCGAGGGTTGTTCCGCTGAAATTCCACCGCTCAGGGTCGAGCGTGACGTCGCTGTAGATCACCGCCAGCCACTCGACGTCGGTCGCATGGCCAAGAGCCCACGGACGTATCCACGGCTCGTGGGGCGAGCCGTCCTCGCCTCGCTCCCTGTCCCCAAGTGCGATCTTCAACGCCTCGATGGCGAGCCCCGGCTCATCCCACTGCGAGCTGTTCCGCGCACCCCGGCTTGTCAGGAGTTCGGCGACTGCGTACCAGGCGGACGAGGAACTGCCCTCGACCGCTTCGCCGGCACTGAAGTCGGCCATGTTGTCCACGCTGCCGAACAAGCACAGGTCGACCCGCTGGCCGGAGCCGTTCTCGGTGCGGGCATGGAGCACGATGCCCTTCTCCCGGGCCGGGCCGTCGGTGAAGGCCGAGAACGCGACCTTCCCCACCCCGCTGGCGAGCAGCACCTGCGGCTCGTCATAGGTCACGGCGATCCGACCCCGAAGTGCCCGCACAAGCCGGTCGGCAACCTGCTTCCGGCTCCGCTCGCGGCCTTCCGCACGTTGGATGCCCACGACCGGAAGCGAGATACCGAACAGCGAGGACGGGGTGCTCGCGGTGGAGAGGCGCCACGAGGAACCCAGGTGCAGGCCGTTGTCCCGACCGAGGGCGCGGATCTGCCGTTCCGACCAGTACCGGTACCTCGTGAACTCTCGGACCATCTGCGCTGATGCCTCCTCAGGTCCTCGCGAGCCTACCGAGTACCCGCGCAGCCGACCCGCGCCTAACGCCGGGCCCCTCCATCCAGGAGATCGTCACGGAGAGCCATCGATGCCCTGGGTGCGGCACGGCGTTGAGACCGCTCGCGGCACCCGAGCGAACGGCGATTGTGTCGAGCTGGACACGATCCCGCCACCTGAGAGGCGGTCAGCCGTGGCCAACTCTCGCCACACAAGCCCGATTTCCGCCAGAAACGTGACCGAAAATCGACTATCACAGATTGGCAACGGTCACTTAGCGTAGCTGGGTAAACGGGCATTTCGGGCCCACTCGAGACCACCAGGGGGGCCGCCGAGTCGCCTTGGTCCCAAATTGGTCCCAAACAGTATGCGAACCAATTCCCCTGGTCTCTGACGGCCCGTCATGCAAAAGGCCGCTGACCTGGGCGTTAACCCGGCCAACGGCCTTTCCGACTCACGTCGGGACGACAGGATTTGAACCTGCGACCCCTTGACCCCCAGTCAAGTGCGCTACCAAGCTGCGCCACGTCCCGTGGTCTCGGCGCCTTGCGGTGGGGCCCTGGGGGGCCTTGCCGGTCGGCTTCTCGACCTTGTCTCCGGTTGTTGTCCCGGCGACGTGGAAAACAATACAGCACGTCGGGGGGTGCTCGCTGCCAGGTTTCGGGGGTGGGGTGGGGAGGGGGTCAGGGGGTGGGGTGGCGGGCGTCGTAGGTGAGGAAGGCGGGGCGGCGGGCGGCGAGGAGGAGGACGCAGGCGACGCAGGCGAGGCCGCCGGTGATGACGGAGGTGGCGGGGTTGCTGAGGGCGGAGACGGCGCCGGATTCGAAGTCGCCGAGGCGGGGGCCGCCGGCCACGACGACGATGAAGATGCCCTGGAGGCGGCCGCGCATCTCGTCGGGGGCCGCGACCTGCATCATCGTGTTGCGGAAGATCATGCTGACGGTGTCCGCGCAGCCGGCCACGGCGAGCAGGAGGAGGCCGAGCCAGAGGTTGTGGAGGGCGCCGAACGCGGCGATGGCGAGGCCCCAGGCGGAGACGGCGGCGAGGATGGCGACACCCTGGCGGTGGACCCGCCCGACCCAGCCGGAGAAGAGGGCGCCGATCAGGGCGCCGACGGCCGGGGCGGAGACGAGCAGGCCGACGGTGCGGGCGTCGCCGGCGTAGAAGGTGACGGCGATCGCCGGGAAGAGGGCGCGGGGCATGCCGAAGATCATCGCGGCGAGGTCGGCGAGGAAGCTGGTGCGCAGGTTGGGCTGCTCGCGCAGGAAGCGCAGGCCGTCGAGGACGGAGGCGCGGCCCTTGCGTTCGCCCTCCGGCCGCATGGCGGGCAGGCGCCACACGGCGTACAGGGTGCCGGCGAAGGCGACGGTGTCGACGAGGTAGGCGGCCTGGGCGCCGAAGGCGCCGATCAGGACGCCGCCGAGCATCGGGCCGACGGTGAGGCCGAGGTTCATGCTGACGGTGTTCAGCGCGTTCGCCGCCGGGAGCTGGTGGGCGGGGACGAGCCGGGGGACCATCGCCGAGCGGGCGGGCGAGCTGATCGCGAAGAACCCGGCCTGGAGGGCGACGGCGGCGTAGAGGACGGCCACCAGGCTGAGGCCCGCCAGGGCCTGGGCGGCGAGCAGGGCGGAGACGGTGGCCAGGCCGGCCGAGCCGATCAGGCCCAGCTTGCGGCGGTCGACGGTGTCGGCGATCGCGCCGCCGTACAGGCCGAAGGCGACCAGCGGGACGAGCGAGAACAGGCCCACCAGGCCGGTGGCGAAGGCGGAGCCGGTCAGGTCGTAGACCTGGACCGAGACGGCCACCGCGGTCATCTGCTGGCCTATGGAGGACACCGCCTGCCCGGACCAGACCCGGCGGTAGTCGGCGTTCTCGCGCAGCGGGCTGAGGTCGGCGAAGGCCCGCCGGTACCAGGGCACGTGCACCGGTACGGCCGGAGCGGCGGGGGCAGCAGGAGCAGGGACGGCAGCGGCGGGGGCGACGGCGGTCGGGGTATCAGGGGGTTGGTTGGTGGTCACAACAGTCCATGGTTGCCCCGGCCTCCGCCGCACCCGACACCGGGGCCCCTCGAACGCCCGACGGTGCGGAATCAGCGCCCGCGGCCCCGCCCGACGGGCCCGCCGAGCCGACGCGGCACCACGGGCGGAGCCCCGCGAACGAAAGGAACGCCGGACTACCTGGTGAGCACCTGCTTCTCCCCCGCCTCCACCGCGAAGTCCAGCCGGTTGCCCGGCGGCGGGAACGGGCAGATGAAGTGGTCGGCGAAGGCGCAGGGCGGCAGGTAGGCCCGGTTGAGGTCGAGGACCGTCCGGCCCTCGTCGTCCGGCTCCGGCAGGGTGATGAAGCGGAAGCGGTAGGTGTCGATGCCGCTGGTGGCGTCGGCGATGACGCCGGTGAGGTTCCGGCCGGAGCGGCCGACGGTCAGGGTGCGGTGCTCGCCGGCCACGGTGAACTCGATCCGCCCGGTGACCGCCAGCGGCCGGTCCTTGCCGTCCGCGTTCGGGACGAGCACCGACTGACCCTCCTCCTCGAAGGGGGTGTAGACGGCGGGGACGGCCCACTCGGGCGCGTACGGGTAGGCGGCGATGCCCGCGAAGGCGGTGCGGGCCGGCGCGGCCGGGTCGAAGACCCGCAGGGCGAGCTCGCCCTCCCGCTCGATCGGGACGAGCCGCAGCTCGCCCAGGGTGGCGGTGTCGGCGGCCGGGTCGGTGTCCGGGCGGAGCAGCACCTCGCCGTCGACCGGCCCGTCGGCACCGTCGACGGTGATGCCGTCGGCGGCCGCGGCCCGTACCCGGACGCCCTCGGCGTCGGCCCACCAGAGGCCGGGCAGGCCCGGGACCTCGGCCGGCTCGGGCTCCAGCCAGTGCGTGCCGGTGAGTGCGAGCTGGCCGTGCGGCGCGCTCACCGACGCCGCCCGCCCGTCGCTCCAGTGCTTCCAGTCCTCCGCGGCCGTCGCCGTCATCGGTCAACCCTCCCGGTCCGGTCCGCGGACGGCCCGCTGTTCGGGCCGTCCGTATCGGTCATCCTGCACAACACCGCCCGCCGGTGCGGATCATTCCCGGCTCCCGGCAAGCCGTCGGCCCCGCAAGGAGACTGCAATGCCGCGGCAACACAGCGGTCAGCCCTTCAACGGCCGGAACAGCCCCTCCTGCACCACCGACACCACCAGCTGCCCGCTCCGGTCGTAGATCTGCCCGCGGGCCAGGCCGCGCGCGCCGTGGGCGATCGGGGACTCCTGCTGGTAGAGCAGCCAGTCGTCGGCCCGGAACGGCCGGTGGAACCACATCGCGTGGTCGAGCGAGGCCATGTCGAAGTGCCGGGTGCCCCAGAGCGGCTCGACGGGGGCGCGGACGGCGTCCAGCAGCGTCATGTCGCTGGCGTAGGTGAGGGCGCAGACGTGGATCAGCGGATCGTCCGGCAGCGGACCGTTGGTGCGCAGCCACACGCCGCTGCGCGCCTCGACGTCGACCAGGTCCTCCTTGTTCCAGCGCAGCCGCTCGACGTAGCGGATGTCGAAGGGCTGCCGACGGCTGATGAACGGGGGCAGCTCGCCGAGCCGGGAGCCGACCTCGTCCAGGGCGCTGGGCAGGCTCTCGGGGGCCGGGACCTCCGGCATCGGGTACTGGTGCTCGATGCTGCCCTCCTCCGGTCTGTGGAAGTCGGCGGTGAGCGAGAAGATCGACCGGCCGCCCTGGATGGCGAGCACCCGGCGGGTGCTGAAGGAGCGGCCGTCGCGGATCCGGTCGACCTGGTACACGATCGGTACGCCGGGCACCCCGGGGCGCAGGAAGTACGCGTGCAGCGAGTGGACGGGGCGCGCGTCGTCGATCGTGCGCCCCGCCGCGACCAGCGCCTGCCCGGCGACCTGGCCGCCGAAGGTGCGCTGCAGGGCCTCCTCGGGGCTGCGCCCGCGGAAGATGTTCAGTTCGATCTGCTCCAGGTCGAGCAGATCGACGAGGTCGTCGACGGGGGTACCCATGCGCGCGCTCCCTCTCGTGATTCCGTTCCAGTTCTCCAGCTCACTCGAATTCTCCGGCGACCCGGGGCATTCCCGCTCACCGACCCCCACCCACCGATTCACTCGAACGAGTAAGCGAATCACCCGGGGCCCCTCCGCCCACCCGGGCCACGCCGCCCGCCCCGGCTACGCCGCCAGCCCCGACTGCCGCACCGTGACGTTCAGCCGCCCGACCAGCTCCAGCCCCAGGCCCGGATCCGCCGTCCCCGGCAGCGTCCGCACCACCCCGTGGTACGCGAAGCGGGCCGGCCCGCCGAACACCAGCAGGTCCCCGCTGCGCAGCTCCAGGTCCGTCCACGGCCTGGTCCGGGTCTCCGCGTTGCCGAGCCGGAAGACGCAGGTGTCGCCGAGCGAGAGCGAGACCACCGGCGCGTCCGCGCGCTCGTCGCGGTCCTGGTGGAGGCCCATCTTCGCGCCGTGGGGGTAGTGGTTGACGATCGCGGTGTCGGGCTCGTAGGCCGCCGCGCCCGCGATCGCGCCGACCGCTCCGCCGTACGCCTCCGCGACCGCCCGCCGGGCGAGCTCCCCCAGCAGGGGAGGGAACGGCTTGACGGGGGTGCCGTCCTCGGCGGTCCGCGCGTACCCGTAGGGGTACCAGTGCCAGCCGAGGCTCACCATCCGTACCGACATGAGCCCGCCGGTGGGCATCCGCACGCTGTGCAGCCCGGCCGGCGGGCGGGCCCACTCCCGACAGGCGGCGACCAGCCGCTGCTGGGCGGCCCGGTCCAGCCAACCGGGCAGCAGCACGGCCCCGGGAGCCGGTTCGGACCGCCCCCGGACGGCCTGCTCGCCGGACGGCTCCCCGAACAGCTCACCCTGGATCACCCCACCATCCTCCCGCAGCCCCTGCCCCGGTACGAGCCGCTCCCCCGCCTCCGTCCGGCTCCGGCTCCGACTCGGGCTCCGGCTCCTCCGCCCCGGAGCCCGACCCCGATGTCGGACCCAGCCCCACCCCCGGCCCCGATGTCGGCTCAGGCCCAGGCCCCGCCCCCACCCCCGGCCCGATCATCCCCAGCTCCCGCGCACAGGCCGGCCAGGCCTCCCACCCCTGCTGCCGCAGGATCTCCTCCCCGACGGTGGTCTGCTCCCGCCGGCTCCCGTGGTCGGGCCGGTCGGCGAAGCGCAGCCCGCCCGCCTCCGCCCAGGTGGTCGGCCGGATCTGCAGGCCGCCGTAGTAGCCGTTGCCGGTGTCCGCCTGCCAGTCGCCGCCGCTCTCGCAGTCGGCGAGCTGGTCCCAGACGAGGTCCGCGACCCGCGTCGCCGCACCGGCCCGTACGCCACCCGCGACCACGGCCAGCACCACCGCCACGGCAGCGCCCGCCCGGATCACGGCCCGGACCGTCCGACCATCACACCCACCCGGCCGCCCGCACCCGCACCCGCACCCGCACCCGCACCCGCACAACACGACGCCCCCGCACAACACGTCAGACGAACGCGACACAGCAGCCGACCCTAGGGAGCCCGGACACCACCCCACCCCGCCACGCCGGGAACGCCGACGGCCGCTCCCCCGCGTGGCGGAGGAGCGGCCGTGACGAACAGCAGAGCGACCAGAGGTCAGCTCAGCATGCCTCAGATGCTCAGGGTCTGACCCGGGAAGATCAGGTCGGGGTTGCCACCGACGACCTTGGCGTTGTTCTTGTACAGGTCGTGCCAGTCCAGGCCCTGCGCGGCGGCGATGGAGCTCAGGGTGTCACCGGACTTGACGGTGTAGTTGCCCTTGGCCGGCTTGGCGTCGTTGGAGGTGTTCCAGGACTTGGAAGCGTTCGAGGACTTCGCGGCGTCCTGCTTCGACGGGGCGTCGGTCTTCGGCGCGGCGTCAGCCTTCGGCGCAGCGGCCTTCGGGGCGGCAGCCTTCGGCGCCACGTCGGCCTTCGGGGCGGCGGCCTTCGGGGCAGCGGCCTTCGGCGCGGGGGTCTGCGCCGGCTTGGCGGCGGAGGTGCCGGCCGAGGTGTCGACGGCGGCCGGGGCGCCGCCCTTGGTGAGGCCCGCCTTGACGGAGCAGACCGGCCAGGCGCCGGGGCCCTGCGAGGCGAGGACCTTCTCGGCGACCGCGATCTGCTGCGCCTTGCTGGCCTGGTTGGCCTGCGCGGCGTAGGCGGTGCCACCGAAGGCGGCCCAGGTGCTGGAGGTGAACTGCAGACCGCCGTAGAAACCGTTGCCGGTGTTGATGGCCCAGTTGCCGCCGCTCTCGCACTGGGCGACGGCGTCCCAGGTGGAGACGGGGGCGGCGGAGGCCGAGGTGGCCGTGACGAGGCCGGCCACCGGCAGGGCCGCGACAGCGGCGCCCGCCACGACGGCCATCCGAACGCGGTTGCGCTTGGTGGCGGCGGTGGTGGTGGCAGCGGCGTTCTCGTTACGGAAGGTCATGGGGTTCCTCTCGACAGCCCCGGGCGGGCATGCGGAACCAGACCCTGGGGAGGGCCGCGTTTCGCTTGCCGCGTCCGTCGGACGGCCGTGCACGTGTCGGACGTGCCGCTGCCGTCCTGGCCACCCAGCCGCTCGCCGGCGACCTGTTCGAGCGATCGCGTCGGCGGGCACCTGCCGCGCCCGGCCGGAGCCGGGGAGCGGTGCGTCGGGGGTGAACCCGGGTGGCGCTCGTTGCGCCGCCAAGAAAGCTAGGGGTCGGTCGGCGGGGAAACCAAAACACCACCGGTCTGCCCAGCTCAGCAAAGGGTTACCGGCGGTAATAGCCACACGTTCTTGCCCGGAATGTCCGCTTTGGCCATCGATTCCTAGATCAAACATCAAGTCGGCGTGACTCACCTCACCGCTTCATTCCGGCAGTCCTGTCACCGACATCGACAGATTGCGACCACGAGAACACGCGGCGCGGTCGGATCCGGGGCAATTCCCGTCAGCCTCGCCGGGCACCCGTGACGCCTGACACAAGGGCCCGTTGGGCATGGCGACCTCCCCATGCCCGCCCCCATGCCCCACCCCATGCCCGCCCCCGCGTCCGCCCCCGCGTCCGCCCCCGCGTCCGCCCCTGACCCCACCCGCACCCATCCGAGGAGAACCCGTGCCGCGCATGCTCGACGTCAGCGACGAGGTCCGGTCCGAGATCGGCGACGACGAGGCCGACCGCCTGCTCGGCGGCGACCGCGCCCCCGACAGCTACGAATGCACCTCCTGCCGCACCCCCGGCGACACCCACGTGGAGCCCACCAGCACCGTGCTGTTCGTCGGCGACGAGACGGCGGTCCTGGCCTTCGCCCACGCCCGATGCATCCCCTCCCAGGTGGTGCCGGTCGCCGAGGAGCAGCTGGTCGGCGCCGTCCGCAGCATCAACCAGTCGCAGCCCGCCGCCCCCGGCCTCACCGTCCCCGCCCCGGACCTCGCCCTCCCCGCACCGGCCACCCCCACCGCCCCCGCCGCGCAGCCGCCCGCCCCCGGCCAGGCCGCCATCCTCGGCATCACCTGCGGTCTCGTCCTGCACGGCAAGGTCGGCCATGCCTCCCTCGTGGTCGAGCCCACCGGCCCGGTCGGCCGGCCCGGCAGCACCTCCGGCGAGGACGAGTTCCTCGACCTGCTCCAGGACGCGGGCTTCCAGCCGGTCGCCGACCTCGACGAGACCCCGGAGCAACTGCCCGGCTGGTCGGTCCTGGTCGCCATGGGCAAGCTGCACGCGATCCTCCAGCCAGCCGCGGCCGGCGGCAGCACCGGCTGGTGGCAGGCCCACCAGCCGCTCCAGGTCACCGACGCCTGGCGGATGGCCGCCAGCCAGCTCTCCGAGGTGACCATGTACGCCGTCCCGGCCGGCATGGTCGGCCGCCAGCCCCGCGAGGACCTGCTGCGCCAGGCGCTGGAGCGGGCGGTCGCGCTGGGCCAGGTGGTCGCCGCCTCCCTCCCGCTCGCCGGCACCTGATCCCGCCGCCCGGCGCGCCGAGGCGGAGGGTGGGCGGAGGAGGACCGTCCGCCCCTCCTCCGCCCACCCGGTACGCCGAATCGGTACGCCGAACGCCCCCGCATCCCCACCGCCTCTCACTCGTTGGCCCCTACGTGTACAGCTACGACGTCTCCGCACCCGCCGGACGGTCGACCACCGCCCCCCGCTCGATCCCGGGCATGCGCCCGTCGTACGACGCGGAGCACCCGCACTCGACGACCCCGATCTACGACGAGCTGTACTCCGAGTACCGACGACTGTTCCGCGCCCTGCCCGGCGACCGCTCGGGCGAGGAGGACCTGAGGTTCACCGGCTTCGCGATCCGCGACGGCCACCTGCTGCTCGGCGAGCAGCGCCCGTACCCGTCGGCGCAGCAGCAGGCCTTCCACACCTACGCGGGCCAGCCGTCCGGCCTCCCCCAGTTCATGCCGGCGCAGTCGCACCACACTCCCCAGCAGCACACCACCCAGCACCACGCCCCCCAGCACCACGCCCCCCAGCACCACACCGCCCAGCACCACACCGCCCAGCACCACACCTCTCAGCACCACCCGCACGTCCACCCCCAGCACCAGCCGAACCCCCACGCGCACACCCACGCACCCCCCCACCCCGAGCCCACCGCCGCCATGGCCCCCGCCCCCACCACCGCCACCAGCGACGGCCACGGCCAGGGCTGGGTCGCCGCCGGCTACCTCGGCGCGGTCCAGCACACCGTGCCCGCCCCACCGCCGGCCCCGGCCCCGCTGCTCGGCACGGCCACCGGCCTCGCCACCGCCCCCGCCCCCGCCCCGACCGGCGGCCGCCACCGCCAGATGCTCTCGCTCCCCCCGGGCCGCACCGGCGATCACCGCTGAGACGGCGGCAGAAACGCCCGAGGGCCCCGCCACCACCGGTGACGGAGCCCTCCAGCTCATACAGCCCCAGCCACAGCCACAACTGCGGCCGCAGCCTCTACCTACTTCTTCTTGCGCTTCTCCCGCACCCGCACCGAGATCGAGATCGGCGTCCCGACGAAGCCGAACTCCTCCCGCAGACGACGCTCGATGAAGCGCCGGTACCCCGCCTCCAGGAAGCCCGAGGCGAACAGCACGAAGCGCGGCGGACGGATGCCCGCCTGGGTCCCGAACAGGATGCGCGGCTGCTTGCCGCCGCGGATCGGGTGCGGGTGGGCGGCGACCAGCTCGCCGAGGAAGGCGTTCAGGCGCGCGGTGGTGATGCGGGTCTCCCAGCCCTCCAGCGCGGTCTCGATCGCCGGGACGAGCTTCTCCATGTGCCGGCCGGTCTTGGCCGAGACGTTGACGCGCGGGGCCCACTGCACCTGGACGAGGTCGCGCTCGATCTCGCGCTCCAGGTAGTAGCGGCGCTCCTCGTCGAGCTGGTCCCACTTGTTGTAGGCGACGACGACGGCGCGCCCGGCCTCGACGGCCATCGAGATGATCCGGGTGTCCTGCTCGGCCAGGGTCTCGCTGGCGTCGATCAGGACGACCGCGACCTCGGCCTTCTCCAGGGCGGCGGAGGTGCGCAGCGAGGCGTAGAAGTCGGCGCCGGCGGTCAGGTGGACCCGGCGGCGGATACCGGCGGTGTCCACGAACTTCCAGGTCTTGCCGCCGAGTTCGATCATCTCGTCGACCGGGTCACGGGTGGTGCCGGCCAGCTCGTTGACGACCACCCGCTCCTCGCCGGCGACCTTGTTCAGCAGGCTGGACTTGCCGACGTTGGGCCGGCCGATCAGCGCGATCCGGCGCGGGCCGCCGGGGGCGGCGTCGCCGAAGGTCTGCGGCGGGGCCTCGGGCAGCGCGTCCATGACGGCGTCCAGCAGGTCGCCGGAGCCGCGGCCGTGCAGGGCGGAGACGGGGAACGGCTCGCCCAGGCCCAGCGACCACAGGTAGGCGGCCTCGGCCTCGGTGGACGGGCCGTCGACCTTGTTGGCGCACAGGACGGTCGGCTTGCCGGCCCGGCGGATGAGCTTGATCAGGGCCTCGTCGGTGTCGGTGGCGCCGACGGTGGCGTCCACGACGAACAGCACCGCGTCGGCCTGCTCGATGCCCAGCTCGGCCTGCGCGGCGACCATGGCGTCGATGCCGAGGACGTCGATCTCCCAGCCGCCGGTGTCGACCACCTTGAAGCGGCGGCCGTTCCAGCTGGCCTCGTAGGTGACCCGGTCGCGGGTGACGCCCGGCTTGTCCTCGACGACGGCCTCACGGCGGCCGATGATGCGGTTCACCAGGGTCGACTTGCCGACGTTCGGGCGGCCGACGACGGCCAGCACCGGCAGTCGGACGTGCTCGGCGCCGTCCTCGCCGTCGAAGCCGTCGAGGTCGAAGCCCTCCTCGGCCGCGAGGGCCAGGTACTCGGCGTAGTCGGCGGCGTCCAGCTCGCCGGGCCCGGCGGAGTGGTCTGCGGTCATGTTCGTCTGTTCCGTTTCCCGGCCCGGCCCTTCCCAGGGGCGTGCCGTGCGTACCTGCCCCGCTGGGGCAGCGCGATGGTTTCCTCCGCGGCGCCTGACGGCCCGCGGTTCGTTCGATGGTCGGCCGGACCGGCCGACCGGACCCCGGAGTCGCCAGGACTCACGAGGGTCGATCGGTCAGACCGACGAAAGTCCTGCCCGCTCCTCCACCAGCGCGGTGATCCGGCCGATCACCTGCTCCAGGGTGAGCTCGCTGGTGTCCACCAGCACCGCGTCCGCGGCCTGGGCCAGCGGCGCCGTCTCCCGGGAGGAGTCGGCGGCGTCGCGGCGCGCGAGGTCGGCGGCCATCGCGGTGATGGTCGCCTCGTCCACGCCCTTGGCCCGCAGCTCGGCCGCCCGGCGCGCGGCCCGGGCCGCCTCGGAGGCGGTCAGGAACACCTTGACGGTGGCCCGCGGGAACACCACGGTCCCCATGTCCCGGCCCTCGGCGACGATGCCGCGCTCGGCGACCTCGGCGCAGCCGCGCTGCAGCTCCACCAGCCGGGCCCGCACCGCCGGCACCGCGGAGACGGCACTGACGTGCGCCGTCACCTCGGGGCCCCGGATCGGGCCGGAGACGTCCTGACCGTCCACCGTGATGGTCGGCCCGTCGGCGTCCGTACCGGACACGATGACGGGCTTGCCGCACGCGACGGCCACCGCCTCCGGGTCGTCGACGTCCACGTCGTTGGCCAGCATCCACCAGGTCATCGCCCGGTACATGGCGCCGGTGTCCAGGAAGCTCAGGCCCAGCCGGGCGGCGACCGCCCGCGAGACGGTCGACTTGCCGGAGCCGGAGGGTCCGTCGATGGCGACGACGACCGGGGCGTGCGCTCGGTCGGCAGTGTCCACGGGGCCGAACCTCTCTCTGAGCATGCTGACGCATGGAAGCCGGCGCCTACGGGGGCGAGCGGCCGGGGATTTTCTCCCTCAAGGTTAATGGACCGCCGCCGAACCCCGTCCCAGCCAGGTCACCACCCCACCTCCGGGGCAATCACCACCCCACCTCCGGGGCGGTCACCACCCCGTTCCGGGCAGCACGTCCGCCGGCTCGGGCCCCTCCTGGAGCACCTCCAGCACCGCGTGCCCCAGCCGGGGCCGCAGGAAGTCGCCGTCCCGCTCGATCCCGAGCACCCCGCCGACCAGGACCATCGGCCGCTCGACGCCCAGGAGGTCCCAGACGAACGGCACCGCGGACAGGTGCGAGGGGAAGTCGTTCACCGCGAAGGCGTCCGGGTGGTACGAGGTGCCCGCCGCCTCCCGCCAGCCGAAGGTCTGCCGCAGCCGGGGGCCGTCCGGGGTCTGGGTGTGGGCGAAGAAGGCGGTGAGCCAGCCGGTCACCAGCGGGCCGCCGGACACCGACTCCCACTTGTACAGCGAGCGCCAGAAGCCCTCGTCCACCTGACCGCCCGCCGCCGTCGCCGCGATCTCCGCCAGCACCGGCCGAAGGCCGTCGAACCACGGCACCAGCCAGTCGAAGCGCTCCGCCAGCACGTCCACCCGGTCCGCGAGCAGTGCCCAGTCCCCGGCGGTGCCCTCCAGCCGGATCCGCGGGATGCCGCAGCGGGTCTCCCAGCGGAAGTCGTAGTAGGGGCTGACCACGTCCATCAGCGCGACCAGGGCCGAGGCCTCGTCGTCCGGAGTGGTGGTGGAGAAGGCCGGCCGGAACAGCTCGACCAGCTCCGCCCCGAGGGCCGCCGTCAGCGGCTCCCGGACCAGCCGGACCGACCGCGCCCAGTCGGCGTCCCCGCCCACCGGCGAGCCGCCCGGCACCAGCGAGTCGTCCCGCACGACGAGCACCCGCGAGCGGTCCGCCGCGCCGAACAGCGCCCGGTAGCGCGGCGGGTACATCCGTACGTGCACCGCGACCTCGTGCACCACCGCGTACCAGAGCACGTCCGGCGACAGGCTCAGCGGCAGGTGGTCGGCGAAGGCCGCGTGGGCGGCGCGCAGCAGCAGGCTCCAGGTCGGCTCGGGCTCGGCGGGCTCCGGGTCGAAGAACTCCGCCCGGACCGGCTGCGGGCGGGGCCGCTCGACCATCGCCGCCACACTGCGGTGGCGGACCAGGAAGTCCCCGCCCACTACCGCCCGCAGGAAGCGCTCGTTCCCGAGGTCCACCGGCTCGCCCGCGAACCCGTGCCGGGTCTCCCCCAGCGGCAACTCGATGATCACGCCCACTCCCCCTCCCCGTCTGCTCCCCGCACCGTCCGCTCCCCCCGCACCACCCCGACCCGGGCGCCGCCCAGATCGAACACCGCCACGACCCGGACACCGCCCGGGAGCGTCAGTCCCGGACGCTCCACCCGCCCGCGCGCAGCGCCGCCGTGAGCCGCTTGACCGCCATCGGCGCCACCGACAGCTGGACGAAGCCGACCTGCTGCCCGTCCGAGTGCTCGATCAGGACGTCCTCGATGTTGACCCCGGCCTCGCCGACCTCCCCGAACAGCCGGCCCAGCTCGCCCGGCTGGTCGCCGAGGACGACCGCGACGGTCTCGTACCGGGTGGGCGGGGCGCCGTGCTTGCCCGGGATCCGGGCCTGGCCGGTGTTGCCGCGCCGCATCACCGCCTCGATGCCCTCGGCACCAGCACGGCGCGTGCCCGCCTCCTCGGCCGCCAGGGCGCGCAGCGCGGTGACGGTCTCGCCGAGGTCGTTGGCGACCTCCGCGAGCACGTCGGCGACCGCGCCCGCGTTGGCGGACAGGATGTCGACCCACATCCCCGGGTTCGAGGCGGCGATCCGGGTCACGTCGCGCACGCCCTGGCCGGAGAGCCTTATGGCCGTCTCGTCGGCGTGCTCCAGCCGGGCCGCGACCAGTGAGGAGACCAGCTGCGGGGCGTGCGAGACCAGGGCCACGGCCCGGTCGTGGGCCTCGGCGTCCATCACGATCGGCACCGCGCCGCACAGCGCGACCAGTTCCAGCGCGGCATTGAGCGTGTCGGTGTCGGTGTCGGCGGTCGGGGTGAGCACCCAGGGGCGGCCCTCGAACAGGTCGGCGCGGGCGGCCAGCGGGCCGGAGCGCTCGCGGCCGGCCATCGGGTGGCTGCCGATGTAGTGGACGGTGTCCAGGCCCAGCGCGGCGATCTCGCTGCCCGGACCGGACTTCACGCTGGCCACGTCGGTGTACCAGTGCGCCAGGTTGCGGCGCTGGCAGTCCGCGAGGACCTTGCCGACCAGGGCCGGCGGGACGGCGATGATCGCCAGGTCGACCGGGCCCTCGGCCGGCTCGGTGGTGCCGGCGCCGAGCGACTCGGCGGTGCGGGCGGCGTCCGGGTCCGCGTCCTCCAGATGGACGGTCAGCCCGCGTGCGGCCAGGGCCAGGGCTGCGGAGGTGCCGATCAGTCCGGTGCCGACGACGACGGCAGTGCGCATGGCGGGTGGCTCTCCTCGATCACGGTTTCTCGACGGGACGGGTTCACACGGGCGGTGCTCGACGAACGGGTGCTGCGCAACGACGGGTGTTGCACAACGACGGACGGTGCGCAACGACGGACGGTGCTCGACCTCGGGCGGTGCTCAGCGGGTGCCGGAGGGCGCGACGAAGAGCCGGAGCCGACCGGGCGCGCCCGCGCCCCATCCTCCCACCCGACGACCCCCGCCGACCCCCGACCCCGCCAACGGCCACGCCCCGGCAACCAAAGCCCCCACCGACCGCCACGCCCCGGCAACCAACACACCCCGCACCCCGTCCCACCCAGTGCACACGCCGTGCCCCGGGAAATCCGGCGACGCCCGGCCCCCGGAGGGGCAGACTGGCCGCCCGGGGGACAGACGGGGCGAGCCGCGGCACACCGGACGGCCGGCCGGCAGGACGACCGGACGCGAACGAAGGGGATGCGCATGGACGATCAGCACAGCAGCCACACCGGGCCGTCGAAACGGCCGGCCACCGTACCGGCCCACCCGTCCGTCCTGGACGCCGTCGTGGTGTACGCCGAGGGCGCAGTGTGCCGGCGCCGGGCCACCGTTCCGGTCCCCCCGGGCGGTCGGCTGCGGCTGACCGGTCTGCCCGACTCGCTGCGCGCCGATTCGCTGCGCGCCCGGGTGCTCTCCGGCCCGGCCGGCACCACGGTGGTCGAGGCCCGCCTCGAAACCCTCGCCGAACTCCACGAGCCCGGTGAACTCACGCAGCTGCAGCGCGAGTTGGACGAGGCCTCGGAACGCCAGGGCGCCCTGACCGAGCGCCACCGGCTGGTCCTGGCCGCGATCGCCGAGACCGCCGCGCTGCGCGCCGTCCCGCCCCAGCGCCGCCCCGACGAGCCGCTGCGCCGCACCCCGGCGGACGCCTGGCTGGAGCTCGCCGACTTCGTCGACGACCGGCTGGCCCGCCTCCAGGAGCGCTCCGAGCAGCTCACCCGGGAGATCGAACTCGCCGACCACGAGCGCCAGTTGGCCGCCGACCGACTGGACCGGGCATCCACCGCCGACCGCACCGAGCCGGTCGGCACCACCGAAACCGTCCTGCTCACCCTCACCACCGGCGCAAGCACCCCAGCCCCCGACACCCCCCGAACCGCCCCCGAACCCGACACCCCCACCCCCGCTCCCACCCCCGCCCCCACCCCCGACCGGATCGAACTGGAGCTGGAGTACGGCGTCCCCACCGCCCGCTGGGTCCCCGCCTACCGCCTCAGCCACCGCACCGGCGCCGACACCGCCCACCTGGTCCTGCGCGCCGCCGTCGCCCAGCACACCGGCGAGGACTGGACGGGCGTCCGACTGGCCCTGTCCACCGCCGACCTCGACCGCCGCACCGACCTCCCCCGACTCGCCTCCCTGCGGATCGGCCGCAGCCAGCCCGCCCCGCCGCCCTCCGGCTGGCGCGAGCCCCCGGCCGGCCTGTCCGACCTCTTCACCGGCTACGACACGGCCACGGCCGACCGCCCCGACCGCCGTCCCCGCCGCCGCAACGTCCCGCTCCCGGTCCCACCCGGCGCGCCCAAGCCCGGCCCGCGCTTCTCCGCCCGGGTCGGCGGCGCCCGCCCGGCCGGCCCCCGCGCCGAGTTCCTCGCGGACGAGGCGGCGCCCGCCGGCCCGTCCGGCGGCGGCATGCTCAGCGTCCCGGAGCCGCCCCCCGCCCCGGCGCTCTCCGCACCCAGCGCCCCCGTACCCCCCGCCCCCGTGGCGCCGGGCTTCGCCGGCTACGGCGCCCCGCCCGCCCCCGGCGCCGCAGCCCCCGCCGCCGCCCCGATGCCGCAGGCCTTCGGCGGCGCCCCGCCGGCCGAGGCCCGCCGCGGCGCCCGCCGCCGCGGCGCGACCCCGCCGCCCGCCACCGGCTTCGTCCCGGCGGCCGACCTGCTCGACTACCCCGACCTCCAGCTGGCCGGCCCCGACGCCCCCGCCGACCGCCGCGGCACCCTGCGCCCCGCCCCGGCCCGGCTGGAGCACGACACCCGACAGCGGATCCACCCGGGCACCCGCCTGACCGGCCTCGCCCTCCCCCGCCACGCCGTCCCGCCCCGCGTCTCGGCCGGCTCCTTCGACCACCGCTTCGACGCCGCCGCCCGCGCCGACGTCCCCTCCGACGGCACCTGGCACACCGTCACGGTGGACGAGATCCCGCTCTCCGTCAGCCCCGAGTACGTCACCGTCCCGGCCGTCGAGGAGAAGGTGTACGCGACCCTGGTGCTCGCCAACCGCACCGACCGCGCCGTCCTGGCCGGCCCGGTCGAGGTCACCGTGGACGACGAGTTCCTGCTCACCGCCGCCCTGCCGACCCTCGCCCCGGGCGGCACCCGGAGCCTGGGCATCGGCGTCACCGAGAGCGTCGAGGTGGCGCGCCGCACCGAGCTGCGCGAGTCCGCCACCGGCATGCTGAAAGGCAACAGCACCGTGCTCGACCACCGGGTGCACGTCCAACTGGCGAACCGGCTCGGCCGCCCCGTCACGGTCGAGGTGCGCGAGCGCGTGCCGGTCGCCTCGGACGCCGAGATCCGGATCGAGGAGCGAGCGGACTGGCAGGCCCCGACCGTCCCCACCCCGGAGTACCCGGCCGGCACCCGGCTCTGGCGGGTCGAGCTGGCGCCGGGCGGCCGCACCGAGCTGGACGGCGGCTACCAGATCAAGATCCCGGCCGGAAAGGCCATCGTCGGCGGAAACCGGAGGAACTGACAGATGACCGAAGAGACCGCTCCCCTCCCAGTCCCCCTCCCCGTCCCTCCTTCCGTCGCCACCCCTCTCCCCCTCCCCGTCACCGCCGTCACCTGCCTGGAGGACCGCGCCCAGGTCGAGCGCTCGGTGACCGTCCACCTCACCGCGGGCGTCCAGCGGCTGCGGCTGGGCCCGCTCACGGCCCTCGCCGTGGACCGCACCCTGCGCGCCGAGTCCGCCACGCCCGGCACCCGGGTGCTGGAGGCCCGGCTGGTGCGCTCCTGGTCCCCGCGCGCGCCGCTGCCGCCCGGCCCGGCGGACTCCGCGCTGCGCCACCGGCTGCACGGGCTGGAGGCCGAGTACCGCCTCGCCGACCAGACCCGCGCCCGGCTGGAGGCCCGGCTCGCCCTGCTCGCCCAGCTGACCGCGGACCTGCTGCGCGAGGTCGGCGAGGGCGCCGGCGTCGGCGAGATCGAGCGCACCCGCTGGGCCCGCGAGCTGGACCGGGTGGACGCCGAGCGCGAGCGCCACGGCGAGGAGCTGCGCGCGACCCGGTCCCGGCTGCGCCGCCTGGACCAGGAGCGCTCCCAGGCCCTGCTGGCCCTGGACGAGGCCGAGGAGGAGCCCGCCGAGCTGCACGCCCACCTGGAGCTCACGGTCCAGGCCGAGCACCCGGGCCCGGCCGAGCTGACCGTCCACCACCTGGTGCCCTGCGCGCTGTGGCGCCCGTCGTACCGCGCCACCCTGGACGCCGGCAAGCTGCGCCTGGAGTCGGAGGCGGTGGTCTGGCAGCGCACCGGCGAGGACTGGACCGGCGCCCGGCTGACCTTCTCCACCGCCCGCTCCGCCCTGGCCACCGACCCGCCGGCGCTCACCGAGGACCGGCTGGTCCTGCGCGAACGCACCGACGAGGAGCGCCGCACGGTCGAGGTCGAGCTGCGCGAGGAGGAGGTCAGCACCCTGGGCCCGGACGCCGCCGTCCCCGGCCTGGACGACGGCGGCGAGGTCCGGGTGCTGCCCGCCCCCGCGCCGGCCACCGTCCCCTCCGACGGCCGCGCCCACCGGGTCCCGCTGGGCGCCTTCACCGGCCCGGCGAGCAGCGAGTTCGCCTGCGCCCCGGAGCTGTCCCCGCTGGTCACCCGGGTGGTCCGGTTCCGCAACGCGGCCGGGCACCCGCTGCTGGCCGGCCCGGTCGAGCTGGTCCGCGGCAGCGGCTTCACCGGCCGCGGCGAGCTGCGCTTCACCGCCGCGGGCGCCGACGCCGAGCTGTCCTTCGGCAGTACGGACGGCTACCGGGTGGTCCGCGAGACCGAGGAGCGCAGCGGCACCACCGCCCTGAGCGGCCGCCGGACCACCACCCGGACCGTCCGGCTGCACCTGTCCCGCTTCTCCGGCCCGGAGGAGCACGACGAGCAGCTGGTCACGGTCCGCGAGCGGGTGCCGGTCTCCGAGGTCGCCGAGGTCGAGGTGCGGCTGCGCAAGGAGGAGTGCTCCCCGGCACCGGACGCCTTCGACACCGAGGGCATCGTCCGCTGGGACGTCCCGCTCGGCCCGGGCGCCCGCCGCAGCCTCACCCTGGTGTACGAGGTGTCCGCCGCCGCCAAGGTGGCCGGGCTGTGACGCCGGAGCCCCGTGACGGCCGCTCAGAACCGGAAAGCGGGTAGAAAAGGAACATGATCCTCCATCTCGCCCCCCTGGACGACTGGCTGTCCGACCCCGGCCGCCCGTACACCACCGCGTCGTTGCTCACCGACGGGTTCATCCACTGCTCGGCGGACGAGCAGACGGCGCTCGCGGTGGCCAACACCTTCTTCGCCGACACCCCGGACCCGCTGATGGTGCTGCTGATCGACGAGGCACTGGTGGAGCCGATGGTCAAGTGGGAGGCCCCGCACGGCGCCCCACCGCCCGGCGCCACCCCCGGCGTGCTGTTCCCGCACATCTACGGGCGGCTGAACCGTTCCGCCGTGGTCGGCCTGGAGAAGGTCGAGCGTGGCCCGGACGGCCGCTGGGCCTCGCTCAGCCCCTGGAGCTGAGGGGCCGGCCGGAGCCCGTCACCCGGTCGACAGCCCACCCCGGCTCGACAGCCGCCCTGGCACACAGCCACCCCGGCTCACAGCCACCCCCGCTCCCGGGCCGCCATCCCGGCCTGGAAGCGGGTGGTGGCGCCCAGCGAGCGCATCAGGGCCTGCAACCGCCGCTGGGTGGTCCGGGCGCTCCAGCCCAGCGAGCGGGCGATCGACTCGTCGGTCAGCCCGGCGGCCAGCAGCCCCAGCAGCTTGCGGTGGTCGGCGTCCGGCTCCGGGGAGGCGTCCCCGGTGCCGATCGCGGCCTGCAACTGCACGGCCCGCTCCCACTCGGCCTCGAACAGCGTGTCCAGTGCCTGGAGCAGCGCCGAGGGGTGGATCACGTAGGCCGCGTCCAGCACGCTGTCGCCGACGCTGATCGGGATGATCGCCATCCGGTCGTCCGAGATGATCATCTTCATCGGCAGCGTCGGCCGCACCCGCGCCTCCTCGCCGTCCGCGACGCCGACCAGGATGTTCCGCTCCAGGCGGCCGGGCCAGGCCACCGCCTCCCGGTCGTAGATCGTCCGGAACCGCAGGCCCTCCCGCAGCCGCCGCCGCTGCAACGGCATCGCCGAAACCGGGTCCTGGATGTACGGCGGGCGGTCGAAGCCGCGGACCTGGTACTGGCTGGTCCCGGTAATGTGCTCCAGCCGCTGGGCGATCGCCTCACCGCCGGTCAGCACCTCCACCGAGTGCGCCGGGTCGGTGTACCGCGAGGCCTCCCGGAAGGCGTCCATCAGCCGGTGCATCTCGGCCCGGGCGCTGCGCAGTTCGGACTCCCGGTGGCCGATCAGGGTCCCTATCGCCACGTCCGGGGCGACCGGCAGGTAGCGCTCCCGGTCCACCGGGGCCCGGGTGGCCATCCCCTGCTGCGCCAACCGGTCCAGCGCCCGCACGCCCTGCTGGACCGTCAGGCCGCAGCTCTCGGCCAGCTCCGCCGCCGTGGACTGCGGGTTGGCGACCAGTGCCGCGTACACCTGCCCGTCCGGCTCGGCCAGTCCCAACGGGCCGAGCGCGTGTCCGGCGGACCGCCCCAGTGCTGCATCGGACACGACGCCGTCTCCCCCTGTTCGCTCCGGAACACCCCTGCGGCGCCCGTGCTGGCGCAGTCCCGCCACGCGGCGGGGCCGTGCTCCGGTGGCCATCCTCGGCCACGGATCATGGCGCTGACAAGGCCGTGACCAGCGGTTGCGTCCCGGCTCACACACACGCCGGAGGGCCCCCCGCCACCACGGGCGGGGGACCCTCCGACGAACAACGGCCGTACGGCCGGGGTCCTACAGGCCGACCTCACGCATCAGCTGGCCGACCTCGGGGTTGGTCAGGCGGCGCAGCCAGCCCGACTTCTGGTCGCCCAGGGCGATCGGACCGAAGTGGGTGCGCACCAGCTTCTCGACCGGGAAGCCGACCTCGGCCAGCATCCGGCGGACGATGTGCTTGCGACCCTCGTGCAGGGTCACCTCGACCAGGTAGTTCTTGCCGACGTTGGAGACCACCTTGAAGCTGTCCGCGCGGGCGTAGCCGTCCTCCAGCTCCACGCCCTTGGCCAGCTGCTTGCCCAGGTCACGCGGGATCGGGCCCTGGATGGCGGCCAGGTAGGTCTTGGTCACGCCGTACTTCGGGTGGGTGAGGCGGTGGGCCAGCTCGCCGTGGTTGGTGAGCAGGATGATGCCCTCGGTCTCGGTGTCCAGCCGGCCGACGTGGAACAGCCGGGTCTCCCGGTTGGTCACGTAGTCGCCCAGGCACTGGCGGCCGTCCGGGTCCTCCATGGTGGAGACCACGCCGGCCGGCTTGTTGAGCGCGAAGAACAGGTAGGACTGGGTGGCGACGGTCAGGCCGTCGACCTTGATCTCGTCCTTCTCCGGGTCGACCCGCTTGCCCTGCTCGGTGACCTGCTTGCCGTTGACCGCGACCCGACCCTGCTCGATCAGCTCCTCGCAGGCGCGCCGGCTGCCGACGCCGGCCCGGGCCAGCACCTTCTGCAGGCGCTCGCCCTCGGGCTCGCCGAAGGTCTTGGGCAGCTTGACGGCCGGCTTGTCGTGCCGGGCCAGCACGGCGTCCTCGATCTTGGCCTGGAGCTCGCGCGAGCGCTGCGGCTGGCGGCGCGGGTCGCCCGGGGCGCCCTGGCCCTCCCGGCGCGGGCGCGGGGCCGGGCCGGGACGCCGACCGGTGAAGCCGCCGCGGGCCGGGGTGGCGTTCGGGCCGCCACCGAACTCAGGACGGTCGTACCTGCGCTCCTCGGGCCGCAGCGGGCGGTCCGGGAAGCGGCGGTCGTCGCGCCGGTCGTCCCGACGGCCGCCGTCGCGCCCGTACGAACCGCCGCGCGAGCCCGAGCCGGAACCCGAGCCGCCGCCGTACGAACCGCCGCGCGAGCCGGAGCCCGAGCCGCCGCCGTACGAACCGCCGCGCGAGCCGGAGCCCGAGCCGCCGCCGTACGAGCCACCGCGCGAGCCGGAGCCCGAGCCGCCGCCGTACGAGCCACCGCCGTAGGAGCCCCCGCCGTACGAGCCGCCGCGCGAACCCGAGCCCGAACCCGAGCCCGACCCGCCGCGACCGCCACCGCTGCCGCCGCCGTAGGAGCCGCCCCGACCCCCGCCCTGTCCGCCGCGACCGCTACCGCCGCCGCTGCCGTTCCTGCCGTTGCCACTGCTACGCATCAAAGTGTCCGTACGTCGTTCCGTCTGGGATGTGCGGTCGTCTCGGCCGACCTCACCTCCCCCTACCGATCAGGCGTTGCCCGATCGGCCTCGCCACTGCCGTCCGCGGCCTGCGCGGCAGCGGCGGAGACCGCCTCCGCGATCATCGTGCCCTCCAGGGACTCCGCTTCCACGTCGTCGACCTCGGGCAGGAAGGGAGCAAGCTCCGGCAGCTCGTCCAAGCCGCGGAGCCCCATCCGTTCCAGGAAGTAGTTCGTCGTCCGATACAGGATCGCACCTGTTTCGGGCTCGGATCCGGCCTCTTCCACCAGTCCTCGCTGTACCAGGGTACGCATCACGCCGTCACAGTTCACACCGCGGACGGCGGAAACCCGCGATCTGGACACCGGCTGCCGGTAGGCGACCACCGCCAGGGTCTCCAGCGCGGCCTGGGTGAGCCGGGCCTGCTGGCCGTCCAGCAGGAAGCGGTCGACCGCCTCGGAGCAGGTCTCCCGGCTGTAGAACCGCCAGCCGCCGGCCACCAGCCGCAGGTCGAAGCCGCGCCCCTGGGCGGTGTACTCGGCGGCCAGACCGCGCAGTGCCGCGGCCACCTCGGCCCTCGACCGCTCCAGCACCCCGGCCAGCCGCTCCTCGCCGACCGGCTCGTCGACGACCATCAGGATCGCCTCCAGCTCGGCCCGCAGCCCCGGCCCGACCGGCCCGGGCCCGAGCGGATCCGCCCCGACCGCATCCGCCGCAATCGAATCCGCTCCGACCGCATCCGTTCCGGCCGCATCCCTTTCGGCCGCATCCGTTCCGACCGAATCCGGCGCACCGGAAGTCGACGGGGCCGACTTCTGGTGCACCACCCGGGGCTCGCCGTCCCCCGGCTCCGGAGCAACCACCGGAGCAGCCACCGGCGCCACCATCGGCTCCGGCAGCAGCACGAAAGCCGGCTCCAGCCACTCCTCCGCCCGCGGCTGCCCCGGCAGCCCGAGCGGGCGCCGCACCGGCCGCCCGCCGTCCTTCCCGCCGTCCTGCCCGCCGCTCATCGCCGCCCGTCCTTCTCCTCGGCCCGCTCCGCACCACCGGCGGGCCGGTCGAACTCGTCCGTCACCTCCACCGGGCCCCGGCCCTCCTCGGCCACCCAGCGCACCCGCAGCTCCCCGAGCGCCTCCGGCTGCTCGAAGTCCAGCGCCCGCTCCCGGTACAGCTCCAGCAGCGCCAGGAACCGGGCGACCACCACCAGGGTGTCCGGCGCGTCCGCGACCAGCTGCTGGAAGGAGGCCTCGCCGAGCTCGGTGAGCAGCCCGACCACCAGCGCGGCCTGCTCGCGCACGCTGACCGGCGGGGTGTGGATGTGGTCCACGTACACCACCGGTTTCGGCTTGGGCTCCATCGCCTTGGCCGCCAGCTGGGCGAGCCGCTCCGCGCCGACGGTGATGACCACCTCGGGCAGCAGCTCCGCGTGCCGGGGCTCCAGCCCGACGGTCCGGGGGCGGCGCAGCAGCTCGGCCGCCCAGCGCTCGCCGAACACGGCCGCCGCCCGCTTGTACGCCCGGTACTGCAACAGCCGCGCGAACAGCAGGTCACGCGCCTCCAGCAGGGCCAGGTCCGCCTCGTCCTCGACCTCGGCCACCGGCAGCAGCCGGGCGGCCTTGAGGTCGAGCAGGGTGGCGGCCACCACCAGGAACTCGGTCGCCGCGTCCAGGTCCCAGTCCGGGCCCATCGCCCGGATGTGCGCCAGGAACTCGTCCGTCACGGTGGCCAGTGCCACCTCGGTGACGTCCAGCTTGTGCTTGGCGATCAGGCCGAGCAGCAGGTCGAAGGGGCCCTCGAAGTTGTCCAGCCGCACCCGGAAGCCGCCCCGGGACTCCTCCTCGGTGGCGTTCACGGCGCTGGCGGCTGGTTCGGCGGTGCTCGGCATGGCGGTCCATCTTCACCCGCCCGCACCGGCCGTCCGGCCACGGGGCCCACCGACACGCCGCCGGCACGCCGCCGACCGGCCCGCCACGGACCCGCGGCACGCCGCCACCGGCGGCCAGCAGACGGGCCCTAGCGGCCGCGCAGCCGCCGGACCAGGATCGAGGCCTCACCGCGCTGTTCCAGGTCCGCCAGGACGACCGCGATGGCCTCCCGGACGATCCGCCCGCGGTCCACGGCCAGGCCGTGCTCGCCGCGCAGCACCAGCCGGGTGTGCTCCAGGTCCATGAGCTCCTCGGCGGACACGTACACGGTGATCTTCTCGTCGTGCCGCTCACGCCCGCTCGGGCGGCGCGGCGCCCGGCCGCGCGGCCGGGCGCGTCCGGCGGCGCCGGCCTGCTCCTCGGCGGCGCCGGCGTGGGAGCGGCCCGCCGGTGCGGGCGCGGTGCCGCGGCCGCCGGGCACGGTGGCCGCGGCCGGTGCGGCGCCCTGGCCCCCGGCGGCCCGCTGGACGGGCGGCTGGCCGGGCGGCGGCACCGCGGCGGCGGGCTGCTGCTCCTGGGGCGCCTGCCGGTCGTCCTGGGGCCCCTGGGCGGCCTCGGGGCCCTCGGTGCCGTTGACGGGCCGCGCGGTCTCCGGTCTGGATGCCTCGGCGGCCGGACGCGGGGCGAGGGACGGCGACAGCGCCATCCCGCCGGTGGTCCGGAACAGCTCGTCGGCACCCGGGAGACTCACTCGGCGGGGCGGCACCGGTCGAGCACCTCCCTGGCGAGCTGGCGGTAGGCGGCGGCCCCGACCGAGTTGGTGGCGTAGGTCGTGATCGGCTCGCCGGCGACGGTGGTCTCCGGGAAGCGCACGGTCCGCCCGATGACGGTGTGGAAGACGTGCTCGCCGAACGCCTCGACGACCCGCGCCAGCACCTCGCGGCTGTGCACGGTGCGCGAGTCGTACATGGTCGCGAGGATGCCGTCCAGGCGCAGCTCGGGGTTGAGCCGCTCGCACACCTTCTCGATGGTCTCGGTCAGCAGCGCGACGCCGCGCAGTGCGAAGAACTCGCACTCCAGCGGGACGATGACGCTGTGAGCGGCCGTCAGCGCATTGACCGTCAGCAGGCCCAGCGAGGGCTGGCAGTCGATGATGACGTAGTCGTAGTCCGGCAGCAGCGGCTTGAGGGCGCGCGCCAGCGCGGACTCCCGGGCCACCTCGCTGACCAGCTGCACCTCGGCGGCGGAGAGGTCGATGTTGGAGGGCAGCAGGTCCATGCCCGGGACGGCGGTCTTGAGCAGCACCTCATCGGCCGTCAGGCCCCGCTCCATGAGCAGGTTGTAGACGGTGACGTCGAGCTCCATCGGGTTGACGCCGAGGCCGACCGAGAGCGCGCCCTGCGGGTCGAAGTCGACGAGCAGCACCCGGCGGCCGTACTCGGCCAGCGCCGCGCCCAGGTTGATGGTCGACGTGGTCTTGCCGACGCCGCCCTTCTGGTTGCACATGGCGATGATCTGGGCGGGGCCGTGCTCGGCGACCGGCGCGGGGATCGGGAAGTACGGCAGCGGACGGCCGGTCGGGCCGACCCGCTCGCGGCGCTGGCGCGCGGCGTCGGGGGCCAGCGTGGCGGCGTACTCCGGGTCCGGCTCGTACTCGGCGTCCGGGTCGTCGTAGGCGCCGTAGGCGAACTCGCCGTAGGCCAGGCCGTAGGCCGCCAAGTCGGCGTCGTGATCGGTCACCGTGGTCACCTGTGCTGTGTTCTGGCGTGCTTCGAAGGTGCGGAGTGCGACCGAGCCGACCTCGGCCGAGCCCACGGATGCCTGCCGGGCCCCGGGCTCCTCACTCGGCTGGCCGGCGGTGAGCTCCGCCAGTCCTGGCTGACCACCCCCGGGAGCAATTGTCGACTCATTCACAAGTCGTCTTACCTCCTTGGGGATCCAGGACTCTATGTCGATTCGTCAGCGTGGCAGCATGCCGACGGTTTGCGACTCTAGGCCGTTCAAGGCGTTCGCAGCAACACAATCCACGGTAGTGGGCACGATGTGTCGACTATCGGGCGGGCTGCTGTCAAGGGATGAGCAGGCCCATGACCCTAACGTTTCTGCGGGACGCCGAGGGTCGGGTGACACCACCGACGGAAATTGACGACAGAGCGACCCGCCCGGTCCACCCGCTGTTCACGGGCACGCGGAAGCCCCCGACCCGAGGGCATCGGGTCGGGGGCGAACGACCGCCGCGCGGTCAGGGGGTTCAGGCGAGCACGGTCTCCAGCGTGACCGACTCCAGGCCGAAGGCCTCGGCCACGGCCGGGAAGGTGATCTGGCCCTCGTGGACGTTCAGACCCTTGGCGAGCGCCGCGTCACGGCGCAGCGCCTCCTTCCAGCCCCGGTTGGCCAGCTCCAGCACGTACGGCAGGGTGGCGTTGGTCAGCGCGTAGGTGGAGGTGTTCGGGACGGCGCCCGGCATGTTGGCCACGCAGTAGAAGACCGAGTTGTGGACCTGGAAGGTCGGCTCGTCGTGCGTGGTCGGGCGCGAGTCCTCGAAGCAGCCGCCCTGGTCGATGGCGATGTCGACGAGCACGGAGCCCGGCTTCATCCGGGAGACCAGCTCGTTGGTGACCAGCTTCGGGGCCTTGGCGCCCGGGATCAGCACGGCGCCGATGACCAGGTCGGCGTCCAGGACGGCCTTCTCCAGCTCGAAGGAGTTGGACATGATGGCCTTGATCTTGGTGCCGAAGATCCGGTCGGCCTCGCGCAGCTTGTTGATGTCGCGGTCCAGCAGGGTCACGTCGTAGCCCATGCCGATGGCGATGGTGGCCGCGTGCCAGCCGGAGACGCCACCGCCGATGACGACGGCCTTGGCCGGGTGGGTGCCGGGCACGCCGCCGGGCAGCACGCCGCGGCCGCCGGCCGGGCGCATCAGGTGGTACGAGCCGACCTGCGGGGCCAGCCGGCCCGCGACCTCGGACATCGGGGCGAGCAGCGGCAGCGCGCCGTTGCCCAGCTGCACGGTCTCGTAGGCGATGGCGGTGGTGCCGGAGGCGACCAGCGCGTCGGTGCCGGCCCGGTCGGCCGCCAGGTGCAGGTACGTGAAGAGGGTCTGGCCCTTGCGCAGCCGGTGGTACTCGGAGGCGATGGGCTCCTTGACCTTCAGCAGCAGGTCGGCCGTGGCCCACACCTCGTCGGCGGTGGGGAGGATGGTGGCGCCGGCGGCCACGTACTCCTCGTTGGGGATCGAGGAGCCGAGACCGGCGTTGTCCTCGATGTAGACCTCGTGGCCGTTGCGGACCAGCTCATGCACGCCGGCGGGCGTGATGGCCACGCGGTACTCGTGGTTCTTGACCTCGCGGGGGATGCCGACCTTCACGACTGAACACGTCCTCTTGCCATGGGGGTCCCGACCGGAGAAGACCGGTGGGCGACGCGCACGTGGGGAAGCCTCCGGGCATGCCGGGGCAGGGGATCGCTGCGCGACTGAGTTCGAGTGTAATGAAGCCCAGGCGGCCTGTCAGCCTTCCAAATCGAATAATTTCGCCGAAGACATTGGCAGGTTCGTAGGCTTCCACTGGAACCTACCTGTCATAAGTGCCGTATCAGGGCACTTCCGACGATACCTCCGAAACCCCCCTCACCACCCGCCGTCGACGCGTTCCCGCAGGTCCGCGAGGGCCGTGCCGATCGCCTCCCGGCCGCGCTCGTCGCCGATCCGGCGCAGCACGGCCAGCGCGGCCCGGTACTCCCGGTCGGCCTCCTCGAAGCGGCGCTGGGCGGTGTGCGCCTCGGCGACCCGGGCCAGCAGCCGGGCCTCGGCCGCGTGGTCGCCCAGCGACTGCCGCAGCCCGAGCGCCCGCCCGTACCAGTCGGCGGCGCGCACCGCGTCGCCGAGCGCCCGGTGGCAGCCCGCCGCGCCCTCCAGGGCCCGGGCGCAGAGCGGTTCGTCGCCGACCGCGCGAGCGTGCTCCAGGGCGGCCCGGTAGTGCCCGGCGGCCTGCTCCCAGCGGCCCGCCGAGGCCTGGAGGTCGCCCAGGTTGAGCAGCGCCGCCGAGGCCCGGCGGGGGCGCCCGTTGCGCTCGGCGACGGTGAGCACCAGCTCGTGCAGCCGGTAGAGGTCGGCGGGGGCGGCCGTGCCGGTCAGCGGCAGTGCCCGCAGCAGCGCGGTGACCAGCCGGCCGGCCGAGCCGTCCAGGTCCCCCTGGCCGATCGCGTCGGCCACCGCGCCGAGCAGCAGCTCCCGCTCCCCCGACAGCCAGTCCCGGGCGTGCCCGGCCGAGTCCAGCCGCAGCGCGGCGGGCAGCGGGTCGGGGGCCGGGCCGTCGGCCGGGTCCAGCAGGGCGCGGGCCGACTCGGTCAGCCGGACCAGCCGCTCCAGCAGCCGGGCCCGGGCGAGCTCGGTCTCGGCGGGGCGGTCCTCCTGCTCCCGCAGCCGGACCAGCCGCTGGTAGAGCCGTCCGGGCACCCGGTAGCGCGGGGTGCCGTCGGCGGCCGGCGCCTCCTCGCCGAGCAGCTCCAGCTCGGCCAGCGCGGCCAGCGTCGCGGCCGCCTCCGGCACCGGGCAGCCGACCAGGGCGGAGGCAGTGCGCGGGTCGGCGGTCTGCGCCGGGGCCAGCGTGAGGGTGCGCAGCATCCGCGCCTGGGCGGCCGGCAGTCCCCGGTAGAGCAGGGTGAAGGCGCCCAGCAGCGGGTCGTTGTCGGGGACGGGCACCGGCTCGGCGGGCGCGGGCCCGGGCTTGACCCAGGTCGACGGGTCGCCGGCCGGCTCGGGCCCGGCGACCGGCTCCGCGGCGCCGTCCTGCGCCTGGGCGCCCTCCTCCTTCTTCTCCGGTGCCGCGTCGGTCCTCGGCGTCCGGCCGGCCCTGGCGGTCTTCGCGCCCTTCGCGGCCTTCCCCGCCCGGCCGCGGCCGGCGCCCTTGGCGCCCGCGGCCTCCGACTCCTCCCCCACCGCCCGGGTGAGCTCGCGCACCGCGTCGGTGACCGCGATCTTCGGGTTGCCGCGCAGCCACCGCGCGATCAGCCGCAGCGCGGCCGGCCCGGCGGCGCAGGCCTCGGCGAGGTCGGCCGCGCCGACCGGGTCGCAGGAGACCCGGGTGCCGCCCACCAGGTCGGCCAGCAGCTCCCCGGAGGCCTGCCGGTCCAGCCCGCCGAGGATCACCGGGTCGATGTCCTCGATGCCGGTGAGCGGCCCGGCCGTGGTGGCGAGCACCAGGCAGCCGGGCTCGTCGGCGAGCAGCGGCCACAGCTGCCCGGCGTCCCGGACGTCGTCCAGCACCAGCAGCACCCGGCGTCCCGCCAGGGCCTCCCGCAGGGCCACGCCGCCCGGCTCGTCCCGCCCGTCCTCGACGACGCCGGGCAGCGGCACGGCGGCCTGCGGGTCGAGCTGCTCCAGCAGCAGCCGGGCGGCCCGGCCCGGCGGCACCCGCCCCCCGTCCGGGGCGGACAGCCGGGCGAACAGCACGCCGTCCGGATAGTCGGCGGCGACGGTCCGGGCGAAGCGGGCGGCGAGCGCCGTGCGGCCCGAGCCGGGGCGCCCGGCCAGCACCAGGACGGGGCAGCGGCCGTTCACCCGGCGGGTCGCGGCCGCCCGCAGCGCGGCCAGTTCGGTGCGCCGCCCGGCGAACAGGGCGGGCCCGGCGGGCAGCCGGTCGAGCCCCGGGACGGCGCCGGCGGGCGCGTCGGGGCCGGGGTCCATCGTCGCCGTCTTCCTCGCCACCCGTGCCACTCCCGACGTCATCCCGCGCCCGGCGTCCGGCCGGTCGGCCCGCTGCGCTCGGCGGAGGCGGCCCGGGACGGGCGCCCTGTCTGCGAAGCGTAGTTCGACCGTCCGACTGATCGGAGGTGACATCCGGTCGTACGAACCGGCGAATCACCCCAAGGCATCAACCCCGCTGGTTCGCCCACGCCCCGAACGGGGCCGGCGCCCCGACGGGCGCTCAGGCCTCGAAGGGGCGGGCCGGCCACGGGGCGTCCGGGCGGCGCAGCCCGTCCAGGCCGTCCGGGGAGGTCAGCGCGGCGTGCACGGCGAGGACGCCGGTGACCAGGGTCGGGTTGTGCAGCAGCCCGGCCTGGACCAGCCGGATCAGCTCGGGCACCGGCACCCAGGCGACCTCGATCTCCTGCTCCTCGCCCTCGGCCTCGTACCGCTCGCCCTCGGCCTCGGCGAGGTCGGTGGCCAGGAACATCCGCAGCGCCTCGTCGGTGCCGCCCGGGGAGGTGTAGTAGTCGGCCAGGATCCTCCAGGTGTCGGCCCGGCAGTGCGCCTCCTCGTACAGCTCGCGCTGGGCGGCGTGCCACGGGTTCTCGCCGGGCACGTCGAGCAGGCCGGCCGGCAGCTCCCAGAGCCGCTGGCGGACGGGGTGGCGGTACTGGCGCAGCACCAGCACCCGCTGCTTGTCGTCCAGGGCGAGCACGGAGACCGAGCCGGGGTGGGTCTGGTAGTCGCGCCGGGACCAGCTGCCGTCGGGCATCCGGACCTCCTCGCTGCGCACGCCGGTGACCCGGCCCTGGAACGGCGTCGAGCTCGCCCGGACCTCCCACTCCTCGGCCGTGTCGGCGATCACCAGGTCGCTCCGCTCGTCCATCGCTCTCCCCTTTTCGTCAGTACGACACAATCTAACGCCGAACGGCGGCCCCGCGGGAATCGCGGGGCCGCCGTCCGGTGAACCACCGAGGCCGAAGTGAGGAACTACTCGGAGGCCGCGGTCTTGATCTCGATGGCGGCCTTGACCAGGCCCGCGAACAGCGGGTGCGGGCGGGTCGGGCGGGACTTCAGCTCCGGGTGGGCCTGGGTGGCCACCAGGTACGGGTGCACCTCGCGCGGGTACTCGACGTACTCGACCAGGTCGCCCTTGGGCGAGAGGCCGGAGAACTGCAGGCCGGTCTTCTCCAGGTCCGCGCGGTAGGCGTTGTTGACCTCGTAGCGGTGGCGGTGGCGCTCCTCGACGTACGGCTCGCCGCCGTAGACCTCGCGGACGATCGAGCCCTCGGCGAGCTTGGCCGGGTAGAGGCCCAGGCGCATGGTGCCGCCCAGGTCGCCCTTGCCGTCGACGATCGCCAGCTGCTCGGCCATGGTGGAGACGACCGGGTGCTTGGCGGCGGCGTCGAACTCGGTGGAGTTGGCCTCGGGCAGGCCGGCCAGGTTGCGGGCGGCCTCGATGACCACGCACTGCAGGCCCAGGCACAGGCCCAGCAGCGGGACCTTGTTCTCGCGGGCGAAGGTGATGGCGCCGACCTTGCCGTTGACGCCGCGGTCGCCGAAGCCGCCGGGGATGCAGATCGCGTCGACGTCGCCGAGCTGTTCGCGGGCGCCCTCGGGGGTCTCGCAGTCGTCCGAGGTGACCCACTTGATCTCGACCCGGGCGTTGTTGGCGAAGCCGCCGGCGCGCAGCGCCTCGGTCACCGACAGGTAGGCGTCCGGCAGGTCGATGTACTTGCCGACCAGGGCGACCTTGACGATGTGCTGCGGCTCGTGGACGCGGCGCAGCAGGTCGTCCCAGGTGGTCCAGTCCACGTCGCGGAACGGCAGGTCCAGGCGGCGCACCACGTAGGCGTCCAGGCCCTCGCCGTGCAGCACCTTCGGGATGTCGTAGATCGACTTGGCGTCGATGGCCGCGACCACGGCCTCCTCGTCCACGTCGCACATCAGCGAGATCTTGCGCTTGATCGCCTGCGGGACCTCGCGGTCGGCGCGCAGCACGATCGCGTCCGGCTGGATGCCGATGTTGCGCAGCGCGGCGACGGAGTGCTGGGTGGGCTTGGTCTTGAGCTCGCCCGAGGGGCCGATGTACGGCAGCAGGGAGACGTGCACGAAGAACACGTTGTCCCGGCCGACCTCGTGGCGGACCTGGCGGACGGCCTCCAGGAACGGCAGCGACTCGATGTCGCCGACGGTGCCGCCGACCTCGGTGATCACGACGTCGACGTCCTCGGTCGCCATCCGGCGGATCCGGGACTTGATCTCGTTGGTGATGTGCGGGATGACCTGGACGGTGTCGCCCAGGTACTCGCCGCGGCGCTCCTTGGCGATGACCGTCGAGTACACCTGGCCGGTGGTGACGTTCGCCGAGCCGTGCAGGTTGGTGTCGAGGAACCGCTCGTAGTGACCGATGTCCAGGTCGGTCTCGGCGCCGTCGTCGGTGACGAAGACCTCACCGTGCTGGAACGGGTTCATGGTGCCCGGGTCCACGTTGAGGTACGGGTCGAGCTTCTGCATCGTCACGCGCAGGCCGCGGGCCTTGAGCAGCGCGCCGAGGCTGGAGGCGGTCAGCCCCTTTCCGAGCGAAGAGGCGACACCCCCGGTGACGAAGAGGTGCTTGGTCGTCACGGCGCGGCCGTTCGCTGCCTTGCCGGAATGGGGCTGTGCCAAGAGGGGGCTCCCGTGGGTCGCGTGTCGAAAGTGACGTGGGCGGGAGGCTCGCGGCTCGCCGGGCGACGGGAGGCCGGCAGGTGCGCGGCGCTCGAAGGGTCGTCGGTTCGGCTGGTCCGGGGCGTTTGATCCCGCCGGTCCACGGGATACCAGGGTAACAGTGACCTGACCGGGACGCCTTTCGCCCCGCGCTCGGCACTCCGGGAGCGTGCGCCGGGCGCACCACCAGCGCACCATCCGCCGCACGCGTCACACCGGTCGCACCACCCACCGGACCGGGCCAGCCGGGGCGCTCCGACCGGGCCATGCCGGCCGGTCCGTTACGGCCACCCGGAGCTGATCCTTCCGGACCATCCTGCGCCGCGCCCCCGCGATGCACGGCATTTCCGCCGAATTGCGGCGCCACACGAGGCGGCGCCCGCGTGCTTCGCCCCTTTCGTCCGTCGTAAGCTGCACGAACGCATCGCGACAGCACGAGCACGCGGAGGGCGTGGGAGCGTCAGGACACTCCCGGTCCCCGATGCGCGACCGGACCTCCCCGTAATCCAGCTCCTCCCCACCCAACCCCAGGGGCTCGACCGAGCCCCGCGCGGACACTCCAGCAAGGCCCGCCACCACCCCCCGGCGGGCCGGACGTCCCGGGGTGAACCTCCGGCCCCGCAGCCCCGCTCGCTCCTGGTTCGCCGATGCCCTGACCACATTGCGAACTGGAGATCCACGTGGCCGGCCGTATCGAGGACTACGCACTCATCGGGGACATGCAGACCGCTGCCCTGGTCAGCAGGGACGGGGCGGTGGACTGGCTCTGCCTCCCCCGCTTCGACTCGCCGGCGGTGTTCGCCGGCCTGCTCGGCACCGATGAACACGGCTTCTGGCGGATCGGACCGGCCGAGGCCGTGGCGACCGATCTCCCCGCCCCGGCCGCCGCCCCCGCCGAGGCCGCCCCGCCCCGCCTCGGCGACACCTCCGCCCTGCGCGTCCCGCCGCCCACCGCCGCCGCCCCCGCCGTGCCCGCCGACCGCCGCCGCTACCGGGGCGACTCGCTGATCCTGGAGCAGGAGTGGGACTCCCAGGGCGGCACCGTCCGGGTGATCGACTTCATGCCGCCCCGCCCGCTGGCCGGCAAGGACTCCGTGCCGCAGATGATCCGGATCGTCGAGGGCGTGGCCGGGGCCGTGCGGATGCGCTCGGCGCTGCGGATGCGCTTCTCCTACGGCCGGATCGTCCCCTGGGTGCACCGGGTCGAGCAGGCCGACGGCGGCCACCGCACCGTCGCCATGGCCGGGCCCGACTCGGTCTGGCTGGACGGCGAGGCCGAGACCTACGGGCGCGACCTCACCACCTACGCCGACTTCACCGTCCGGGCCGGCGAGCGGATCGCCTTCGCCCTCACCTGGCAGGCCTCCCACCTGGAGCCGCCGGCCGTCCCGGACGCCGAGGCGATGCTCGACGCCACCGCCGGGTTCTGGCACGACTGGGCCGACCAGTGCACCTACCAGGGCCCCTACCGGGAGGCCGTGGTCCGCTCGCTGATCACCCTCAAGGGCCTCACCTACGCCCCCACCGGCGGCATCGTCGCCGCCCCCACCACCTCCCTGCCCGAGGACATCGGCGGCGAGCGCAACTGGGACTACCGCTACACCTGGCTGCGCGACGCCGCGATCACCCTCTCCTCGCTGCTGCGCACCGGCTACCGCGAGGAGGCCCGCGCCTGGCGCGAGTGGCTGCTGCGCGCGGTCGCCGGCGACCCGGAGAACCTGCAGATCATGTACGGCATCGCCGGCGAGCGCGAGCTCACCGAGTCCTCGCTGGACTGGCTGCCCGGCTACGAGGGCTCGCTGCCCGTACGGATCGGCAACGGCGCCGCCGGGCAGCTCCAACTCGACGTCTACGGCGAGGTGGTGGAGGCCCTGCACCTGGCCCACATGACCGGCCTGGTCCGCAACGACCACGCCCTCCACCTCCAGCTGCGCCTGATCGAGTACCTGGAGGACCACTGGCAGAACCCGGACGAGGGAATCTGGGAGGTCCGCGGCCCGCGCCGGCACTTCGTCCACTCCAAGGTGATGGCCTGGGTCGCCGTCGACCGCACCATCAAGCTGCTGGAGCAGACCCCCGAGGACGCCCCCTCCGACAACCACCTGGAGCGCTGGCGCGTCCTGCGCGAGACCATCCACCGGGACGTCTGCGAGAAGGGCTACGACCCCGAGCGCAACACCTTCACCCAGTACTACGGGGGCAGGGAGCTGGACGCCTCGCTGCTGCTCATCCCCCAGGTCGGCTTCCTGCCGCCGGACGACAAGCGGGTGATCGGCACCATCGAGGCGATCCAGCGCGAACTGTCCACCGAGGACGGCTTCGTGCTGCGCTACCCGACCCACGACGAGTCCGGCAACAACGTGGACGGCCTGTCCGGCCACGAGGGCGCCTTCCTGGCCTGCTCGTTCTGGCTCGCCGACGACCTCGCCATGATCGGCCGGGTGCAGGAGGCCCGCGAGCTGTTCGACCGGCTGCTGTCCCTGCGCAACGACCTCGGGCTGCTCGCCGAGGAGTGGGACCCCCGGCTCAAGCGCCAGGTCGGCAACTTCCCGCAGGCGTTCAGCCACGTCCCGCTGATCGACACCGCCCTGCGGCTGACCGCCTGCGGCGCCGCCTACCTGTCGGCCCAGCCGGACGGCGCCGAGACCGACCGGGCCGCGGAGCGGGTGGAGCGGGCGAGCGTCTGAGGGCTGCTCAGCCCCGCTGCACCAACTCGTCGTAGGTGCTGAGCACCTGGGCGACGGTGGCGGCCTCGTCCGGCCAGGTCTCGGCCTGCTGCCGGCCGGCCGCCACCAGCTGCTCCCGGCGGGCCGGGTCGGCCAGCAGCCCGCGCACCGCCCGGCCGAGCGCCGCGGGGTCCCCGGGCGGCACCAGCAGGGCGGCGTCGCCGACCAGTTCGGGGATGCCGCCGACGGCGGTGGCGACCACCGGCACGCCGGCCCGCATCGCCTCCTGGACCACCAGCGAACGGGCCTCCCAGCGGCTGGAGACCACCACCACGTCGGCCGCGGCCAACAGGTCGGGTACGTCGGTGCGGTAGCCGAGCAGGCGCACCGGCAGCTTCTCGGCAGCGACCCGCTCGCGCAGCGGGCCAGCCTCCGGGCCGTCCCCGGCGAGCAGCAGCAGCGGCTCCGGGTCCAGCGCGGACAGCTCGGCGGTGGCGTCCAGCAGCGCCCCGAAGGCCTTCTGCGGGACGAGCCGGCCGACCGCCAGCACCAGCGGGCGGTCCGGGCCGTCGCCGAGCAGCGCGGCCCGCGCCTCGGCCCGGCCGAGCCGGCCCTCGGGCATCGGCGGGGCGGCCACCGGGCCCAGCCGGGCGTCGGTGGCGCCCAGTTCGCGGGCCCTGGCGACCAGGTCGGAGGAGGCGCCGAGGACCAGGTCGGCGGCGCGCGCCACCCGGCGCTCCATCAGCCGCTGCAGCCGCCGCTCCATGCCGGTGGCCAGCAGCGCGTGGTGCGAGGTGACCACCAGCGGGGTCTCCGGGCGCAGGCCCGGGAAGCGGCCGGCGGTGCGCAGCGCGAGGTCGGACAGCAGGCCGGCCCGCAGCCCGTGGGCGTGCACCACGTCGGCGCCGGTGAAGGCCCGGCGCAGCTCGCCGATCGCGGTGGCGTCGCTGCGGGCCCCCGAGGTGGGGGTGATGTCGACGGTGTGGAACCGCGCGCCGGTGCGGGAGAAGCCGAACAGCGCGTCCGTACCGGCCGGTGCGCAGACCGTCACGATCACCCCGTGCGCGACCAGGCCCTGGGCCAGGGAACGCACGTGCGCACCGATGCCGCCGGTGCTGGCGGCCAGAACGAGTACCACGTGCAGCTGCCCCGGTTCCGGGGCGGCCGCGGTGGCCCGGGCAGCGGAATGGTCCACGTCGTCTCGCATCCGACTCGATCAGGTTCGCGCGCCGCTTCGCGAGGATTGCCCGCCCGGCGGCGCTCGGGACTGGAAAGCCAGTGTCCAGCCGCCACCATGCCAGGTCGGCGGCCCTCTTGGACAGTCGGCGCCACCGGGGGCGCGTCGCCGTCCCGACGGGGAGGGCCGCCGGTTCGGGCTACCGGTGGCGAGGGGCCCGGGCGGTGGCCAGCAGCTCCTCGGCGTGGGCCCGGCCCAGCTCCGAGTCCTCCAGGCCGGCCAGCATCCGGGAGAGTTCCCGCACTCGCTCCTCGTCGTTCAACACCTTGACCCCGGAACGGGTCACGGTGCCGTCGACGGTCTTCTCCACCACCAGGTGCCGGTCCGCGAACGCGGCCACCTGCGGGAGGTGGGTGACCACCACGACCTGGGCGGATTCGGCCAGTTTGGCCAGCCGGCGGCCGATCTCGACCGCGGCCTTGCCGCCGACGCCCGCGTCCACCTCGTCGAACAGGTAGGTGGGGACGGGATCGGCACCCGCGAAGACCACCTCGACGGCGAGCATCACCCGGGACAGCTCACCGCCCGAGGCGCCCTTGGCGATCGGGCGCGGCGGGGAGCCCGGGTGCGGGGCGAGCAGCACCTCGACCTCGTCCACGCCGTGCGGCCCGTACGCGACGGTACGGCCGTCCAGTTCGATGCCGGCCAGGTCGTCGACCCGGGTGATCGAGAAGGTCACCCGGGCGTGCGGCATGGCGAGTTCGGCGAGCTCCGCGGAGACGGCCTCGGCGAAGCGCCCGGCGGCGGCCTGCCGGGCGGCCGACACCTCGGCCGCCAGCTCGGCCAACTCGGCGCGCAGCTCGGTCTCCTGGGCGCCGAGCTGGTCGATCCGCTCGTCGTCGCCGTCGAGTTCGGCGAGCCGGGCGGAGCCGGCCTCGGCCCAGGCGATCACCTCGGCGAGGTCGTTGCGCTCGCCGCCGTACTTGCGCAGCAGCTGGGCCAGCACGGCCCGGCGGTCCTCGACCGCGGCGAGGCGCACCGGGTCGGCGTCCAGGTCGTCGGCGTAGCCCGCGAGGTCCCCGGCGACGTCGGCCAGCAGGTAGCCGACCTCGTTCAGCCGGTCGGCCAGGGCGGCCAGCCGCTCGTCGTGGTGGCGCACGGCCTCCAGGGCGCGCCGGGACTGGGCGAGCAGGGTGCCCGCGTCCAGCGCCTCCGGGTCGGCCGGGTCGCCGGCCAGGGCGGCGTGGGCGAGGGTCGCGGCGGAGGACAGCGCGTCGGCGTGGCCGAGCCGCTCGGCCTCGGCGGCCAGCTCGACGTCCTCCCCGGCCACCGGCTCGGCGGCGGCGATCTCGTCCAGGCCGAAGCGCAGCAGGTCGGCCTCCTGGGCGCGCTCGCGGGCCCGGGTGGTCAGCTCCTCCAGGGTGGCCGCGACCTCGCGCAGGGCCCGGTAGGTCTCCCGGTAGCGGGCCAGCGGCTCGGCGACCGCCGCGCCCGCGTAGCGGTCCAGCGCGCCGCGCTGGCGGGCCGGGCGCAGCAGCCGCTGCTGGTCGGTCTGGCCGTGCACGGCGATCAGGTCCTCGCCGAGTTCGGTGAGCAGCCCGACCGGGACGGCCCGCCCGCCGACGTACGCCCGGGAGCGGCCCTCGGCGGAGACGGTCCGGCTGATCAGCAGCGCTCCGTCGTCCAGTTCGGCCCCGGCCTCGACGGCCCGGACCGCCGCCGGGGAGTCCGCGGGCAGTTCCAGCCGGCCCTCCACCACGGCGCGGCCGGCCCCGTGGCGCACCAGGCCGGGGTCGGCGCGGCCGCCGAGCAGGAGGCCGAGGCTGGTCACCACCATGGTCTTGCCGGCGCCGGTCTCACCGGTCACGGCGGTGAAGCCGGGAGCCAGCTCGACCACCGCATCGTCGATGACCCCAAGATCCCGTATCCGCATCTCGTCCAACACGGAGACGACCTTACGAGGTTCCGCCCCCGGAGCGCGACGAGCGGCAACGGCGCGCGGCAACTCCATGCCGCCGGGTTCACTCCTTCCGGGGCGTTTCGGCGGCGGTGGGCACCGTGCACCACGGCAGGAAGAACTGCACCAGCGGACCGATGAGCAGCGCGTACGCCACCGTGCCGACCCCGGCGGTGCCGCCGAGCAGCAGTCCGACGGCGAGCACCGTGACCTCGATGCCGGTGCGGATCAGCCGCAGCGAACGCCCGGTGCGCCGGTGCAGTCCGGTCATCAGGCCGTCGCGCGGGCCCGGGCCGAGCCGGGCGCCGATGTAGAGGCCGGAGGCCACGCCGTTGAGCAGCACCGCGGCGGCCATCAGCGCGGCCCGGGCGGGCAGGCCCTGCGGGCCGTCGACCACCCGCAGGGTGAGGTCCATCGACGCGCCGATCACCAGCACGTTGGCGACGGTGCCCACCCCCGGGCGCTGGCGCAGCGGGATCCACAGCAGCAGCACCAGGGCGCCGCAGACGGTCACCCAGGCGCCCACGGTGAGGCCGAACACACGTTGCAGGCCCTGGTGGAAGACGTCCCAGGGGTCGAGGCCGAGGCCGGAGCGGAGCATCAGCGCCATGCTCGCCCCGTACAGGGCGAGGCCGACGGCGAGCTGCGGGAGCCGGCGGCCCAGCGCGTGGGTGTCGCCGAGGATCCGGACGGCCAGCCCCGGCCGGGCGGGCTGCGGGCCGGAGGCGCCGGACGCGGGGGCCGTCGGGGAGGCGGGCGCGGTCGAGGTGGACGCGGTCGAGGTGGACGCGGTCGAGGCGGACGCGGTCGAGGCGGACGGGGAGGTGGACGCGGTCGTGCTGGCCACTGCTGCTCCTGCGGGTGGTGCTGCACCCCGGGCCGGCCCCGGTGGTGGCGGCGCGGTGGCCGCCCTGCCATCATGAAGAGGCCAAAGTGGCTCATGACAGGGCCAATCCCGAGCAAGTGGACTGATCAGCGATGGCCGACTGGCACACCACCGTCACCCCGCCCGCGCTGGCCCGGCTGCTCGCCACCGCGCGACTGCCCGAACCGGCCACCGCCCGCCGCCCCGCCTACCGCACCCTGGCCGGGCAGATCCGGCTGCTGGTCACCGAGGGCCGGCTGCCGGTCGGCGCCCGGCTGCCCGCCGAACGCGAACTCGCCTCCGCCCTGGAACTCAGCCGCACCACCGTCACCACCGCCTACGAGGCCCTGCGCGGCGACGGCTACCTGCTCAGCCGCCGCGGCGCCGGCAGCTGGACCGCCCTGCCCGAGGGCGCCCCGCCGCCCAGCGACGCCCTGCACCCCGTCCCGCCGGACGAACAGGAACGGACCCTCGACCTCGGCGTCGCCGCCCTGCCCGCCCCCCAGCCCTGGCTGGGCCGGGCCGCCGCCCGGGCCGTCGAACTGCTGCCGCAGTACGCCGCCGGGCACGGCCACTACCCCACCGGCGTCCCGGTGCTGCGCGAGGCCGTGGCCCGCCGCTACACCGAGCGCGGCCTGCCCACCACCCCCGACCAGATCCTCGTCACCACCGGCGCGATGGGCGGACTGCACCTGGTCCAGCGGGTGCTGGTCGGCCGCGGCGACCGGGTCGCCGTCGAGGCCCCCAGCTACGCCCACACCCTCCAGGCGCTGCGCCTCACCGGGGCACGCCTGGTGCCGGTCCCGTACGACGCCTCCGGCGCCCGCAGGCGCTGGGACCTGGAGGAGTGGCAGCGGGTGCTGCGCGGGGCCGCCCCCAAGGTCTCGTACGTCATCCCCGACTTCCACAACCCGACCGGCGCGCTGATCGACGAGGACCAGCGCCGCCGGCTGCTGGCCGCCGCCCGGGCCGTCGGGAGCATCGTGCTGGTGGACGAGACCACCGCCGAACTCGGCTGGGGCGTACCGGAGTCCACACCGCTGCCGCGCCCGGTGGCGGCGTTGGACCGGGCCGCCCAGGTGGTCACCGTCGGCTCGGCCGGCAAGCTGCTCTGGGGCGGCCTGCGGATCGGCTGGGTCCGGGCCGCGCCCGCGCTGGTCCGGCGATTGGCCTCCGAGCGGGTCTACAGCGACGTCGGCACCCCGGTGCTCGACCAGCTGATCGCCGCCGAGCTGCTGGGCGAACCGCTCCCCGCCGTCCGCGCCCACCAGCTGGACCGGCTGCGGGCCACCGCGCACGCCTTCGCCGCCGCACTGCCCGAACAGCTGCCGGAGTGGAGCTTCCGGCTGCCGCCCGGCGGCCTCGCGCTCTGGGTCACCACCGGCGGCCTGTCCGGCGCGGCGCTCGCCCAGGCCGGGGAGCACGCCGGGATCCGGATCGCCGCCGGCAACCGGTTCGGCTCGGACGGCGCCTTCGAGCACCACATCCGGATCCCGCTCACCGTGCCCGCCCCGGCCGTCCCCGCCGCCGTGCGGCGGCTGGCCGCGCTGGCCGCCCGCGCCACGGCGGGCGGCCGGCTCGGCTCGGCCGACGAGGGCCAGGCGCTGGCGGTCTGAGCCGCCCGGAGGCTCCGGCCGGCCGTCAGCAGGGGGTGTTCGAGCGGCCGCGCCAACCCGTCACCGGGAGCGCGAACTTGGCGACCAGCCGGTCCGTGAACGGCGCCCGGTGCAGCCTGGCCAGCCGCACCGGCGTCTTCCCCCGGCGCACCTCCACCCGCGCCCCGGCGGGCAGTTCGACCGAGCGGCGCCCGTCGCACCAGAGCACCCCGTGCGGGGTCTTGGGCTGCACCTCGACCGCCAGCACCGAGTCCGGCGAGGTCACCAGCGGCCGGGCGAACAGCGCGTGCGCGGAGATCGGCACCATCAGCAGCGCCTCCACCTCCGGCCACACCACCGGCCCGCCGCCCGAGAAGGCGTACGCCGTCGAACCGGTCGGCGTCGCACAGACCACCCCGTCGCAGCCGAAGTTGGAGACCGGACGGCCGTCCACCTCGGTCACCACCTCCAGCATCCGCTCCCGGGACGCCTTCTCGATCGACGCCTCGTTCAGCGCCCAGTCCTCGTGCACCACGTCGCCGTTGGTGCGGACGATGACGTCGATCGTCATCCGCTCCTCGACCTCGTAGTCGGCGTCCACCACCCGCTCGACCACCACGGCCAGGTCGTCCCGCTCCGCCTCGGCCAGGAAGCCGACCCGACCCAGGTTGATGCCCAGCATCGGCAGCCCGTGCGAGCGCGCCAACTCCGCGCCGCGCAGCAGCGTGCCGTCCCCGCCGGCGACCAGGATCAGCTCGCAGCCGTCCGCCGCGCCCGGCCCCTCGGCCACCTTCTCGACCCCGTCCGGCAGGTCGAGGTCCACCGCCTCCGCCTCCAGCAGCCTGATCCGCAGCCCCGACTTCAGCAGCCCGTGCACCAGGGCCTCGACGCTGCGCAGCGCCGCCTCCCGGCCGGTGTGCGCGATCAGGAAGACCGTGCGTTCTTCATCGCTCATGCCGCTGCCCTCTCCCTACGCCTGCCGGGTCGCCCTCGGCCCGGTGCGGCCGCGCCATCCAGCATGACGGGCCGGACGCTCGCAGAGCACCCTATCGGGGCCCCTCCGCGACGGCCCGGTCCGCGTCCGCGGGGTCCAGCTGCGGGGCGTCCCGGCGCATCCAGAGGAAGTACTCGACGTTCCCGGAGGGCCCCGGCAGGGGGCTCGCGGTGACCGCCCGCACGCCCAACCCCAGCTCCCACGCCTGCCCGGCGACCTGCCGGACCATCTCGGCACGCAGCTGCGGGCTGCGCACCACCCCGCCGCTGCCGAGCCGCTCCTTGCCGATCTCGAACTGCGGCTTGACCATCAGCACCAGGTCCGCGTCCGGGGCCGCGCAGGCGGCCAGCGCGGGCAGCACCAGGCCCAGCGAGATGAAGGAGAGGTCGCCGACGACCAGGTCGACGGGGGTGCCGCCGATCGACTCCAGGGTCAGCTCACGGACGTTGGTGCGGTCCATCACCGTCACCCGCTCGTCACTCTGCAGCGACCAGGCCAGCTGCCCGTAGCCGACGTCCACCGCCAGCACGTGGGCCGCCCCGGCCCGCAGCAGCACGTCGGTGAACCCGCCGGTGGAGGCGCCCGCGTCCAGCGCCCGGCGGCCCTCGACCACCAGGCCCTGCGGCACGAAGGCCGCGAACGCCCCGGCCAGCTTGTGCCCGCCGCGCGAGACGTAGTCGGGGTCGTTGTCGTCCTTGGCCACCACGACCGCCGCCGAGGTCTCCACCTGGGTGGCCGGCTTGGTCGCGGTGGTGCCACCGACGGTCACCCGGCCGGCCGCGATCAGCTCGGACGCGTGCTCACGCGACCGGGCCAGCTTGCGGCGGACCAGCTCCGCGTCGAGTCGGCGTCGTGCCACTGCCACTGGTGTTTCAGCTCCTACGGGTCCTGCGGATCATTCCCGGTCGAGTGCGGCCAACGCGTCGGCGAGCCGCTGGTGAACATCTTCGTACACCGCGACGTGTGCCTCGGCCGGGACCCCGTCCAGAGCCTCCAGCCGGGCCAGCCCGGCGTCCACCCCGGGGTGCCCGGTGGGCAGCAGTTCGACGCCGAGCGGCCCGACCGCTGCGGCGGGCTGGGCGGGCTCAGTGGACTGGGCGGGCTGGGCGGGCTCAGTCGGTTCGACGAGCTGGGCGGGCTCGGCCGGTGCGCCCGGCTCACTCGTCCCGGACATCGGGCTTCTTCGTGCTGCTGGCCTTGCGGACGGTGGTCTTCTTCGTCGTCGTGCGCTTGGCCGCCGTCCCGGCCCGGCCGGCCGCCTCGGTCGGCTTCGCAGCGACCGTCTTCTTCACCGTGGCCTTCTTGGCGACGGCGGTCTTCTTCGCCGGGGTGGTCTTCTTGGCCGGGGTGGTCTTCTTCGCCGGGGTGGCCTTCTTGGCGGCAGCGGTCTTCTTGGCGGCGGTGGCCTTCTTCACCACTGCGGCCTTCTCCGCCTCCGCCGCTGGTCGCTCCGCCGCCAGGTGCCCGGCCGCCGCCACGGGCCGCCGCGGTGCCACCGGCGGATCGACCTCGACCGGCTCATCCACCTCCACCCGCTCGGCCACTATCGGCTCCGCCGCCACGCGCTCGTCCTCGAACTCCCAGCCGCGCCCGAACAGGTCGTCCGCCCGGGGCGCCGGCACCGGCTCCTCCGCCGGGTACCCGGCCGGGCCCGACCCGGCCTTGGCCACGGCCGGATCCTCCTCGACCTCGCGCAGCTTGCTCTCCAGGTACGCCAGCACCACGCCGACCTTGGTCACCTGGTCGCCGACCTTCTCGAAGGCCTTCTCCACCTCGTTACGCGCCACCCCGACCGCCAGGTCCACCCCGGCCCGCCCGGCGGTGACGGCCTCCTCCGCCAGGGTCTGCAGCGTCTTCGCCGACGGCGGGAACTGGCCGCCCAGCCTGCGCTCCACCTCGGCCACGTCGACGCCGGTCTTCTCCAGGACCGCGGCCGCCGTGTCGACGACCCGCTTGCCGACCTCCTCCACCACCACAGCGGCGGCCGCCACCGCTCCCCGCACCGTCCTCGGCAGCATCCGGGTGCCTCCTCCGCGCCTGCGCGCGCCCGCGCGCCGCGCTCCGTCGCCCTCGGCACCCGGGCGATTCCGGGCACCCCACTGACGACGCTACCGCCAAAACCCTCCTGAGGTACCGTGGCCCGGCAGTCCGCACCGTAGTGACCTGGGGATGGAGCGAGCGCCGTGGCGAACGCCGAGGAGTGCCGGGAGGCGCTGGAGCAGCTCAGCCGGAACATGGCGAAGGCCACCGGCGACGTCCGGAAGGCCGCCGCCCTCGACCGCTCGCTGAGCTGCCGGATCACCGACCTCGACCTGACCTTCACCGGGCAACTGCGCGACGGCCGGATCCAGGACGTGGTCGCCGTGCCCGGCTCGCCCGCCGAGAAGGCCGCGATCCGGCTCACCATGACCGGCGACGACCTGCTCGCCCTGGTCGGCGGCGAACTCAACTTCGCCTCCGCCTGGGCGAGCGGCCGGATCAAGCTGGAGGCCGGCTTCCGCGACCTGCTGCGGCTGCGCACCCTGCTCTGAGGTCGTGGCCGGGCGTCTGAGACGGACGTCCGTACCGAGGACCGGTTCGTACGTCCGTGTCAGACGCCCGATCCGGACGCCCCGTCCTGGATGCCTCGCCCTGGACGTCTGAATCGGACGTACGACTCAGACGGTCGTCTCGTACAACCGTCCAAGACGACCGTCCCGAACCACCTCAGAACCCGAGCTCGGCCAGCGCCTTCCGCCCGTCCACCGGCCCGCCGTCCGCGTCCAGCGCCGTCCAGGCCGCCGCGCACAGCGCCCGCAGGCCGTCCCAGCGGTCCCCGGCACCGGTCAGCCGCAGCGCACCGCCCTCCGCCACCGCCGTCCAGCCGCCGCACGCGAAACCGCCGCCCGCCGCCGTCACCGCCGTCACGGCCGGCTGCGCGACCAGCAGGCCGCGCAGGTCGGCCGCCAGGTACGTCGGCCGGTGCTCGACCGGGGCCGCCAGCAGCTGCGCCGGGGTGGTCACCCCGGTGAACACCAGCAGGCTGTCCACCCCGCCGTTGAAGGCGCCCTCGATGTCGGTGTCCAGCCGGTCCCCGACCACCAGCGGCCGCCGCGCACCCGTCCGCAGCACGGTCTCCCGGTGCATCGGCGGCAGCGGCTTGCCCGCCACCTCCGGGTCCACTCCGGCCGCCGCCCGCACCGCCGCCACCAGCGTCCCGTTGCCGGGCGCGATCCCGCGCGCCGTCGGCACCGTCATGTCGGTGTTGGAGGCGACCCACGGCAGCCCGCCGCGCACCGCGTACGCGGCCTCCGCCAGCTGGGCCCAGCCGACCGACGGGTCGAAGCCCTGCACCACCGCGAGCGGCTCCTCGGCCAGCGAGCGGACGGCGACCAGCCCGCGCTCGGCCAGCGCCTCCTCCAGCCCCAGCCCACCCACGACCAGCACCTTCGCCCCGGCCGGCACCTTCTCGGCGACCACCCGGGCGGCCGCCTGGGCCGAGTTGATCACGTCCGCGGGCTCGGCCGGCACGCCCAGCTCGGTCAGGTGCTCGGCGACCACGCGCGGCGGGCGGGAGGCGTTGTTGGTCACGTACGCGAGCCGCATCCCGGCCGTCCGGGCCGCCGCCAGCGAGTCCACTGCGTGCTCGATCGCGTGCGGGCCGGCGTAGACCACGCCGTCCAGGTCCAGCAGCGCCGTGTCGTACGCCTCGGTCAGCGGGCGGTCGCTGCCGCCGGGGGCGGTCCGTCGCGCGGGGGTGGCCGTCTCGGTCATGCCTGCCCTACCTCATTCACTGCGGTTCGTCCGCGTTCTCTGCGGTTCGTCTGCTCGTCACTGCCCGCCCGGTCAGGCGTCCTCGTCGACGCCGCCCGGCTCTCCCCCGACCTGCCCGTGCACCCCCGGCTCACGGTAGCCGGGCGCTCCGGGCAGCAGCGGGCCGTAGGCTCCGGCGCGGGCCGCCAGGGTCGCCCTGGTCTGCCGCAGCGCCGCCCGGTAGTGGTCGGTCTCCGGCCGCATGGCCACCGCCAGCGCCAGGTGCTCGGCGGAGGTCTCGAAGTCGCCCAGCCGGGCCGCCGCGACCCCCCACCCGAACTGAGCGTAGTCGTCCGAGGGATCGGCCAGCGCCACCGCCCGGAAGTTCTCCAGCGCCGCCGCGTACGAACCGGCGTCGAACTGCGCCCGGGCCAGCGCCTCCCGGATGCTGCGCGAGTGCGGCTCGGCCTCCGCCGCCCGGGCCAGCAACTGCTCGGCCGCCGCCGGATGCCCCTGGGCCAGCAGCTGCGCGCCCCGCCGGAACCAGTCGTAGACGTCCCCGGCCGGCTCCCCGCGCCGCCCCTGGGCGGGCACGCCGCCCGTCGGCGCGCGCTCCCCCGGCGCACCGCCGTCCGGCTGTTCCTGCCCGTCCTGCATGCCGTACCTCACCCTCGGTCGTACACCCGCCCTACCGTTCGGCACGGGGATTCCGATCTCTCAACAACGCGTACCCGGTTACGATGCCCAGAATGAGCACACCCAGTGCAGAAGACGGAGTCGAGACTCCCGTGGGCGGCCCCGGCGATCCCGGGCACGTCGCCACCGCAGGCCTGTCCCTGTCCCCCTTCCGTGGCCTGCGCTACGTCCCCGACCGGGTCGGCGCGCTGGCCTCGGTGATGTCCCCGCCGTACGACGTCGTCGACCCGGGGCGCCGGCTCGACCTGGAGACCGCCGACCCGCACAACGTGGTCCGGCTGATCCTGCCCCGCCCGGAGCCCGAGGACGCCGGCGACCGCTCCGACCGTGACACCAAGTACCGGCACGCCGCCCGGCTGCTGGCCGCCTGGCAGCGCGAGGGCATCCTCGCCGCCGACCCGGAGCCGGCCATCTACGTCTACGAGCAGCGGGTCCCCGGCAACGGTGACGCGCCCGAACTGCTCCAGCGCGGCCTGATCGGCGCCCTCGCGGTGAGCGGCCCCGAGGCCGGCGTCGTCCTCCCCCACGAGGACGTGATGCCCCGGCCGGTCGCCGACCGGGTCGGGCTGATGCGCACCACCCGGGCCAACCTCGAACCGCTGCTGCTCACCTACCGCGGCAACGGCGGCGCCTCCGGCGTCATCGAGCGGACCGTCGAGGGCGAGCCACTGCTCTCCACCGCCACCACCGACGGCACCCACCACCGCCTGTGGGCCGTCACGGACCCCGCCGAGCTCGGCGAGATCAGCCGCGACCTGGCCACCTGCCGGGCCCTGATCGCCGACGGCCACCACCGCTGGGAGATGTACCTGCGGCTCCAGCGCGAACACCGCCACCTGCCCCGCAGCCCGTGGGACCGCGGCATGGTGCTGCTGGTGGACACCGCCCGCTACCCGCTGCGGGTCCGGGCCATCCACCGGGTGCTGTACCGGCTGCCGGTGGCCGAGGCCCTGGAGAAGCTCGGCGACCAGTGGCAGGTCAAGGAGGTCCCCGGTCCGCTGACCGCCGCCCTCCAGGCCCTCGCCGAGCAGAAGCGGCACGGCGGCAACGGATTCGTCCTCACCGGCGGCGACGGCGTGTTCTGGCTGCTCAGCGAGCCCGAGGAGGCCCTGCTGGGGGCCACCGTGCCGCACGACCGGCCCGAGGAGTGGCGCCGCCTGGACGCCACCGTGCTGCACGCCACCCTGCTCGACCACACCTGGCACGTCCCCGACGGCCCCGACGACATCGGCTACCTGCACACCGCCGTGGCCGCCGAGCGCGAGGCCGCCCGGACCGGGGGCACCGCCGTACTGCTGCACCCGGTCCGGGAGAGCGTGGTGCGACGGCTGGCCGAACAGGGCGTCACCATGCCGCGCAAGTCCACCTCGTTCGGGCCCAAGCCCGCCACCGGGCTGGTGCTGCGCAGTCTTCCGCTGGGCTAGCGCCTTCCGACCTGGGCTAGCGCCTTCCGACCGTTCCCGCCGGGCAGCAGGAACCCCCGGACGCCGTGAGGCCCTGCCGATCTCCCCCGAAGGGGCATCGGCAGGGCCTCACGGCGTGTTTCAGGGCGCTCAGGCCTGGGCGTCGCCCTCGGCCTCGGCCTTGTCGGCCTTGTCGGCCTTCTCAGCCTTCTCGGCCTCGTCAGCCTTGGCGTCCGCGGCACGCTCGGGGACCACGCCGTCGAAGTCCTCGTCGATCTCGAGGTCGTCCTCGTCGTAGAACTCCTCGACGTCCTCCTCGTCCTCGAAGATCACGCGGTCGTCGGAGACGTCGCCGCCGCGCTTCTTCGCCGGGGCCTCGGCCTGGTCGGCGTCCTCGTCGGCCAGCTCCGGGTCGAGCGCGTCGGTGAATTCCACACCGTCGATCTCGGCCAGGCGCTCCGAGGCGTTGGTCGAACCGTCCGTGTCGGCCTCAGCGGCCTTGGCGAACCAGTCACGGGCCTCGTCGCCACGGCCGGCCGCGATCAGCGCCTCGGCGTAGGCATAGCGCAGGCGCGCGGTCCACGGGTGCACGGCGCTGGAGGCCAGCTCCGGGCTCTGCAGGGTGACGACGGCCGCGTCGAACTGCTCCATGTCGCTGCGGGCACCGGCCGCGACCAGGCGCATCTCCACCTGGCCGGCCTTGTCCAGCTGCTTCACCTCGGGCTCGCCGGCCATCGCCAGCGCCCGCTCCGGACGGCCCAGACCGCGCTCGCAGTCGGCCATCACGGGCCACAGGTCGGCACGACCGGTCATCCGACGGGCGGCGCGGAACTCGGTCAGCGCCTCGGAGTAACGCTGCGTCATGTACGAGGCGAAGCCGGCCGCCTCACGGACGGCGGCCACGCGGGACGCCAGCCGCAGCGCGACGCGCGAGTACTGGTAGGCCTCCTCCGCGTCACCGTCGAGCAGCCGGGCCACCATCACCAGGTTGCGGGCGACGTCGTCCGCGAGGGTCTTGGGCAGGCTCTTGAGCTCCTGGCGCACGTCCGCGTCCAGCTCGAAGCCGGTGACGTCCTCCGGGATCGGCAGACGCTTGACCGGCTCGTAGTTGCCACGACGGTCGTCGTAGTCCCCACGGCCGCGCTCGCCGCCACGGTCGTCACGGTCGCGGTAGGACGGACGGTCGTCGCGACGGAAGCCGCCACCGCCCTGGCGGTCGTCACGGCGGAAGCCACCGCGGTCGCCGCCCCGGTCACCGCGGTCGCGGTTGAAACCGCCACCCTGCGGACGGTCGCCGCGGTCGCGGTTGAAACCGCCGCGGCCGTCACGGTCCCGGTTGAAGCCACCGCCCTGCGGACGGTCGCCGCGGTCATCGCGACGGAACCCGCTCGGGCGGTCGTCACGGCGGAAGCCACCACCCTGCGGACGGTCGTCGCGACGGAAGCCACCACGGTCGTCACGATCGCGGTTGAAGCCACCGCCCTGGGGGCGGTCACCGCGGTCGCGGTTGAAGCCGCCGCGGTCGTCACGGTCATCGCGACGGAACCCGCTCGGGCGGTCGTCACGACGGAAGCCACCACGGTCGTCACGATCGCGGTTGAAACCGCCACCCTGGGGGCGGTCACCGCGGTCGCGGTTGAAGCCACCACCCTGGGGACGATCGCCACGGTCACGGTTGAAGCCACCACCCTGCGGGCGGTCGTCACGGCGGAAGCCGCCACGGTCGCCACCGCGGTCGTCGCGGTCGCGGAACGACGGACGGTCATCCCGACGCGGACGGTCGTCACGGTCATCGCGACGGAACCCGCTCGGGCGGTCGTCACGACGGAACCCACCACCCTGCGGACGGTCGTCACGACGGAAGCCACCACGGTCATCCCGGTCGCGGTTGAAACCGCCACCCTGCGAACGGTCGCCACGGTCACGGTTGAAGCCACCACCCTGCGGGCGGTCGTCACGGCGGAAGCCGCCACGGTCGCCACCGCGGTCGTCGCGGTCGCGGAACGAC
>NZ_JBIWAQ010000002.1:931577-932563 GCF_044760155.1 Kitasatospora sp. NPDC098652
CGACGGAACCCGCTCGGGCGGTCGTCACGACGGAACCCACCACCCTGCGGACGGTCGTCACGACGGAAGCCACCACGGTCATCCCGGTCGCGGTTGAAGCCACCACCCTGCGGACGGTCACCGCGGTCGCGGTTGAAACCGCCACCCTGCGGACGGTCACCGCGGTCACGGTTGAAACCGCCACCCTGCGGACGGTCGCCACGGTCACGGTTGAAGCCACCACCCTGCGGGCGGTCGTCACGGCGGAAGCCGCCACGGTCGCCACCGCGGTCATCGCGGTCGCGGAACGACGGACGGTCATCCCGACGCGGACGGTCGTCACGGTCATCGCGACGGGGACGGTCGTCACGGTCGTTGGACCAGCCCCCACGCGACCGGGGCTCGTAGCCTCGGCCGTCGTCCGATCGACGCTCGGGACGGCCTTCGGGCTGGTTCGACATCCTCGTGACTCCTTCTGCTGCTTCATCTCCACCGCGGACTGGGCAACGTCAGTGCCGTCACGCGGTGTCGGCGCCGGCCTCCTGGCCGCGCACCATCTCCATTGTCCGGCATGTCGGGAGCGTCCGCGCCTGGGCGGAAGTCCCGGTCTGCCGGTCTCGTGCAAAGTTCGCAAAACACAAAAAGGCCGCGGCCCCAGCGAGTCGCTGGGGCCGCGGCCTTGAATGATTGTTCGGCGGCGTCCTACTCTCCCACAGGGTCCCCCCTGCAGTACCATCGGCGCTGTGAGGCTTAGCTTCCGGGTTCGGAATGTAACCGGGCGTTTCCCTCACGCTATGACCACCGAAACCCTATCGGGTATTCAGCGAAACACACTTTTCAGTTGAATAAGTGTTTCTTGTTCGCCGGCGATAGCTGTTCGCTACCCGGGAACCACACAGTGAACGCGAGCGTCTGAGGACAAGCCCTCGGCCTATTAGTACCGGTCAACTCCACCCCTCACAGGGCTTCCATATCCGGCCTATCAACCCAGTCGTCTACTGGGAGCC
>NZ_JBIWAQ010000003.1:0-42692 GCF_044760155.1 Kitasatospora sp. NPDC098652
GTCGTCGTCCTCGACGAGAACGACACCGTCCTCCACACCGAACTCGTCGCCGAGATCGCCGAAGAGCCCGACTACGAGGCCGCCCTCGCCGCCCTCAACTAACCCCCGCACAGCACCACCCCCCGGGCCCGCCCCGCACCGCCACCAACAGCGGCGCGAGGCGGGCCCGGCCACACCCACAGCAGCGACGCGTCAACGCACCTGGGCCCTCCGCTGCTCCGCGCCCCGGAAATCGGATGACCTCGGCCGCCGTCGCCGTCGACAATGGCGCATGTTGATCGATCACTGGCCGCTGCTGGGACTGCGTCTGAACACTCCCTGCCTGGAGCTTCGCTTACCCACCGACAGCGAACTGGCTGACCTGGCCGACCTGGCCGGGGAGGGCGTCCACCAGCCGGACCGCATGCCCTTCCTCGTGCCGTGGACCGACCTTCCTCCGGCCGAACGTGCCCGCTCGGTGGTGCAGCACCACTGGTTGCGCCGAGGGAACTGGTCCCCGGGCGACTGGGCCCTGAACCTGGCCGTCTTCGAGAACGGCCGGGTCGTCGGCCTGCAGACCATCGCCGCCCGCGACTTCGCCGTTCTGCGGGAGGTCACCACGGCCTCCTGGCTCGGTGCGCGGTACCAGCGGCGGGGGATCGGCACCGAGATGCGCGCCGCCGTCCTGCACCTGGCCTTCGCGGGCCTGGACGCGCTGGAGGCGACGTCGGGAGCCTTCGAGGACAATGCCGCCTCCTTCGCCGTGTCCCGGAGGCACGGTTATGAGCTCGACGGCATCGACCGCCATGTGGTCCGCGGCCGGCCCGTGACGAACAGGCGGCTGCGGCTGACCCGTGACGCCTGGCAGGCGCGGGCGGCGCGCATCCCCGCCTCGGTCAGCGGGCTGACTCCCTGCCTGTCGATGTTCGGACTGCCGATGGTCAGGTCGGCGCCGGAGATGATGTGACGTCTCGTCACTTGAAGGACTCCTGAGCGGTCGAGCTGGTGTAGAAAGAGCACGAGCGGCACGACCGAGCGGGGGGCTGGGAGAATGGAATCGGCGCGCACACTCGCCCTGGTGGCGGCCACCGTCACCTGCGGACTGACCGCCGGGCTGTTCTACGCCTACGCGTGCTCGGTGATGCCGGCGCTCGCGCGGGTCGAGGACCGGACGTTCATCGAGGTCATGCAGCGGGTCAACGTGGCGATCCTGAACGGCTGGTTCGTACTCGGCTTCGTCGGCGCCCTGCTCAGCACGGCCGCCGCGGTCGCCCTGCACCTGCCCTCGGACGGGCACCGCGCGCTGCCCGCCACGATCGCCGCCCTGGTGCTGTACGCGGCGGCGATCGCGGTCACCCGCGTGGTCAACATCCCGCTGAACGACGAGTTGGAGCAGGCCGGAGCGCCGCAGCGGATCGCCGACCCCTCGGCGGTGCGCACCCGCTTCGAGGCGCGCTGGGTGCGCTTCAACGTGCTGCGCGCGCTGCTGTGCACGGCCGCACTGTGCTGCCTCGCCTGGGCGCTGGTCCTCAACGGGCAGCGCTGAGCGGCCCGTTGGCCTGGACCGGCCTGGCCGGACTCCCGTGCGGCCCACCGGCGCGCGATGCGCCGGTGGGCCGCACGGGAGGCACGGCGGTTCCCCTCCTTACCCGCCCGCGACCCGCGTCACGAGGGGCTGGCGCCGCGCTGTACGGGACACCCTCGGGCGGACCAGGTCCGTGGCCGTGGCGATCCGGGCCGCTACGACGGTCGGAACCAGCGCGGTGGCCTCTCCCGCAGCGACCTCGGCCGAAGCGGCCTCGACCGAAGCGGCCCGGACCGCAGCGGGCCGCTGGAGGGTGAGTTCGAAGTCCCGGTGCGCCTTGGCCGTCGGCGTCAGGGCGGGCGGCAGCTGGATCCGCCCCTCCGCGACCATCCGCCGTACGGCGGTGCGGCTGAGGCCGAGCCCGACCATCAGCAGCCGCTCGACCCGGACCGGCACGGGCAGTTCGAAGCCGACCAGGACGGTGAGCGGCGTCGGGTCGTCGAGCAGGTGCAGGGGCGTCCGGACCTCCAGCTCCCAGGTGCCGGTCCAGTCGAGGCGGTATCCGTTCCGGGCGGCGAGCGAGGCGCTCGTCGTCAACTCCCGGACCACGGCGGCGTCGTTGGTCTCGTAGGACACCAGTCGGGCCGGGTCGAGCGAGGAGACGTGGGCGCGTTCGTGGACGGGCACCTTCGAGGTCCGGTCGCAGCCCGCGCAGCTCAGCAGCAGCCAGACGTCCAGCAGCTTTCCGCTGGCGTTGACGCGGATCTTCCCCGAGGGACGGTGCCGGCTGCCGGGGCAGTCCGGGCAGGGACGGACGACGGTGGGCAGCGCGGACTCACGCACGGCCCAGTGGGCCTTGCGGTCGGTATTCATGGTGGTGGTTGCTCTCAGGACTCTGCGGGAACGCCCCACGGACCCCGCCCCCGCGCGGCCCCGACCGTGACGGGCCGGAGCAGGGCAGGGCAGGGCGGATCGCGGGCGCTCCCGGGATGACGGATGCACACGTGGGCGCGAGTCATCGCCTCGGTACCGAGCCGTCAGGCTCCGAGGTCGATCGCGCGACAGGGTTCGCTGGTGCTACGTGGCAACTGTTAAAAGTCCATGCGGATGATCGTGGTCGAGGATCGGCCCGCGGGCAACTCATTTTTCGGCGGGGCCGGGCCCGGCCGGCCCGGGCCCCCGCCCGGTCAGCAGAGCGTCGCGAAGCGGTACCCGCGCGCCTTGAGGGTGGACAGGATCGTCGGCAGGGCCGTCGCGGTCTGGCTGCGGTCCCCGCCGCCGTCGTGGAGCAGGATCACCGAACCGGGGCGGACGTTGTCCAGCACCCGCGACCGGATCGCCGCCGCGCCCGGCCGGGACCAGTCGGCCGGGTCGACCGACCAGAGCACGACCTGCTTGCCGAGCGCCGCCGCCCGGGAACGCACCGTGCCGTTGACCGCACCGTAGGGCGGGCGCAGGCACGTCGGGGTGTGCCCCGTCCGGGCGCGGATGGCCCGGTCGGTGTCGCCGACCTGGGCGTTGAAGGAGGAGCCGGAGAGCCGGCGCAGGTCCGGGTGCGACCAGGAGTGGTTCTGCACGCTGTGGCCCTGCCGGGCGACCTGGGCGGTGAGCGAGGGGTGGGCGGCGACGTTCTCGCCGAGCTCGAAGAAGGTCGCGCGGACTCCGTAGCGGTCGAGGATCGAGAGGATCCTCGGGGTGTAGGCCGGGCTGGGGCCGTCGTCGAAGGTGAGGTAGACGACCTTGGCGCCGCCCTTGCTCCCGGAGGGACCGGCAGCCTCCGCGACGTCGGCCGGCACCGCGACCACCGCACCCGCCGCCAGCGCGGCGACGGCGAGCGCGCCGACCACCGCCCGGAGCCGCCCACCCGCCCGCCGTCCAACTCCACTACGCCCAAAGGCTGGTAAGGCCATGCCGCCCCCTGGTGTCGGAACTGCCGTGTACCGACCAGTCTGCGCCGCCGACCGCCGACGCCGCGACCGGGCCGGGGGCGAAGGGGGACGAAATCGGCCAGCCGGACCACCGCCCTTGACCTGCTCTCCAGCGGTTCCTGAGCGGACCGGCGGACGCACACCGGCAGGACGGACCGCGCTGCGGCCGTGACGAAAGACTGTGGCGCGGCAGCGAGGACGGGCGCTATGCTCCCCGGCGATGAACACTTTCGCTGCTCTCGGATCGGAGGTCCCGTTCGCCAAAGGTGAGTGCTGATGCTCACTCACACCGCGAACGAGGATGACTCCCGCTTCTCCTTCTGGCGGCGCGTACGCGAGTACGCCGTGCCGCCCTCCATGATCGAAACCGCCACCGCGCGCCGACTCGCCGGTGACTGGGCCGGGGCCTGCGCCGCCGCCAACGTCGAGGTCGACTTCCGCCTGCGGGACGTCGCGCACGCCCACGGGCACGCACTGGCCGAACGGGTACGTGAGGACCTGCGTCGCCTGGCGCCGGACCTACTGCGCTGGCACCTGCCGCGCACCGCCCCCGCCGGACTGCTGCGCGCCGGGCTGACCGTCCCGCTCGCCCGCTATCCGGGCGAGCGGCCGGTGCACCTCGTCGTCCGCACGCCGCCCGCCTGGGCGGAGTACGGGCAGCGGATCGGCCTGGCGCTCTGGGACGGTTCGGATCCCGGCCCGGCCCCGCACCCCCATCCGCGCCCCAGCCGCCGGTACCGGCTCGACCTGCACCGGCACCTGTGGGACGCGGGCCGCAGCGGGGAGTTGGCGGCGCGGGCCGGTTCCCTCCCGCCAACTGGGGCACCGCACACCGGAGTCGGGCCCCACGGGCTGCGCCGGGCCGTCGACCGCTGGGCCGCCGAGGCCGAGCTGCTGCTGCACGCCGAGGGGCTCCCGCCCGGGCCCGTCGCAGTACGGCTCGGGCGCGGCGAGCGGCTGGTGCTCGGGCCCGACGGCCACGCCGAAGCGGCGGTCGGGGACGTCCGGGCGCTGCCACTGCTGCCCGACGCGGCGACCTGGGTACCGCCCGACCTCGACCTGCTGCACAGCGGCAAGCTCGACGCCGACCGGCTGCACCCACTGGTCGCGGCCGCGCTGGCACCCGGCCCCCGGCCCCGGCAGGAGGACCGACCACCCGCCGGGCAACGGCTGGTGGAGTGCCGCGGCGCCCGGCACCGGATCGCCGTGGTCGACGGGGTGCTGACCGCACTCGACCACGACCCGGAGCAGCTGCGCCGCGAGGAGCTGCTGGCCGCGCTGTCCGGCACCCCGCTGCCCTGCCTGCGCGCGATCGACCAGGCGCACCGCGATCCGGCCGAACTGGACGACGTGCGCCAGCGGTTGAACCACGGCGACACCGCCGGAGCCCTGGCCGTGGTGGAGGACCTGCTCGGCCGACAGGCGGCACTGCGTGAGGGCCCGCTGCGGGAGGAGCTCGCGGCGGCCGCCGAGCGCCGGATCGCCTACGGCCTCTACCGCTCCGGCCTGACCGTCGACCGGCAGGCCAGGACCGCGAAGCCCCTGACCCACTACGACTTCTACCGGTTCGGCCTGCCCCGACACCGGGGCCGCAGCCACGCGTTCCCACGGCCCCCGCACACCGCCGCCCGCTGATCCGCTCGCAACCGCGTACCGCCGCCCGCTGATCCGCTGATCCGCTCGAACCCGCGTACGCCGCGCGGCCGCCACGGCGCGGAACCCACTGACCTCCTCCGACCTCCAAAGGTGATCACCCATGCCCGTGACCATGTCCACCCCCGCCACCCCCGCCCGCCTCGACGTCGCCCGCCGGCTCCTCGACCTGCTCGCCGACACCCGCACCGAACCCCGCCCGGACGACCAACTGGAGGCGCTCACCCTGGCGGTGGCCGCGGACCTGCCCGTACTGCTCTGGGGCGAGCCCGGCATCGGCAAGACCGCCGCCCTCAACCAGCTCGCCGAGGCCCTGGACCTGCCGCTGACCACCGTCATCGCCAGCGTCCACGAGCCCTCGGACTTCTCCGGCCTGCCGGTCGTCGGCGACGACCCCGCGCAGCAGGGCATCCCGCTGGCCCCGCCGGACTGGGCGGTGCGCCTGGTCCGGGCCGGGCACGGGCTGCTGTTCCTGGACGAGTTGTCCACCGCGCCGCCCGCCGTCCAGGCGGCGCTGCTCCGGCTGGTCCTGGAGCGCCGCATCGGTTCACTCCAACTGCCGCCTGGCGTACGGATCGTGGCGGCGGCGAACCCACGCTCCTCGGCGGCCGACGGGTGGGAGCTGAGCGCACCGCTGGCGAACCGCTTCGTCCACCTCCAGTGGGTGCACGACCACGAGGTGGTGGTGCGCGGCCTCGGCGGGGTGTGGCCGGTCGCCACCCTGCCGCAGCTCGATCCGGCGGAGCTGTCGGCCGCGGTCGGCTTCGCCCGCCGGGCGGTCTGCGAACTGCTCACGGTGAGGCCGGAGTTGGTGCACCGGCTGCCCACCAACGAGACCAGGCGCGGCGGTGCCTGGCCGTCCCCGCGCAGCTGGGACATGACGCTGCGGCTGATCGCCTTCGCCACCGCGGCCGGCTCCTCCCGGGAGGTGCTGTCGCTGCTGGTCCGGGGCACGGTCGGGGACGGGCCGGGGCTGGAACTGATGGCGAGCATGGACCGGATGGACCTGCCGGACCCCGAGCTGCTGCTCGCCGACCCGAGCGCCGCCGTGCTGCCCGAACGCGGGGACCTGCGCCAGGTGGTGCTGGACGGAGTGGTGGCCGCGGTGCGCAACCGGCCGGAGCGGGCGCGCTGGGACGCCGCCTGGGCGCTGCTGGTGCGGGCGATGTCGACCGGCGCGCCGGACGTGCTGGTCGTCCCGGCCACCACGCTGGCCTCGCTGCGCCGGGAGAACTGGGAGGTCCCGGCGGCGATCGAGCACCTCGCCTCGACGGTGGCGCTGTCCCGGCGGGCCGACCGCGCCGCCGTCCGGACCGCCGCCCGCACCGATGTGACGGCCGGCCGATGAGCACGAGCCGCACGCCGAAGGGCACCGTGCCCGAGGGCAGCACGCCGCCGGGCACCACCCCCACCGGCACCACCCCCACCGGCGCCACCCCGCCGGACACCGGCTGGAACAACCGGACCCGGCCCGCCGCCACACCGCTGGACGTCCGCAGGCGCGGCAAACCGCTGACCGCCCGCCCCCTGGTCGTACCGCTACCCGTACCGCGGTCCCCAGCGCTGTCCGCACCGGCGCGGAAACCGGTGCCGGATTCGGCGGACGCGCGTCCGGCCGACGCGCGCCCGCTGGACCGCGACAAGCTGTACGCCGCCCGGCTCCAGGCCGCCCGGGCCCGCCCCTACCTGGCGACCGCGCTGTTCGCCCTCCACCTGGTGGAGGACCGCCAGGTCCCGACCATGGCCGTGGACCGCCACTGGCGCTGCTACGCCTCCCCCGCCTTCGTCGACCGCACCCCGGTGGAGGACCTCGCCTCGATCTGGGTCCACGAGGTCTCGCACCTGCTGCGCGACCACCACGGGCGCAGCGACCGCCTGGCCCGCGTCCTCGGGCTGACCGAACCGGCGGACCGGCTGCGGATGAACATCGCCGCCGACTGCGAGATCAACGACGACGCCTTCGGTGACGGCCTGGTCACGCCCGCGGGCGCGCTGACCCCGGAGTACCTCGGCCTGCCCGGGGGCGAGCTGATGGAGGACTACGTCCGCAACTTCCGCTTCGACCTGCGCCGGCTGAACCTGGCCTGGCTGGACTGCGGCAGCGGCGCCGACGGCGTGGACCGCCCCTGGGAGCTGGGCCCGGACGGCGCCCACGGGCTGACCGCCCAGGAACAGGACGCGGTCCGCTTCCGGGTCGCCGAGGGCATCCGGGGCCGCCCGGGGAACGCCCCGGCAGGCTGGCGGCGCTGGGCCGAGGAGGCGTTCCACCCGCCGCAGCCGTGGCGCCAACTCCTGGGCGCGGCACTGCGCTCGGCGGTCTCCGGGCCGGGCGCGGGCGGGGACTACAGCTACGGCCGTCCGGCCCGCCGCGCGGTCTCGCTGCCGGGCGTGGTGCTGCCGAGCCTGCGGCGGCGCCCGCCCCGGGTCTCGGTGGTGATCGACACCTCGGGGTCGGTCTCGGACCAGGAGCTGGGCAGTGCGCTGCTGGAGGTCGCGGCGATCGGCCGGGCGGTCGGCGGCCGGCACGACCTGGTCACCGTGCTGTCCTGCGACGCAGCCCCGCAGTCCGTCGGCGCGCTCTGCCGCGCGGCGGGCGTCCCGCTGGTCGGCGGCGGCGGGACGGACCTGCGGACGGGCTTCGCGGCGGCGCTGCGGACCAGGCCGCAGCCGGACGTCGTCGTGGTGCTGACGGACGGGCAGACGCCCTGGCCGTCGGTCGCGCCCTCCTGCCGTACGGTGGTGGGCCGGTTCCGGCGCGGGGCCCGGTACAGCGAGAACAACGGCGAGTACCGGCCGGACGCACCGCCGAGCTGGGCCCGGGTGGTCGACATCGGCTGAGGGGCGCGACGAGAGGAGATCCCCGTGCACGACGACGGGCTGACCGCGAACCCGGAGCGGGACCCGGAGCAGGACCCGGACGAACACACCGCCGGGACGGCACCCAGCGGCCCCGTGCTCGGCCTCCTGGCCGAACACGGACGCCCCCGGCGGATCCGTGCCACGGCCACGGCCCGGCTGCACCGGCGCCGGGCCGTCGCCCGGCGAGCGGCGCCCCAGCACGGCGAAGCCGGCCCCGGCAAGGGTGTCGGCCCAGCCCGGGGCGTCCGAGAACTCGTCCGTGCAGTGGCACCGCCGGTCCGGAACGAAGGCGAAGCTCAGGACGCAACACCCGTCGAACGGCGGCCGGCCCCCGGATCCGGGATGGCCGACCGCCGCCCGGCGGGCGCCGTCAGCCGACCATGGCCGCCAGCACGCTGCGCCAGTCCTCCCCCGGCTCCGGCTGGAGCGCGGCCGCGAGGGTCTCCGCCCGGTAGTGCCACGGGCGCCGCAGCTCGGGGTCGGCGTCGGGGCGCAGGTCCAGGGTGCTGTCCGAGCCGAGCAGCCGGATCAGCTCGGTCCCGAACTCCGCCCAGGAGACGTGCCCGGTGATCGCGTTGACGATCCGGCCGGCGGCGGGGCTGTCGGGCAGGGCGCAGGCGGCGAGGGCGCGGGCCAGGGCGGCGGAGTGCACCCAGGCGGCGCCGTTCCACTCCTCCGGCTCGCCGTCGGCCGCGGCCGGCAGGGCGATCGGCCGGCCGGCCAGGGCGGCCTGGTAGAGGTCGCCGGTGGAGCCCCAGCGGAGCTGGTCGCGCAGGCGGTGGTGCGGGCCCCAGACGATGGGGGCGCGCACCACGGTGGCCGGGCCGTGGCCGGTGGCCTCGGCGGTCTCGAACAGCATCCGCTCGCAGTCGAGCTTGGCCTGGCCGTAGGCGGTGACGGGTGCGCCGCTGGGGCCTCCCTCGGTGACCTCGGTGCCGGGCGGGCGCCCGTAGGCGTCGATGCTGCTGACGAAGACGAACGGGCCGCCGGACCAGCCGTCCAGCAGGGCGCGCATGGCGGCCCGGTCGACCTCGTGCTCGGTGAAGGTGCAGGCGGCGTGGATGACGGCGTCCACGCCCTTGACCGCGCGCTCGAGGCTGTCGACGTCGGCGAGGTCGCCCTCGGCGATCTCGGCGCCGTGCAGGGCCGGCAGGTGGGCCGACTCGGGGCGGACCAGGACGCGTACCGGCCGCCCCTGGGCCATCAGTTCCTGGAGCACGGCGGCACCGACGCCGCCGGTGGCGCCGGTGAGCAGCACGGTGCCGGTGCGCGGCTCGGTGCTGTGGAAGCCGTCGACGCGGGTGAGGGCGGCGCGGCGCTCCTCCTCGCGGGCGGCGAGCAGGGCGGCGAGGGCGCGCGGGGTGCGGTGCTCCAGGATGTCGAGGCCGGTGAGCGGCACGCCGACGCGGGTGCGCAGGCGTTCGGCGAGCTGGACGGCGACCAGCGAGTAGCCGCCGAGGGCGAAGAAGTCGCCGTCGGCGGGCGGGACGCTGCCGAGCAGTTCGCCGAAGGCGGTGCGGACCAGGTCGAGCGGGCCGGTCGCCGCCGTCGCCCGAGCCGCCGTGGCCCGATCCGCCTCGGCCCGATCCGCCTCCGCAGCGCCGGAGCCGCCGGGAGCCGCCGCGCCGGCGGCGCCGGGCAGGCGCCCGCGGTCGACGGCACCGTCCGCGCCGCGCGGGATGCGGTCCAACAGGGTGACGGCCAGCGGGAGTTCGGCGGCGGGGACGACGGCCCGGAGCCGGGCGCGCAGGTCGGTGCCGCTGGGGGCGACCGCCCCGCGCACCACCGCGTAGGCGAGCGGCGGGCCGTCGGCGGTCTCCACCACGGCCGCGTCGGCCACCCCGGGATGGGCCGCCAGGGCCTCCAGCACCGGGTGCCGGTCGGCGCGGACCAGCAGTTCGCCGGGGAGTTCGGCGAGCGGGCGGTCCGGGTCCTCGACAGCCGCGCGGAGCACGGCGGCGAAGGCCTCGGCCAGCCGGGCGGCGGTGGCGCCGTCCAGGGCCGCGTGGTCGTGCTGGACCAGGCAGCGCGGCCGCGGCCCCTCCTCCAGCACCAGGGTGAGGTCGAACTTGGCGAGTTCCAGGTCGACGTCGACGTGTTCGGCGTCCAGGCCGGGCAGCGTCAGGGCGGTCGCGGGCTGGACCAGGTCGCAGCTGGCCGAGAGCAGCGGGGTGCCGTCCGCGCCGCGCGCCGCCGCGCCGAGCCGCTCGACCACCAGGTCGAAGGGCACCTGGTGGTGCTGCTGGGCCTCCAGCAGGGCGCCGCGCACCAGGGCGATGGCCTCGGCGAAGGAGGCGTCCCCGGCCGGTTCGGCGCGCACCGCGAGGGTGTTGACGCCCAGGCCGACGGTGCGGCGCAGTTCGGGGCGGGCCCGGTGGCCGCTGGCGCAGCCGAGGGTGAGGTCGTCCTGGCCGGCGGCGGTGCGCAGGGTGGCGAAGGCGGCGGCCAGGACGACGGCGAACAGGGTGGCGCCGTGCCGGGCGCCGAGCTGCCGCAGGCCCTCGACGGTGGCCGGGTCGAGTGGCACGGCGTGCAGGCCGGCCCGGCGGTCGCGGGCGCCGGGGGCGACCGGCCGCAGCAGCGGCAGCGGGCGGGCGCCGGCCAGCCGGGCGGCGAGGGCGTCGGCGGCGGCGGTGAGTTCGGCGTCGCGGGCGCGCTCCTGGCGGGCGTACTCGGCGTACGGCATGCCGGGCGCCGGGAGCCGGGGCTCGACGCCGTCGCGGGCGGCGGCGTACAGCTCGGCGAGGTCGGCGGCCAGGACGGGCAGCGAGCCGCCGTCGACGGCGATGTGGTGGATCGTCAGGAGCAGGGTGTGGTCCTCGGGTGCGTGCCGCAGCAGCAGCGCGCGCAGCACCGGGCCTTCGGTGAGGTCGAAGGGGCGGGCGGCCTCGGCAGTCAGCTGCTCGGTGCCGTCGCCGGTGGCGTCCAGGACGGCCAGCGGGACGGGACCGGCCGGTTCGAGGTGCTGGTACGGCTGTTCGCCGCGGCGCGGGTAGCGGGTGCGCAGCACGGCGTGCCGCTCGGTGAGCCCGGTGAGCGCGGTGGCGAGGGCGGCTTCGTCGAGCGGTCCGCGCAGCCGGGTGGCGATCGGGACGTTGTAGAGGGCGCCGCCCTGGCCGAGCTGCTCCATCAGCCACATCCGCTGCTGGGCGTGGGAGAGCGGGGCCGGGCCGGCGTCGACGTCGGCGGCGGCCGGGCGCTGCGGGGCGAGGGCGGTGCGGCGGTTGCGGGCGCGCCGCAGCAGGTCGTTCTGGTCGTTGCTCATCGCTGGGGTGCTCCCTGGGTGTCGTCGGCGTCCCGCAGGGCGCGCTCCAGTAGTTCGGCCTGGCCGGCCACGGTGGGGTGGCCGAGGAAGTCGGCGAGGGACAGGTCGATGCCGAACTCCCCGGCCAGGTCGTCGACGACCCACATGGCGAGCAGCGAGTGCCCGCCCTCGGCGAGGAAGTCGGCGGCCGGGTCGGTGATCGGGCGTTCCAGGGCGCGGCTCCAGGCCTCGGCGACGACCTGCTGGATCGGGGTGAGTTCGGCCGCCGCGCCGGTGCGCTCCGCCGCCGCGCTCGGGCGCTCCGCCGCCGGGTCCGGGGCGGCGGCGAGCGCGCGGCGGTCGACCTTGCCGTTGCCGGTGAGCGGCAGGGCGGGGAGGACGGCCCAGGCGGTGGGCACCAGGTGGGCGGGCAGTCGCTCGGCGAGCCGGGTGCGCAGGGTCTCGGCGGCCGCCCCGGCGCCCTCGGCGAGGACGACGCAGGCGGTGAGCGCGGCGTCGGCCTGTCCGGCGCGGCGGACCACCACGGCCGCCTCGGCGACCTCGGGGAAGCGCAGCAGGGCCTGCTCGACCTCGCCGGGCTCGATCCGGAAGCCCCGGACCTTCACCTGGTCGTCGGTGCGGCCGTGGAACTCCAGTGCGCCGTCGGGGCGTTGGCGCACCAGGTCGCCGCTGCGGTAGGCCCGGTCGCTGCCGGGGAGTTCGCGGAAGCGCTCGGCGGTCAGCTCGGGCCGGTTGAGGTAGCCCTGGGCGAGCCGCCCGCCGCCGATCCACAGTTCGCCGACCTCGCCGGGTGCGACCGGGGCGAGCCGCTCGTCCAGGACGAGGGCGCGGGCGCCGCCGAAGGGGCGTCCGATCGGGACGGGGCCGCCCGCGCAGTCGGCGGGGGTGATCCGGTGGGCGGTGGTGAAGGTGGTGGCCTCGGTGGGCCCGTAGACGTTGTACAGCTCCAGCCAGGGGAAGGCCCGCAGCACGGCCCCGGCATGCTCGGGGGCGAGCGCCTCGCCGCCGACGGCCAGGGTGCGCAGCACGCCGAAGATCCGGGACTCCTTGGCGGCCAGGTGGTGGAAGAGCGCGGTGGTGAGGAAGGCGGTGGTGGCGCCGAACCGTTCGACGTCGCGGACGAGTTCCTCGGCGCTGGGCCGCTCGGTCGGGGAGACGGCGACGGCGGCGCCGTGGGCGAGCGGCGCCCACAGTTCGAAGGTGGCGGCGTCGAAGGAGGGGGTGGAGTGGAAGAGCACCCGGTCGCGCGGGCCGAGGACGAGCCCGTCGGGGGCGGTGACCAGGTCGGTGACGGCGCGGTGCGGGACGAGCACGCCCTTGGGGCGGCCGGTGGAGCCGGAGGTGTAGTAGAGCAGGGCGGGCGCGTCCGGTTCGGCGGCGTCGGGCACCGCCGCGCCGGTCTCCTCGGTGCCGCGCTCGGTGAGCACCAGGGTGCGCTCGGCGGGCAGTCCGGCGTCGGCGAGCAGCGCCTTGTCGCCCAGGACGAGGCGGACCTCCGCGTCGGCGGTCATCTCGGCGATGCGCGGGCGCGGGTAGGCCGGGTCGAGCGGGACGACGAGGCCGCCGGCCCGCCAGACGGCGAGCTGGGCGACGGCGAACCTGGCCGAGCGGGCGCACAGCAGGCCGACGGCGCTGCCGGGGCCGATCCCGCGCGCGGCCAGGACGGCGGCCAACCGGCCGGCGGCGTCGTGGAGTTCGCGGTAGGTGAGGTAGGTGGCGCCGTCGGTCAGGGCGAGCGCGCTCGGGTGCTGCTCGGCCTGCCGGGCGACCAGCGCGGGGAGGGTGGGGAGGACGGGCGTCATGGCTGGGTCCCTTCCGGGCGCCCCGGCGCTGGGGCCGGGGCGCCGCTGTTCAGATCGGGAGGTGCGACGGGGGCGCGACGGGGGCGGAGCCGTCCCGTACGGGGCCGGACGGGGCCAGGTACACGGGGCCGGACGGGGCCCGCGGTGCACGGGGCCGGACGGGGCCCGGTGCAGCGGGACGGCTCCGGGACCTCAAGCGAGGGACGCGCTGGGCATCCGCTCCTCGACGAGCCGTGCGACCGCCCGCAGGTCGGGCTGGCGCAGCAGCAGCGGGGCGCGCAGCCGTACGCCGTACTCCCCCTCCAGGGACTCCAGCAGTCGGGCGGCGGCCAGCGAGTTGCCGCCCGACGCCAGGAAGTTGTCGCCCGGGCCGACGTCGGCGCGGCCGAGCAGCTCGCGGCAGAGCTTCACCAGGGTGCGCTCGACCGCGGTGTCGCCGTCCTCGCCGACGGCCGCCGGGGCCGCGGGCTCGGCGGCGAGCGCGGCGAGCAGCGCCGCGCGGTCCACCTTGCCGTTGGGGTCCAGCGGGAAGGTGTCGACCAGCTGTACGGCCGAGGGCACGGCCTGCTCGGGCAGCCAGGGCCGGACGGCCTCCAGCAGGCTCGCGGTGTCCGCGTCGGCCTCGGCCTGGACGAAGGCGAGCAGTCGGACGCCGCCGGTGGCCGCGGCCTCGGCGGCGACCACGGCGCGGCGCACCCGGTCGTCGCGCTCGAAGGCGGCCTCGACCTCGGCGGGTTCGATCCGTACCCCGCTGACCTTGACCTGGTCGTCCAGCCGGCCGTGGAACTCCAGCACGCCGTCGGCGCGCATCACCACCCGGTCGCCGGTGCGGTAGACCCGGTCGGTGCCGTCCACGCCGGGGGGCGCCTGGACGAAGCGGCGGGCGGTCAGCTCGGGGTCGAGGTAGCCGGCGGCCAGGCCCCGGCCGCCGATCCGCAGCTCGCCGGCCGTCCCTCTGGGCACCGGGTCGCCCTGCTCGTCGGTGACCAGCAGGACGGCGCCGGGGATCGGCAGGCCGATCGGCGGCGCACCGGCGCCGTGGTCGCCGCCGGGCGCCATGGTGTGCACGGTGGTGGCGACGGTGGCCTCGGCGGGGCCGTAGGCGTTGTGGACGGTCGCGGTGACCTCCGGCCCGGGGGCGCGGCGCAGCCGGTCGCCGCCGACCACCAGGTGGCGCAGTGCCAGCCCGGCGGGCCAGGGCCGGTTGAGGATCGGCTCGGCCAGCGGGGTGGGCAGCAGGGAGACCGTGATGCCCGCCTCGCGCCACCAGTCGGTGAGCGCGCCGGAGTCCCAGCGGACGCTCTCGGGAGCGACGACGAGCGCGGCGCCGGAGGTGAGGGTGGCCCACAGCTCCATCACGTGCGGGTCGAAGGCGACGCCGACCAGCAGGCTGTGCCGCTCGCCGGGGCCGAGGCCGGTGAGCTCGCGGTACCAGTGCAGCAGCGCGCCGAGCGCCGGTTCGGTGACGGCGACGGCCTTGGGGGTGCCGGTGGAGCCGGAGGTGAGCACGGCGTAGTGGGTGCCGACCGGCACGCTCACCTGCTCACCGGGCGTCAGGGCGGCCAGCAGGCCGGGGGTGGGCAGGCCGGGCGTGGGCAGGCCTGGGCTGGGCAGGTCGAGTTCGAGGCGCTCGCCGCCGGGCGGCAGCACGGCGGCCTCGCCGATCAGACAGGCCGGGCGCAACTGCTCGGCGACGGCCTGGAGGCGCTTCTCGCCGGGGCGCGGGCCGAGCGGCAGGTGGACGGCGCCGAGTTTGGCTATCGCCAGGGTGACGGCGGCCAGCTCCGCCGAGTGGCCGAGGCAGACGCCGACCAGGTCGCCGGCGCCGACCTTGCCGCGCAGGGACTCCGCCACGGTGTCGGCGAGGCGGTCGAGTTCGGCGTAGCCGAGGGTGCGCCCGCCGTCGATCAGGGCGGGCGCCTGCGGGGTGCGGTGCGCCCAGGTGGTGAACAGGTCGAGGACCGCGCCGTCCTGGTGCGGGCGGCCGTAGCCGATGCTCAGGGATTCCATCATCGTCTCCAGATGCGTGCGTGACGTCAGTTCAGGCCCATGGAGCGGGCGATGATCACCTTCTGGACCTCGGAGGTCCCTTCGATGATCGTCGTCATCCGGACGTAGCGGTACAGGAATTCCAGGGGGTGGCCACGCACCCAGCCGGTGGCGCCGTGGACCTGGAGCGAGCGGTCCACCGCGCGGACGGCGGTCTCGGAGGCGGTGAGCTTGGCGAGCGCCGCGTTCTCGGGCGCCTCGGTGCCCTCGTCGACCAGCCGGGCGCAGGCGAGGGTGAGCAGCTTGGCGCACTCCACCTCGGCGCGGGTGGTCACCAGGTGCTCCTGGATGTGCTGGTACTCGCCGATCACCTTGCCGAAGGCGCGCCGCTCGCGGGCGTACTCGACGCCGATCCGCAGCGCGTACTCGGCGATGCCGTTGCACATCGCGGCGACCACCAGGCGGCCACGGGAGAGGCTGTCCATGGCGAGGGCGGTGGCCGCGGCGATGCCCTCCTCGCCGCCGATCACGGCCTCCGGACCGACGGTGACCCCGTCCAGCAGCAGCTCGAACAGCGGCTCGCCGGACATCCCCTCGTAGCGCTGGCCGATCCGCAGGCCGGGCTGGTCCATCGGCAGCACGAAGGCGGTCGCCCCGGCGGTCGGGCCCTTGCCGTCGCCGAGGTCGGTGGCGGCCACCACCAGGGCGATCCCGGCGTGTTCGGCGTTGCTGACGAAGGTCTTGCGCCCGTTGAGCACCCAGCCGTCGCCGGTGCGCACGGCGGTGGTGGTGAGGTGGAAGGCGTCCGAGCCGGCCTGCGGCTCGGTGAGCGCCAGGCAGCGGGTCTGCTCGCCGCGCACCAGCGGGATCAGGTGCCGCTCGATCTGCTCGGGGGTGCCGTGCCGCAGCAGCGGGCTGGGCCCGTCGGAGCCGGCCAGCGCGTAGGGGGCGAGCACGCAGCCGCTGCGTCCGGCGGCGTGGTGCAGCAGCACCACGGCGGTGAACGGCATGTCGGCGCCGCCGAGTTCCTCGGGGTAGTCGCCGGCGTAGAAGCCGAGCGCGGCGGAGCGCTTGCGGACGTAGGCCCGCAGGTCACTCGGGACCTGGTCGGCGGTCTCCGGCAACTCGGCGGCGAGCGGGACGAGTTCGCGGCGGACGAAGCTCTCGAAGGCGTCCACGAGCTCGCGGTGGCCGTCCTCCAGGACGGCGGAGGGGGCGGTCACTTGACGTCTCCGGTGAGGACGCGCGCCTGGTCGGCCAGGACGGCGTGCCGGAACAGGGTGCGCAGCGGCGGGCGGCTGCCCAGGTGGGGCTCCAGGAAGGCGGCGAGCTGGGCGGCGAGCAGCGAGTGGCCCCCGACCTCGAAGAAGTGCGAGTCCGGGCCGAAGCGGTCGTGGCCGAGCACCTCGCGCCAGGCGGTGGCGATCAGCTCCTGGCCGGGGTCGGTGAAGGCGCTGGGCTCGCGCTCCTGCTCCTGCTCGGCGGGGGCCCGGTCGGCCAGCCGGGCGAGGGCGGCGCGGTCGGGCTTGCCGCCGGGCAGGATGGGCATGGCGGCGACGGCCGTCCAGGTGGCGGGGACGAGTCCGCCGGGCAGCCGGCGGGCCAGCGCGTCGTGCAGGGCGGCCTGGTCGGGGCGGTCGGCGCCCTCCAGGAAGCCGACCAGCCGGGGGCCGGTCTGCGGGTCGTGGTGCAGCAGCACCGCGCAGGAGCGGCCGCCGAGTTCGGCGGAGGCGGCGGCCTCGATCTCCTCCAGCTCGATCCGGTGGCCGCGCAGCTTGACCTGGTTGTCGGCGCGGCCGAGGAAGCGCAGGCGCCCCTCGGTGTCGCGGTAGCCGCGGTCGCCGGTGCGGTAGACCCGGGCGCCGTCCAGGCCGGGGACGGTGATGAAGCGGGCCGCGGTGGGCTCCGGCAGGCCGACGTAGCCTTCGGCCAGCAGGCCGCCGCTGACGGCGAGTTCGCCGACGCAGCCGTACGGGAGCGGGCGCAGCGTCTCGTCCAGGACGTGCAGGCGTACGCCGTCGAGTTCGGCGCCGAGCGGGATCTCGCCGTCCTCGGCGACGTCCTCGGCGGTGACCCGGTGGACGGTGGAGGTGACGGTGGCCTCGGTGACGCCGTAGGCGTTGAGCACCGTGGTGGCCTCGGTCAGCCCGGCCAGGGCGCGGGCGGGCAGCCGCTCGCCGCCGAGGACGAGCAGGCGCGGCGTCCAGCGGCCGTCGCGCAGCGCCTCGCGCAGGTCCTCGCGGACCGCGAGCAGGTAGCTGGTGGGCAGGTTGGCGACGGTGACGCCGCGGGCGGCGAGCACGGCGACCAGCTCGGGCCCGGTCGGCACCTCGCGCTGCGGCACGACCAGCGCGGCGCCGACCGCGAGGGCGGGCAGCACCTCCTCCAGCGACACGTCGAAGGAGGGCCGGGCGAACAGCAGCACCCGGTCGGCGGCGGTGAGTTCGTAGCGGGCGGCGATCGCGGCGACGTACCCGGCGAGGGCCTCGCGGCCGACCAGGACGGGCTTGGGCACGCCGGTGGAGCCGGAGGTGTGGATGACGTACGCGCCGCCCTCCAGGACGGCGGCGGGCTCGGCCTTCGGGAAGGCGGGGCCGTCCAGCAGCGCCGGGGTGACGCCCTCGGCGGGCAGCGCGAGCGCGCTCTGCCGGGTGGCGAGGACGAGCGCGGGGGCGAGCCGCTCCAGCAGCAGGCCGAGCCGGGCGGCCGGGTCCTCGGTGGACAGCGGCGCGTGGACGGCGCCCAGGCGCAGGCAGGCCAACAGGGCGACCACGCTGTCGGTGCCGCGCGGCAGCACGGCGGCCACCGGCTGGCCGGCGGTGACTCCGGCGGCGCGCATTCGGTCGGCCAACTCGCTTACCCGGCGGTCCAGTTCGCCGTAGGTGATCCGCTCGGTGCCGGCCAGCAGGGCGAGCGCGGTGGGGTCGTGGGCGGCGGCCGGGTCGAGTCCGACCGGGACGACCGGGGTGGCGGGCTCGGCCGCGGGCTCGGGGGCCAGCGCGGCGAGCACCGTCTCCGGGGCGTCCAGGTAGCGGCGCAGCAGCTCCAGCAGGCGCTCGGACAGCAGCACGGCCCTGGCCTCGCCGAACAGGTCGGCGTCGTAGTCCCAGATCAGGGTCATCCCGGCGGCGCCGTGCTTCTCGCCGACCACCCGGCGGTCGTCGGGCAGCAGCACCAGGTCGAGGTCGAAGCGGGTCGTGCCGGTGTTGAAGCCCTCGTACAGCGAGACGTCGAGCCCGGGGGCCTGGACGTCGGGCAGCGCGGCGTCGTGGGCGCTGAACATCACGTTGAACAGCGGGTTGTCGGCGCCCCCGGTGTGCAGGCCGAGCCGGCGGGTGAGCTCCTGCACCGGTAGGTCCTGGTAGGGCAGGGCGCGCATCAGGACGTCGGTGACCTCGTCGACGGCCTCGGTGCCGGAGGCGGCCGGGTCGAGCCGCAGGCGCAGCGGCACGGTGTTGACGAACATGCCGACGGTGCCCTCGAAGCCCTCGGGGCGGTTGCCGACGGCGGTACCGACGGTGACCTCGCGGTGGCCGCTGTGCCGGCGCAGCAGTTCGGCGAACAGGGCGAGCAGGGTGCTGAACGGGGTGTGCCCGTCGGTCCGGCTGCGCTCGCGCAGCCGCTCGGCGAGGTCGGCGCCGATCGACTGGCGCAGCTGCCCGCCGCGGTGGCGGCGCTCGACGCCGGGGTGGGCCAGCCCGGGCAGGGTGACCTCGCGCGGGGCGTCGGCCAGCTCCTTGGTCCAGAAGGCGAGGGCGCGCTCGCGGGCCTGCGGGTCGGCCTCGGTGCGGGCGTGCTGCTCGTACGAGGGGGCGGTGGCCAACTCGTAGGACTCGCCGAGGACGTGGGCGCGGTAGACGGTGAACAGGTCGCGCAGGAAGATCGCGAAGGAGTGGCCGTCGTGGACGAGGTGGTGCTCGACGTGGATCAGCCGGTGGTGGTCGTCGGCGAGCCGGACGAGGTGCCAGCGCAGCAGCGGCGCCCGCTCGGTGTCCAGCGGCTCCTCGGCCTCGGCGGCGAGCAGGGTCCGGAACGCGGCCTCCGGGTCGGCCTCGGCGGCGAAGTCGCTGTGCCGCAGCTCCGGCCGGCAGTCCTCGGCGACCCGCTGGCCGGGGAGGCCCTCCGCCCGGGGCACCAACTCCAGGCGCAGGCCGGGGTGCTGGGCCAGTACGGCGGTGAGGCCGGCCTGCAGGGCGTCCCGGTCGAGGGTTCCCCACAGGTCGAGGACGCCGGTGAAGTTGTAGGCGCGGCTGCCCGGCTGCATCTGCTCGTGCAGCCAGACGATCTCCTGCGAGGGAGAGAGTGCGAACATGGGTGATTCCCTTGTGTGGTGGGCGTGTCGGCACTGCGGTGGCCGGGCGCGGGCGTGGGGTGGTCCCGGCGCGGCCGGTGGGGGCCGGACCGCACCGGGGTGGGGGCGCGGCCCGGGGGTCCTGGGAGGTGGAGGCGGTCCTTGGAGTGGTTGTGGCCCTTGGAGTGGTGGTCCTGTGAGGTGGATGTGGCCCTTGGAGTGGTGGTCCTGTGAGGTGGATGTGGCCCTTGGGGAGGATGGGGTCTGAGGGGCCGTAGCGTCTAGAGGTGACGGCGCAGCACGGCCAGCAGCTCGGCGAAGGCGGCCTCGGCGTCGGCGGCCGGGAAGCGCTCGTCGTCCCAGGCCAGGCGCACCGTCAGCTCCTCGCCGTGGGAGGCGGAGACGGCCGTCGGCGCGGCGAGCGGGCGCCCGGCGAGGTGGACCTCGCGGCCGGGGACGCCGCCGAGCACCAGCGGCGGGCGGCGCTGGAGGTCCTCGAAGGTGAGCATCGCGTCCAGCCCGCCGGACCAGGGCGATCCGGCGACCCGGGCGGCCCGGACCACCTCGTCGAAGGGGGTTCCGGCGTGGTCGAGGTCGTCCCACCAGTCGTCGCAGAGCGCTTCCAGGTCGGTGGCGGGCCGGGTGGGCACCGCGTGCACCAGGGTGTTGAGGAAGCAGCCGAGCGCGGCGGGCGCGCCGGGCGGGCGGCCGCCCCACGGGTAGCCGAGCGCCAGCGGGCCGTCCGCGCGGTGCAGGCGCCTGGCGGCGGCGCCGACGGCGTCCAGCAGGGCGGGGAAGATCGCGCCCCGGGCGCTCGCCGGGACGGCGGGCAGCCGCTCGACCAGCATCCCGGTGGTCCGCGCGGCGCCGCCGCCCGCCCCGGTCAGGCCGCCGAGCCGGCGCCCCCAGTGGGCCTGGGCGGCGGGCCCGGCGGCGGACTCCTCGGCGGCCAGCTGGAGTTCGACGGCCTCCCGGAAGTCGGCGACGGCCTGCGGGCCGGGGCCGGGCGCGGACGGCTCGTCCCGCCGGTAGGCCTCGGTGAGTTCGCCGACCAGCGCCCCGAGCGACTGCTCGTCGCAGGCCGCGTGGTCCAGCGCGAGGGCGAGCAGGTCCTCACCGCCGTCCGGCTCCCGGGCCACCAGCAGGCGCAGCGCGGGCCCGTCGAGCGGCCAGTCCAGCAGCGCCGCGCGCAGCGCCCGGTGGGTGCCGGCGTCGGGGTCCACCTCGATCCGGGCGACCTCGACGGAGGGGCCGCCGGTGCGCAGCACCGGGGTGCCGCGGACGGTCACGAAGGCGCCGCACAGCGCCGGGTGGGCGGCCGCGACGGCGGTGGCGGCGCGGCCCAGCCGGTCCAGGTCGAGGGCGCCGGCCGGGTAGGCGAAGAACAGCGGGGCGACGTCGGAGCGGGTCTGCGGGGCGAGTCGGCGGGTGATCAGGAACCGCCGCTGGGCGCCGGTCAGCGGGAGCAGTTCCATCGGGGAGTCGGCGGCAGCGGCGCGGTACCGGGCGAGGTAGGCGGCGGTGATGCTGGCGTGCACGGAACGGTCTCCGGTCTCCGGTGTCGGCTCGGTCGGGTCGGTTCGGGTCGGTTCAGTTCGGTTCGATCACGTTCGGTCGGTCAGGTGGTGCTGGGGCTCGCCGCGGGCTGCTGGGCGTCGTCCTGGCTGCCCTCGCTGCTCTCCCTGCCCTCGCCGTCCTGGCCGCCCTCGCCGCCCTCGCCGCCGGGTCCGGCCGGCGCCGTGGGCAGGTCGCGCATCCGCCGCAGCGGCGAGAGCAGCAGCGGCACCGGCACCAGCAGGAATCCCAGCGCGCACAGCCACAGCGCGGCGCGCGGCCCGGCCCAGTCGGCGACGGCCCCGCCGCCGAGGGCGCCGATCGGCAGGGTGCCCCAGACCAGGAAGCGCATGGTGGCGTTCATCCGCCCGAGCAGTTCGGGCGGGCAGACGCTCTGCCGGAAGCTCACCTGGGCGACGTTGTAGGCGACCGCGCCGAACAGCACCACGCCGGAGCCGACGCCGAACAGCACGGCGCCGGGGCCGCCGCCGGACAGCGGCCACAGCAGCGCGAACGGCGCGGTGACCACGGTGGCCAGCCAGATCAGTCGGGCCTGCCCGACCCAGCGGGACAGCTGCCCCGCGCACAGCGCGCCCGCCAGCCCGCCGACGGCGGAGGCCGACAGCAGGGCGCCGATGGCCCCGGGCGACAGGTCGAGCACCCGTACCCAGAAGACGGTCTGAACGGCCATCAGCACGGCGGCGAACAGGTTGGACACGGCGGTGGCGGTGGCGATCGCCCGCAGCAGCGGGTGCCCGAGCACGAAGCGCACGCCCTCGGCCACCTCGGCCCGCAGCGAGCGCCCGGGCTCCGGTTCCGGCAGCTCCTCCTCGACCCGGATCCGGGCCAGCAGCAGTGCCGAGGCGAGGTAGCCGCAGGCGTCGGCCACGATGGCGAGCGGTGCGCCGAGCAGTTGGACCAGCCCGCCGCCCAGGCCCGGCCCGGCGATCTGCGCCGAGGAGCGGACGGTCTCCAGAGCGCCGTTTCCGGCGACCAGTTGCTCGCGCGGCAGGACGGCGGGCAGGAAGGACTGGTGGGCCACGTCGAAGAAGACCGTGGCCACCCCGGTGACCAGCGCGACCAGGTAGAGCTGGGGCATGGTGAGCACCCCGAAGGCCGCCGCCGGCGGGATCGAGCCGACCGCGAGGCAGCGCACCACGTCGGCGCGGATCAGCACCGGGAGCTTGCGCATCCGGTCCAGCCAGGCGCCGGCCGGCAGGCCGACCAGCAGGAAGGCCGCGGTCTCGGCGGCAGTGAGCAGGCCGACCTCGAAGGGGGTGGCGTCGAGCACCACCACCGCCACCAAGGGCAGGGCGACCAGGGTGACCTGACTGCCCGTCTGGGCCGCCGCTGCCCCGGACAGCAGGAGCCGGAAGTCGCGGTGGCCGAACAGACGGGCCTGGCGGGGGTGAGGCTTCTCGTTCATCGATGCGACTCTCGGTCACGCATTCGACACGGGGCAAGCAACAGGTCCCTTTCCGGACGTTCCCCGGCTCGGCCGGATCCCGCCACCACGGTGACCGGCCCCGGCACCTCCCTTACGAGCCCTTATCCCCCGGCGCCGCTCCCGCGCACACCCGGCCCGGCCTGCCCGCCAAGGCCTTCACCGGTCTCCGGGGTTTCCCGGACGGCTCCCGACCAGGGCGTCCATTTCCTCGTCCGGTATCCGGACACCCGCTTTCCGGCCACCGGCCAACACCCGCCAACTTGGCCGGAATCCATGGAGTAGGCAGCTTCCGTAACCTCACCGTGATATCGGCGTAACCGTTCGGAGCCGTGCCCCGCCACTCTCGGTCGCCGCCCTCGGCCCGCCGCACTCAGCTCGCCCCGCTCAGCCGGCCGGGTCCACCGGAGCCAACGGAGCCACCTGAGCCGGAGGATTCGCCCGCGGGAGCCGGGTGACCGCCAGCACCGCCATGTCGTCGTCCCGCGGGCCGCCCGTCCACCGGGCCACGTCCGCCACCAGTGCCGCGACTGCCTGTTCCGCCCCCGCGAAGGGCCCGAGCGGCGCCAGTCCGCGCACCGGGTCGTAGAACTCCCCCGCCGCGTCCCGCGCCTCGGTGACCCCGTCGGTCACCAGCAGCAGCGTGCTCCCCGGCGGGAAGGGCCTGGTCTCCACCTCGGGCCAACCCGCCCCCAGTGCGCCCATCCCGAGCGGCAGCCCCGGGTCGGCCGCGTCCCACCGGCTCACCCCCGCCCCGCCGCCGTCCAGCAGGTACGGCCCGGGGTGGCCGCAGTCCACCGTCCGGGCGACCGCCTCCCCCGGCGGGAACTCCACCAGCAGCGCGGTGATGAACCCCTCCAGCCGCAGTTCCTCGCCCAGCCCGGCGCTCTCCCGGGCCAGCGTGCGCTCCAGGGCCTCCGCGAGCCCGGCGAGGTCCGGCTCCCGGTGCGCGAGCTCCCGGAAGGCCCCCAGCAGCACCGACACCGCCCCCACCGCGTGCAGCCCCTTGCCCCGCACGTCCGCGATCAGCACCCGCACCCCGTACGGAGTGGCCTGCAACGCGTACGCGTCCCCGCCGATCAGCGCCTCGTCCTGCGCCGCCCGGTAGCAGGCCGCGACCTCCAGCCCCGCCACCCGCCCGGGCGGCTCCGGCAGCACCGCCCGCTGCGCGGCCTCCGCCACCGACCGCACCCGCTCCAGCCGGCGCCCGTGCCGGGCCACCAGCCGGTTCACCCCGATGCCCAGCAGCGCGGCGAAGGCGGTGTTGACCAGCTCCAGGTAGCCGCTCCCGGTCCCGATCGAGCCGTCCCGCGCGGAGAGCACCAGGATCCCGGCCACGTTCGCCAGCGCCACCGCGACGACGTCCCGCAGCGACAGCAGCGCCCCGGCCAGCACGGCCGCCGCCGCCAGCATCGGGTCGCCCCAGTAGTCGGCCGGGTCCAGCGCGTCCCACACCAGCCCGCCGACGATCAGCAACCACGGCGCCAGCCGCACGTACGGCGGCCACTGCGCGGACCTCGGGGCCATCGGCCACCTGGCTTCCGTCTCGCCTGCACCCACGCGCTCGTCCGGCGAGCGGGAGGCTCCTCCGATCGTAGGCACGGAGCCCGGCGGGGCGCGCGAGGTGGCGGGAAGGGCCACGGGCCCCGGCGGACGGCGGCCCGCCGGCCCCCGCCGGGCACGGAAACCAAGACCCTCGGCCCCTGCCACCGGCGGATCGAAGCTGACAAGGTGTCAGCGTCGAAGATTTTCAGCCACACCTCCCCGCGCGGCCCACCCCGGGGCAGGGCCTCGACGCACCTCCGGGAAACCGCCGCGACCCGCTCACCGGACCTCCACCCGACGTACCCCGTGGCGTGAACGAGGAGGTCAGCCCGACGGCCACCTCCCCGACCAGGGCCCGGATCCCGCGCACCGGCACACCCGTCCGCCCACGACCGACGGCCCACTGTCACTCCCCGCCACCGGACCGCCACGGACCGATGGCCCTCGAAGTGGCACCCAGTGCCCAGCCGGACCGAAGCATTCCGGCCAGAAGCCGGGAGGCCCTTGTCCGGCGCGACGAATGATCCTTACGTTGTTGACGCGACACGATCATCTTTTGGTTCACAGGGGGACAGGCACAGTGGGTTCAACTCGAACGACGCTCTCACCCGAGGCAGTTCACCCCTCGGGCGGCTGTCGCCTCCCCCGCCCCGTGTGACGGCCTAGCCCACGGGCGCCCGCCACCCGGCGCCTCCGCGCGCCCGACGGCCCCGCGTGCCCCGCGCCCCCGTTCGCTCCCTGCCGTGCGGCGCCCCGCACGCCCGCCCGAGCGACCACCGTCGAGAATCCCTGAGCCGTACCCCGCGCACGCGGTCCGGGCGGTCCCCCCTGGGGCCGTCCGCCCGTGGGCTGCCGTCGCGCGCCCGGGCCGACTCCCATCATCCGGACCTTCATGCCCACCGCCCTGGGCATGCCCTTCGTGAGGACTTGACATGGAAGCGTGGCTGAGAGAGCGGAACGACACGGCGGCTCCCCTCCCGGAGGGGAGCCTCCCGCAGGTCTTCGAGAAGCAGGTGGCCGAGACCCCCGACGCCGTCGCGATCGAGGCCGCCGACGGCGAGCTCCTCAGCTACGCGGACTTGAACACCAGGGCGGACGTGCTCGCCCGGCGCCTGGCCGGGGACGGGGTACGGCCCGGGGACCGGGTCGCCGTCCTGATGGAACGCTCGGCCGCGCTGGTGGTGGCCCTGCTCGCGGTGGCCAAGACCGGCGCCGCCTACGTGCCGCTGGACCTCCGCTCACCCGAGTCCCGGCTGCGCTCGATCCTGCACCGGCTGGACTGCGCGCTGCTCCTGGTCGACGGCACGACCGAGCACCACGCCCTCGCCGCCGAGGGGCGGACCCTGCTGGTGGGCCCGGGCGCCGCGCACGACACCGCGGACGGCACTGCGGACGGCACTGCCCTGGACACGCCCGACGCCGTGGGCACCGCAGCCACCGAGGCCGACCCGCTCCCCGGCCCCGACAGCGTGCTCTACGTGATGCACACCTCCGGTTCCACCGGCGAGCCGAAGGGCGTCCAGGTCACCCACCGCAACGTGGTGGCGCTCGCCTCCGACCGGATCTGGCGCGGCGGCGCCCACGAACGGGTGCTGTTCCACTCCCCGCACGCCTTCGACGCCTCCACCTACGAGCTCTGGGTGCCGCTGCTGTCCGGCGGCCGGGTCGTGGTCGCCCCCGAGGCGGTCAACGCCGTGCTGCTGCGCCGGCTGGTCGGCGGCGGCCGGGTCACCGGACTCTGGCTGACGGCGGGGCTGTTCGGCGCGCTGGCCGCCGGAGACCCGGGCTGCCTCGACGGGGCGCGCGAGGTCTGGGTCGGCGGCGACGTGGTCTCCCCGCTCGCGGTGTCCCAGGTGGTCGCCGCCTGCCCCGGCATCTCCCTCGTCAACGGCTACGGCCCGACCGAGACCACGACCTTCGCGACCCGCTACCGGATCCACCCGGGCCCGCCGCTGGGCGACGACGTCCCGATCGGCAGCCCGATGGACAACACCCGCGTGTACGTCCTCGACGAGAACGGCGCGCCGGTGGCGCCCGGCGTCGCGGGCCAGCTGTACATCGGCGGGGAGGGCGTCGCCCTGGGGTACGCCGCCAGGCCGGATCTCACGGAGGAACGTTTCCTCGCCGACTCCTTCGGCGCCCCCGGCGACCGCATGTACGCCACCGGTGACCTCGCCCGTTGGGGCGAGGACGGGAACCTGCGCTACCTGGGCCGTGCCGACCGCCAGGTGAAGATCAACGGGTTCCGGATCGAGCCCGGAGAGATCGAGGCCGCCGTCACCGCGCACCCGGGGATCGCCCAAGCCGCCGTCGCGGTCGAGAAGCTCGACGACGGCAGCGGCCGCATCCTCGCCTACGCCGTCGCCTCCGGCGCCGTCCCCGACCGCGAGTCGGTCCGCCGGGGCCTGGCCGAGCGGCTGCCCGGGTTCATGGTCCCGGCCGAGCTGGTGTTCCTCTCCGAGCTGCCGCTCACCCGCAACGGGAAGATCGACCGCGACCGCCTCGGCGATCCGGCCCTGCGCGTCGACAGCGCCGCCGGAACGGGCCGGGCCGTCTCCGGCCGGAGCGTCACCGACCTGGTCGCCGCCCAGGTCCTGGCCCGGCCCGAGGCCCCTGCCGTCCAGGACCCGGTCACCGGCGCCGCCCTGACGTACGCCCAGCTGTGGCACCGGGCCGGCACGCTCGCCGACCGGCTGGCCGCGGCCGGGGTCGGCCGGGGCGCGGTCGTCGCCGTCGACCTGGACCGGTCGGTCGAGCTGGTGGTGGCCTTCCTCGGCATCGCCCGCAGCGGCGCCGCGTACCTGCCGCTGGACGCCGGTGCCCCCGAGGACCGGGTGGCCGACATCATCGCCGGCTCCGGCGCGGCCGCCGCCGTGGTCGGCAGCCGGCGGCGGATGCCCGCCGGGCTCACCGTGCTGACCGCGGACGCCGACCCGGGCACTGGCGAGCCGCAGCCCGGTGCGTCTCAGCCCGGACAGGCGCAGCCCGGCCCCGCACACCCGGCGGCGGGCGGCGAGGACCCCCTCTACGTCTGCTACACCTCCGGCTCGACCGGCCGCCCGAAGGGCGTCCTGGTGCCGCACCGCGCGGTCATCCGCCTGGTCGAGGGGGCCGTCTACTGCCCGATCGAGCCCGGTGACCGGGTGGCCAACACCTGCAACCCCGCCTTCGACGTCACCACCTGCGAGATCTGGTCCACGCTGACCTCCGGCGGCACCATCGTCCCGCTGCCGCTGCTCACCGACCTCACCCTGGACGAGTGGACGGCGCTGGTCCGCGAGGCCCGGATCGCCACGATGTTCCTCACCACCTCGCTGTTCCACACCGTGGCCTGGGAGCAGCCCGACGCCTTCGCGCCGCTGCGCAACCTGGTGGTCGGCGGCGAGCAGCTGGACCTGGCCGCGACCCTGCGGGTCCTGGCCGCCGGGCCGCCCGCCCGCCTGGTCAACGGCTACGGCCCCACCGAGGCCACCGCGTTCGCCACCTGGTTCGAGTGCACCGCCGAGAGCCTGGCCGGCCGCGAGCGGGTCCCGATCGGGCACCCGCTGCAGCAGACCACCGCGTACGTGCTCGACGACGACCTCGCCCCGGTGGCGCCGGGCGAGCCCGGAGAGCTGTGCCTCGGCGGCCCCGGCGTGGCGCTGGGCTACCTGGGCCGGGCCGAGCTGACCGCCGAGCGCTTCGTCACCGAGCCGCGCACCGGCGAGCGGATCTACCGCACCGGCGACCTGGCCCGCGAACTCCCGGACGGCGCGCTGGAGATGACCGGCCGCCGGGACCGCCAGGTGAAGCTGCGCGGGTTCCGGATCGAGCTGGAGGAGATCGAGCAGGCCGCCGTCGCGACCGGGCTCGTCGAGGCCGCCTTCGTGGAGAAGCTGGGCGAGGGCACCGCCGCCGAACTGGCCGGCTGCGCCGTGGTCGGCGCCGCGTCGGAGCCGGCCGGGGACGACCTGCCCGCGGCCCTGTCGGCCCGGCTGGCCGAGCGGCTGCCCGGGTACATGGTCCCGGCGCGCTGGCTGGTCCTCTCCGAGCTGCCGATCGGCCCGACCGGCAAGGCCGACCGGGCCCGGATGCTCGAACTCCTGGAGCAGGCCGGAACGGCGGCCGCCCCCGCCGGGCAGCCGGACGCCCCGGGGCGCGAACTGACCACGGCCACCGAGCTGTTCCTCGCCGAGATGTGGACCGAGCTGCTGGAACGGCCGGTCACCTCGGGCGACGCCTCCTTCTGGTCCCTGGGCGGCCACTCGCTGCGCGGGGTCACCCTGCTGGCCCGGATCCGCGAGCGGCTGGGCGTACGGCTGAAACTGCGCGACCTGTTCAAGCACGGCGTCCTGTCCGACCTCGCGGCCCACATCGACGCCCAGCGGGGCGCCACGGCGACGCCCGCCGCACCCGCCGCCGCGCGCGAGGAGTCCGCGGCCTCGGGCTTCCAGCAGCAGATCTGGCTGGCCGAGCGACTGGACCCCGAACCCGGCCGCTACAACGTGCCGTTCGCCTGGCGGCTGACCGGTGAGCTCGACCCGGCGCGGCTCGCCGAGGCACTCGCCCGGGTCGTCGAACGGCACGAGGCGCTGCGCACGACCTTCGAACAGGGGCCGGACGGCGTCCGCCAGCTCATCGGCGCGCCGTGGCGACCCGAGATCCGCCGGGACCGCTGCGCCGGCGCGTCCGAACTCGACGGGCTGCTGCGTGCCGAGGCGGACCGCCCCTTCGACCTGTCCGCCGGGCCGCTGCTCCGGGCAGGGCTGGTCGACACTCCGGACGGCCAGGTCCTCACCCTGACGATCCATCACATCGTCTTCGACATCTCCTCGTTGCCGCTGCTCCTCGCCGAGCTCCAGCGCGGCTACCAGGGCACCTCGACCGAGCCGGGCAAGCAGTACCGCGACCTGGTCGCGGCCGTGGAGCAGGGCGACCCCGAAGGCCTGGACCGCTGGGTGGAGCGGCTGACCGGCGCGCCCAGCCGCCTCCCACTACCGGCGCCGCCCGCCCCGCAGCCGCACGGCAGTGTCGCCCTCGACCTGCCCGCGGACCTGCTCCGGCGGATGCGTCCGCTCCAGGAGGAGCTGGGCGTGTCCTGGTTCATGGTGGCCGCCGCCGCCCTGATCGGCACCCTGCACCGCTGGACGGGCAGCAGCGACCTCACCTTCGGGTTCCCGACCGACACCCGGACCTCGCCCGAGTTCCAGGACGTCATCGGCCCCTGCCTGAACACCGTCGTGGTGCGCTCCCGGCACACCGACGGCGACACCCTCGCCGACCTGCTCGAAGCCACCCGGGACGGCATCCTGGACGCGCTGGACGACCAGCACGTCCCGTTCGGGACGGTGGTCACCGCGCTCAACCCGCCGCGCTCGGCCGGGTCCACGCCGTACCTCGACGTGGTGCTCGCCCCGCAGGCGCACGCCGAGGCGCCCGCCCGGCTGGGCGACCACGAGCTGCTGCCGCTGACGGTCGGCGAAGGCACCGCGACGGTGGGCAAGTTCGCGCTGACCCTGGGCCTGACCGTGGTCGGCGAGCGGATGTCCGGCTCGCTGCTGTACCGGGGCGACCGGCTCTCGGCCGAGGCGGCCGCCGAGCTGGCCCGGCGGTACGCGACCGTGCTGGAGGCCGTCCTGGAGGACCGCACCCGCTCGCTCGTCGGGCTGGTGCCGAACGCGCCGGCCGTCGCTGCGCCCGTCGTCCCGCCCGTCTCCACCCCCGCCGCTGCCCCGGCCTCGGGCTCGGCCCCGGCCGCCGAGGACGTGGTCGAGCGGGTCACCGCCCTCTGGTCGACGGTGCTCGGCACCGCCGACCTCGGCCCGGACGACAACTTCTTCGACCGGGGCGGCAACTCGCTCAAGCTGGTGACCCTGCACGCCGAGCTCTGCCGCGCCTTCGCGGTGGAGCTGCCGGTCCAGCGCCTGTTCGAGAACTCGACGATCCGGACCATGGCCCGCTTCCTCGCGGCCGCCTCCGGCCCGGCGGGCCCGGCCCAGGCCGCGCCCGCGCCGGCCGCCGCCCCCGGTCTGGACGCGGACGCGCGCGGCGCCGCCCGTCGGAAGATGCGGCCGCGCGCCGCGGGAAGGTGATCGTGGACACCGAAGCCGAACTCGCCGAGGGAGCCGTCGCCGTCGTCGGCATGGCCTGCCGCTACCCCGGCGCGGAGGACGTGCGCTCGTACTGGGCCGCCCTGCGGTCCGGCACCGAGGGGATCACCCGCTTCGACCCGGCCGCCCTGGTGGCGGCCGGGGCCGACCCGGAGCTGGTCCGGCGGCCCGACTACGTCCCGGCCCGCGGAGTGCTGCCGGCCTCGCGCGGCTTCGACTGGTCGTTCTTCGGCTACAGCCGCGCCGAGGCCGCGACCATCGACCCGCAGCACCGGATCTTCCTGGAGTGCGCGTCCCAGGCCGTCGACGACGCCGGGATCGACCCGACCCGCTTCCCCGGCTGGATCGGCGTCTTCGCCGGCGCCGAGGGCAGCACCCTGCCGCCGCGCGACGACGTCGACCCGATGGCCCAGGTCATCGGCGGGCGGCCGGACTTCCTCACCAGCCGGGTCGCCTACCGCCTGGGCCTGCGCGGCCCGGCCATCACCGTGCAGACCGCCTGCTCCACCTCACTGGTGGCGGTGCACCTGGCCGTCCAGAGCCTGCTCGCCTACGAGTGCGACGCGGCGCTGGCCGGCGGCGTCTCGCTGGCCCCGCACGGCGAGTTCGGCTACCTGTACCAGGAGGGCGGGATCCTCTCCCCCGACGGGCACTGCCGGCCCTTCGACGAGGAGTCCGCGGGCACCGTGCCCGGCGAGGGGGTCGGCGTCGTCGTCCTCAAGCGGCTGGAGGACGCGCTGCGCGACGGCGACCGGATCGCCGGCCTGGTCCTCGGCTCGGCGCTGAACAACGACGGCGGGGACAAGATCGGCTACACCGCGCCGTCCATCCCCGGCCAGCGGGAGGCGATCCTGCTGGCCCAGAAGGTGGCCGGGATCGACCCGGCCGACCTCGACTACGTCGAGGCCCACGGCACCGGCACCCGGATCGGCGACCCGGTGGAACTCCAGGCCCTCACCGACGCGTTCCGCCGCTCGACCGACGCCGTCGGCCAGTGCTGGATCGGCGCGGTGAAGAGCAACCTCGGCCACACCGGCTCCGCCTCCGGCGTGGCGGGGATGATCAAGACGCTGCTCATGATGGAGCACGGCGAACTGGTCCCCACCCTGCACTACCGGCGGCCCAACCCGCTGCTGCGGCTGGCCGAGACGCCGTTCCGGATCGCCGACCGACTGCAGCCCTGGCCGGAGCGCGGCGACAAGCTGGCCGCCGTCAGCTCCTTCGGCGTCGGCGGCACCAACGCCCATGTGGTGCTGGGCGGTTCGCCGCAGCGCAGCCGCCCGGCCGCCCGGGCCGGGCACCGGCTGCTCGCGGTGTCCGGCGCCTCCTCGGACGGACGGGACCGGCTCGGCCAGGCCCTGGCGGACCGGCTGGAGTCCGACGCCGCGGCCATGGCCGGGGGCGGCACCGGGTCCGTCGCCCTCGCCGAGGCCGCCCGCACCCTCGCCGGGCGCCGCCGGCACGACTGGCGCCGGGCCGTGGTGGCCGACAGCCCGCAGGAGGCGGCCCGCCTGCTGCGGGAGGCACCCGCCACCCGGGCCCCGGCCACGCTCGACCGGGTCGCCTTCCTGTTCCCCGGCCAGGGCACCCTGACCGGCGCCGCCGGCGCGGCCGCCCACCGGCTGCTCCCCGGTTTCCGGGCCTCCTTCGACGAGTGGTCCACCGTGGTCCGGGAGACCTGCGGGCTCGACCTCTCCCCCGTCGTCACCCCCGAGCGGGCACCGGCCGACTGGTTCGGCGACACCGTCCACCAGCAACTCGGGCTGCTGGCCCTCGGCCACGCCCTCGGACGGCAGCTCGCGGACTGGGGCATCACCCCCACCGCGATGCTCGGCAACAGCATCGGGGAGTACGTCGCCGCGACCCTCGCCGAGGTCTGGACCCCGGCCGAGGCGGCCCGGCTGGTCCACGCCCGGGCCACCGCCATGCGGGACACCGAGCCCGGCCGGATGGCCGCCGTCACCGCCTCCCCCGAGGAGGTGACCCGCCGGATCGGCGCCGGAAGCGCCGTCACCCTCGCGGTGGCCGGGCCGGAGCGGGTCGTGGTCTCCGGACCAGCCGCCGCCGTGGACGAACTCCTGGCCGGCGACGCCCTGGCGGGCCTCGACGTCCGGGTGCTCGACGTCGGCCGCGCGTTCCACTCCGCGACCATGGAGCCGGCGAGCCGGGCGCTGCGCGAGGCCGTCGCCGCCGTCCCCGGCCGGGAGCCCCGGCTGGGCCTGGTCTCCAACACCACCGGCGACTGGGCCGACCCCAGCGCCGTCCGCACGCCCGACTACTGGGCCGAGCAGCTGCGCCGCACCGTCCGGCTGGACGACGGCCTGGCCACCGTGCTCGCCGCGGACTGCGACACCTTCCTCGAACTCGGCCCCGGCACCTCGATGACCGGAGCCCTGCGACGCCACCGCGACTGGGACGCCGCCCGCACCGCCGTACCGCTGCTCGGCCGCAGCGGCGGGGACGGCGAGCGCGAACTCCTGCTCGCCGTCGGCGCACTCTGGGAGCGCGGCGCCGACCTCGACCCGGAGGAACTGCTCGGCGCGGACCGGCCGTTCCGGACCTCCCTGCCGGCGCACCCGTTCGACTCCCGGGACCCGGCCACCGAACCCGTGCGCCCCGCCCGGGCCCGCGCCCGGACCACCGTGGTGGCCGGGCCCGTCCACCAGGTCCTGGAACGCCTCTGGCGGACGGCACTGGGCGTGGCGTCCGCGGCCGAGGGCGACGACTTCTTCACCCTCGGCGGCGAGTCGCTGATGCTCGTGAGCCTGATGAGCGAGGTGCGCCGGCACACCGGGGCCGCCGTCCCGGTCGCCGACTTCACCGCGACGCCGACCTTCGGAGCGCTGGTGAAGCTGGTCGAGCAGCACGCCACCGAGACCGCGCCCACCCCGCCCGGTCTGGTGACGCTGCGCTCGGGCGTCGGCCGGCCGCTGTTCCTCGCCGCCGACGCGATGGGCAGCACCGGCAGCTACGGAACCCTCGCCTCGCTCGTCGACACCACCCGTCCGATCCTCGGGCTGGAACCCGACGGGGCCGACCGACCAGTGGGCAGCACCGGCCGGTTCGGCCGGCCCGTGACCATCGAGGCCGTCGCCGCCCGGAACGTGGCACTGCTGCGGCAGGCGCAGCCCTCCGGTCCGTACACCCTCGGCGGCTGGTCCTTCGGCGCGGTGGTGGCGCACGAGACGGCGCGGCAACTCACCCGCGCCGGAGCGGAGGTCGACGTCCTGTTCTGCCTCGACGGCTTCGCGCCCGACCGGCGCGGACTGCCGATCGCCACCGACCCCGGCTTCCTCGCCGGGAACCTGCGGCTCCAGCTGGACGCCGTCCTCGGCACCGGCACGGTCGGCGGGCGACTGCGCCGACTCCCCGCGCTGCGGCGGCAGTTCGTCGCCAACATCGGCGCCGTGCTGCGCTACCGGCCCCGCCCGGTCGGCTGCCCGGCGGTGGTGCTCAAGGCGGCCGCCGACGAACGCGCCGCGGCCCTGCTGCGGCGCGACCTGCGGCAGCTGTACACGTCGGTGGAGGTGCACCCGGTCCGCGGCGACCACTGGTCGGTCCTCGCCGAACCCGACGCCCGTCCGGTCGCCGCGCACCTGGCGACGATCCTGGCCGGGACCACGGCCGCGACCGGAGGTGAGTGACCCCGTGAAGCCCGTCGAACCCAGCACCGCCGAGCCCGGCACCGCCGAAGCTTCGGCCCTCGGAGCGGCAGGCCCCGGAGGCAGCGCCCCGGACACCCCCGCCCAGGACGTGCCGCTGATCCGCAACCGCGACTTCCAGGCGCTGTGGATCAGCCGCTTCCTCGCCAGCGTGGGCAAGGAGTCGGCCGAGGTCGCCTATCCGCTGCTGATGCTCGCGATCACCGGTGAGGCCGCCTACGCCGGCGCCCTCGGCGCGACCCAGCTCATGGTCACCGGAGCCGTGTCGATCGCCGGCGGCACCCTCGCCGACCGGATGGACCGCCGGAAGCTGCTGATCGCCTGCGACGCCACCCGGGCCCTGATGCTGCTGCTCTTCGGCGCGCTGGTGCTGGCCGACCGGACGAACGTGCCGGCCGTCTTCGTCCTCGCCGTGGTCTCCGCGGTCTGCCTCGGCCTCTCCGAACCGCCCGCCCTCGCGGCGATCAAGCAGGTGGTGCCGGCCTCCCAACTCACCCGCGCGACCGCCCAGAACCAGATCCGGCCGCTCGGCGCGACGGTGGCCGGCGCCCCGATCGGCAGCTCGCTGTTCGGGGTCGCCCGGGCCCTGCCCTTCGTCGCCACCGCGCTGACCTTCGTCTGCTCGGCGCTGACGCTGCTGTTCATCCGGCGCCCGATGCAGGCGGCGCCGACCGGCAACGACGAGCGCCGCAAGGCCCTCGACGGCTTCCGGTTCATCCTGGGCCGCCCGGTGCTGGTGATCTGGATCGTCTGGATCATGGGCTCCAACATGGCCTTCAACCACACCGGGGCCTTCCTCGCGCTGATCGCCACCGCCAAGGAGCGCGGCGCCTCGGAACCCGAGATCGGCATGATGCTGAGCATCGCCGGCGCCGGCGGGCTGGTCGGCGCGGCCCTGGCCACCTGGGTGTTGAACCGGCTGCGCCCCGCGACGATCTTCCTCGCCGCGGCCTGGCTGGGCCCGGTCGCCGCCGTGCTGCTGATGACCGTGCCCGGAGTGCTGCCGCTCGGTGTCCTGCTGGCCTGTGTCTTCCTGCGCGGTCCGATCGTCAACGCGCTCTTCTTCGCGTACGTCGCCGTCCTGGTGCCCGACCGGCTCCAGGGCCGGGTGATGGGCGCCGTGATGTTCCTGTCCTACGTCGCCCAGCCACTGGGCATCCTGGCGGTCGGCTCGATCTTCGACCTGGGCGGCGCGCCCTGGGTCTTCGCCTTCATGGCCCTGGTCTCGTCGCTGGCGGCACTGCCGACCCTCACCCGGCTGATCCGCCGGCTGCCCCACCCCGACGCGCTCGCCAGCGCCCCGTCCTGACACCCGCAGCTCCAGCAGTTCCCGGCGTTGCAGCACCTCCTGACCGCCCGAATGCGCCTAGTCGAGGGAATCACCGTGTCCGAAACCCGTTCCGAAGCCCGTCCGGAAGCCCGTCCGGACGGCGCCGTCTGCCCCTTCCGCGTCCCCACCGAGTTCGTCACCGACCCGGGGCCGAACCCGCACCCGGCCACCGCCGAGCTGCGCGCCCAGGGCGCGGTGCACCCGATCGACTTCCCCGCCGGGGCCGACGGCTCCTACGTGGTGATCGACCACGACAGCGTCACCCGCGCGTTCGGCGACCCCCGGCTGTCCAAGCGACTGGACGCCGCCCCGGCCTGGTTCCGCGACCAGACCCTGCAGAACAGCTCGGTGCTGGCCAGCAACATGCTGCTCGCCGACGGCGCCGAGCACACCCGGCTGCGCAGCCTGGTCAGCCGCGCGTTCGTGCCGCGCCGGATGGAGCTGCTGCGCCCGCAGATCCAGCGGATCACCGACGACCTGATCGACGCCTTCCCGGAGTCCGGCGAGCTCGACCTGCTGGACGCCTTCGCCCTGCCGCTGCCGCTGATGGTCATCTGCGCCTTCCTCGGAGTCCCGTACGAGGACCGGCCGTTGTTCCAGCACTGGGGCAAGGTGCTGAGCCAGGACCCGAGCCAGGAGGGCGACGCGGCCCGCGAGCGCAAGCTGGTCAACGACGCGGTGGTGGAGTACTTCACCGACGTCCTGGCGAAGCGCCGCGCCGAGCCGCAGGAGGACCTGCTCGGCGACCTCGTCCGGGCCGCCGACGAGGACGGCGTGTTCACCGACGCCGAGCTGATCTCCACCGCGATCTTCCTGATCATCGCCGGCCACAAGACCACCGCCAACCTGATCGGCAACGGCGTGTGGGCCCTGCTGACCCACCCCGAGCAGCTGGAACTGCTGCGCTCCCGGCCGGAGCTGATGGAACCCGCGGTCGAGGAGTTCCTCCGCTACGAGGGCTCGGTGGACCGCGGCACGCTGCGCACCACCACCGAGGACGTCCGGATCGGCGACGTCGAGATCCCCAGCGGCAGCTTCGTCCACCTCTCGGTGTCCGGCGCCAACCGCGACGCGGCCGTCTTCCCGGACCCGGACCGCTTCGACATCACCCGCAGCCCCAACCGGCACATGACCTTCGGTCACGGCCCGCACTTCTGCGCGGGCGCGCCGCTGGCCCGGCTGGAGGGCCAGATCGCCTTCGCGACGCTGCTGCGCCGGCTGCCCGAGCTGGAACTCGCCGTCCCTGCGGACCGGTTGACCTGGGTCGCCGACAGTTCGATCAGTCGCGGCCTGGAGGACCTGCCGGTACGGTTCACCAGTCGCCTGCCGCGCTGATCCGCCCGGGCGGCCGTAACCGAGAGCGCCGGACCAACGGGCGCCGAACCGAGGAGCGCTGCACCGCGGAGCGCTGCACCGAAGAACAAGGAGCACCACCTCATGACCGACTCCCCCGTCACCCTCATCACCGGCGGTTCGAGCGGCATCGGCGCCGCCACCGCCCGCCGGCTGCTCGCCGAGGGCCACCGGGTGACCGTCACCGGCCGTGACAGCGACCGGCTCGCCCGCTTCGCGGAGGAGACCGCCGCGAAGCCGGACACCCTGCTCACCATCGCCGCCGACGCCGCCGACCACGAGGCCGTCGAGGCCGCCGTCCAGGCCACCGTACGCACCTTCGGCCGGCTGGACACCGTCGTGGCCAACGCCGGTTACGCCACCCACGACTCGCTCGCCGACGGCGACCCGGCCGGCTGGCGCGACATGGTCCTCACCAACGTGCTCGGCCCGGCCCTGCTCATCCGGTCCTCGCTGGCCGCGTTGAAGGAGTCCAAGGGCCGGATCGTGCTGATCGGCAGCGTCGCCGGCGTGGTCTACACCCCCGGCAACATCTACGGCGCCACCAAGTGGGCGGTGACCGGCCTCGCCGAGAACACCCGCCGGATGGTGACCGCCGACGGGATCGGCGTCACCCTGGTCGCCCCCGGCCGGGTGGAGACCAACTTCTGGGAGGGCGCCGGCGGCGCCCCCCAGGGCCTCAACCTGACCGCGGACCAGATCGCCGACTCCATCGTGTGGGCGGTCCGCCAGCCGGCCGGCGTCGACGTGAACACCGTCGTGATCCGGCCGGTCGGACAGGCCGTCTGACGGCTCGTCCGCCCCTGCGGGCAGGCCGTGCCCAACGGCCTGCCCGCCCCGCACCCCGCACTCACCTCGCCGAGATCGGCCGCCGCACTTCGTACGCCTTCCGGTGACGCCCAGTCGCCACCCGCGAGACTCCAGGAGCGCCAGCACATGACCACCGACCCCGGGACGACCACGGGACCGGACCTCGCACCGACCTCCCCCGACGGCCTCCGAGACGAGCTGGCCCGGCTGTGGGCCGAGATATTCGGGGTGGCGGCCGTCGACCCCGCCGTGGACTTCACCGAGCTCGGCGGGAACTCCCTGCACGCGGCGCGGGTCGCCGCCAGGATCCGCGGGCGCCACGGCGCCGACCTCACCGTGCGGGAGCTCTTCGAGGCCCGGACCGTCACCGGCCTGGCCCACCTGCTCGACCAGCGGCTGCGCCACCGCGCGGACGGCTCCCCGACCCGGGCGGCCGCCCTGCCCCCGGTGCGCCGGGCGCCCGGCGAGGGCCCCGCGTACTCGCTCGGCCAGCGCCGGCTCTGGTTCCTCGACCACCTCAGCCCCGCCGCCGGCGTCTCCTACAACGTGGCGGCGGCCACCCGGTTGCACGGTCCGCTCGACCGGGCGGCGCTGGAGGCCGCCTGGGCGTCGGTGGCCCGCCGGCACGAGCAGCTGCGCACCACCTTCCTGCTCGTCGACGGCGAGCTCGACACCCGGGTGCACGACGCCGGCGTACCGCTGCGCACCACCGACCTGAGCGGGCACCCGGCACCCGAGCAGACGGCCCTGGACCGGGCGGCGCGACTGGCCGCCGAGCACATCGACCTCGGCCGGGAGCCGCTGCCGCGGCCGGCCCTGTTCCGGCTGGGCGAGGACGACCACCTGCTGGTGCTGGTCCTCCCCCATCTGATCGCCGACGGCCGGACCCTGGACGTCATCGACCGCGACCTCGCCCGGGCCTACCGGCGGCACACCGGCGGCCCGGACGAAGCCCTGCCCGAACCGGCGCTGTCCTACCGGGACTTCGCCCACTGGCAGCAGGAGCTCGCGGCCGCCCCGGACGCCGACGCCCGGCTCGCCCCCTGGCGCGGCTACCTCCAGGACGCCCCCACCACCCTCGACCTCCCCGCGGACCACCCGCGCCCCGAGGTCCGCAGCCACCGCGGCCGCCGGGTCACCCGGCGCACCGGCTCCGCCCTGTTGACGGCGGCCCGCGAGCTCGCCGCGGCCACCCGCACCACCCCGTACGCGGTCTGCCTCGCCGCGTACGGCCTGCTGCTAGGCGAACTGACCGGCCGCCAGGACCTCCTGGTCGCCTCCCCCACGGACGGCCGGCCGGAGCCCGCGCTGGAGGACGTCGTCGGGTTCTTCACCAACACCGTGCCGGTCCGGCTGCGGCCGGGCGGCGGCAGCTTCCGGGAGGCCGTGAAGGAAGCCCACGGTTCGGCACTCGACGCCGTCGAGCACCAGTACGTGCCCTTCGAGCGGCTGGCCGCCGAGTTCGCCCCGGCCGGTGACCTCTCCCGCACCCCACTGGCCCAGGTCGCCCTCGCCTACCAGGGGCCGCTGCGCCCGCACGCCGAACTGGCGGGCCTGACCGTGCGGCCGCGGACCGTGGACAACGGCACCGCCAAGTTCGACCTGACCCTCGAAGTCCACGAGGACGGCGAGGAGTTCGTGCTGAGCGCCGAGTACAGCACCGACCTGTTCACCGAGCAGCGGACCGCGGCCCTGCTCGACCGGTACGTGGAGCTGCTCGCCTCGGCCCTCGACCGGCCCGACCACGCGACTGGCCCGGACCGTTCGGCCGTTCCCGTGCAGGCCGCCGCCGCGACGCCGAACGGCGCACCGGACTGGCAGGGCCGCTGCCTGCACGAGGTCTTCGCCGAGGTGGCCGCCCGCCACCCGGAGGCGATCGCCGTCACCGACGGCACCCGCCGGCTCAGCTATGCCGAGCTCGACCGGGCCGCCAACCGGCTGGCGCACCGCCTCCGCCGGCACGGCGCCGACGTCGAACAGCTCGTCGGCCTGTGCGCCGAGCGCACCGTCGACCTGGTCGTCGGCCTGCTGGCCATCCTCAAGTCCGGCGCCGGCTACCTGCCGCTCGACCCGCGCCACCCGGCCGCCCGGCTGGACGCCACCCTCACCGACGCGGGTTGCCGCCTGCTCGTCGGGGACGCCGAGTCCTGCGAGCCGCTGCTCGGCTCCGCGGAGCGCACCCTGGTCCGGCTCGACGGGCCGCTCGGGGACGGGCCGCTCGGGGACGGACCGCTCGGGGACGGACCGCACCGGGACGGGCCGCAGGACGGCGGGCCGGGGGACGGCCGGTCGGCCGACGACGAGTCCGTGCGGCCGCCGCGGTCCGGGGTGGGACCGGACAACGTCGCCTACGTGATCTACACCTCCGGCTCGACCGGAAAGCCCAAGGGCGTCGTCGTCACCCACGCCAACGTGACCAGGCTCTTCACCGCCACCACCGCGGACTTCGGCTTCGACGCCGACGACGTCTGGACCCTGTTCCACTCGATCGCCTTCGACTTCTCGGTCTGGGAGCTCTGGGGGCCGCTGCTGTACGGCGGCCGCCTCGTCCTCGTCCCCTACCTGGTCAGCCGTGACCCGATGGCCTTCCTGGAGCTCCTGCGCACCGAGCAGGTGACCGTCCTCAACCAGACGCCGACGGCCTTCCGGCACCTGGCCGCCGTCGCCGAGGACGCCGGCTTCCCGCCGCTCGCCCTGCGCACGGTCGTCTTCGGCGGCGAGGCGCTCGACCCGGCGATGCTGCGCGGCTGGGCCGGCGGCTACGGCACCGCCCGGCCGCGCCTGGTCAACATGTACGGGATCACCGAGACCACCGTCCACGTGACCGTCCGTCCGATCGGTATCGCCGATCTCACCGGATCGACCAGCCCGATCGGCCGCCCGATCGGCGACCTGCGGGTGCACGTCCTGGACGAGCGGATGGCCGAGGTCCCGCCGGGCACCGAGGGCGAGATGTACATCGGCGGCCCGGGGGTGGCCCGCGGCTACCTCAACCGCCCCGAGCTGACCGACGAGCGCTTCGTCCAGGACCCGTTCGGTGCCCCGGGCGAGCGGCTCTACCGCTCCGGCGACCTCGCCGTCCGCCTGCCGGACGGCGAACTCGAGTACCGGGGCCGGGCCGACCAGCAGATCAAGCTGCACGGCTTCCGGATCGAGCTCGGCGAGATCGAGCGCGCACTGCTCGACCAGCCCGGGGTGCGCAGCGCCGCCTGTGTGCTGCGCGAGGACACCCCCGGGGTGCCGCGGCTGGTCGGCTACCTGGTGCCCGCCCCCGGCCGGCCGCTCGACGCGGAGTCCGTCCGCTCCGCACTGGCGCAGCGACTGCCCGCGCACATGCTCCCGGCGGCCTTCGTCCAGCTGCCCGCCCTGCCGCTCACCGCCAACGGCAAGCTCGACAAGACCCAGCTGCCGGCGCCCGGCACCGAGGCGGCCGCCGCACCGGGCACCCAGGCCGCCCCGGCCGCCCGCACCGCTCCGCGGACCGAGACGGAGCGCCGGCTCGCCGAGGTGTGGCACACGGTACTGCGCGGCGACGAGCCCGACGTGCACGCCAACTTCTTCGCCGTCGGCGGCGACTCCATCATCGCCATCCGGCTCGGCGTGGCCGCCCGGGCGGCCGGACTGCCGGTGACCATCGAGAGCATCTTCCGCAATCCCACGGTTGCCGAGCTGGCCCGCCACTGCGAGCTCACCGCCACCGCCGAGGAACCGGCCGGACCGGCCGAACCGGCGCCGCTCTCCACCACCCTGGCCGACCTCGACCCGGACTCGCTGCCCGAGGACGTGACGGACGCCTACCCGACCGCGGCGATGCAGCTGGCCATCGTCTACGAGTGCGAGCTCGCGGACGACGAGGAGTCGGGCCTGTACCACGACCTGATCAGCGTCCGGGTGGACGGCGCCTTCGACCGGACCGCGCTGGAGGCCGCGCTCGCCGACCTGGGCCGACGGCACGAGATCCTGCGGACCTCCTTCCACCTCGGCCGGTTCCGCGAGCCGATGCAGCTGGTGCACCGGCAGGCCCTCGTCCCGCTCACGGTCGAGGACCGCCACCACGGCCCGGAGCTGGGCGACAAGGAACGCGAAGCCCTGCTGCACGCCTGGTGGGAGCGGGAGAAGGCGGATCCGTTCTACCTCGACGAGCCGCCGCTGGTGCGCTGCGCCGTGCTGCACGACAGCCCGCAGGCCTTCCAACTGTCCTTGGCGGTCCACCACTCCATCCTCGACGGGTGGAGCCTCGCCCGGCTGATGACGGAACTCCTGCTGGCCTACGACGCCCGGCTCGGCGCGACGGACGCCGCTCTGCCCGAGCTGCCGCGGACCAGGTACCGCGACTTCGTCGCCGCCGAGCAGGCCGCCCTCGCCGACCCGGCGGCCCGGGACTACTGGGCCGGGCTGCTCCCGGCCACCGCACCGGCCGCCGAGCTGCCGGTCCTGCCCGGCGGCGGCAGCACCGACGAGTTCGCCTTCCACGCGCCGCTCCCGGCCGAGCTCGACGCCGAACTCGACCTGGTCGCAGCCGAGTTGGGCATTCCGGCGAAGAGCGTCTACTACGCCGCCCACGCCTGGGCGCTGGGCCGGCTCACCGGCCGCGCCGACACCGTCGGCGCGATGCAGGTCAACGGCCGGATGGAGCAGGAGGGCGGGGACCTCGTCCTGGGCCTGCTGCTCAACATGGTGCCGGTGCACGTCCGGGTCGACGGTGGCCGCTGGGCCGACCTCGCCCGGGCCGCGTTCGACGCCGAGCGGGAGCGGCAGCCGCACCGGCGGTACCCGCTCGCCGCCATGCAGCAGCTGGTCGGGCGCGACCACCGCCTGTTCGAAGTCGCCTTCAACTACACCGACTTCCACGCCTTCGACGACCTCGACGCGCTCGCCCGGATCCGCACCGGCGACTGGTGGTTCTCCGACCGGCACAGCTTCCCGCTGATGCTGGAACTCACCCGCTCCCCGCACACCGGGGAACGCGCGCTGTCCGTCACCGTGGGGGTGGACAGCCCCCTGGCGGGCACCGGGGCGCGGCTCGGCGAGCTGGTCCTCGAGGCCCTCCGGCAGATCGCCGCCGACCCGCACGCCGAGTACCCCGCCGTCGGCGGGGCGTGACCGGTCCTGCCCTGACCCGGTGGCCGCCCGGCGGGGCGGTCACCGGCGGGGCGGGCGGATCCGTAGGTGGAGGCGGAGGTTCGGGTTCGAAGCTCCGCCGGTCGGCCAGTGAGGGCGCAGTACCGGCCATCCGGACCGGTTCGGTTCGTGGGCGGCGGTCTCCGTGCCAGAGTGACGGTGTCCAGACAACCCACCCGTCCCACGGGTGTACCGAAGGGGGCTGCACATGCGCTCGAACGTTCTGATGAAGGCGGTCGTCGGTGCCACGGCCGTGGCCTGCATCGCCGTCGGCGGCCTGGCCGGCGCCGGGACCCAGGCCGCGTTCGCGCGGTACTGCGACTCGCTCTGATCCCGGGCGCCACCGAGGCGCCATCCAGGCGTCAGCCGGGGAGCATTCTGACGGTGGCAGAAGGACCCGGGGTGGGGGGGGGGGGGGGGCCCCCCCCCCCCCCCCCCCCCCCCCCCCGCCCCCCCCCCCCCCCCCCCCCCCCCCCCCCCCCCCCCCCCCCGC
>NZ_JBIWAQ010000003.1:42700-98495 GCF_044760155.1 Kitasatospora sp. NPDC098652
ACGGCGTTCTGTCCGGGGCCCCCCCGGCGCCCCACCCCCGGGCCCGGGGGGGTTTATTTGTGGGGGGGGATTTTGGCGGGGGGGGGGGGGGCCGGTAACCCCGGCCGGCCCCACCCCGTGAAGCGCTCCGCGCCCGCTCCGGCCACCTACACCGCCGACCGCCGCCCTGGTCGCCCACCTGCGGGCGGCCTACCCGGGGCCGTGACGACGGACTACCCCACAGCGCCTCCGTCCCCCACAGCGCCGCCGTCGACGATGTGCAGCAGCGCGGCGGCGCCGTCGAGGGTCTCCGGGTCGAGCGGGAAGTAGCCCTGGCGCGGGGTGGTGTCGGTCCGGGTACGGGCCGTGCCCGAGACCGGCGGGGCGGTCAACCGCCAGGCGCCGGCGCCGGTTTGCAGCCGCGCCTCGTACGTCCCCGGCGCCGGCTCGCCGAGCCCGAGCGTGGCGCTGCGTCCGAGGCTCCCCGGGACGAAGACGTAGCGCTCCTCCAGCAGCGAGCCGACGATGTGGCCGGCGCCGTTCCATCCGCAGTCCAGTTCGTCCTGGGACCAGGCGCTCGGGTTGCGCTGGAGGTGCCGGTTGTGGGCGAACACCAGGGTCGGCCCGCGCCGGGCCTCGACGGCGCGGATGTCGAGCAGGTTCTGCGCCATCAGGGCGTCCCGCATCCTGATCAGACCGGAGATCCGGGCGCTCGTCCCCAGGCCCTGGACCGCCGCCTGGGCGTGGTAGCGCAGCACTCCGAGTCCGGCGCGCAGGTGGACACCGACCCGGAGCCACTCGGCGTGCGAGGTCGCGGCGATCAAGTCCGGTGCGCGCACGTAGAGTTGGTTGAGCAGATCGTCGGCGGTACGGCGCAGCCGTTCGGCCTCGGGGGTGGCTCCGGGTGACGCGGCGGCGTCGAGGATCGCCTCCTCACGCTCCCAGCGCTCGTCCTCCCCCGTCAGGGCGGCGACGTCCAGGTCGAGTTGGAGATAGTCACGGGCGTGTTCGAGGTAGCGGCGCGGGCTGGGCGCCGTGGTGTTCTCGGTGGGGAGGTCGAAGCCGTGGCACGCCACCTGCTCCGCGGCCTCCCGGTCACGGTTGAACTCGCGCATCCAGGCGACGAGTTCGCGGTTCGCCTGCTGGGCGCCGAAGCCGTGGGTGAAGCCTTCGGCGAGCACGGCGTCGAGGGTGCCGACGCCGTGCCGGACGTGGTCGTCCACCGCCAGCGCGGCCACCCGGTCGGTCTCCAGGGCGATCGAGCGGAAGCCCTGGGCCACGAGTTGGGCGAACAGCCGGTTGCGGACCAGCCCGAAAGCCGGTTCCTGGTGCGTCGGCTCGCCGAGCGCCAGCAGTTCGCAGGAAGGGGTGCGGAAGTCTCCGATGTTCTGGGTCATGAAGATGTCCTGGCTCATGAACCTCAAGCGTATCCTTGAAGGCTCGGTTGAGACTTTTCTCGTCTCGGCCCGGCATTCCCGATGAAAAGTCTCAAACCAGGAGGTCGCCGCCGTGCGCCCTGCCGACCTCGCCCGCGAACACGGCCTCTCGACCCAGGCGGTGCGCAACTACGAGCGTGACGGCTTCCTGCCGCCCGCCGAGCGCACCCCCACCGGGTACCGGATCTACACCGAGCGCCACGCCGCCGCGCTGCGGGCCTTCCTCTCCCTCGTCGCGGCCTTCGGGCATGCGACGGCGGGCCTGGTGATGTCCGCCGTCAATGCCGACCGTCCGGACGAGGCGCTGACGGCGCTCGACCGGGGCCACGCCCAGTTGCTGCGCGACCGGGAGACCCTCGCCATCGTCCGCCGCGCGGTCGACCACCTCACCTCGGCGCACCCGCCCACCCGGGCCGCGACCACCCTCCCCGGCCCGCTGAGCATCGGCGAACTCGCCCACCGGCTCGACCTCACCCCCGCCACCCTGCGCACCTGGGAGACGGCCGGCATCCTCACCCCGGCCCGCGACCGCCCCGGCGGGCATCGGTACTACCGCCCCGAGGACGTCCGCGACGCCGAACTGGCCCACCTGCTACGCCGCGGCGGCCACCCGCTGGCCCACATCGCCACCGTCCTCCGGCAGGTCCGCACGGCGGGCGGCACGGCCGGCCTGGCCGCGGCCCTCGACAGCTGGCAGCAGCGGCTCACCGCCCGGGGCCGCGCCATGCTCACCGCCGCGGCCCGCCTGGACGCCTACCTCTCCGCACCGCCGGACGCGCCGGGCTCGCCTTGACGCCTACCTCTCCCCACCGCCGGACGCGCCGGGCTCGCCGGACACGCCGGGGAGTTCCGTGCTCGGGAGGCGGCGCCAGTCCCACTCGGGGTGACGGGCGAGGAGGCCGAGGAAGTCGTCGGAGGGAATGAGCTCCCAGTGGTCGGTGTCGACGATCGCGGCCAGGCCGGGCAGCACGTGCCGCAGCAGGGCCCGAGCCGCGGCCATCGACTCGCTCGCCACGCGGACGGCGTACGGCTCCCCGATCCGGGCCGTGAGCTCTTCGACGTCCTCGGGCTCGAAGTCGCGCAGGACCTCCCCCGACAGGTCGAGGGCGTACGAGCTGCCGCCCCAGTGCACCCGATCGTCCTGCGGCGCCTGCTGCCGGAACGGGCCGAGTGCGCGGAAGCGCAGCTCCAGTTCCGCACGCCGCTCCGCCGGGACGACGACGATCACCACTGGCCAGGACACCGGCCCACCTCCTCGAACGCCATCTGGCAAACCTCCGTCAGCCCGCCGTGACCCGCAGGTTGGCCAGCAGCTCGGCACCGTCCGCGCGCACCGCGAACACCCGCCCGCTGCGGTGCCAGCAGGTCACCGCCCCGGCGTGCGCGCGCAGCCGGAGCACGGGGTCGGTCGCCGCCCCGGGCAGCAGGGCGGTGAAGGCGGCCCCGGAGGCGCCCCCGACGGTGGTCCGCAGGCCGTCCTCGGAGCGCTCGGTGAACGCCCAGTGGGTGCCGTCGGCGCCGAGCACCACCGGGGGGCCGGTGACGGTCTGCTCGGCGCTGCCCCGGCCGGTCCAGCGGAGCACGCTGGCGCCGGGGGCTTCGCCGGGGCGGGCGGTCAGCAGCCGTCCGTCGGCGAGTGCCACCCGGTCGACGGAGTCGTCGAGCTCGACCTGCTGCCGGGCGCGCAGCTCCCAGCCGGGCTGGTCCCAGCGCCACAGTTCGGTCAGTTCGGCGGTGTGGCCGCCGGCCCGGGTGTGGACGACCACGGCGCAGCTCGCGGGGGTGCGGGCGATCCGGCCCACGGCCTGCTGGTCGTTGCCGAGTTCGCGGTGGACGACGGTCGGGCGGGCGGCGCGGGTGTCGAGCACGGCGATGCCGTCCTGGTCGACGGTGAGCAGGTGGCGGCCGTCGTAGGAGGGGACGATCCCGCGCACCCGCAGGGCCGTCCACCGCTCGACCCGGCGGGTGGCGAGGTCGAGCCGGAACAGTTCGCGGACCGTCCCGTAGCGGGCGACCAGCAGCACGGTGCCGCCGTGGTCGGCGACCACCAGCTGCTCGGCGGGCACGTCCCAGCGGGCGCGGGTCCGGCCGTCCGGGCCGAGCAGCCGTACGCCGGCCTGACCGCAGGCCACCAGCACCAGGCCGGAGTCCAGCCGGGCCGCGTCCAGGACCGGCAGGGTGCCGGGGCGGTCGGCGGCGGTGACGGTGAGCGCCCCGCTCCGGCCGGGCCCGGTGCGCCGGGGCTTCGGCAGGTCGGCGGCGGCCAGCGGGTCGGCGCGCTTCAACAGCCGGGTGTGGACGGTGCTTTCGGAGCGTACGGCGGCGCGGCCGGGCAGTCCGCCGGTGCGGACCAGGGAGCGTACCGCGCGGGTGGTGAGCTCGCGGTCGACGGCCGGGTCGGCGCACCGCAGCTCGGCGAGGGCCGCGAGGGCGGCCGCGCACTCGGTGGCACTCGGCTCGGTGGACCCCGGCTCAGCGGCGCTCGACCCGGCGGCACTCGGCCCGGCGGCGCTCGGCCCGGCCTCGGCGAGCAGGGCCCGGACGGGCTCCGCGACGTCCTCGCCGAGCGCCAGCAGGTGGACCAGCGCCCGCCCGCGGGTCGCACCGCCGAGTTCGGCGGCCTCCCGCAGGTCCGGCAGCACGCCCGGGCGCAGCGTCTCGTCCGGCCAGGCGGCCTCGACCGCGCCCAGCCGGTCCCCGGCCCGGCGGCGGTGGTCCACCCAGACGGTGCGCAGCTCACGGGCGGCCGCCGGCTCGGTGGCGGTGAGCCGCTCGACGGCGCTGGCGAAGGCGCCGCGCCGGTGGGCGATCCGCACCGCCCGCTCCCGGTTCCCGGCCCGCCAGTGCAGCCGGACCACCAGTTCCGCGGCCAGGCCGCGGCCCTCGGCGAGTTCGGCGGCCTGGGCGGTGCGGCCGTGCCGGTCCAGCAGGGCGACGGCCTCGGCGGGCTGGGCCAGCAGGTCGGCGAGTACGTAGGCGGCCTCGTCGATCCGGCCGTCGCGCTCCAGGGCCTCGGCGGCGTCCCGGTAGAGGCCGGTCAGGTACTCGTGGACGGTCGGGCCGCTGAGCGGGAGCGCCAGCGGCGCCCCGCCGCGCTCCTGGGCGCTGGGCCGCAGGGCGCCGGTGAAGCGGTCGGGCAGGCGCAGGGTCAGCAGGCCCTGCTCCGGGCGGCCGTCGGCGCCGGAGAGCCGGATCGCGTCGCGCAGGGCGTCCTCCCAGCGGCGCTGCCGGAAGGAGCGGGAGAGCTGGTGCAGGTAGCGGGCGTGGCGCTCCCGGAGGAGCGCCCCGGCGGGGCCGCGCAGGGCGAACCGGGCCAGCCACTGGCCGCGCGGACGCCGGGGCGGACGCTGCCGGGGCCGGCGCTGCTGAACGGGGGCGCCCGAGGCCGCGCCGGGCCGGCCGCTGCCGCCGGGTCGGCCGAACCGGACACCCGGACGGACCCGGGAGTACCAGCGGTACGTCAGTCCGGCGGAGCCGCCGACCAGCACCGGAAGGACGATCACGGGTGCCCTGGGCACTCCGGTCGCCACGACCGAGGCCAGGAAGGACAGACCCAGCGCCAACACCAGGGCGGTCACGACCCCGGAGATCCGGCGCGCCCTCGCGGCACCTGGACCCGGCTCGCCCAGCAGCCGTCCGGCCCGTCGGCTGCGCCCGGGGATGCCGGCCACGGCCCGTAGGTCCACGGCGGCCGGGCGTGGCAGGTCCGTCCCGACCGGTTCGGCCTCGACGGCGGTGCCGACCGGCCCCAGCCGGTGGAGCGTGAGCCCGCTCAGGTCCAGCCACTCCGAGGGGTCCACCGGCCGTAGCTCGGAGATGACATGACGAACCGTCAGTGCACCTGTGGCGAGCACGAGTTCACCGGGTCGGCCGGTCTGCCCGGGGCTCGCCACCAGGACCTGTCCGGCGAGCTGCAGCGGCGCGCCGGGTGCCCGGTCGGTGCGGGTCCGCACCGGCTCGGCCAGCCGCAACAGCCAGCGACCGTCCGGCAGTTCACTCAGCCGGGCGCCGTCCTGCCAGTGCGCGAGGACGCGCTGGGCCGCCTCGGCGGCGCCGATCAGCGGCACGTCGAGGAGGAACCCGGCCGCGTCGACCACCGGGGCGCCCGGCACGGGGCTGCCCACGACGGGGCTGCCCACGACGGGACTGCTCGCCACGCGGTTGCTCGTCGGGGAACTGCTCATCAGTGGGCACTCCTGATCACGGCGTGGGTGCGCCCGTCGGTCGCGTTCGCGACGACCACCCGGCCCGGGCGGGGTTCGGCGGCGAGCAGCGGCAGCCGGGGGTGGACGGCCGGGGCGGTCGTACCGCCGGAGAGCGCTGTGAGCGTACGGACCCCGTCGGCCCGGACGGCGCGGACCAGCCCCGCGGCCCGGGTGCAGGTGATCAGGACGGGTTCGAAGCCGTCCTCGACCAGTCCGATCACCTCGGTCTCCCCCTCCCCGAGGCGGATCCGGCGGTGCTCGCCCCGGCTCGGACGGACCTCCCAGGTCCGCCCGTCCTCCGACCAGCCGACGGCACCGCCGCCGTGCACCAGGTGCGGCGCCCCGGCCGCGCCGGCGGGCAGCGGGGCGGGCGACAGCCGGGGTTCCCGCCCGCGCCGGAACGGCTGTCCGCCCTCGGTGGAGACGACCGGTCCGTCCGCCGACACCCGTCCGCCGCGCTCGATCCGGCGCCAGCGGCCGGCCACCGGCAGCACCAGGGCGTCGCCCTCGCGCAGCAGCGGGAGCACCGGCTGGGCCATCAGCTCGGCGAACTCCGGGGAGCCGATCTCCGGCAGGCCGACGGTCGCCGACTTGACCCGGTAGCCGTCGGAGCCGCTCAACGCCCGTCCGCTCACGTGGAGTTCCAGCCGGTCGTTGCGCACGCACAGCGCCAGCAGCCGCCCGCTGGTGCGCGCGGCCGCGATCACCGGGCCGAACAGCTCGTGACGGCGCGGCCGGGCGGCACCGTCGGGGTGTCCGCCCGACAACGCCACGGCGATCAGCACGTCGGCGCGCCAGCCCCGGGCCAGCAGGGTGGCCGCGTCGGTGGTGAACGCGGGCAGCGCCCCGCCGACCGCGGGCAGCTGGGCGTCCAACTGCGCGGAGGCCCGGAAGCCGCTGCCGCGCAGCGCCCGCACGGCGACCCTCGCCGGGGGCAGCGGCAGCTCGACGGCCGGTGCGCCGTCCACCCGGACCGTCACCCGCGCGACGCCCGTCGCGTTCCAGCCCGTCTCCTCGCTCGCCACCGTGCGCCGCCGGGCGGGCAGCCGGGCCGCCAGCCGGGGCGAGGTGAGCAACCAGCACTGCGCGGCCGGGTCCAGCGCGCGCTCCGCGTACCGGACGTCCTCGGGTTCGGGGTCGGTGTGCTGACGGGCCTTGAGCCAGCGCGGCAGCAGTTCGGCGAGGTCGCCGCCGATCAGCCGCCCGGGCGGGTCCCCCAGGACGCCGACCAGCAGTTCGCTGCCCCGGGCCGCCGCCCGGCGGTGCAGCACGAGCAGCGCGGCCAGCTGGACCAGCCGCGCCGCGCCCGCCTGGGCCGGTCCGGCGTCCACCAGCACGACCACCTGGCCGCGGCCCTCGGGGGCACGCAACTCGGTCTCCAGCTCCAGGAGTTCACCCTCGGTCCACCGGCGCAGGAACTCCTCCGGGTACTCCTCGGCGAGCAGCCACTCGGAGGGCAGCAGCCGCTCCGGCCGTCGGCCGCGGGCCAGACCGCCGTAGCCGTCCGGCTCGCCCTCGGACCCGGCGACGGGCTCGGGCACGCCGATCAGGGCGTCCAGGCGGCGCAGCAGGGGGCCGAGCGCGGTGGCGAGTTCGGGGGTGAGCGCGGACAGCGTCCCGGCCCAGGGCGCGAGTGCGGCGGTCACCGGCCACGCACCCGCGCCGGCCGGTCGGCCGGGCGGACCGGCTCCGCCACCCCGACCGTCGCCCCGCTGCTCACGCTTCCGCTCCGCTCCGCGTCGTACCGCTCCACCGTCCAGGTCCTCCCTGCTCGCGCACCCGTTCCCCGCCGCTCCGCGCGACGCCTCCGCCCGGCTCCCCGATGCCGGGCTCCCCGATGGCCCGCTCCTCACTGCCGGGCTCCCCACTGCCGGGCTCCCCGCTAGCGGGCTCCATGAAGCGGTCCAGGTCCGCCGGGCCTCGGACGGGCGCCGGCCGGTCACCGACCAGCGCGTGGCCGGGGACGAGCACGCACAACTGCCCGTCCGCCGCCCCCAGCGCGACCCGCCACAGGGCCGCCCCGGGCTGCGGGCGGGCCGTGGTCGGCACCAGCACGCCGTCGTCCTCGCCCAGGTAGCGGGCGCCGTCCGCCCAGGGCAGGTCCGGCGCCTCGCCGAGGACCAGCAGCGCCGTCCCGTCGGCCGCCACGGCGAGCCGGTGCCCGGCCGCCAGCCGGGAGCGCGTCGCGGCCGCGAGGGCGGGGACGGCGGTGCCGAGGGCGAGGGCGGCGACCGGTTCCAGCGGTGGTTCACGGCGCTCCCAGCGGAGCGGGGCACCGGTCACGGGGAGGCGACCGCCGCACCCGCGGTGACCGGTGCGACCGGTGCGACCGCCGCACCCGCGGTGACCGCCGCGACCAGTCCGGCCCGGAGCCCGGTCAGCGGCGCCGACAGGTCCGCCGGGTCGAAGCCGGCGTCGATCTCGCGCAGCACGGCCTCCAGCCGCAGCCGGGAGTCCTGACCGTCCGGCAGCCCGCCGTGTTCGGCGAGCAGCGCGGTGCCCGTACGCAGCAGGCGCTCGGCGCGGGCCGCGCTGCTGCGGGAGAGTTCCTCCGCCGTGTGCGCCAGGCTGCGGTTGGCGGCCCGGTCGATCAGGTCCGCGAGGGCCTCGCGGGCGAGCGCCTGGGTGTCGGCGGTGGGGGCGATCAGCGGGAGCACCCAGAGGTCGCGGGCGGAGGCGGCGGTGCGACCGTCCAGGACGGCGGCCGCGGCGACCAGGTTCTGCGAGCGCACGGCCCGCCGGTCGCTGACCGGGACGCCCGCCGAGCGCAGTCGGCGCAGCGCGGTGGCCAGCAGCGGAGTGACGGCGTCGAGGTCGCAGCCGCGGGCGGCGGCGGTCAGCCGGTCGAGGGCGCCGAGCAGGTCGCCGGTGGTCGCGGGCGCGGCCGGGCGGCGGCCGGCTTCCAGGAGCTCCTCCAGCCGGGCGTCGACGACGGGTTCGACGAAGACCCGGGCGAGGAACCGGTCGGCGAAGGCGGCCAGCGCCGGGTCCTCGGGCAGGTGGTTGGCCGCGCCGACGCAGATCCGCAGCGGACTGGCGAGCACGGTGCCGCCGCGCCGGAAGACCCGTTCGTTGAGCAGGCCGAGCAGGGTGTTCAGGACAGCGGTCGAGCCGAGGAAGACTTCGTCCAGGAAGGCGATGTCGGCCTCGGGCAGCATCCCGGCGGTCTCGAACTCGACCCGGCCCTCCCGGAGTCGGCGCAGGTCGACCGGTCCGAACAGTTCGTTGGGCTCGGTGAAGCGGCCGAGCAGGTACTCGAAGTACCGCCCGCCGAGCTGCGCGGCGACCCGCCGGACCGCCTCCGACTTCGCCGTCCCGGGCGCGCCGACCACCAACAGGTGCTCCCCGGCGACGGCGCACAGCGCCACCACCTCGGCCACCGTCTCCCGGCCGACCATGCCGCGCCCGGCGGCGGCCACGGCCGCGGCGACGAGCTCGGCGTCAGCACCCGGCGAGGTGGCCGGCGGGGTGTCCGGCAAGGTGGCGGGCGGGGTGACGGGCGGTAGGTCGGCGGGGCCGGGTATCGGAGCGGCGGCGGTGGTCTCGGTCACGAGCACGGGAGTCTACGTTGCCCCGAACACCCCTCACCAGCGGGTTTCCACCGGGGCCGATGCCTCCGCCGCCGTGGGCGCGCGGTGCAGCCGGAACGCGTCCGCGAGGACGGCCCGGGCCAGCGCCTGGGCCGGGCCACGGGCCGTGGTGCGCCCCGTGGTGAGGGCGAAGTCGGTGGTGCCCAGGTCCGGCAGGCCCGACTGGTCGGGCAAGGGGCGCAGGTCGGACGGGATCAGGCTGCGGGCGTGCGGCACCACGCCGAGGCCGGCCAGGGCGGCGGCCCGGACCCCGGACAGGCTGGTGCTGGTGCAGGCGATCCGCCAGGGGCGGCCCTCGCGTTCGCAGGCGTCCAGGGCGCGGGCCCGGGTGATGCTGGGCGGCGGGTAGACGATGAGCGGCAGCGGCTCCGCCGGGTGGTCGAGCCGGAAGTCCTCCGCCGCGGCCCACACCAGCCGGTCCTGCCAGACCAGTTGGCCCTGGGTGTCACCGCCCTGCTCCCCGCACGCGGCGCCGCCGCACCGGTCGTCTCGGATGCCGCCACCGGCGGGGTCACCGTCCTGTTCTTCCTCTACGGCGCCCGGCTCTCCGCCCGCGAAGCCTGGGACGGCCTCAAACAGTGGCGACTGCACGACACCGTGCTCACGGTGACCTTCGTCCTCTTCCCCCTGCTCGGGACGGCCGCCCACCTGCTGGTGCCGACCGTCCTGACCCCGCAGCTCTACCAGGGCCTGCTGTTCCTGACCCTGCTGCCCTCCACCGTGCAGTCCTCGATCGCCTTCACCTCGATCGCCCGCGGCAACACCGCCGCCGCGGTCTGCAGCGCGACCTTCTCCAGCCTCTTCGGCATCCTCCTGACCCCGCTGCTCGCCGCCGTGCTGCTGCACACCGGGGGCGGCATCTCGGCCGGCACCGTGCTGGAGATCGCCGAACAACTCCTCCTGCCGTTCGCCGCCGGGCAGTTGCTGCGCCGCTGGATCGCCCCCTGGACCGCCCGCCACCGCGCCGCCCTCGCCCTGGTGGACCGCGGCTCGATCCTGCTGGTCGTCTACAGCGCCTTCAGCGCCGCCGTCGGCGGCGGGATGTGGGGCACGCTCTCGTTGCCCCGGCTGGCCGCCCTCCTGGTGGTCGAGTCCGCGCTGCTGGCGCTGGTGCTGACCGTGACCCTGCTGGGCGGCCGCCGGCTCGGGTTCGACCGGGGCGAGCTGATCGCGATCGTCTTCTGCGGCTCCAAGAAGAGCCTGGCCAGCGGCGTCCCGATGGCCGCCGTCCTCTTCCCCGGCGCGGCGGCCGGACTGATGGTGCTGCCGCTGATGCTCTTCCACCAGGTGCAGCTGATGGTGTGCGCCGTCCTCGCCCGCCGCTGGGCCGCCGACGCCCCGGCCGCCGAGGCCGCGCCGAGGCCGCGACCGCGACCGCAGGACGCACCGCGGACAGCACGGGCCCGGTGACCGCTGCGGCCGGTCCCGCCCGATCGGTGATGCGTACGGCCGCCGGCACGGCTCCTGTGCTCCCGCCCCGCCCGACGTGCCGCGACCCGGGAGGCTCTGGTTCGATGGGGACCGCCGTCACCGCCGGCACCACCGTCACCACCGCCCGCGAGGAGCAGGACCCTGAGTACGTCGTTCGCCGAAGCACTGTCCGTCGGCCTGCTGGTCCTGGTGCTGGTCTGTGCGGTGGCCCGGCCGTGGGGGTGGCCGGAGGCGGTGGTCGCCGTCCCCGCCGCGGGGCTGGTGGTCGCCACCGGCGCGATCCCGTCGGCGCACGCGGTCGCCGAGGCGGAGCGGCTCGGGCCGGTGATCGGGTTCCTGGCGGCCGTGCTGGTACTGGCCCAGTTGTGCGACGACGAGGGGCTGTTCCGCGCCTGCGGGGCCTGGATGGCCCGCACCGCGGCCGGGAGTCCGCGCCGGCTGCTGGCGCAGGTGTTCGTCGTCGCCTCGGTGATCACGGCCGTGCTCAGCCTGGACGCCACCGTGGTGCTGCTGACGCCGGTGGTGTTCGCCACCGCGGCCCGGCTCGGTGCCCGCCCCAAGCCGCACCTCTACGCCTGCACCCACCTGTCGAACACCGCCTCGCTGCTGCTGCCGGTCTCCAACCTCACCAACCTGCTGGCCCTCACCGCGAGCGGGCTGAGCTTCACCCGCTTCGCCGCCCTGATGGCGCTGCCCTGGCTGGTGGCCGTCGCCGTCGAGTACGTGGTGCTGCGCCGGTTCTTCGCCGCCGACCTGGACGCGGGCACCGCGGCCGGCACCGAGGTGGCGGCGCCGGAGCTGCCGCTGTTCGCCCTGGTCACGGTGGCGGGCACGCTGGCCGGCTTCGTCCTGACCTCGGTCGTCGGCGTCGATCCGGCCTGGGCGGCCATGGCCGGCGCGCTGGTGCTGGCCGTCCGGGCGCTCGCCCGGCGCCGCACCACCCCGGTGGCGATCGTCCGCTCGGCCGCCGTGCCGTTCCTGGCCTTCGTCCTCGCGCTCGGCATCGTGGTCCGGGCGGTGGTGGACAACGGGCTGGCCTCCGCGCTCGGACACCTCCTCCCGTCCGGCACCTCGCTGCCCGCGCTGCTGGGCGTCGCCGCGCTGGCGGCCGTCCTGGCGAACGTCATCAACAACCTGCCCGCGACCCTGGTGCTGCTCCCGCTGGCCGTGCCCTCCGGCTCCGGCGCCGTGCTGGCCGTGCTGCTGGGGGTGAACATCGGCCCCAACCTCACCTACGCCGGCTCGCTGGCCACCCTGCTGTGGCGGCGGATCGTCCGCGAGCACGACACCGAGCTCGGCCTGGGCGAGTTCACCCGGCTCGGGCTGCTCGTCGTCCCCGCCGCCCTGACGCTGTCCGTGGTGGCACTGTGGGGGTCCCTGCAGATCATCGGAGCATGAGGAGGCCGACACCGTGACCGTCGTCGTCTGGATCGCCGAAGGCACCTGGCCCGCCTGCGTCGACGCCGCCCGCGTCCACGCGCCGCAGGGCGCGGAGCTCGTCCTGCTGCACGTCAACGACCAGGACGTCCCCGGCGTCGCCCACGGCGCCTTCGCCGGCCTGCTGGGGCGCGGCCACCGCGAGCGCGACCCCGGCGACCAGGTGGAACACCTCGCCGCCGCCTCCGCCCGGCAGCTCCTGGACGCCGCCGCCGAGCGCCTCGCCCGCCCCTGCACCCGGTTGGAGCGCACCGGCCGCGCCGAACGCGAGGTGGTCTCGGCGGCCGACGGGGCCGAGCTGCTGGTCCTGGCCCGGGACGGCGACCGCTCCCGGCTGGGACCACACAGCCTCGGCCCCGCCACCCGCTTCGTCGTCGACCACGCCCCCTGCCCCGTCCTGCTGGTCTGGCCGGAGCCGGCACCGGGCGCCGACACCCTTCCCCCTCCCCCGCCGCACCACCGGCGGTAGACGTTCGGTGCCCGGCGTTCGGTGCCCGATGTTCAGTGCCCGGCGTTCGGCCTCGGGCAGGAGAGCGGACCGCCGAGGACCGCGCCGGCTATCGGCGGCGGGCGGTGATCAGGCGCTGCAGGACGATGAAGACGAACAGCAGCCCGCCGATCACGATCCTGGTCCACCACGAGCTGAGGGTGCCCTGGAAGCTGATCACGGTCTGGATCAGGCCCAGCACCAGCACGCCCAGCACGGTGCCCAGCAGGTAGCCGGAGCCGCCGGTGAGCAGGGTGCCGCCGATGACCACGGCGGCGATCGCGTCCAGTTCCAGGCCGACCGCGTGCAGCCCGTAGCCGGAGAGCATGTAGAAGGTGAGCAGGACGCCGCCGAGCGCCGAGCAGAAGCCGCTGATCGCGTACACGGTGGTCTTGGTCCGCGCCACCGGCAGGCCCATCAGCAGGGCGGACTGCTCGCTGCCGCCGAGCGCGTACACGTTCCGGCCGAAGCGGGTGTAGTGCAGGACGACGAACGCGGCCGCCACCACCAGCAGCGCGATCAGCACGCTCGGCGAGATGAACAGGTCGCCGAGCGGGATCCGGGTCTGCGCCATCGCGGTGTACGACGGGTCGGTGATCGAGATCGACTCGATGCTGATCGTGTAGCACAGGCCCCGGGCCAGGAACATGCCCGCCAGCGTCACGATGAACGGCTGGATCTCGAAGGTGTGGATCACCCACCCCATCACCCAGCCGCCGGCCGTACCCATCAGCAGCACCAGCGGGATGACCAGCAACGGCGGCCAGCCGTGCTGCTCCACCAGCCAGGCGGAGACCATCGTGGACAGGGCCACCACCGCACCGACCGACAGGTCGATGCCGCCGGTCAGCACGACGAAGGTCATGCCGACCGCGACCACGAGCAGGAAGGCGTTGTCGATCAGCAGGTTGAGCAGCACCTGCCCGGAGAAGAATCCGTCGTACTGCACCGATCCGGCGGTGAACATCGACACCAGCAGGACGGAGGTGACCAGCAGCGGGATCTGTCCGCGCACTCTGGCCAGCAGGGCGTTGGCGTTCACGCGCCGACCTCCCGGTTGGTGTTGGTGGTGGTGGTGGCTGGAGCGGGTCGGGCCCCGCTGTGGCGTCCGGCGCCACGCTTGGCGACCTTGGCGCGGAAGTTCGGCGACTGGATCAGGCAGACCGCGATCACCACGAACGCCTTGAACACCAGCGTGGTCTCCGGCGGGATGCCGATCGTGTAGACGGTGGTGGAGAGGGTCTGGATGATCAGCGCGCCGAGGACCGTGCCGCCGATCGAGAACCGGCCACCGTTGAGCGAGGTCCCGCCGATCACCACCGCGAGGATGGCGTCGAGTTCGATCCACAGGCCGGCGTTGTTGCCGTCCGCCGCCGAGACGTTGGAGGAGACCATCAGTCCGGCGACCGCCGCGCACAGCGCGCTGAACACGTACACCAGGCCGACCAGGCGCATCGCCCGGATGCCGACCAGCCGACTGGCGACCGGGTTGCCGCCGACCGACTCCAGGAGCATGCCCAGCGCGGTGGAGCGGGTGAGCAGCGCCGTCAGCACTGCGACCAGCCCGCTGAGCAGGATCGCGAACGGCATCGCCAGCCAGTAGCCGCCGCCGATGAGCTGGTACGGCTCGCTGGTGATCGTGATGATCTGGCCGTCGGTGATCAGCTGGGCGACGCCGCGTCCGGCGACCATCAGGATCAGGGTCGCGATGATCGGCTGCACCCCGACCCGGGCCACCAGCACACCGTTCGCCGCGCCCAGCAGCACCGCCGTCGCGAGCGCGATGCCCACCGCGCCGAACACCGTGCCGAGGCTCGCCGGGTCGGCGGCCTGGCTGATGTGCTGACAGGCCAGCGCGCCGGCGATGGCGACGGTGGAGCCGACCGAGAGGTCGATGCCGCCGGTGGCGATCACCAGGGTCATGCCGAGCGACACCAGGATCAGCGGGGCACCGAAGTGCAGGATGTCGATCGAACTGCCGTACAGGTGACCGTTCTTGAGGTGGATCGCGAAGAAGTCCGGGGTGAAGGCGAGGTTGCCGAGCAGCAGCGCGGCCAGCACCACGGCCGGCCAGAACAGCCGGGACCGGGTCACCGCCCTGGCCCATGGGGTGGTCAGGGCCGTGGTCATTGTTCCGCTCCGCTCGCGATGGTGGCCAGGACGCGCTCCGGGGTGAGCGCGCCGTCGTTGCGCAGTTGGGCGACCATCCGGCGGTCGCGCAGCACGCCGACGCGGTGGCTGAGCCGCAGCACCTCCTCCAGTTCGGCGGAGATGAACAGCACCGCCATGCCCTTCTCGGCGAGGTCCGCGACCAGTTTCTGGATCTCGGCCTTGGCGCCGATGTCGATGCCGCGGGTGGGCTCGTCCAGGATCAGCAGCTTGGGGTCGGTGATCAGCCAGCGGGCCAGCAGCACCTTCTGCTGGTTCCCGCCGCTGAGGTTGCGGACCAGCGCCTCCGGGTCGCCCGGGCGGATGTCGAGGGTGCGGATCCAGCGCTCCGCCAACGCGTCCTGCACGGTGCGCGACAGCGGACGGGTCCAGCCGCGGGCCGCCTGCAGCGCCAGCACGATGTTCTCGCGGACGGTCAACTCGCCGACCAGGCCCTCGGTCTTGCGGTTCTCCGAGCAGAACGCGATGCCGTGGGCGATCGCGTCACGCGGGGTACGCAGGTCGGCCTCGGTGCCGTTGATCCGCACGGCGCCGCCGTCCTTGTGGTCGGCGCCGAACAGCAGTCGGGCCGCCTCGGTCCGGCCGGACCCCAACAGGCCGGCCAGACCGATCACTTCGCCGGGGCGGATCGCGAGGTCGTACGGCTCGACGGCGCCCCGTCGGGCCAGGCCCTCGGCCTCCAGGAAGGCCGGCCCGGCGGCCGGGACGGAGCGCTCGCCCCGCTGGCCGCCCGCGAGTTGGTCGAGTCCGGCGAGTTCGGAGCCGATCATCCGGGAGACCAGGTCGACCTGGTTGAGCTCGCTGGTCAGGTACTCGCCCTCCAGCCGGCCGTTGCGCAGGACGGTCATCCGGTCGCAGATCTCGTAGATCTGGTCGAGGAAGTGCGAGACGAACAGGATCGCGACCCCCTGGTCGCGCAACCTCCGCATCACGGCGAAGAGTTGGCTCACCTCCTCGCGGTCCAGGCTGGAGGTCGGCTCGTCCAGGATCAGCACCTTGGCCGAGACGTCGACCGCGCGGACGATGGCGACCAGCTGCTGGACGGCGATGGAGTAGCTGTCCAGCGGCGCGCTGACGTCGATGTCCAGATCCAGCGTGCGCACCAACTCGGCAGCCCGGCGGCGCATTTCGGCCCAGGCGATCAGGCCGAGGCGGCGCGGCTCGCGGCCGATGAAGATGTTCTCCGCGACCGACAGGTTCGGGCAGAGGTTCACCTCCTGGTAGACGGTGCTGATGCCCGCCTGCTGGGCCTGCAGCGGCCCGGCGATCCGCACCCGCTCCCCGGCCAGGACCATCTCCCCGCCGTCCGCCGGGTGGACCCCGGTCAGCACCTTGATCAGCGTGGACTTCCCGGCGCCGTTCTCCCCCATCAGGGCGTGCACCTCGCCGGGGAAGAGCCGGAAGTCGACCCCGTCCAACGCCACCACCCCGGGGAACTCCTTGCGGATCCCCCGTACTTCCAGGACCGGTTGCTGACGCACCCCGGTTCTCCTCTCCTCGTACGACCCGGCCCCGCGGGGAGCGATCCGCCGATCGCTCCCCGGGCCGGCCGGGCCGGTCAGTACTGGCGGGTGGGCAGCGCCGCGGCGGCCTGGTCCTGGGTGAAGACACCCTCCTCGGTCTTGATCCGCTTCGGCACCTGCTCGCCGGCCTTGACCTTCTTGGCCAGGTCCATCAGCTGGTCTCCGAGGAGGGGGTTGCACTCCACGTCGACGTTGATCTTGCCCTGGCTCATCGCGGTGAAGGCGTCCTTCACCCCGTCCACCGAGATGATCTTGATGTCGGTGCCCGGCTTCTTGCCGGCCTCCTCGATCGCCTGGATCGCCCCGAGCGCCATGTCGTCGTTGTGCGCGTACAGCACGTCGATCTTCGGCTGGGCCTTGAGGAACGCCTGCATGACCTCCTTGCCCTTCGCCCGGGTGAAGTCACCGGTCTGCGAGGCCACCACCTTGAACTTGGCGTCCGCCTTGACCACGTCACCGAAGCCCGCCTTGCGGTCGTTGGCCGGCGCCGAACCCGTGGTGCCCTGCAGTTCGACGATGTTCACGACGTCGGACTTGCCCTGGTACTCCTTCACCAGCCAGTCGCCGGCCTTCTTGCCCTCCTCGACGAAGTCCGAGCCGAGGAAGGAGACGTAGAGCGAGTCGTCCTTGGAGTCCACCGCCCGGTCGGTGAGGATCACCGGGATCTTGGCGTCCTTCGCCTCCTTCAGCACGGTGTCCCAACCCGACTCCACCACCGGCGAGAAGGCGATCACGTCGACCTTCTGCTGGATGAACGAGCGGATCGCCTTGATCTGGTTCTCCTGCTTCTGCTGCGCGTCGGAGAACTTCAGCTCGATGCCCGCCTTCTTCGCGGACTCCTGGATCGACTTGGTGTTCGCGGTGCGCCATCCGCTCTCCGCGCCGACCTGCGAGAAGCCCACGACGAGCTTGTGGCCGGGCCCCTTGTCGGCCGAGCCCCCACCGCCGCCGGAACCGCACGCGGTGAGGACGGTGACCATCGCACCGGCGACCAGAGCCGCCGCAGCTTTCTTGGACATGGTGGGACTTCCTCTCGGATTCGTCGATCGCGCGAGCGGCACCCGTCACGTGAACGTGAGGTTTCGACGCCGTTTCGCTCGGAACAGATTGTTAGCGCTCACAAATGGCCCCGGCAAGGCTCTTGCGTCCCGTTACTCAATCTTGACCGGGTCACCGGGGGTGGCCCGAGGCACCGTCAACTCGTCAGAAACATGGGCAGTTGCCGCACCCGGAGGAGCATGCTGCGGCACTCTCGCCGTCGAGCGCCGCAGCCCCCGCCCCGATCTCGACCGTTCGCCACCTCGTCGTGCGGCGGCGCCACAGCCCGGCGCCTCGCCCGGGCGATGCATGTGAGCGCTAACAACGTCCCGAAGGCGGACGCAGGACCCGACGGTCGGCCGATGGCGGCGCGCCCTGTCGCGCAACTTCGGCTCCTCCTACACCACCGTCATGACCGACACGGTGAAGAACCTCTTCGAGGCTCCGCAGGTCTACAAGGTCAAGGACCGGAACCAGTACCTCATGATCGTCGAGGCCCGCGGCGCCAACGAGCAACGCTACTTCCGCTCCTTCACCGCCACCAGCCTCAACGGCACCTGGACCCCCCAGGCCGCCACCGAGAACAACCCCTTCGCCGGCAAGGCCAACAGCGGCACCACCTGGACCAACGACATCAGCCACGGCGACCTCGTCCGCAACAACCCCGACCAGACCATGACCATCGACCCCTGCAACCTCCAACTCCTCTACCAGGGCATGACCCCCGGCTCCACCGCCCCCTACGACCAACTCCCCTGGCGCCCCGCCCTCCTCACCCTCCAGCACTGACCCACCCGGTCCGCGAACGGCGGAACCCCGGCCGCCCACCGGCCGGGGTTCCGCTGTTCGCATCCGTCGCGCCCGGGCGCACGCCGATGTACCGGGCCCCGTCAGCGCGCAGACTCCCTCCCCCACACCCAAAAAAATATTCTCCGATCGCGGCAACCTCTGTGCGCACGGCGGCAACTGACAGGTGACCGAGGCCGAAGACCAAGGCCAACTCCGTCCCAGAGGGAACGAACCCTTGCCAGATCAGAACCGCTCTCACCGCCGCCGTCCGGCGACCCGCCGCGTGATCGCCATCGCCGTGGCCCTCGCCGCCACGGGTGCCGCCGTCCCGCTGGTCGCCATGGCAGCGCTCACACCGGACACCAACTCGCCGACCACGGTCGGCGACGCGGCAGCCGGCAGCGGCCGCTACTTCGGTACGGCGGTGGCGTCGGGCAGGCTCGGCGACCCGGCCTACTCGACCATTCTCGACCGGGAGTTCAAGATGATCACCCCGGAGAACGAGATGAAGTGGGACACCGTCGAGCCCTCGCGCGGGTCGTTCAACTTCGCCCCCGCCGACTCGATCGTCAACCACGCCTCCGCACACGGCCAGCGCATGCGCGGTCACACCCTGGTCTGGCACTCCCAACTGCCCGACTGGGTCAAGGCCACCGGCGACGCCACCACCCTGCGCAGCGTGATGAACAACCACATCACCCAGGAGATGTCCCACTACAAGGGGAAGATCTACGCCTGGGACGTGGTCAACGAGGCGTTCAGCGACGACGGCAGCGGCCGGCACCGCGACTCCGTCTTCCAGCGCGTGCTGGGCGACGGCTTCATCGAGGAGGCCTTCCGCACCGCCCGTACCGCCGACCCGTCGGCCAAGCTCTGCTACAACGACTACAACATCGAGAACTGGTCCGACGCCAAGACCCAGGGCGTCTACCACATGGTCAAGGACTTCAAGTCCCGCGGCGTGCCCATCGACTGCGTCGGCTTCCAGAGCCACTTCGGCGCCGGCGGCCCCCCGCCCAGCTACCAGACCACCCTGGCCAACTTCGCCGCACTCGGCGTCGACGTCCAGATCACCGAACTCGACATCGCCCAGGCCCCCGCCACCGCCTACGCCGGCGCCGTCCAGTCCTGCCTCAACGTCCCCCGCTGCACCGGCATCACCGTCTGGGGCATCCGCGACAGCGACTCCTGGCGCACCGGCGAGAACCCACTGCTGTTCGACAACAACGGCAACCGGAAGCCCGCCTACAACGACGTCCTCGCCACGCTTCGCAGCGCCGGCGGCACGTCGGGCGGTGGCACGTCGAGCGGTGGCACGCCGGGCGGCGGGATCACCCCGGGCGGCGTCTACATGATCTCCGCGGTGGGCGCCTCCGGTCGCGTCCTCGACGAGTTCGCCGGGCAGAACGGCAACGGCTCCCCGCTCCAGGTGTGGGACGCCGGCGGCGCCGCCAACCAGCAGTGGCGGGCCACCAGGAACGACGACGGCTCCTACACCTTCACCAACCTCGCCAGCGGCAAGGTCCTGGACGAACCGGCCGGCCGGACGGCCAACGGCACGCAGCCGCTGGTGTGGGAGGCCCACGGCGGTGCCAACCAGCGCTGGAAGGCCAACCGCAACAGCGACGGCTCGTACACCCTCGTCAACGTCGCCAGCGGCCGCGCCCTGGAGACCCCCGGCGGCCAGACCGGCAACGGCACCCCCGTCCAGATCTGGGACTCCTGGGGCGGCGCCAACCAGCACTGGAACCTCCGGCCGTCCGGGTCGGCCGCCCCGGCCCCGACCCCGGCAGAGCCCGCCCCGAGCGGAACCTGCGCCCTGCCGTCGACGTACCACTGGTCCTCGACGGGCGCGCTGGCGCAGCCCGCGAACGGCTGGAGCGCGGTGAAGGACTTCACCGACGTCACGTACAACGGCAAGCACCTGGTGTACGCGTCGAACGTGAACGGGAAGTCCTACGGCTCGATGATGTTCAGCCCCTTCGGCGACTGGTCGGGCATGGCCTCCGCCCCGCAGACCGGGATGAACCAGGCCGCCGTGGCGCCGACGATCTTCTACTTCGCGCCCAAGAAGATCTGGGTGCTCGCCTACCAGTGGGGTCCGTGGCCGTTCGTCTACCGCACCTCCAGCGACCCGACCAACCCGAACGGCTGGTCCGCGCCGCAGCCGCTGTTCACCGGCAGCCTGCCCAAGTCCAGCACGGGGCCGATCGACCAGACCCTGATCGCCGACGACCAGAACATGTACCTGTTCTTCGCCGGTGACAACGGCAGCATCTACCGGGCGAGCATGCCCATCGGCAACTTCCCGGGCAACTTCGGCTCCTCGTACACGACGGTCATGACCGACACCCCGGAGAACCTGTTCGAGGCTCCGCAGGTCTACAAGGTCAAGGACCGGAACCAGTACCTCATGATCGTCGAGGCCCGCGGCGCCCACGAGCAGCGCTACTTCCGCTCCTTCACCGCCACCAGCCTCAACGGCACCTGGACCCCCCAGGCCGCCACCGAGAACAACCCCTTCGCCGGCAAGGCCAACGCCGGAGCCACCTGGACCAACGACATCAGCCACGGCGACCTCGTCCGCAACAACCCCGACCAGACCATGACCATCGACCCCTGCAACCTCCAACTCCTCTACCAGGGCAAGAGCCCCAACGCCACGGGCCCGTACGACCAACTCCCCTGGCAGCCCGGCCTCCTCACCCTCCAGCGCTGACCCGACCAGGCACGGGAGCCCCGCCGGACACCGGCGGGGCTCCCCATAGGATGGGAGCGCTCCCAGATCGTCCGTCCGGAAGGCTCCGCATGCCCGCGCCCGTCATCCGCCCGTACCGCCCCGAGGACCGGGGCGCCGTCTTCGACATCTGCATGCGCACCGCCGAGGCCGGTGGCGACGCCCGCGGCAGCTACCGCGACCAGGACTTGCTGCCGAACATCTTCGCCGCGCCCTACACGGAGTTGGAACCGGACCTGGCCTTCGTCCTCGACGGCGGGGCCGGGCCGGTCGGCTACGTGCTGGGGACCAGCGACACCCCGCGCTTCGTCCGCGAGTTCCGCCGCACGTGGCTGCCCGTGGTCGCCGATCGCCATCCGCTCCCGGCCGGCGAACCGACGACCCCCGACGAGGTGATGACGGCGCTCCTGCACCGGCCGGAGCGGATGCTCGTCCCCGAGGTCGCGGACTACCCGGCCCACCTGCACATCGATTTGCTGCCCGACTACCAGGGCCGCGGCCACGGCCGCGCCCTGCTGACCGAGCTGTTCGCCGCCCTGGCCGGGGCCGGGGCGGCGCGGGTCCACCTGGCGATGGTCACGGCGAACACGGCGGCGCGCGCCTTCTACGACCGGATGGGCTTCCACGAGATCCCCGTCGCCGACCCCGGTCCCCTGACCTACCTCGGCCGGGCCACCAGCTGAACCAGGGGCTCGCGCCCGCTAACGGTCAGTCACGCGGGCGCCCCCACGGGGCGAAGGTCAGCGGCGGATTGGCGTTGCGCACCAGGGTCCTGGCCTGCTCCGGCCACCAGGCGCCGGCCGCCGGGTCGACGGTGCCGTACTCGGGGTCGACGGTTCCGCCGGGGATGTTGCGGTTGCACTGGCCGTCCGACTGGCCGACCGTCTTGATCCACAGGTAGGCGTCGACCAGCGGGGTTCCCGTGTTCGCGGTGGGCCGGTCGCCGAGGCCCCGGCCCGGCGGGTTGCACCAGGTCTGCGGGTCTCCGGCGTACTTGCCGGCCGGCGGGGTCCAGGGGCCCTGCCCGTTGCGCCCGGTGTCGACGACGAAGTGGGTGAGCTCGTTCACCGGCGGGGTGCCGACGGTCTGCTGGTACCACTGGTCGGTCCAGTGCCAGGTGCTGGGGTCGTCCACGTCGACCGCGTTGCCCGGCTGCCCGTCGTTGGGCGCGGCCGGCGAGTAGTACTGGCCGGCGCACAGGTCGGTGCGCCCGCGCGCGGACTCCGGCCCCTTGGTGGTGTACCAGAGACAGTTGGACACCCAGGTGCCGTAGCGGTCGGACGGGCCGGTGGCGAAGAAGTTGGAGACGTTCAGCGAGAAGCCCTGGGCGCGTTCGACACCCGCGTCGAGCAGTCGCTTGGTGGCGGTGCCGACGCTCTGCCAATGGCTGTTGCCCGCGTCGACGTAGACCACCGTGCCGGGCTGCCGCTCCAGGGCGTCGATGCCGTGGCGGAGGTCGGCGATGCGTCCGGCCGTGATCGCGCCCGTGGGGTCGGTGGTCGGGGAGCAGTCGGAGGGCAGGTTGGCGAGGGCGTCCGGTTCGAGGACGATCACGGCCTTGCTCCTGCCGATGCCGCGGGCCAGGGCCGAGATCCACGCCTGGTACTCCGCGTCGGACTGCGCTCCTCCGCTGGAGTACTGGGAGCAGTCCCGCAGCGGGACGTTGTAGGCCACGATGACCGGCACGGTGCCCGTCGAGGCGGCGCGGCGGACCAGGGTACGGGCCCGGGACTCCACCTCCGCCGGCGTGCCGTCGGTGAACCAGACGGCCTCCGGCCAGCTGGCGAGCTGGGCCATGGCGGTGGCGCCCGCGAGGTCGTGCTCCAGCAGCGAGCGGACGGCCTGCTTCGCGGCGTCGCTGTCCGGCTGGACGTAGAACCGGGTGTCGGCGGGCAGGGTGTGGCCGGAGGCCGGCCGGTCCTGTGCCTGCGCCTGCGCCTGGCCCGGTACGGCGAGCGCGGTCAGCAGGGCGGCCAGCGCGACCGGGACCAACGGGCGGGGGATGGTGCGAGGTCTCATCGGTTTCCTCAGGTGGGCCGCCCGGGGCCGGGCAGGGCCAACAGCCGGCCCCGGGCGGGTGGATGTGATCCGGCGTCAGTAGCCGTAGATCAGCTTGTAGGCGACGTCGGGCACGAACTGCCCGGCGGTCGATCCGCTGCCGGTGCCGCAGTTGCCGTCGGACTCGCCGGGGGACTTGACCCACAGCAGCATCTCGGGGCCACCGCCGGCGCGGGTGGTCGGCGTGCCGATCCGGCGCCCGGGCGGGTTGCACCAGGTGCCGTCCGACCCGTTGCCGTTGCGGCTGGTGTCGACCACGTACGGCTTGGTGTACCCGTACGAGGACTTCAGCGCCGCGCTGACGTCGTTGCCGTAGGCGGTGTTCTGCCCCGTGGGGTAGAAGTTCGAGACGTTCAGCGCGAACCCGTGGGCCCCCGCCACTCCGGCGTCGGCCAGCAGCCTGGCCATGGTGGGGGCGCTCAGCCAGCCGGGGTTCCCGGCGTCCAGGTAGACCCAGGTGTTGGGGGCCTTGGCGCTGAACTGGGCGACGGCGTTGCGCAGCATGGCGTTGCGCTCGGAGATCTGGGCGGGCGTCATGCAGCTCTCGTGCCCGAGCGCGTCGGGTTCGAGGACGACCAGGGCGGGCCGGTTGCCGATGCCGCCGGCGAACGCGGCGATCCAGGTGTCGTAGTCGGCGGCGGAGCCCGCCCCGCCGCCGGACTGCCCGGCGCAGATGTCCCGGTTGGGGATGTTGTACGCCACCAGGATCGGCAGCTTCCCGGCGGAGGCGGCGGCTCCGACGTACGCGCCGGTGGCGGTTCCGATGGGGCCGCTCCAGTTCCCGAACCAGTGCGCGGCCGGCACGTTGGCGATCGAGGACCGGATGGCGGCGGTCCGGCCGTCCCCGGGGTGGGAGTTGACCCACTGCTGGGCGCTGGAGTCGGGGTCGGCGTAGAAGCCGCTGGTCATGGTGGTGGGGTCGGCCGCGTGGGCGGTTCCCGGGTCGAGCCCGACCAGGAGGGCGGTCAGCGTGGGTGCGATGAGCAGAGCCGTGCGGCGGCGTGGGCGGCGCATGGGGCTTCCTCCGCTTGGGGTGGGGTGGGGGGAGGTGGAAGCGCTTCCATTGGCCAGATGATTGGGCGTCCCTGAGGCGATGTCAAGGGACCTCGTTTTACTTTTCCTTGGGCCCGAATCGCTATACAGTCCGGACTGGAAGCGCTTCCAGTCTGGCTGGATGTGAACGGTAACATTGTGCAACGGCTTCAAGTCGAGGTGAAGACACGATGAGGGACGATCCGACGCCGCGGAGGCCCACCCTGGACGAGGTCGCCGAGCGGGCCGGCGTGTCCCGCACCGCGGCGTCCAGGGTGCTGAACAACGCCCCGAACGTGAGCCGCGCCAAGCGCGAGGCGGTCCTGAGCGCGATCAGCGAGCTCGGGTACGTCCCCAACCCGACGGCCCGCGCCCTGGCCACCCAGCAGGCGGGGGCCGTGGCACTGATCATCTCCGGGGAGGACCCGGCGGTGCTGGCCGACCCGTTCTACGGGCAGGTCATCGCGGGCGCCTCGACCGTCCTGGAGGAGACCGACCTGCACCTGGTGCTGTGCCTGGCGACCTCCGCCCGGGGGCAGGTCCGGGTCAGGCAGCTGCTGCGGGCGCGGGCGGTGGACGGGGTGATGCTGATGTCCCTGCGCGGGGACGATCCGCTGGCCGGCCTGGCCCTGGCCGCCGGCGTCCCCGCCGTCTTCGGGGGAAAGCCGCTGCACCGCGAGGTCCCGTACTACGTCGACGTGGACAACGTGCTCGGCGCCCGGCAGGCGACCGAGCACCTGATCTCCCGCGGCCGCACCCGGATCGCGACCCTCACCGGACCGCTGGACACCGAGGTCGGCCAGGCCCGCAGGCGCGGCTACCTGGAGGCCATGACCCTCGCGGGCCTCCCCTACCGGGCGGAGGAGGGCGGCGACTTCACCGAGCGCGGCGGGGTCGCGGCCATGGAGGCGCTGCTGGCCCGCCATCCGGACCTGGACGCGGTGTTCGCCGCCAACGACAACATGGCGGCCGGAGCCCTGCGGGTGCTGCACCGTGCGGGCCGGGCCGTTCCGGCCGAGGTCGCCGTGGCCGGGTTCGACGGTCTGACCGTGTCCGAGAACACCGAACCGCCGCTGACCACGGTCCACCAGCCGATACGGAACCTCGGCCGGGAGATGACCCGCATGCTGCTCGCGCTGATCGCGGGCGAGCGCCCGAGCCCGCTGATCCTGCCCACCACACTGGTCCAGCGCGACTCCACCTGACCCGCCGCCGTCGCACCGCCCGCCCCACCGCACCCGACCGCACCCCACCGCAACCGACCGCCGACCCACCGCTGCGCCGCCCCTGCAGCCCGGCCGGTCGGCCGCGCGCCCGACCGGCCGCACGACAGCCGACGATCCGTCAAGACCACCTCTTGACAGCCGCCCACCACCCGGAGCAGGGTGTCGCTCAGCCGCTTTTGGGAGCGCTCCCATCACGCGCTCCGTGTTCTGCGCCCCCGATCATCCTCCGATCACGCCCCCGATCACCCTCCGATCGCCCCCGATCACGCCGTCGACCACGCCCTTCGGGCGGTCCCCCGGCTCTCCTCGCGTACCTCCCACCCACCACCCCAGGAGATTCCATGTCCCCGCACCGCCGCTCCCGCAGAACCGCCGCCCTGGTCTCCGTCGTCGCCGTCACCGCGGTACTGGCGACCGGGTGTTCCTCCTCCGGGTCCGGATCGGACGACGACCCGAACGCCAAGGTCACGCTCAGCGTGGGCGACTACGGCACCTTCGGCTACAAGGAGGCCGGTCTCTTCGACGAGTACATGAAGGCCCACCCCAACATCACCATCACGGAGAACACCACCACCGTGGAGGGCGACTACTGGACCGCCCTCCAGACCCGGCTCTCCGGCGGCGGCCTCGACGACATCCAGGCGCTGGAGGTGAGCCGGATCGCCCTGGCCACCTCCGACCAGCTCAACAACGCGTTCACCGACATGTCCAAGGCCCCGGGCGTCGAGAAGGACGCCTACCTGCCGTGGAAGTGGCAGCAGGCCACCACCTCCGACGGCCGCACCGTCGCCCTCGGCACCGACGTCGGCCCGATGGCGATCTGCTACCGCCAGGACCTGTTCGCCGCCGCCGGCCTGCCCACCGACCCCGCCCAGGTCAGCGCCCTGTGGGCGGGCGACTGGGCGAAGTACGTGGAGGTGGGCCGCCAGTACCAGGCCAAGGCCCCCAAGGACACCTACTTCATGGACACCGCCACCGGCCTGTACAACGGCGTGCTCTCCTCCAACTCCGAGCAGTACTACCGGAACGGCAAGCTCGCCTACAAGGACTCGGCCGGCGTGCAGAAGGGCTGGAAGCTGGCTTCCGAAGCCGTCCAGGCCGGAGTCAGCCAGGGGCTCAAGGAGTTCGACACCCCCTGGCAGACGGCCTTCTCCAACTCCACCTTCGCCACCACGGTCTGCCCGTCCTGGCAGCAGGCGAACATCGAGAAGTACTCCGGCCCCGCCAACGCCGGCAAGTGGAACGTCGCGCAGGCGCCCTCCGCCGGCAACTGGGGCGGCTCCTTCCTCGCGGTGCCGTCCTCCGGCAAGCACGTCGCCCAGGCCCAGGCGCTGGCCGTCTGGCTGACCCAGCCCGAGCAGCAGGCCAAGGTCTTCCAGAAGGTCGGCAACATCCCGGCCAACCAGAAGGCGTACGCGCTGCCCGGCGTCACCGACTTCACCAGCCCGTACATCGGCCCGAACGCCCCCACCGGCAAGATCTTCTCCACCGCCGCGAAGGCCATCACGCCGGCCGAGACGGGCCCGCACCACGGCGACCTGCACGGAGCGTTCAGCAACGGCGTGCTGTTGATGGAGCAGAACCACAAGAGCCCCGAGGAGGCGTGGGCCGCCACCGTCAAGCAGGTGGAGAGCACCGTCCAGTAGCCGCGAGCGCGAAGCGCCGTACGGGCCGCGGCCGCACCCGGACCGTACGGCGGCGCGACACCACGGGCAGCCGGACCGGCTGCCCGCCCTCGCCCTCGCCCTTCCCCTGCCCCTGCCCCTGCCCCTGCCCCTGCCCCTGCCCCATCAACGACCGACGCGTCGAGCCACCCGGCGGCCGACACGGCACGGAGGAAACCTGTGGCCACCCCCACCCGCACGGGCCGGAGCGACCCGCCCGGCCCACCGCCCACCACCCCGACCCAGGCCCGCCGCCCGGCGCCGAGCGGCCTGCGCAGCCGCCTGCACCGCTGGGACCACCGCCTCTCGCCCTACGTGTTCGTCGCGCCGTTCTTCCTGGTGTTCGCCGTCTTCGGCCTCTTCCCGCTGCTCTACACCGGCTGGCTGTCACTGCACCGGGTCAGCCTCTACAACGTGGACAAGGCCGACTGGGTCGGCTTCCAGAACTACTGGGACCTGTTCTTCGGCGCGCCGAGCCACTACTTCTGGAACGCCCTGGGCAACACCGTCACCCTCGGCCTGCTGTCCACCGTCCCCCAACTGCTGGCCGCGCTCGGCCTCGCGCACCTGCTCAACTACAAGCTCCCGGCGCGCGGCTTCTTCCGCACCGCGCTGCTCGCGCCGTACGCGACCTCGGTGGCCGCCGCGACCCTGGTGTTCGCGCTCGTCTTCAGCCCCGAGGGCGGCATGGCCAACTGGCTGCTCAGCCTGGTGGGAGCGGGCCCGGTCCGCTGGGAGGCGGGCCCGTGGACCTCGCAGTTCGCCATCTCGGTGATCGTCATCTGGCGGTGGACCGGCTACAACGCGCTGATCTACCTCGCCGCGATGCAGGCGATCCCGCGCGACCTGTACGAGGCCGCCGCGATCGACGGTGCCAGCCGCTGGCAGCAGTTCCGCAACGTCACCATCCCCCAGCTGCGCCCCACCATCCTGTTCACCGTCGTGGTCTCCTTCATCGGGGCCACCCAACTCTTCGGCGAGCCCTACCTGTTCGGCGGCCAGAGCGGCCACCAGGGCGGTGCGGACCACCAGTACGAGACCCTCGGCGTCTTCATGTACGACCAGGGCTTCCACAGCAGCATGCTCGGCCGCGCCTCCGCCATCGCCTGGATCATGTTCGGCCTGCTCCTGCTGGTCGGCCTGGCCAACACCCTCATCGCCCGCCGCCTGCGCTCCGCCAAGTGAGCGGGAAGGAACGCCCATGACCACCGTCCCCGCCTCCGACTCCCCCGCCCGCCTCCTCCGGAAGGGGACGCCCCGGCCGCGTGCCCGGGGTGCGGGCGGCCAGCACCGGGCCGGACCGATCGCGCTGGCGACACTGATCCTGGTCTCGGTCGCCTCGCTGTTCCCGCTGTACTGGACGCTCGTGGCGGCCTCCAGCGACGGCCACCGGGTGATCGCCACGCCGCCTCCGCTGGTGCCCGGCGGGAACCTGTTCCACAACATCGGCTACGTCTGGGAGCACGCCGGAGCGCGCGGCATGGGCGTCGCGCTGCTCAACTCCACGCTGGTCGCCGGCACCGTCGCGCTCAGTACCGTGGCCTTCTCCGTGCTGGCCGGCTTCGCCTTCGCCAAGCTCCGCTTCCCCGGCCGCGGCGCGCTGCTCGCGCTGGTGGTCTCCACCATGGCGGTGCCCGCCCAGGTCAGCATCGTCCCCCTGTTCATCCTGATGAAGCACCTGGGACTGGGCAACCAGCTCGGCGCGCTGATCCTGCCCACCCTCGTCACCGCCTTCGGCGTGTTCTTCATGCGCCAGTACCTCACCCAGGCCCTGCCCACCGAACTGCTGGAGGCCGCCAGGGTCGACGGTGCGAACTCGCTGCGGGTCGTGTGGCACGTCGTCGTCCCGGTCGCCCGGCCGGCGATGGCGGTGCTGGGCATGCTCACCTTCGTGCAGTCCTGGAACGACTTCCTGTGGCCGATCATCGCCGTGAACGGTGCCGTCAACCCCACCGTCCAGGTCGCCCTGGCCGGGCTGGGCACCGGCTGGTCCACCGACTGGTCGGTCATCACCGCCGGCGCGCTCGTCGGCACCCTGCCGCTGCTGCTGGTGTTCACCGTCTTCGGCCGGCAGATCGTCGGCGGCATCACCCAGGGTGCACTGAAGGGCTGACCGTCCGTCATCCCCGCCCCCGAGCCCCGTCACCCCCACCTCCTTGGAGCACGAACCCGATGACCGTGACCACCTCGTCCGTCCCCGTCCACCGCGCCCTGCCCGCGGGCTTCGCCTGGGGTGCGGCCACCGCCGCGTACCAGATCGAGGGCGCCGTCACCGAAGGCGGCCGCACCCCCTCCATCTGGGACACCTTCAGCCACACCCCCGGCAGGACCGAGAACGGCGACACCGGCGACACCGCCGTCGACCACTACCACCGCTTCCGCGACGACGTCCGCCTCATGGCCGACCTCGGCCTCACCACCTACCGCTTCTCCCTCGCCTGGCCCCGGATCCAGCCCACCGGACGCGGCCCCGCCTCCCAGGCCGGCCTCGACTTCTACCGCGCCCTCACGGACGAGCTCCTCAGCCACGGCATCACCCCCGTCGCCACCCTCTACCACTGGGACCTCCCCCAGGAGCTGGAGGACGCCGGCGGCTGGCCCCACCGCGACACCGCCCACCGCTTCGCCGAGTACACCGCCCTGGCCGCCGAAGCCCTCGGCGACCGGATCTCCACCTGGACCACCCTCAACGAGCCCTGGTGCAGTGCCTTCCTGGGCTACGGCTCGGGCGTCCACGCCCCCGGCCGTACCGACCCCGCCGACGCCCTCAAGGCCGCCCACCACCTCAACCTCGGCCACGGCCTCGCCGTCGGCGCCCTGCGCGCCGCCCTCCCGGGCGCCTCCCGGATCGCCGTCTCGCTGAACCTGCACGCCGTCCGCCCGCTCAGCGACCACCCCGACGACCTGGCGGCGGCCCGCCGGATCGACGCCGTCGGCAACCGCGTCTTCACCAGCCCCATGTTCAAGGGCCGCTACGACGAGGACCTCCTCAAGGACACCGCCCACCTCGTCAGGTGGGAGGAACTGGTCCGCGACGGCGACCTCGCCGAGATCTCCCGCCCCATCGACCTGCTCGGCCTCAACTACTACAACCCCACCGTGGTCTCCTCCGCGGCGAACGCCAGGAACCTCGCGCGCCACGACGGGCACGGTGACAGCCCCCACAGCCCCTGGCCGGGCGCCGAGGACGTCGCCTTCCACCGCGCCAACGACGACCTGACGGCGATGGGCTGGCCGATCGACCCGACCGGGCTCTCCGACACCCTCACCGCCCTGCACCGGGAGTTCGGCCTGCCCCTGCTCGTCACCGAGAACGGCGCCGCCTTCGAGGACGTGCCCGACGCCGACGGCGCCGTCCACGACCCCGAGCGGATCCGCTACCTGGAGAGCCACCTCGCGGCCGTCGCCGACGCCGTCGAGGCCGGCGCCGACGTCCGCGGGTACTACCTGTGGTCCCTCCTGGACAACTTCGAGTGGGCGTACGGGTACGGCAAGCGCTTCGGCATCGTCCACGTCGACTACGCCACCCAGCAGCGCACCCCCAAGTCCAGCGCCCGCTGGTACTCCCAGGTCATCCGCCGGGGCGGCCTGGCCTGACCTCCCGCCACCGCAGCCCGTCCGTCGTTGCCCGGCGCCTCGCCAGGTGCCGGGCAACGACGCGTGGACCGGGCTCGTGACCATCCCAACGGCACGGGCGGGCGGCGAGGCGCCGTCACGCCGACGAACAGAGGAACACCGATGACCGCGCCCGGCCCGCGCACGATCTGCCTGGCCCTGCCCACCCACCGCGAGTGCGTCGCCACCATCGCCGACGTCGCGGCGGAGGCCTCCTACGCCATCGACCGGTTCGACGTCGAGGTCGTGTACCTGATCCTCGACTCCTCCGACCCGGCGACCTTCCGTCGGCACGCCGCCGCCGTCGACGCCCTCCCCAGCACGGCGAACCTCACCGTGCTGCACCTCGACGAGGAGGGCCAACGCGACTTCCTGGCCGGGGTGATCGCCCGCTCCGGGCACCCGCAGCCGGAGCTGGTCATGGACCTCATGCTGCCGAAGGCCGTCTCCTACGGCGCGTGCACCAATCGCGCCTTCCTGATCGCGGCCTCCCTGGGCTGCGACTCGTGCACCGGCGCGACTCGGACATCGCCTTCCAGAAGCAGCGCATCGGCCCGGTCTTCCCCGTGCACCACGAGCTGATCGCGCTGGGAAGGCCCGCCTCCGAGGTCGCGGCGTACGTCAGCGAAGTGCGTCTCGATCCGGCCGACGCGGACAAGCCCGTGGTGACCGTCGGCGCCTCCTACATCGGCGAGATGTCGGTCGACATCGAGGAGATCAGGCAGCTCGACCCGCAGGCGTACCACGACATCGTCAGCCTCTGGGCCCCCGAGGACGCCACGGAGGAGGACAAGCGCGCACTCGTCGCCGAGTCGTTCACCGGCTCCGGCGACGAGCCGTTCGTCCAGGACCACTCGATCCTCTGCCTCGTCGACCCAATGCGGGTCGACATGGGCAACTTGACTTCCTCCCCGCGCTAACGCGCTATGGCACGGGGATTTCCGGCCGAGCGTGCCGCGTGGGGGCTTCGCCCCACGCGTGTGCGCGTTGCCGGTGGTTGGCGCTTCACGGACCGGGTACCCCCGAGGTCTCCACGCCCTGGCACCGCATGTCCTGCGGCGTTGAGGATGTTCTTCGCGGCGTTCACGTCGGCGTGATCCTGGTGCCCGCAGGCGGTGCACTCGAAGACCGCTTGACTCTCGCGGCTCTTCGGGTCCACACGCTTGCAGGCATGACAGGTCTGCGACGTGTACGCGGGGCTCACCAGAACGACCACCGTCCCGGTGGCGCGCGCCGCGTTGCGCAGCGCGAGTTCGAGCATGCTCCATCCCTTGTCCAGGATGGCCCGGTTCAGTGCGGCCTTCTGGCGGACCCGCTTACCAGGCTGTTCGACGGTGCCGCTCGCCGAGGCGGTCATGTTCCTGGTGCGGAGGTCTTCCAGGACCACGACCGCGTAACGGATGGCCAGCTCGGCCGCGGTCTGCGCGCAGAAGTCGGCGCGGCGGTTGCGGACACGTGCGGTGACGGCGTTGATCTTCGCCAGCACCGAGCGGCGGCGCCGGCTGCCGCGCTCGCAGCGGGAGAGCTGCTGTTGCAGGCGGCGCAGCCGTTTCGCCTCGCCCGCGGTGATGTACGCGCGGTCGTGGAAGTGACCGCTGCTGGTCGTCGCGGCGACCTTGACGCCCCGGTCCACGCCCACGGCGGTGTCCGGCACCGCGTGCCGCTCGGGTGCCTGCCGGCTGTCCTCCACCAGGAACGAGATGAACCAGTGCCGTCCCTGCCGGGCAACCGTCGCCGACCGGACCTCGCCCCCAAGGGGCCTCGACCAACGGAACCGCACCCACCCCAGCTTCGGCAGCTTCGCCCGTCCCCACTTCCGTCCGATCCGCTCCACCGTGATCAGGTTCCCGGCAGGAAACCGGAACGAGGGCGGCCAACGGGCCTTAGAACGCCACCGCACCCGGAACGTGCCGTGCTCACGGCACGCCCGGTCCAGATCCCGCAGCGTCTGCTGCAACACGTGCGACGGCGCGTCCGTCAACCACGGGAACTCCCGCTTGGCGTCGACCAGCTCGGCGGCCTGCGGCACGTAGTTCATCCACGCCCCGCGACGCCGGTACTCCCTGCGCTGCTCAAGGGCGGTGTTCCACACCGAACGGCAAATATCGCCGAACGTCTCACACAACTCGGCCTGCGCCGTGTCGAGTTCAAGCCGGAACCTGCGGCCGGACAGCATGGGAACACCCCCCATCAGTTGCTGTGATCAACGTAGTGCACACCGCTGACACCTCGCCCTCGTCCGCATGTCCAGCGACTGCCGCACCCGCGAGTACGTGGCACGACAGACCGCCGCCGGCCGAACGGAGAAGGAGGTCATCCGGCTCCTGAAACGGGCCATCGCCCGGGAGCCGTTCCGCTGCCCGACCACCACGGTCAGCGGGTGTGCGCTCAAGGGTTCAGATCACCCCCTCGCTGGTGACCCACTCGATTCGGCGGGCGCGGGAGTCGGGCTGGGTGCCGGGGCGACGAGGCCCGCAGTTCAACAGTCTTCTCCCCGTGGACGAGTCGGCTCGCTGAAACGCCGCTGGTCGGCTCGCCGGTCCGGGGAGGCGTGCTGTGCTGAGCGAAAGCTTTCGATGCCCCGCATGGAACTTTCGCCGGGACGGCCATCGGGAAGCAGCCCGGAGAGACCGGCCGCAGCGGTCGGGACGAGCCTGGCCTGTGCATTCATGGTGGGGATGCAGTGGAGGACGGAGCGAATCTGTCGCTCCTTCCGTCGAAAGCGTTGACACCTCGTCGGAGGCAGGCCAACACTGTCGCCGTCGGCACGTCCCAGCGGCCTCGGATGCGACGCCGTTCTGTCCGCCAATGTGGGTCGGACGCAAGCGTGTTGACGCCAGGTCGGTTCCGCGCTTCCGCCGGGCGACGGCACCCACCCCCTTCGCCGTCGCCCGGTGGCTCAGGACCGCCACCGCCCCCATCCCCCCGACAGGACGGATCACGCTCGTGAACCTCCCCCTCTCCCGGAGCCGCAGGATCGGCCGCCGCTGGCGGCTCGCAGGCAAGGCACGCATGCTCGCACCGGCCCTCGCGGTCGTCCTGATCACGCCCGGCACCGCCGAGGCCGCGACCGTCACCACGAACCAGACGGGCACCGACGGCGGATACTTCTACTCGTTCTGGACCGAGGGCAGCGGCGCGGCCTCGATGTCCCTGAACGGCGGCGGCAACTACGGGACCTCGTGGTCCAACGCGGGCAACTTCGTCGCCGGCAAGGGCTGGAGCACCGGGTCCCGCAACCCGGTGTCCTACTCGGGCACGTGGAGCACCAACGGCAACGCCTACCTGTCGCTCTACGGCTGGACCACCAACCCTCTCGTCGAGTACTACATCGTCGAGAACTACGGCTCCTACAAGCCCACCGGCACCTACAAGGGCACCGTCACCACCGACGGCGACACCTACGACGTCTACGAGACGACGCGCTACAACGCCCCCTCCATCGAAGGCATCAAGACCTTCAACCAGTACTGGAGCGTCCGCCGGGCCAAGCGGACCGGCGGGACCATCACCGTCGGAAACCACTTCGACGCGTGGGCCAGGTCCGGCATGAACCTCGGCACGATGAACTACGAGATCCTGGCCACCGAGGGCTACCAGAGCAGCGGCAACTCCAACATCACGCTGGGCGCCACCACCGGCGGGGGCGGTGGCGCGGGCGGCTGCACCGCGACGCTGTCGGCCGGCTCCTCGTGGAGCGACCGCTACAACCTGAACGTCTCGGTCACCGGCACCAGCGCCTGGAAGGTGACCGTGCACGTCCCCGCCCCGGAGACGGTCAGCTCGACCTGGAACGTCAACGCGTCCTACCCCGACGCCCGGACGCTGGTCGCCACTCCCAACGGCGCGGGCGACAACTGGGGCATGACCATCATGAAGAACGGCAGCACCACCTGGCCGACGGTCTCCTGCGACAAGAGCTGACCCACGGTGCCGGATCCCCGCCGCACGACGACGGTCGCGCGCACCCTTGTGAGCGCTCACACACCGTCTCCGACCGCCCGTCCGTTCACCGAGGAGGTTTCCCCTTGCGCAAGCACCTGTCCGTGATGCTCACCGCCCTGACCGCCGCGGCTGCGCTCGTCACCCCCGCGCAGGCGGCCGTTCCGGCGGCCGCCGGCTGCGCCCTTCCGTCGACGTACCACTGGTCCTCGACGGGCGCGCTGGCGCAACCCGCCCACGGCTGGGCCTCGCTGAAGGACTTCACCAACGTCACGTACAACGGCAAGCACCTGGTCTACGCGTCGAACGTGAACGGGAAGTCCTACGGCTCGATGTCGTTCAGCCCCTTCGGCGACTGGTCGGGAATGGCCTCCGCCCCGCAGACCGGGATGAACCAGGCCGCCGTGGCGCCGACGATCTTCTACTTCGCGCCCAAGAAGATCTGGGTGCTCGCCTACCAGTGGGGCGCATGGCCGTTCATCTACCGCACTTCCAGCGACCCGACCAACCCCAACGGCTGGTCCGCGCCGCAGCCCCTGTTCACCGGCAGCATCCCGAACTCCGGCACCGGCCCGATCGACCAGACCCTGATCGCCGACGACCAGAACATGTACCTGTTCTTCGCCGGTGACAACGGCAGCATCTACCGCGCCAGCATGCCCATCGGCAACTTCCCCGGCAACTTCGGCTCCTCCTACACCACCGTCATGACCGACACGGTGAAGAACCTCTTCGAAGCACCCCAGGTCTACAAGGTCAAGGACCGGAACCAGTACCTCATGATCGTCGAGGCCCGCGGCGCCAACGAACAGCGCTACTTCCGCTCCTTCACCGCCACCAGCCTCAACGGCACCTGGACCCCGCAAGCCGCCACCGAGAACAACCCCTTCGCCGGCAAGGCCAACAGCGGCACCACCTGGACCAACGACATCAGCCACGGCGACCTCGTCCGCAACAACCCCGACCAGACCATGACCATCGACCCCTGCAACCTCCAACTCCTCTACCAGGGCATGACCCCCGGCTCCACCGCCCCCTACGACCAACTCCCCTGGCGCCCCGCCCTCCTCACCCTGCGACGCTGACCGAAAACGGGCCCGCCCGTGACCGGCGGGCCCTCGCCCCGATCTGTGGTGGCCTGCGCCGGCGGGCGACACGGGAAGCACCCGGCCGCCGTACGTACGGTGGCCGGGTGCTTCCGGTGTCAGGACCGCCGGATCGGCGTGAGGAGGAGGGTGAAGTCGGCGGTGCCGAGTTCGAGCCGGTGCTCCGGCAGGACGCCGGGGCCGCACGCGGCGCTGCCCAGGCCGTGGACGGCGTGGTCGGTGTGCAGGTGGACCACCGGCCCCGGGGCCAGCTCCGTCCGGTGCCGGGCCTCGGCGAGCTGTCGGTCGGTCCAGCGGCGGGCGGAGAGGTGGAAGAGCTCCTCGCCCTGGACGCGGACGGCTCCCGCTGCCCCGTCGCTGATCTCGGCCCACCGCACGTCCGCCCGGTTGCCGTTCTCCTGCGGGCGCACGTAGGGCGTCTGCAACTGGTCGACCGTGGCGCGGAAGCGTCCCACCCGGGCCGCGTGCCGCGAGTCGGGGTACGCCTCGCCGGGCCCCGCGCCGAACCACTCGACGAGCGACCAGTCGGCGGGCAGCTGCCAGTCGAGGCCGATCCGGGCCAGCGAACGCGATGCGCCCCGGCGGACCAGTTCCCGGAACTCCCCGGGCGGCAGGGCCGCGTCCACCAGGCTCTCGGCCTCGTGGTCCTCCCGCTCGGGCCAGTGGCCGACCGGCTCGGCGTGCACGCGCAGCCGCAGGCTCGTCCCGTCGCTGCTCCAGCGGTACGTCGTCAGGTAGCCGCAGCTGACCGCGGCGGCGGCGCTGCGGACCACGACGGTGAGGCCGTCGGCGCCGGGGGTGACGGAGACCGTGCGGTGGCGCAGCCGGTCCAGGCCGCGGGCCTTCCAGTAGGCGGCGTCCTGCTGGGACCAGCCGCGGTCGTTGTCGGTGGGAGCGCGCCACAGGTTCAAGCGCGGTCCCTGGAGGGGCAGTTCGCCGAGGCCGAGCAGGAGTCCGGTGTCGGGGTCGAAGCGGCCCGGGCCGAGCCGGACGCTCCCGTCCTCGGTGTGAGCGCTCACCAGGAGCCCCTCCGGACGGCTGCGGTCCGGTGCGGAGCGCGGGAGCTGGCCCCAGGCGACGACATGCCCCTCGGGAGCCCAGTCGGTGGCCTTGGCCAGCTCCGCCCGTACGGTGAGCCAGAGTTCGCCCTCCCCGTCCTCGCCCTCCCCGTCCTCCCCCGGGGGCAGGTCGGGCGCGGGCAGCGGCAGCCGGCCGCGTTCCCCGGGGGCCAGCCTCGGCGTGGGCAGCTCGCCCCGGGCCAGCTCGGTGCCCTCGCGCTCCAGCGACCAGGTGAACCGCAGATGGGACAGGTCCAGCACCTGGTAACGGTTCTCCACGCTCAGCGTCCCGGGCTCCGGGCCGGGGCCGATGCGCACCGGGGCGTTGACCCTGGCGTACTCCAGCAGGCCCGGAGAGGGGGTGCGGTCGGGGAAGACCAGGCCGTCGCAGATGAAGTTGCCGTCGTGCAGGTCCTCGCCGAAGTCGCCGCCGTAGCCGAAGAATTCGCGCCCCTCGGCGTCGTGGGTGCACAGTCCCTGGTCGATCCACTCCCACACCCAGCCGCCCTGCACCCGCGGGTACTCGTCGCACAGCCGCTCGTACTCGGCGAGGGCGCCCGGGCCGTTGCCCATCGCGTGGGCGAACTCGGTGAGCAGGTACGGCTTGCGGTTGCGCGGATCGTCCGCCGGGTCGCCGGAGCCGGCCCGCGCGGGGTACGAGATCTCGCCCGGGAGCAGTTCCCCGCGTCCGATCCGCGCCACGGCGGCGGGCGGACGGTACATCTCGCCGAACACGTCGGTGTACTCGGCGAGCCGGTCGCCCTCGTAGTGGACCGGGCGCGAGGGGTCGCGCCGGTGGAGCCAGTCGGCCATCGCCCGCAGGTTCCGGCCGTCCCCCGCCTCGTTGCCCAGCGACCAGAGGATGATGCTCGGGCGGTTCTTGTCCCGCTCGACCGTGCGCTCGATGCGGTCCAGGCAGGCGGTGCGCCAGCGCGGGTCGTCGCTGGGATTGCGCTGCCAGCGTTCCTGGTCGGCGTACTCGAACCCGTGGGTCTCCAGGTCGCATTCGAGCACGACGTACAGCCCGAGTTCGTCGCACAGGTCGAGGAAGGCGGGGTGCGGCGGGTAGTGGGAGGTGCGGACGGAGTTGATGTTGTGCCGCTTCATCAGCTCCACGTCGCGGCGCATGGTCTCCAGGGAGAGGGTGCGGCCGTGGTCGGGGTCGAACTCGTGCCGGTTGACCCCGCGCAGCACGACGCGGCGCCCGTTCACCCGGAGCACGCCGTGCTCGTCCACGGCGACGGTACGGAACCCGAACCGGACCCGGACGCGTTCGGTCGCCGTGGACAGCTCGGCCTCGTACAGGTGCGGGTCCTCCGCGCTCCACGGCCGTACCTCCGGCAGCCGGAACTCGCCCTCGGCCGGCCGGTCGTCGATCCCGAGGTCCGGCACGGTGATCCGCACGGGCGCGTCCGTGTCCACGCTCACCCGCAGGAGGCCGGCCCCGGTGGCCGCGTCGTAGTCGGCCCGGACGAAGGCGTCCCGGATGCCGCCGGCCGGGCGGGCCAGCAACCGGACGTCGCGGAAGATGCCCGACAGGCGCCAGGTGTCCTGGTCCTCCAGGTACGTGCCGGCGGAGAACTGGTGCACCCTGACCGCCAGCACGTTGCGCCCCGGCCGCAGCGCGGCGGTCACGTCGAACTCCACCGGCAGGCGGCTGCCGTACGTCACCCCGAGTTCCGTCCCGTTCAGCCAGACCCGGGCGCAGGAGTCCACACCCTCGAAGCGCACCACGGCGGGCACGCCGTCCCAGGATCCGGGCAGGTCGAAGACCCGGCGGTAGTCCCCGGTCTCGTTCTCGTCCGGGACGAACGGCGGGTCGAGGGGGATGGGGTAGGAGACGTTGACGTAGACCGGCCGACCGTGGCCGCGCAGCTGCCAGTGCGAGGGGACGGGCAGGGCGCCCCAGGAGCCGTCGTCGAACTCCGGCTCCTGGAAGCCGTCCGGTTCGCTGCGCAGCGTCGGCGAGAAGCGGAAGGCCCACGGCCCGTTGAGATCGATCACAGGAGCGTCGGATTCCAGGACCGCACGGGGGGCGAGCCCGCCACGGCCGATCGCGAAGTCCTCGAAGTAGCGTGCCGGCATGCGGAATTCCTCCGGAGGGTCTCGGCTGATGCGCGCGACCGTACTATCGAAGGCTTCTTCCGGGAAGTACCGCCCCGGGCGGTCCGGAGTCGGGATCCATTCCGTCCCCATGTCTTGACGCGCCCCTGCGGGGCTGGCTTGATGGAGCCTTGGGAGCGCTCCCAGTCTCGCGGATGCCCGTTTCCCACCCCCACCCCCACCCACGGAAGGCTCCCCCGTGCCTCCTGTCACCTCGCGCCGCGGCGGGCCGCGGCGCGTCGCCGCCTTACTGACCGGTCTCGCCCTGGCCGCGGGCGGTACGGCCTCGACCGCTTCACGGCGTTCACGGCGAGCCCCGCCCACGCGGCCGCGCCGGTCGCCGCCGCCACCGACTCCCCCGTCCGGGTCAACCAACTCGGCTACCTGCCCGACGGCCCCAAGCGGGCCACCGTGGTCAGCTCCGCGACCGCCCCGCTCGCCTGGCAACTGCGTGACGCCTCCGGCGCGCAGGTCACCTCGGGCACCACCGTCCCAACTGCAGGGCTGCGCACCGGCGGCGTGCTACGTGGACGACATCGGCTCGTACTCGACCAACGAGGTGGCGGTCAACTGGAACGCCTCGCTGGCGTGGCTCGCGGCCTTCGCCGCCGAGCGGCGGCCGGGGCCGGTGCCGCCCACGGCGTCCTGCGCGGTGGCGTACAAGGTCGACAGCGCCTGGAGCAACGGGTTCACGGCGACGGTGACCGTCACGAACACCGGCACCTCCGCCGTCCCCGGCTGGACCCTCGGCTGGAGCTTCGCGGGTGACCAGCGGATCTCGAACGCGTGGAACGCGACGGTGGCCCCGTCGGGCGGCGCCGTCACAGCCCGGGACTTCGGCTGGAACGGCACGCTGTCGCCCGGAGCGAGTGCGAGCTTCGGCTTCCAGGCGACGTACTCCACCGCCAACCCCGCCCCGGCCCGCTTCACCCTGAACGGCGCCGCCTGCACCTGAGCACGGCCCCTTGGGCGGGCGGTCGGCCGAGGCCGGCGCGAACGCCTGCACGGTGGCGCGGCGGCTGCGTGCCCTCCATCTCGACAAGGCGTTCGTATGCCGCGAGCGCTGACCGGACACGGGATGTTCGCGCGCGGGTGGACGTGCTATCTCTAGGGCGTGTCTGACAATTCGCGTCGGATCAGCGCGCGGCGTTGGGGTGCGTGCATCGCAAGGCGGAGGAGGGAGTCCATGCGGAGCATCGGCGACTGACGACAACGCGGCGAGGTGCGTGCCCCGGCGTCGCGCGCCCGGCGGGAATTGTCAGACACGCCCCCGGGGAGCCCGTACCGGTCAAGTGTCGGACGGGAGTGCCTGTTAACGCTCACGCTCACACGACCTTGCAGTCCAGGACCACCCCCTGAACGAGGACGACATGACTGAGGCGAAGCTCGTCGTGCTGACGGCCGGTGAAGCGGCCCTCGCGCTCGACGTCACCGGACCCGAGCCGCCCCGGGTGCTGCACTGGGGCGCCGACCCCGGCTTCGGCGCCGGTGACGCCGCGCAGGTGCTCGACGCCATGGGCCGGACCTCGCGCCACCAGGGCGGGAGCCTGATGCCCTCCCAGGGGCGGGGCTCGGGCTGGTTCGGCCGCCCGACGCTGGCCGGGCACCGCGACGGGCGCGTCCGCCCCCTGCGGTTCGAACTCGCCGAACCCGTCGCCGTCCGCGGCGCCCGGGACGGCCGGGGCGGCACCGTCCACGCGCGGGCCCTGGACCCCGGCGCGGGGCTCGCGCTGGACACCGAGCTGGAGATGACGGAGCAGGGCGTGGTGCGGATGCGGCACACCCTGACCAACACGGCGCCGCAGCCCTACACCGTGGAGGCGCTGGCCTGCGTGCTGCCGGTGCCCGCCCACGCCGCGGAACTGCTGGACTTCACCGGCCGCTGGGCCCGTGAGCGCTCACCGCAGCGCGCCCCGCTGCGGCACGGCGTCTGGTCGAGGGAGAACCGCCGCGGCCGCACCGGCTTCGACGCCGGACTGCTGCTCACCGGCACCGAGGGCTTCGGCTTCCGGCACGGCGAGGTCTGGGGCGTGCACCCCGCCTGGAGCGGCAACCACGTCCAGTACGCGGAGCGGCTGGCCGACGGGACGACGGTCCTCGGCGCCGGCGAACTGCTGGACGCCGGTGAGATCCGGCTGGCGGAAGGCGAGTCCCACCGGACCCCGTGGGTGTACTTCGCGACCTCCGGCACCGGCCTGGACGGGATCAGCCGGGGCTTCCACGCCATGCTCCGCGCCCGGCCGCAGCACCCGGCCAACGCCCGGCCCGTCACCCTGAACATCTGGGAGGCGGTCTACTTCGACCACGACCCCGAGCGGCTGCACGCCTTCGCGCGCACCGCGGCGGAGGTCGGCGTGGAACGGTTCGTGGTGGACGACGGCTGGTTCCGCCACCGCCGCCACGACCGGGCCGGCCTCGGCGACTGGTACGTCGACGAGAAGGTGTGGCCGGACGGCCTGCGCCCGCTCGCCGACCACGTCCACGGGCTCGGCATGCAGTTCGGCCTCTGGTTCGAACCCGAGATGGTCAACCCCGACTCCGACCTGGCCCGCGCCCACCCCGACTGGTTCCTCGCCGACCCCGAGCGCCTCCCGTACGAGCAGCGCAGCCAGCACGTGCTGGACGTCGCGCACCCCGACGCCCACGCCTACCTGCTGGAGCGGATCAGCACCCTGGTCGGCGAGGTGGGCATCGACTACGTCAAGTGGGACCACAACCGCGACCTCGCCGACGCTGTCCACGACGGCCGCCCCGGCGTGCACGCCCAGACGACGGCGGTCTACCGGCTCCTGGACGAACTGCGGGCCCGCCACCCCGGGCTGGAGATCGAGTCCTGCTCCTCCGGCGGGGCCCGCGCCGACCTCGGCATCCTCGAACGCACGGACCGGATCTGGGGCTCGGACAACATCGACCCGGTCGAACGCCAGGCCATCCAGCGCTGGACCGGCCTGCTCCTGCCCTACGAGCTGATCGGCTCCCACGTCGGCTCCTCCCCCGCCCACATCAGCCACCGCGACACGACGCTCGCCTTCCGCTGCGCCACCGCCCTGTTCGGGCACGCCGGCATCGAGTCCGACATCTCCGGCTGGCCGCAGGAGGACCAGGCGGCGCTGGCCGCGTGGATCGACGCCTACAAGCAGCTGCGGCCGCTGCTCCACGGCGGCGACGTCGTGCGCACCGACCACCCCGACCCCGCCGCCTGGGTCCACGGCGTCGTCTCGCGGGACCGGGCCCACGCCCTCTTCGCGTACGTCCAGCTGGAGACCTCCGCCGCAGAGAACGGCGCGCCCGTACGCCTCCCGGGGCTGGAGCCCGGCACCCGCTACGCCCTGCGGGTGCGCCCCGAGCTCTCCTCCCCCGAGCCCACCTGGCCCGCCTGGGCCCGGCGGACGGCCCCGCTCACCCTGACCGGCCGGTACCTCGCCCAGGTCGGCCTGGCCGCCCCGGGCCTGGCCGACCGCCCCGGCCACGCCCTCGTGGTCGAGGCGCTGGCAGTGGCACCCGCGCCGCAGGAGTGACCCCGGTCCGGCCGGAGCCCGCGCCGGGCACCGGGCACCGGGCACCGGGCACCGTCCCTGCCCCTGTGACGTGACCTCTCGGCGGGTCAGTGGCCGAGGTCCGGCCGCGGATAGCCGAGCCGGTGGCGGCCGCCCGCTGCCAGGTGCAGCCGCAGACGCCGTGCGGAGCCCGGCGCCGCGACCGGCTTGCCCTGCTCGTCGGTCACGACCGGCCGGCCCTCGCGCTCGGGCAGCTGCAGCTCGACCTCGGTGTCCCGGGCGGCGTGCAGTTCCGCTCCGGTCAGCAGGCCCTGGCGCCAGCTCAGGCCGACCGTGAGCCCGCCCCGGGCGCGCAGGCCGCGGACGTCGCCGTCCGGCCAGGACGGCGGCAGGGCGGGCAGCAGCCGCAGGATGCCGTTGTAGCTCTGGAGCAGCGACTCGGCGATGGCGGCGGTGATGCCGAAGTTGCCGTCGATCTGGAAGAGCTGCGGCGGGTGCAGGTCGAGGAGGTTGGGCGCGATCGAGGTGGCGAGCAGGCGCTCGACGGCGCTGCCGGCGAGGGCGCCGTCGCCGAGGCGGGCGGCGAGCGCGGCGACCCAGGCGAGGCTCCAGCCGGTGCCGCCCCCGCCGTGCCGGAGGCGGCGGTCCAGGGCGAGGCGGGCCGCGTCCAGCAGGGTGTCGTCGCCGAGCGGGCCGACGGCGCTGCCCGGGTAGAGGCCGTAGAGGTGGGAGAGGTGGCGGTGGCCGGGGTCCTCCTCGGGGAGGTCGTCCCGCCATTCCAGGAGGCGGCCGTCGGCGGCCAGCCCGGGGCGGCGCAGCCGGGCGCGGACGCGGGCCAGTTCCTCGGCGAGTTCGTGGTCGACGCCCAGCTCGCGGGCGGCCGTGACGGTGTTGTCGAGGAGTTCCGCCGCGAGCCAGTGGTCCATGGTGCTGCCCGCGTCGACGGCGGTCAGGGTGCCGTCGGCGAGCCGGAAGTGGTGCTCGGGGGAGGTGGAGGGGCAGGTGAGAAGTGTGCCGTCGGCGTCCTCGACCAGGAGGTGGGTGAGGAAGCGGGCGGCCTCGCGCATCACCGGGTAGGCGCGGTCGGCGAGGAAGGCGCGGTCGCCGTGGAAGAGGTGGTGGTCCCACAGGTGGGCGGCCAGCCACGGGCCCGCCATGGGCCAGTGGGCCCAGACCGGGTCCCCCGGGACGGGGTTGGTGGCGCGCCAGAGGTCGACGTTGTGGTGGCAGCACCAGCCCGGGGCGTCGTAGTAGGCGCGGGCGGTGGAGCGGCCGGCCTCGGCGAGGTCGGTGACGAGGTCGAACAGCGGCTCGTGGCATTCGGCCAGGCCGGTGGTCTCGGCGGGCCAGTAGTTCATCTGGAGGTTGATGTTGGACGTCCAGTTGCTGCTCCACGGCGGGGTGATGTCGTTGTTCCAGATGCCCTGGAGGTTGGCGGGCTGGGTGCCGGGGCGGGAGGAGGCGATCAGCAGGTAGCGGCCGTAGGCGAAGAGCAGGGCGGCGAGCCCCGCGTCCGGGTGGTCCTGGTCGGCGGCGGCGAGGCGCTCGTCGGTCGGGAGTTCGGCCGCCGCCGCGGACGCCGGGTCGTGGAGCCGGAGGCCGGCAGCCCCGAAGAGCCGCCCGTGGTCGGCGGTGTGGGCGTCGCGCAGCTGGTCGTACCCCTGTCCCCCGGCCTCGTCCAGCCGGCGGCGGGCCTCGGCGAGTGCCGTCCCGGGGCCGTCCGGCCGGCGCTGCCAGCCGCGGTACCCGGTGCCGACGGCGACGAGCAGCACCGCCTCGTCGGCGCCGGTGACCTCGATCCCGCCGTCGGTGGCGGTGCGGCTCCCGCCCACCGTGCGCACCTGGACGACGGCCGCGAAGCCGGTGCCCTCGTCCTCGCGGTACGCCGTCTCCCCGCCGGCCCAGCTCACGACGCTCACGGGGGCCCGCCCGTGCACCGACACGGTGGCGGTGCGGGGTTCGGCCGACGGGGCCGCGGCCGGGTGGGGGGTGGCGAGGTCCGCGCGGAAGGAGAGGGCTCCGGGGGTGTCGGCGCCGAGGCGCAGGACCAGCACGCCGGCGGGGGCGGAGACGAAGCTCTCCCGCCGGTGGCGCACTCCGCCCGCCGTGTACGACACCGTGTGCACGGCCTGGTCGAGGTCCAGGGTGCGGCGGTAGTCGGCGGCCTCGTCCTCGCCGTGGGAGGGGAAGGTGAGCCGGAGGGTGGCCAGCGGCTGGTACGCCTCCGTCCGGGGGCCGCCGAAGTGGGCGGCGGCGATCGCGTGGGCGGCGGCGTGGTCGCGCTCGCGCAGTACCGCCTCCCGCAGGGCGGGCAGGTGGGCGGCGGCGCCCGCCCGGTCGCGGGGGCCGGGCCCGCCGGACCACAGGGTGTCCGCGTTGAGCTCGATCCGCTCGGTGTGCACGCCCCCGTACGTCATGGCGCCGAGGCGGCCGTTGCCGAGCGGCAGCGCCTCCAGGAAGCCTTCGGCGGGGCGGCGGTACCAGAGCGGGTCGGTGGGGGTCCGGTGGGTGGGCACGTCAGAACTCCTCGGTCGCGGGGGGCCGCTGCCCCTCGGCCAGGTGGTCGCGCAGCCAGCATTCGGTGGTGTTGACGTGCATCAGGGCTGCCGCCCGGGCGAGTTCGGGGTCGCGGGCGACCAGGGCCCGGTGGATCGCCTCGTGCTCGGCGACGGTCCGCCCGGCCGCCTCGGCGTCGGTGAGTCCGCGCCACACGCGGGCCCGCAGGGTGCGTCCGGAGATGTGCTCCAGCAGGGTGGCCAGGGTCTCGTTGCGGGTGGCGTGGACGACCGCCCGGTGGAAGGCGGCGTCGTGCCGGATCAGCAGCTCGACGTCGTCCTTCGCGTCCCGCATGGCCGACAGGTGGCGCTCGACCTCGGCGAGGTCCTCGTCGGTGATGCGGGTGGCGGCCAGCGCGGTGGCGGCGGGCTCGAAGAGCCGGCGCACCTCGGTGAGCTCCAGGACGGTGTCGCCCTGCAGCAGTTCGACCGCGCCGCCGAGCCCTTCCAGCAGCAGCGCGGGGGCCAGGCTCGTCACGTACGTCCCGTCGCCGCGCCGGATCTCCAGGACCCGGGCGACGACCAGCGACTTGACCGCTTCGCGCGTCAGGTTCCGGGACAGGCCGAGTTCCGCCGCGAGCTGCTGCTCGGGGGGCAGCTTCGCTCCGGGGAGCAGCTCGCCCTCGCTGATCATCTGACGGATCCGGGTGATTGCTCTGTCGGTCAGGGACACGGCGTCAACGTAGCAGGTGATCCCATGTCCAGGAAGGGAGTTCACTCGCCCCTCCGGGCAATGAGCTTCCCCAGCACGGCACTTCACCGGTCGACCTTCGCAATCCGAGGCCTCCGGCGCTGGATACATCCCATCAATCACCGCCTTGCCCGGCCTCCTGTTCGCTCGGCCGGCAGGTCCACCTCACGCGAACCACACGTGATCTCCGCAGAAGCCTCGCCCCGGGCCGGTGTCGCGGCCGGGGCGGATCTGCGTACGCTCCGCAGAACACCCGTCGTGACGCACGGGCAGCTACGGAAGATCGAATGAGTTACTGCACGCTCTGCCAACGCCACCTCAACGGCGCGCTGTCCTGCCCGGGCTGCGGGCGGCCGCAGGAGGAACTTCCCCGGCAGGGGGAACTCCCCGAGCAGGGGCGGGAAGGCCCGACCACGGACCCGACCGCCATGGCTTCCGCGCCCCGGAGGGCCCGGCGGCGAACGACCCGGCGGCGCGGCACCCGGCTCGCCCTGGCCGCGCTCGCCGTGGCGGCGGGCGGACTGGCCACCGCCGTGGTGGCGCTCGGCCAGGGCGACGGCGAGGCGGTCCCGCTCCCGGCGGACCGGACGGCCGCGTCCGCATCGACGGCCACGCCGTCCGCTCCGGGCACTGTGAGCGTTCCCAGCACGGCGAGCGCCGCCCCGAGGAGCGCGAGCCCCACGGCGCAACCGTCGACCCCCGGCGCCCGGCCCAGCGCGTCGAGGACCACCGCCGCGCCGTCGCGCACCGCCCCGAGCGGGCCGCCCGCTCCGCAGCCCACGGCGGCGCCGACCACCGGGCACTCGCCCGGCCCGGCCGGGCCCACGGCAACGCCCACACCGACACCGACACCGACACCGACCTGCAAGCAGTTCCTGTTCTGGTGCACCTGACCGGCGCTACGGGCCCTTGGGCCCGCCGCCGCCCGTGAAACTTGCACCGGCATAACCGCTTCCAGCGGCCGTATCGCCGGGATGCCGCAGAAGCGGCCCGACCACTCCTTGACAGGCACCGGCCATTGCCGCAGCGTCAACAGCCGACACCGGAAACCGAAGCAGGGGCGGAGCCCGGTTCGCCGCAATGTGAGCGCTCACAACTCGTGGCGCCCGCAGGGCTTCGCACCGACACCGACACCGCCGTCAACCGTCCACAGAGAAGGGGTCCCATCTTGCGTTCCCGGCACCTGAAGTCCCGCCTGCTCGCCGTACTGCTGGCGGTCGGCGCCGCGGCAGGGGTGAGCCTGTCCGCCGCTCCCCCGGCCGCCGCCGCGTCACTGACCCGGATCACGGCCTTCGGCAACAATCCGACCAACCTGCAGATGCACGTGTACGTCCCGAACGGCGTCAAGCCGCACCCGGCGATCCTGCTGGCGCTGCACGGCTGCCAGGGCTCCGGGCCGTACATGTACTCCAGCACGGACTTCGCGGGGCTGGCCGACCGGTACGGCTTCATCGTTGTCTACCCCTCGACCAGCCCCGGCGGCAGCTGTTGGGACGTCTCCTCCGACCAGGCGCTGACCCGCAACGGCGGCAGTGACCCGGTCGGGCTGATGTCGATGATCACGTACACGGAACAGCACTACGGCGGCAACCCCGGCGCCGTGTACGTCACCGGCGAGTCCTCGGGAGGCATGATGACGAACGTCATGCTCGCGGACTACCCGGACGTGTTCAAGGCGGGCGCCGCATTCATGGGCGTGCCCTACCACTGCTTCCACACGGGCACCGTGCGCGGCTGGAACGGCGCCTGCGCCGGAGGCCAGGTCTCCATGACCGCGCAGCAGTGGGGCGACCTGGCGCGCCGCGCCGACCCCGGCTACAACGGGCCCCGCCCCCGTGTGCAGCTGTGGCACGGCACCGCCGACCCCATCCTGAACCAGCGCAACCTCGGCGAAGAGACCAAGCAGTGGACGAACGTCCTCGGCGTGGGCCAGACCCCGTCCTCGACGGACACCCCGGCCGCCAACTGGAACCGGTCCCGGTACGCCGACCGCTCCGGCAGGACCCAGGTCGAGACGTACAGCATCGTCGGCGCCGGCCACCAACTCCCGATCCAGGGCACGCCGATGGCCGCCGACGCCGTCCACTTCATGGGCCTGGCCGGCAGCTCCGCCGCCACCGCCCCGGGCAGCCGGCAGCCGCACCACGGCTGAGCGACCCCGCCGGGCCGCCGGGCCGCCCTGAAGACCATCCGCCGCCGCCCCCGGCCGAGGGGCGGCGGCGGCTCAGGAGTCGAGCTGCCCGGGGAACCCCGCTACGGGGTTGCGGCGGACGGGAGCTGGTGGACGGTGACGGTCGGGTGCAGCCGCCGGGTGTGGTCGAGCGGGCGGACCGGGCCGGTGAGGCGCAGCGGTGCGGTGAGGCGGGCGTCGGTGCTGGAGGCGGAGATCCGAAGCTCCAGGGCGCCGGGTTCGACGATCCGCTCGCCGTCCCGCCCGGTGAAGGAGGCCAGGTCGGCGGGGAGGGTCAGCTCCACCCGGCAGGCCGCTCCGGGGGCCAGCTCGATCCGCCGGTAGCCGACCAGCCGCTGCACCGGCTGGACCACGGTGGCCACCGGGTCGTGGAGGTACAGCTGCACCACGTCGGTACCGGCCCGGGCGCCGGTGTTGCGCAGCAGGAAGCTGAGGCGGAACGCGCCGTCGGTTGTGGTCTCGGCCTGCTGCACCTCCAGGTCGGACCAGGCGAACTCGGTGTAGCCGAGGCCGTGTCCGAAGCCGAAGGCGGGGGTCGGGTCGGTGCTGGAGACCTCGCCCGCCTGCGCCAGCCGGGCGGCCAGGTAGGTGGAGGGCTGGACGCCGGGGTGAGCGGGGACGGAGACGGGCAGCCGCCCGGACGGGTTGACGCGCCCGCTGAGCACGCCCGCGAGGGCCCGGGTGCCGGCCTGGCCGGGGAAGAAGCACTGGACGATCCCGGCCGCCTCGGTGACGGCCCGGCCGAGCGCGTACGGCCGTCCGGCGAGCAGGGTGAGCACCACCGGTGTCCCGGTGTCCAGCACGGCTTCCAGCAACTGCCGCTGCTTTCCCGGGAGTTCGAGCGACTCGACGTCGCAGCCCTCGCCGCTGGTGCCGCGCCCGAACAGTCCGGCGCGGTCGCCGAGGGCGAGCACCACCACGTCCGCCCGCTTGGCGGCGCGGACGGCCTCGACGATGCCGGCGGTGGACTCGCCGTCGACCGTCACGCCCTGCGCCGTCCGCAGCTCGCTGCCGGGGAACTCCTTCTCCAGCGCCTCCCGCAGGGTGGGGAGTTCGAGGCCGGGCGGGGTGTCCGGGTGCCGGCTGCCGACGTGGACGGGGAAGGAGTAGCAGCCGAGCACCGCGGTGGGCTCGTCGGCGTTCGGGCCGATCAGCGCGATCCGGGCCGGGTCGCGCAGCGGCAGCAGGCCGTCGTTGCGCAGCGGCAGCAGGCCGTCGTTGCGCAGCAGCACCACGGCCTGTTCGGCGAGTTCGGCGGCGAGTGCGCGGTTGGCGGGTCCGTCCAGGTCGATCCGGCCGCGCAGCGCCCGGGGGTCGCCCAGGTCCGCGTCGGCGAGGGCGGCCGGGACGGGGCTCCAGTCCTCGTCCAGCAGCCCGAGCTCGGCCTTCTGGACGAGGACGCGGCGCAGCGCCCGGTCGACCAGCCGTCCCGGGACGGCGCCCGAGACGACGGCGTCGAACAGGGGCTGTCCGAAGGTGTCGACGGTCGGCAGTTCGACGTCGACCCCGCTGCCCAGGGCCAGGCCGGCGGCGTCGGACCGGTCCTCGGCGACGCCGTGCAGGGTCTTGAGGAAGGCGATGCCGAAGTAGTCGGCGACGACGGTGCCGGTGAAGCCCCAGGTGTCCCGGAGCAGGCCGGTGAGGAGGCCCTGGTCGGCGGCGGAGGGGAGGCCGTCGGTGTCGGTGTAGGCGTGCATGACCGAGCGGGGCCGCCCTTCGCGCACGGCCATCTCGAAGGGCGGCAGGATGACGTCGGCGCGCTCGCGCGGGCCCATCGAGACGGGGGCGAGGTTGCGCCCGGCCCGGGAGGCGGAGTACCCGGCGAAGTGCTTGAGGGTGGCGACGACCCCGGCCGACTCCAGGCCCTGGACGTAGGCGGTGGCGACGGTGCCGACGAGGTACGGGTCCTCGCCGATCGTCTCCTCGACCCGGCCCCAGCGGGCGTCGCGGACCACGTCGAGCACCGGCGCGAGGCCCTGGTGCACGCCGACGGCCCGCAGGTCCTGCCCGATGGCGGCGGCCGTGGTCCGGACGAGGTCCGGGTTGAAGGTGGCGCCCCAGGACAGCGGCACGGGGTAGGCCGTGGCGCCCCAGGCGGCGAAGCCGGCCAGGCACTCCTCGTGGGCCAGCGCGGGGATGCCGAAGCGGTTGGCGGCGGCGATGCGCTGCTGGGTGCGCAGCAGGGAGAGCGCGCCGATCGCCGGGTCGACCGGGGCCGTACCGAACGGGCGGGTCAGCTGGCCGAGTCCGTACGGCAGCAGGGTGTCGAGGTCGGGCGGCTCCTCCATGTCGTGCTGGTGGGGGGCGACTTCGTCGCCCTCGCCGTCGGCCCCGACCCACAGGCCGACCAGTTGGGCGGTCTTCTCCCGGAGCGTCATCGCCGCGATCAGGGCGTCGGCCCTGGCCTGCGGGGTGAGCGCGGCGTCCCGCCAGGCGGGCGCGGTCTCCGTGCGCTGGCGGTGGTTCATTTTCCTCCCACGCCCGTCAGTCCCTGGACCAGGGCGCGGCGGGCGAACAGGTAGACGACGAGGATGGGGAGCATGGACAGCACGACGGCGCTGAGCAGTGCGGGCACGTCCACGCCGTGTTCGGTCTGGAAGTCGTACAGGCCGAGGGTGATGACCTTGGTGGAGTCGGACTGGGTGAGGATCAGCGGGAAGAGGAAGCCGTTCCACGCCTGGAGCGCGGCGAAGACGGTGATCGAGGACAGCCCGCCCTTGGACAGCGGGATCACCAGCTGCCGGAAGACCCGGGCCGGGGAGGCGCCGTCCATCGCCATCGCCTCGTACAGCTCGGGGCTGATGTCGCGCATCGCCCCGGTCAGCACCAGGGTGCAGACGGGCAGGCAGAAGGCGGCGGTGGGCAGCACGATGCCGATCAGGTGGTCGTACAGCCCGGTCTGGTTCATGACGTAGAACATCGGCACGATCACCGCCTGGGCGGGGATCGCCAGGCCCAGCAGGAACAGCCGGAACACCCAGCCGGTGGCCCGGCCGCGGGCGCGCACGATGGCGTAGGCGAGCGGGGGGACGACCAGCAGCACGATGGCGACCACGCCGGCGGTGACGGTCAGGGTGTTGAGGAAGTCCTGGCCGAAGCCGTTGGAGAAGTCGTCCAGGTAGTTCTGCAGGGTCCACTGGGCGGGCGGGCTCAGCGGGCCCTCGGTGGAGTAGTCGGCACGGGTGCGGAAGGTGGCGATCAGCAGGACGTACAGCGGCAGGCCGATCAGCGCCAGCCAGACCAGGGAGCCGAAGCCGGCCAGGAGGTTGGGGCGGCGGCGCATCACATGCCCTCCGTCGTGCCGCGCATGCGGTCGTAGCCGGAGAGCCGGACCAGCACGAGCGAGATCAGGGTGGCGACCACCACGAGGACCAGGGCGACGGCCGAGCCCGGGCCGAACTCGAAGCCCTTGAACGCCTTCTGGTACATGTAGTAGGCGGTGACGGTGGTGTCGGTGCCCGGCCCGCCCTGGGTGAGGATCAGCACCGTGTCGAAGGTGGTCAGTCCGCCGACGACCATGAGGATCACCGAGGTGATGACCGTGTTGCGCAGCTGCGGCAGGGTGATGTGGAAGAACTGCCGCACCCGGCCCGCCCCGTCGATGGCGGCCGCCTGGTAGAGCACCTGGGGGATGGCCCGGGCGCCGCCCTGGTAGAGCAGCGCGTGCAGCGGGGTGTACTGCCACACCCCGACGAAGGTCAGCACGGCGATCGCGCCGCCCTTGGTGCCGAGCAGGTTGCCGTCGCCGAACAGCCAGGTGAGCTGGGCGGGGACGCCGAAGTTGGGGTCGAGGACGGCCCGCCACACCACCGAGACGGCGGTGGCCGAGAGCAGCAGCGGCACGAAGTAGATCGCGGAGAGGACCGCCCGGTTGCGCTGGTGCCCGGCGGCCCAGACGCCGATCAGGATGCTGACCGGCGTCTGGACGACCACGCCGAGGGCGGTGAGCAGCAGGGTGGTCCAGACGGACTGGAGCATCACCGGGTCGTCGAAGAGGGAGGTCCAGTTGTCCAGGCCGTTGAAGTGCGGTTCGCCGATGCCGTCCCAGCTGGTGAAGGAGAGCACGGCGACCAGGGCCAGCGGCACGAACGCGAACAGCAGGAAGAACACCGCCGCGGGCAGCGCCCACACGAAGCCCGGGCGGGTCGCCGCCGCGGCGGGGCGCGCGGGGCGGGTCATGAGGTCGGCAAGGCGCTCATGGCCTTGATGAAGCCGTCGGTGTCGATCCTGCCGTCGAAGAACTGCTGGACGGCGGTGTGCATGGGGGTCATGGCGCTCGGCGGGTAGGCCTGGTCCCAGGAGAGCTGGAAGGACGGCGCGGCCTTCACCAGCTCGTACTGGGCCTTGGAGTAGGCGGGGCTGGCCGAGAGGTCGAGGAAGTTGGCGGTGCTGGTGGTGGTCGGCAGGTTGCCGATGGCCAGTTGCGCCCTCACGAAGTCGTCGGAGTACATCAGCTTGAGGAAGGCGGCGGCGGCGTCCGGGTACTTGGTCTTCTTCAGGACGGAGTAGAAGTTGTTGGTGTTGCCGACGACGGCGGCCGGGTCGCCCTTGCCGCCGCTCACGGAGGGGAAGCCGGTGTAGCCGAGGCCGGACCTGGCGAAGTCGGGGTTGGCGTCCTGCTGCGTGGAGTAGTACCAGGAGCCCATCAGTTCGAAGGCGGCCTTGCCCTTGGCGACCAGGGCCGGGGAGCCTCCGTCGGTGAACTTGACGGAGTCGAAGTTGCTGCCGAAGGCGCCGGCGTCGACCAGTTCCTTGAGGGTGCTCAGCGCCTTGCGGCTGTCCTCGCTCGCCCAGGCGGCCTTGTCGCCGTTCAGCGCGCGCTGGAACAGTTCGGGGCCGGCGATCCGGTCGTAGAGGTACTCGAACCACATCAGGGTCGGCCACTGGTCCCCGCCGCCGAGCGCGATCGGGGTGATGCCCTTGGCCTTCAACACCTTGGTGGCGGCGACCAGTTCGTCCCAGGTCTTCGGCGGGGTGAGCCCGGCGTCCGCGAGCACCTGCTTGTTGTGGAACAGCAGCACCGGCTGGGTGCCGCGCATCGGCACGCCGTACGGCTTGCCGTCCACCACCGCCGAGTTGAAGACCGCGGGCAGGAAGTTGTCCTTCAGGCCCGGGTCCTTGGCGATGAAGTCGTCCAGCGGCAGCAGCAGTCCCGCCTTGACGAACGGCTGGATGGAGCCGCCGCCCCAGTTGAAGAAGACGTCGGGGGCCCGCGAGGTGTTGATCACGGTCTGCAGCTTCTGCTGGTAGTCCGCGCCGGGGATGGTGTCCAGCACCACCTTGACCTTGGAGGTCTTGTTGAAGGTCTCGACGAGCTGCTTCTCGACCTTGTTGGCGGCGTCACCGTAGACCAGCACGTGGATCGTCCCGGAGCCGGCGTCGGAGGAGCCGCCTCCGGAGCCGCATGCGGCGGTGGTGCCGAGGACGAGCACGGTGGCCGCGGCGACCGCGGCGATTCTCGATCCCATTTCCTGCCCTCTGATTCGAATATTTCGAGCGAGTCGGCGAAACTTGCTGGAAACCTAGGTCCGTGTTGACGGCCAGTCAAGAGACCTGACGGGATCGGTTTCGCTACGGCGGGGGCTAGCATCCCTGCGGTACGGCACGGCCTCGGCCGCGTCGTACGGCCATGTCCGCAGCGGAGTTCGCCCAGCAGGGGCAGTGCAGGAGGAACTCATGACCAGAGCGGCAACGCTCGCCGAGATCGCACAGGAGGCCGGGGTCTCCGCACCGACGGTTTCGAAAGTCCTGAACGGCCGGGCCGACGTCGCCCCGGCCACCCGGGAGCGGGTGGAGGAGCTGCTGCACCGGCACGGCTACCGGCGGCGAGGCAACCGCCAGGCCAACCCGCTGCTGGAGCTGGTCTTCCACGAACTGGAGAGCGCCTGGGCGGTGGAGGTGATCCGCGGCGTCGAGAACGTCGTACGCGAGGAGGGCCTGAGCATCGTGCTCTCCGAGTCCGCCGAACGGCACGGGCCCGGCCAGTCCTGGGTGGACGGCGTGCTCGCCCGCCGCCCGACCGGCGTGGTGCTGGTGCTGTCCGACCTGGACCGCGCGCTGCGGGAGCAGCTCTCCAGCCGGGACATCCCCTTCGTGGTGATGGACCCGGCCGGCGACCCGGGCCAGGAGGTGCCCGCCGTCGGCACCACCAACTGGGACGGCGGCCTCGCCGCCACCCGGCACCTGCTCGACCTCGGCCACCGCCGGATCGGCCTGATCGCCGGGCCCGCCCGGATGATGTGCAGCCGGGCCCGGGCCGACGGCTACCGGGCCGCGCTCGACATGGCGGGCATCCCGTACGACCCGCGGCTCGTCCGCGAGGGCGACTTCCACCACGAGGCCGGGCACCGGCTCGGCCTGGAGCTGCTCGCGATGCCGGACCGGCCGACCGCCGTGTTCGCCGGGAACGACCTCCAGGCGCTCGGGCTGTACGAGGCCGCCCGCGAGCTGGGGCTGCGCATCCCGGAGGACCTCAGCGTGGTCGGCTTCGACGACCTGCCGCTGGCCCGCTGGGTGGGCCCGCCGCTGACCACCGTGCGCCAGCCGCTGACCGAGATGGCCGAGGTGGCGACCAGGCTGGTCATCGACCTGGCCCGCGGGACGCGGCCCGGGACCCGGCGGGTGGACCTGGCCACCAGCCTGGTCGAACGCAGCAGCACGGCGCCGCCGCGAGGGGGTGCCCCGGCCCCCGTTTCCGAGGCCTGAGACGGCCCGCGCCGCGAGCCGTCCCCCGGGCTCGTGGCGCACCCGGCCGAAGCGGTTCATGTCAGAAAGGTTGACGGGCCGTCGGGCCCGCCCCTACCGTCCCCTCAAGAAGTCGGAGGATGAGCCGAAACTTTCGATGGCCGCTCGGCCGCTCGGCCGCTTGGTCGCTTGGCCGCTCGGCCGCTCCCGTACCTCCGGCGTTCCAGGCACACCGCACGTCCCCCTCCTCGCTCCCACCCGACGAGAAAGGACCACGCCGGTGCAATTCCCGACGTCCCGCCTCCCCCGCCCCGGGCGCGCCCGCCGCGCCGCCCGCTCCCTCGCCGTCGCCGCCGCGACCGCCCTGGCCGTCACCGCCCTGCTGCCGACCGGCCAGGCCGGTGCGGCCGGGACCTCCCTGCGCTCGCTCGCCCAGGCCAGGGGGATCTACTTCGGCGCCTCCCTCGCCCGGTCGGACCTGAACAACCCCTCCCTCACCGCGGTCGCGGGCAGGGAGTTCGGCATGCTCACCCCCGCCAACGAGATGAAGTGGGACACCACCGAGCCCGGGCCCGGCAGCTTCAACTTCGCCCCCGGCGACCGGATCGCCTCCTACGCCAAGGCCAACGGGATGCGGCTGCGCGGCCACACCCTGGTCTGGCACAACCAGCTGCCCTCCTGGGTCCGCGGCCTGCCCGCCGACCAGCTGCGCGCCGCCATGCGGCGCCACATCACCGCCGAGGCCGGCCACTACAAGGGCCAGGTCTACGCCTGGGACGTGGTCAACGAGGCGTTCAACGAGGACGGCAGCTTCCGCACCGACGACCCGTTCCACAACGCACTGGGCGACGGCTACGTCGCCGACGCGCTGCGCACCGCCCGGGCCGCCGACCCGAACGCCAAGCTGTATCTGAACGACTACAACATCGAGGGCCTGAACGCCAAGAGCGATGCGATGTACCGGCTGGTGAAGTCGCTCAAGAGCCAGGGCGTCCCGATCGACGGCGTCGGCTTCCAGGCCCACTTCGTCGTCGGCCAGGTCCCCGCGAGCCTGCAGGCCAACCTCCAGCGGTTCACCGCGCTCGGCGTCGACGTCGCCGTCACCGAACTCGACGACCGCATCCAACTCCCGGCGAACAGCGCCGCCTTGGCCCGCCAGGCAGAGGACTACGCCGGCGTGGTCAGGACCTGCCTGGCCGTCCCCCGCTGCGTGGGCATCACCCAGTGGGACGTGGGTGACCCGGACTCGTGGATCCCCGGCACCTTCCCCGGCTACGGCGCCGCCACCATGTTCGACAACGGCTACCGGCCCAAGCCCGCGTACACCGCCTCGGCCGCCGCCCTCGCGGCCGGTGCCCACCACCTGGCACCGACCGACTGACGGCCCGCGCGGAGGAGGGGCCGGGGCCGGGGGGCCGGGCCCCTCCGACGGCCTCGCCCGGATGCCGGACGTGCGCCCGCGGCCGATCGGGGCCCCCCGCGCCCCCCCCCCCCCCCCCCCGGGGCCCCGGGGCGGCCCCCCGCCCCCCCGGAGGGCCCGCACATCGCGCGG
>NZ_JBIWAQ010000003.1:98505-644590 GCF_044760155.1 Kitasatospora sp. NPDC098652
AGGGCCGCCCGGCGGGGTGGTGGGGCGGGGGGGGGGGGGCGGGCCCCCCCCGCCGGCCCCCCCCCCGCGGCGGGGCGGGGGGGGGCGGCCATGGGGGGCCCCCGGGCCCCCGCCGCACCCGCCCCGGGGTGCACGGGGCCGGCCCATCGCCCCCCTGGAGGTCCGTACATGCGCGCGGTGACCTACGACTCCTACGCCCCGGACAACTCCCGGCTCCGGTACGGCGAGGTGCCCGATCCCAAGGTCGGCCCCGGCCAGGTGCTGATCCAGGTCCGGGCCGCCTCCGTCAACCCCGTCGACTGGAAGGTCATGGCGGGCGGACTGGACCCGATGATGGACACCGTCTTCCCCGCCGTCCCCGGCTGGGACGTGGCGGGCGTGGTCACCCGCACCGGCCCGGACACGCCCGAGTTCGCGCCCGGGGACGAGGTGATGGCGTACGCCCGCAAGGACGTGGTGCAGGCCGGCACCTTCGCCGAGTACGTCGCGGTCTCCGCGCCCGCGGTGGCGCGCAAGCCCGCCTCGCTCAGCTGGGAGCAGGCGGGCGGCCTGCCGCTGGCGGGCCTGACCGCGCTGCGCAGCCTGCAACGCCTGGAGGTCGGCCCCGCCGACGTGCTCCTGGTGCACGGCGCGGCGGGCGGGGTGGGCAGCCTCGCCGTGCAGCTCGGCCGCGACCGCGGGGCCCGGGTGATCGGCACCGCCTCGGAGCGCAACCACGACTTCGTGCGCAAGCTCGGCGCCGAGCCGGTGACCTACGGAGAGGGGCTGGCCGAACGGGTGCGCGCGCTGGCACCCGGCGGCGTCTCCACCGTCGCGGACTTCGTCGGCGGCCAGCTGGAGACGACGCTCGCCGTGCTCGCCGACGGCGGCCGTCATGTCTCCGTCGCCGATCCCTCGGTGACCCAGCACGGCGGCGCGTGGATCTGGGTGCGCCCGGACGGCGCCGCGCTCGCCGAGCTGGCCGCGCTGGCGGACCGCGGCGCCCTGACCGTGGAGGTCGCGCAGACCTTCCCGCTGGAGCGGACGGCCGACGCCTTCGACGCCAGCCGCACCGGCCACACCCGCGGGAAGCTGGTCATCGTTCCCTGACGGGCCCGAGAGCCCTGCGGCCGGCCCCGGAACCGCCCTCCAAGGGCGGTTCCGGGGCCGTTCCCGGTCGGTGGAGCATCCGGTGACGCGCTTCTTGACGGCGTCCGGGCCGTGCGCGATGGTGACCTGACGCGGCGTAGCGGGCGACGCGCCCTTCCCCCACCCCTCCACCCGACCGGTGAGGACCCCTCCCATGCCGAAGCCCGCCTCCGACCTGTCCGCCCCCGCCGCAGCCCCCGCCACAGCCCCTGCCGCAGCCGCGCCCGCCACCCTGGCCGAGGTCGCCCGGCGGGCCGGCGTCTCCACCGCGACCGCCTCCCGGGTGCTGAACCGCTCGGCGCCCGTCTCGCCGCCCGTGTCCGCCCGGGTGATGGCCGCCGCACGGGAGCTGGCGTACGTGCGGCGCCGTGCTCCGCGCGGGCGGGGCACCGGCGTGGTGGCCGTGGTGGCCTTCGCCGATCCGGTGCGCTACCACACCGACCCGTTCCACCTCCGGCTGCTGGCGGGGCTGCGGGAGGCCGCGGCGGGGCTGGAACTCGAGGTGGCGGTCTTCACCGTCCCCGGGAGCGCGCAGCGGCCCGCCCTGCTGCGGCACCTGTGCGGCGGGCACGTGGACGGCGTGCTGCTCGTCGGCGCGTGGGAGACGCTGGAGTTGCCGCGCCTGCTGCGGGCCGCGGGCGTGCCGGCGGTGTCCGTCGGCCGTCCGCCGGGCGCGGGCACGGTGGCGTACGTGGACGCGGACAACCTGTGCGGCGCCCGCGACGCCGTGCTGCGGCTGTGCGCGTCCGGACGGCGGTCGGTGGTGACCATCGCCGGACCGCCGGACACCGCCGTGGGCGCGGACCGCCTGGCGGGCTACCGGCAGGCGCTCGCCCAGGCCGAGACGGCGGTGGGGCCCGAGGTGGCCTACGGGGACTTCTCCGGTGCCTCCGGCGAGCACGCTATGCTGCGGCTGCTGCGCCGGCGCCCGGCCCTGGACGCGGTGTTCGCCGCCTCCGACCCGATGGCCCTGGGCGCCCTGCGCGTGCTGAAACGGCTCGGGCACCGGGTGCCCGAGCAGGTCGCGGTGATCGGTTTCGACGACGCCCCGGCCGCGGCCCGGGCCCGGCTGTCCACGGTGCGCCAGCCGGTCGAGCAACTCGGCGCCCGGGCCCTGGAGATGCTGCTGACCCGCCCGGACCGCTCGGCGTCCCTGGTGCTGCCGACCACCCTGGTGCTGCGCGACTCGGCGGGCTGAGGGGCCGGGCGTGGTGGGGGGGGGGGCGGGGGGGGGGGGGCCCGCCCCCCCCCCCGGGGGGGGGGGGGGGGGGCCCCCCCCGGGGCCCCCCCGGGCGGGGGGGCGGGGCGGGGGGGCGCCCCCCCCCCCGGGGGGGGGGCCGGGCGGGGGGGGGGGGGGGGGGGGGGGGGGGGGGGGGGGGCGGGGGGCGCCCGCCCCCCCCCACCACCGCGGTGCGGGTGCGGGCGTCAGCCGCCCGGGTTCACCGTCGGGAAGAGCTGGGCGAAGGTGTCGAACGCCGTGGCGATGTCCGCCTCGGCCCAGAACCGGTGGTAGTTGAACACCGGCGCCGGGCCGCCGTTCAGGTAGGACTGGACCTTCGACCACTGCGGGTCGCCGGTGTACCAGGGCCGGATGGACAGGAAGGTGTTGGTGGCCGAGCTGAGCTTCGTGCCGTCCGGGTACGTCCCGCTCCAGCCCGGCGGGAGGTAGACCCCCTGGTGGGTGGCGGGGTCGTACGCCTGGGTGAAGCGGCTGTAGTCGGTGCGGGTCTCCGGGGCCGAGTAGCCGAGCGGGTCGGCGTACTTGGCGTGGATGATGTCCAGGATGTTCTGGGCGAACCTCTGCGCGGTGCCGTCGCCGGCCTTCGCCGCGTAGTACGAGAGGGTCTTGGCCAGCGAGCCGGCCACCCCGAGGTCGGTGAGCGCGCCGGTGGCCTTCACGTGCAGGCCGGTGTTGGCGCCCGGTGCGGTGGCGTTCCAGGTGTCCGGAGCGCCGGTCCAGGTGAGGACGTCGGGCGTGGTCAGGGTGCCGGTGGCCGGGTCCGCCTTGCTGACCGAGATCGCCCACGGGACCCACTTGGCCAGCACGCCCTTGGCCCTGGCGTCGCCGGTGGCGTAGTAGTACTCGGCCACCCGCTCCATCGACCAGGTCTGGAAGCCGAACCACTGGTTGCTGGGCGGGTCGTGGTACTCCGGCTGCCAGTCGTAGGCGAGGCCGTAGAACGTCGGGTTGCCGGCCGGCGGCGCGCCGTCGTCGCCGTAGTTCCCGCCCCAGCTGTTGGTGGCGCCGCCCGCGATCCCGCCCTCGGTGGACTGCAGCCACTGGTAGAACTGGAGCTGCTTGTCCAGGCTGCCGGACCAGTCCGCCGCCGCGCTGGGCGACTTGGGCGTGAGCGCCGGGTCGGTGGACAGCGCCCAGGCCGCCATCGGGTTCTGGTAGCCCTGGTGCGCGGCCGAGCCGGAGATCCGCCAGGACCAGGACCCGCCGGTGTCGCCGCCCCAGGCGAAGTACCAGGTCAGCAGGCCGAGTTGCTCGTCGGCCTTGCCGGTGCCGGCCGGGCAGGTGCTCGACCCGTTGCAGTTGCCGGCGCGCTTGAAGTACTTGTCGTAGAGCGAGTAGCGCAGGAAGTCCCCGAGCTTGGACGCCTTGGCGACGGTGCCGCTGATCGCCGCGCTCCTGTTCTGCGCCGTGGCGAAGGTCCGGGCCCAGTAGGCGACCTGGACCAGGCGGGCGTCCGCGTCCGGCGCGTCGGTGTACTTGTACTGCTTGGAGTAGTTCCCGCCGCCGTCGTTGAAGAGGCTGAGGAAGCCCGAGCCGGAGGCGCCGTACTTCAGCACGTCGCAGTCGGGCTGCGGGACGGTCTCCCAGACCGACTCCTGCGGGCCGCGCTGGTAGGTGTTGATCAGGCTCGGCTTGGTGGTGCCGTCCTCGCAGCGGCCGAAGCCGTACTTGTTGTCGGTGTCCATGATCCAGGCGGGCGCGTACACGTCCGGGCTGCCGTAGGCGGTGGAGAGTTCACCGGCCAGCGGGTCCGTGCCGACCGGGACGGAGGAGTTCAGCTTCACCGGGTACTGGTCCGGCTGGGCCTTCTCCGGGCCGTAGGTGGCCGGCTTGGACGGGTTGTAGGTGCCCTGGCCGGGCTGGTCGGCGTGCCCGGGGATCATGTACGTCTCCAGGCTGGTCCAGGCGTTGTTGAACCCGGTCCAGTCGCCGGTCACCCGGCCGTAGTCGGCCTCCAGCCAGAGCCAGTAGCTGTAGGTCTCCGACGTGGTCTCGTGGCCGTAGTCGGGCGCCTCGACCATCAGCGTCTCCACCGAGTGGTACGGGATGCCGAGCGGGCTGAAGTAGCCGTTCGCCGGGTTCTTCATCTTGCTGTAGAGGTCGAGGAAGTACTGGTCGTACCCCGAGCTCTTCGCCGCCTCGGTGACGGTGACGGCCGACGAGCCGTAGCCGGTGGCGGTCGCGGTGAAGGTGGCGCTGCCGCCCGCCTGGGTGGCGTCCGTACCGGCCGCGACGGTCACCGTCTGCGGGGTGTTCCAGGTGGCCGGGGTGAAGGTGAGGCTTCCGCCCGAGGTGACCGACAGGTCGGTGTCGGCGCCGGAGCGGGTCACCGTCACCGTGACGGGGGCGGCCGGGGCCTGGGAGAGGGCCACCGTGAAGGCGCCGCTGGAGCCCTGCTGGACCGCCAGGGTGCTCGGGTTGACCAGCAGGCTCGGTCCGGCCACCTTGACCGCGACCGGGGCCGAGGTGGTGGTCGCGCCCAGGTTGTCGGTCGCGACGGCGGTCAGCGAGTAGTCGCCGGCCGGCACGTTCGCCCAGTTCAGCGTGTAGGGCGCGGTGGTGGCGGTGCCGACCGGGCTGTTGTCGCCGGGGCCGGTGCTGGCGTAGAAGTCCACCTTGGCCACGGTGCCGTCCGCGTCCGCGGCGGTCGCCGCGAGCGGCACGGTCGAGCCGGGGGTGAAGGTCGTGCCCGCCGCCGGGGAGGTGAGCGAGACCGTCGGCGGCTGGTTCGGCCCGCGGCAGACGGTGCCGTTGAGGGTGAAGGTGGTGGGGGCGGTGTTGGTGCCGGTGTAGGTGAAGTTGGCGCTGGTGGTGTAGGTGGCGCCGGGGTTGATGGTGGGGGCGTAGCTGGGGTTGATGGCGGTGACGGTGTGGCCGGTCTGGGTCCAGGTGCCGTTCCAGCCGTTGGTGAGGGTCTGGGTGCCGGTGTAGTCGTAGCTGAGGGTCCAGCCGTTGACGGGGGTGGTGCCGGTGTCGGTGATGGCGAGGTTGGCGGTGAATCCGCTGCCCCAGTCGTTGGCGGTGTAGCTGACGCCGCAGGACACCCCGGCGGTGGCGGCGGACGCCGGGGCGGTGAGCGCGCCGCCGGTCGCCGCCGCCAGGGCGAGGGCGCTGAGTGCGGCGACGGTGGGAACGGGCGCGCGGGAGCGCAGGGTCTTGCGTGGCATGCACGGGCCTCCGGATCGGGTGGGAGGAAGCAGGGGCCGGCGTCCTCCGGCCCCGCGTGGCGCAGGGTTCCGCGGGTGAACGGCCCGGCAAACCCCGCCGCGCGCCGCCCGGTCCGGCCCCCGTCCGCCACCCCGCCGCCGACCAGCGGGGACGTCCGTACCCGGGTCGGGGCGTCGGCGGGAAAGTTTCACGGCCCTGCCAACTCCCGTGGGAGCGCACCCATTTAACCCTCGGGCCTGCGCGTCGGAGCTCTTGACGGGCCAGCTGCGGCCTGGCTTCATGTGACTCAGGCAGCGGCGAAAGCCGTCTGCCGGAATATGGAAGCGCTCCCATCACACGCTCCGTCCCGGCTGCAGGCCCGGGCGCCCCGGACCCCGACCGCAGCGTCCGACCCGGCACCCAACCCCCGGGCCCACCACCCCACCCGAAGGGACCCGACCGTGCCACTCTCCGCCCTCCGCCGACTCCGAACAGCGGCCGTCGCGACCGCGCTCGGCGTCTCCGCCCTCGTCCCGGTCGCCGGCGCGCAGGCCGCGCACGCCGCCACCGCCCGCCCGGTCAACCCGTTCGTCGGCGCGACCGGCTACCTCAACCCGGACTACACCGCCCAGGTCAGCGCCCAGGCCGCCGCCGACGGCGGCACCCTGGGTGCCGCCGAGGCGCAGGTGGCGAACAACTCCACCGCCGTCTGGATGGACCACATCGGCGCCATCGCCGGCGACAACGGCCGGCTCGGCCTGCGCGGCCACCTCGACCGGGCCCTGGCCCAGGCCGCCGCCGGCAGCACCCCCGTGGTCCTCCAGGTCGTCGTGTACGACCTGCCCGGCCGGGACTGCGCCGCCATCGCCTCCAACGGCGAACTCCCCGCCACCGCCGCCGGCCTGGCGACGTACCAGAGCCAGTACATCGACCCGATCGCGGCCGTCCTCGCCGACCCGAAGTACGCCTCGCTGCGGATCGCCGCGATCATCGAGCCGGACTCGCTGCCGAACGCCGTCACCAACCAGAGCAAGCCGGCCTGTGCCACCGCGACCCCGCTCTACGAGGCCGGCATCGAGTACGCGCTGAACAAGCTGCACCCGATCGGCAACGTCTACAACTACCTGGACATCGGCCACTCGGGCTGGCTCGGCTGGCCCACCAACATGGTCCCGGCGGGCCAGGAGTACGCCAAGGTCGCCAAGGCCACCACCGGCGGATTCGCCAGCGTGGACGGCTTCATCAGCAACACCGCCAACTACACCCCGCTCAACGAGCCGTACCTGCCCGACCAGAACCTCCAGGTCGGCGGGCAGCCGCTGAGGTCCGCCAACTTCTACCAGTGGAACCCGGACTTCGACGAGTACAACTACGCCGGCCAGATGTACTCGACCATGGTCTCCAACGGCTTCCCGAGCACCGTCGGCTTCCTGGTGGACACCTCGCGCAACGGCTGGGGCGGCAGCGCCCGGCCCACCGGGGTCAACAGCACGCCGACCACGGTCGACGGCTACGTCGCCGCCAACAAGGTGGACCAGCGCGTCTTCCGGGGCAACTGGTGCAACGTCTACGGCGCGGGCATCGGCGCCCGTCCGCAGGCGCAGCCCTTCGGGTCGGCCAGCCCGATCATCGCCTTCCTGTGGGTGAAGCCGCCGGGCGAGTCGGACGGCGACTACCCCTCGGCGACGCACCCGCACGGCGACCCGCACTGCGACCCGGCCGGGACGCAGAGCGACGGCAACGGCAACACCTACCCGACCAACTCCTTCCCCGGCGACAACGTCAAGGCCGGCCAGTGGTTCGGCGCCCAGTTCCGGCAGCTGGTGCAGAACGCCTACCCGGCCCTCGGCGCCTCCACCGGCGGCGGTGACACCACCCCGCCGAGCACCCCGGCCGGGCTGACCGTCACCGGCACCACCGCGACCGGCGCCTCGCTCTCCTGGACGGCCGCCACCGACAACGTCGGCGTCGTCGGCTACCACGTCTACCGCGACGGCGCCAAGGTGGGCACCGGCACCGGCACCACCTACTCCGACACCGGCCTGTCACCCGCCACCGCCTACCGCTACACCGTCGACGCCTTCGACGCCGCCGGCAACACCTCACCGGTCTCCGCGGCCGTCACCGCCACCACCGCGAGCACCGGCGGCGGGACCGGCAGTGGCTGCACCGCGAGCTACTCCGTGGCCAACGACTGGGGCTCCGGCTTCGGTGCCAACGTCACGGTGACCAACACCGGCAGCACGCCCACCACGTCCTGGAAGGTCACCTGGACCTGGCCGGGCAACCAGCAGGTGACCAACGGCTGGAACGCCACCGTGACCCAGAGCGGCGCCGCCGTCTCCGCCGTCAACGCGGGCTACAACGGCACGATCGCGGCCGGCGGCAGCACCGGCTTCGGATTCCAGGGCAGCTACTCGGGCGCCAACACCGCTCCGACCCTCAGCTGCACCGCGGGCTGACCCGCACCCCTCCCCCACCCGGGCCGGCCGGTCCCACCCGCCGGCCGGCCCGGCTTCCACCGGAGCCGCCCCATGATTGCCCGAGCCGTACGCGCCTCCCGTGCCCCTCACCGCCCGCACGCCTCCCTGTTCGCGACGGCGGCCGTCGCCGCCGGCGCGCTGGCCGGCGCCCTGCTGCTACCGCCCGGTGCCACGTCCGCCGCCACCGCCGGGGTGTCCTGCGGCGTCAGCTACACCGCCAACGACTGGGGCAGCGGATTCACCGCCAACCTCGCCATCACCGACACCGGCACCACCCCCGTCAACGGCTGGACCCTCAGCTACGACTACACCGGCACCCAGACCCTCACCAACGGCTGGAACGGCACCTGGACCCAGACCGGCCACACCGTCACCGCCACCAACCCCAGCTACGCCCCCACCATCAACCCCGGCGCCACGTACACCACCAGCGCCAACTTCACCTACACCGGCACCAACACCGCCCCCACCACCTTCACCCTCAACGGCACCGTCTGCCGCGGGCCGTCCGGCCCTCCGACCACGCCGCCGACCACACCACCCAGCACCCCGCCGACCACACCGCCGACGTCCCCGCCCCCGACCACCCCGCCGCCGGGCGGTCCGGCCCCGGCCCTGCACGTGGCGGGCAACCAGCTCCAGGACCCGAGCGGGCGCACCGTCACCCTGCGCGGCGTCAACCGCTCCGGCGCCGAGTTCGCCTGCGTCCAGGGCAAGGGCCTCTTCGACGGGCCCGTGGACCAGACGTCGATCGACGCGATGCGCGCCTGGCACGTCACCGCCGTCCGCGTCCCGCTCAACGAGGACTGCTGGCTCGGCCTGCCGAACGTCCCGGCCGCCTACGCGGGAAGCACCTACATCGAGGCGGTCAAGTCCTACGTTGCGCTGCTGCACCGCAACGGGCTGAACACCGTCCTCGACCTGCACTGGACCGACGGCGTCTACACCGGCAACTCCTCGGCCTGCTCCACCGCGACCGCCACCTGCCAGAAGCCCATGCCGGACGCCGCGAACGCCGTCCCGTTCTGGCGCTCGGTGGCCACCGCCTTCAAGGGGGACGGCGCCACCGTCCTCGACCTGTTCAACGAGCCCTACCCCTCCCGCGCCACCGGCGGCACGGACAGCGGCTGGGCCTGCTGGCGGGACGGCGGCACCTGCCCGGGCATCGACTACCCGGTGGCCGGGATGCAGTCCCTGGTGGACGCCGTGCGCGGCACCGGCGCGGACAACGTCCTGATGCTCGGCGGGATGGAGTACGCCAACGACCTCACCGGGTGGCTCAGCCACCGGCCGACGGACCCGCTGCACCAGCTGGCGGCCTCCTGGCACTCGTACAACTTCAACGCCTGTGCCTCGTCGAGCTGTTGGGACGTTCAGGTGGCCCCGGTGGCGGCGGCCGTCCCGGTGGTCGCCGGGGAGCTGGGCGAGAACGACTGCGCCTCCGGGTACCTGGACACCCTGCTGCCCTGGCTGGACCGGCACGGGATCTCGTACCTGGCGTGGACCTGGAACACCTGGGACTGCTCCAACGGCCCCTCGCTGATCTCGGCCTACGACGGCACCCCGACCGCGTACGGGGCGGGCTACCGGGCCCACCTCGCGGCCGGCTGAGCTCCTACCGCAACGGTGCCGGGGCCCGCCAAGGGCCCCGGCACCGGGCTGTTCCCCGGTCAGGCCGAGTCGCGCACCACCAGCTCGGTCGCCATGACCAGCTGGCGCCGCGCCCTGCCCGGTTCGGCGATCTGCTCCAGCAGCTGGCGGACCATCGCCCGCCCCATCTCCTGGGTCGGCTGCCGCACGGTGGTCAGCGGCGGATCGGTGTGCCGGGCCACGATCGAGTCGTCGAAGCCGACCACCGCGACGTCCTGCGGCACCCGGCGGCCCGCCGCCCTGAGCGCCTGCAGGGCCCCCGCGGCCAGGACGTCCGAGGCGCAGAAGACCGCGTCCACCCCGGGCTCGCGCTCCAGGAGTTCGGCCATCGCGGCGCGGCCCCCGCTCTCGGTGAAGTCGGCCACCGCGACGAGTTCCGGCAGCGTCCCGGCCTCGCTCTCGGCGAGCGCCGCCCGGTACCCCGCGAGGCGGGCCTGCGCGCCCTCCATGTCCAGCGGGCCGGTGACGGTCGCGATCCGGCGGCAGCCGCGGCGCAGCAGGTGGCGCACGGCCATCCGGGCGCCGCCCGCGTTGTCGGCCGCCACGTAGCTGAGCGGCTCGTGCTCGCCGCGGCGGCCGGCGAGTACGGCGGGGATGCCGAGCTCCTCCAGCATGACCGGCAGGGGGTCGTCCTGGTGCACGGCGACCAGCAGCACGCCGTCCACCCGGTCGGCCCGCAGATAGGCCGACAGGCGCTCGTGCTCGCGCTGGTCGCGTACCAGGACCAGGAGCAACTGGAGCTGGGTGGAGGAGAGTTCGGCGGAGACCCCGCTGATGATGTCGGCGAAGTACGGCTCCGAGAACAGCCGCGTCTCGGCCTCCGGCACCACCAGGGCGATCGCGTCGGTACGCGAGGTCGCCAGTGCGCGGGCCGCCCGGTTGGGCACGTACCCCAGCTCCGCCACGGCCCGCTCCACCGCCGTGCGCGCCTTCTCGCTGACCCGCGGCGATCCGTTGATCACCCGGGAGGCCGTGCCCCGGCCGACCCCGGCCAGCGCGGCGACCTCCTCCAGGGTCGGCCGGGCGGCCGGTCCGCCGGCGGGTCGCCCCGCGCTGTCGTTCATTCTGACGTCCCGTCCTGTTCTGCCCGGTCCTCCCGAGCTCCGCGGGGGTTCCGGCGCGAGACCCGCTCGGCCGGCGCCACCCCCTCGACACATTACCGCGCCGGACCGCGCCCTTCCGGCCACCGCCTTGGGAGCGCTCCCATGCTGCCTTCACGGTAGCCGCAGAACCGGTCCGACGGCCAGATCCGGGCAGGGGCCACTGGGGAAGCGTGCCGGGGAGGGCCTACCGGGAGCCTGCTACGTGAGGCCGATGGTGGGGCATTCATCCCTTATGGGTGGGGTGCTCCGCCGGGGCCGCGGCGCCGTCGGCGAGCACGGCGGCGAGGAAGTCGAGCGAGCGGTCGACCTCTCCAAGCGACGAGTTGCGGTTGAGGTGACCGTGCGTCATGCCCGCGGCCAGGTAGGACCGTACGCCGACGCCCACCTCGGCCAGCTGTCGTTCCAGGAGTTCACCCGAGGGCCTCAGGTCGTCGTACTCGGCGACCACGATGGCCGTCGCGGGAAGACCACGCAGGTCCGCGGCTCCGGGCATCGCCGACGGGGGCAGGTCGCTCAGGCGCCCCACGTAGTTCCGCACCATGGACTCGATCCCCTCGGTGGTGAACCGCAGGAGCGGCGGAAGCGCCTCCATCTCGACCCGGGTGTCCGCGTCCAGCGCCGGGTTCGGGAAGTGCGCGAAGGGATAGGCGAGCAGCAGGGCGTCCGGGCGGCGTTGGCCCAGGTCGCGGAGCCGGAGCGCAGCCGCAGGGTTTCGCCGAGCCAGCGCCATGCGGCGTGGGCGTCGTCGACGGGGACCGGGTAGTGCGTACCGTCCACGGCCCGGCGGTAGTCGACCGACACCACCAACGCGCTTGCCCGGGTGGAGAGTTCGGCGGACACCTGGTGCGCTTCGGGCATGTCGAGGTCGCCGCCCTGGAACCCGCCCCCGTGCAGCCACAGCAGCGCGCGGCCGGGCTCGGTGGCGGGGGTGTAGATCCGGATCGGGATCCGCCCGTGGGGGCCCGGCACCGTGCGGTCCTCCACCGAGACGTCCGGGGCGGTCCACTCGCCGGGATCGCGGAGGTACTCCCCCAGCCGCGCCGCGGCCTGCGGGTCGCTCTGGACCTGCGGCCAGTCGAGGCCGTCGAGAAGGTGCACCTTGTCGGCGAGAAAGGGGTCGAGGGGCATGCGGGCGCTCCAGAGATGGGGCCGGCGGCTCGGCGCCGAGCTGGCAAGAGATCCCATGTCCGAGAGGGGAACGGAAGAACCCGGCTCACCGGCGAGAGGCCGGAGCCCGGCCCAAGTCCCCTTCTCCGTCATGGATTTTGAGCCTCATTCTGCAAAACCCCTGGACTCTGCCACACCTGGCTCCTATAAATCCATCCCATGACCCAGGGACATGTGAACGCTCTCAACCCTGCTCGCTTCCCCCGGCGCACCGTACACCTGGACTTCCACACCGGCCCCGATGTCCCCGACGTCGGCCGGGACTTCGACCCGGCGACCTTCGCGCAGCCCTTCCGCGACGCCCACGTCGACAGCGTCACCGTCTTCGCCAAGTGCCACCACGGCCACCTCTACTACGGGACCGACCGTCCCGAGCGCCACCCCGGCCTCTCCCCCGACCTGGACCTGCTCGCCGAACAGGTCGACGCCCTGCACGCGGCCGGCATCCGCGCGCCGATCTACCTGTCCCTCCAGGTCGACGAGTACGCGGCCCGCGAACACCCTGAGTGGGTCGCCCACGACGAGAACCTCAAGATCGCCCGCTGGACCCCTTCCGCCCTCGAGGCGGGCTGGAACATCCTCGACCTGTCCAGCCCCTACGCCGACTACTTCGCCGACCAGTTGGACGAGGTGCTGCGGCGCTTCGCCCCCGTCGACGGGATCTTCGTCGACATGTGCTGGAGCCAGCCGAGCCTGAGCCGCTGGGCCGTCGACGGGATGCGCAGGGAGGGCCTGGACCCGGCCGACGCCGACCACCGCATGCGCTACGCGGACCTGGTGGCCCACCGCTACATGGCCCGCTACACCGCGATGGTGGAGAAGGCCCTGCCGCCGGAGGCCGTCCAGGGCGTCTACTACAACGGCCGCCCGAAGACCGGGCTGCCGAAGGAGCGGCAGTTCCTGCGGCACGTCGAGATCGAGGGCCTGCCCACCGGAGGCTGGGGCTACGCCTTCCTCCCGTACGTGGCCCGCTTCGTCCGCCCGCTGGGGATGCCGACCCTCAGCCACACCGGGCGCTTCCACGAGAGCTGGGGCGACAACGCCGCCCTCAAGCCACGGGCGGCGCTGCTCTACGAGAACAGCCAGATGCTGAGCCACGGCCTGACCAGCGGCGTGGGCGACGTGCTGCATCCGCGGGGCGTGCCGGCCCCGGCCGTGTACGAGCTGATCGGCTCGGTCTACGGCCACATCGCGCGGTGCGAGCCGTTCGTCGAGGGCGGACGGGTCGTCAGCGAGGTCGCCCTGGTCGTCGACCCCGGCCTGGGGGACCGCCCCGGCGCGAGCAACATCGGCGCCGTCCGGGCGCTCCAGCAGCTGCGGGTCCAGTTCGACGTCGTCCCGCCGACGGCCGACCTGGCCGGGTACCGGGCCGTCGTGGTGCCGGAGAGCACCCCCGTCGACGACGACCTCTCCGAGCGCCTGGCCGCGTACCGCCGGGCCGGCGGGGCGGTGGTGCTGGTCGGGCCCGCGCTGCTGCGGGGCGGCACGGAGCCCGCGCTGCTGCGGGGCGGCACGGAGCCCGCGCTGCTGCGGGGCGGCACGGAGCCCGCGCTGCCCGGCCTCCCGGTGGAGGGCTTGGCCCCGGCCCCGGCCGGTGAGGTGTTCCTCGCCTGCGAGGGCGTCCCCGGTGTCCCGGAGGACTTCCCGGTGATCAGCCACGGCTCCCGGCTGACCGCCCGCGCGATGCCCGGCGCCGAGGTGCTGGCCCGGGTCGTCGCGCCGTACTTCCCGCGCTCCTGGGACCGCTTCTGCGGCCACTCCTACACGCCGCCGGCCGACCCGACCGAGGAGGTGGCCCTCGCCGTCGGCGGCGGGGTGGCCGCGGTGGCCGTCCCGCTGCTGGAGGCGTTCCACGACCACGGCCTGGAACCGTACCGCCGGCTGCTCGGCGCCGCCCTGGACCGGCTCCTGCCGGACCCGCTGGTCCGCGCGGGCGGGCCGGTCCACCTGGAGACCACCGTGGTACGGACCGACACCGCCACGGTGGTGCACCTGACCAGCTTCGTCCCGTCCCGGGAGACCCCCGAACTGGACCTGGTGCACGACCCGTTCCCGCTGGTCGACGTGCCCGTCTCCCTCCGGCTCGCCGCGGCGCCGCGCTCGGTGCGGCTGCAGCCCGCCGGGCAGGAGCTGGCCTGGGAGCACGACGGCGGGTACGTCCACGTGCGGGTCACCACCGCGGACGGGCACGCGATGGTCGTGGTCGAGCACGACTGACCCGTGCCGCGCGGGCTCCTGGTCAGGCGGCGGGGAGCAGCGTCGGATCGGCCATGATGCGCCGGACCGTCGTCAGCGCCGCGCCGAGCAGGGGCCCGCGCCGCCCCAGGGCGGCCGGGCGCAGCGCCTCCTCGGCCCAGGGCCGTACGGTGACGCGCTCGGCCAGCTCGGCGCGGACGGCGGGCAGCAGCCATCCGGCGAGTTCGGCGTAGGCGCCGCCGAGGACGAGGCGGTCCGGGTCGATGAGGTCGACGGCGGAGGTGAGGGCCAGGCCGAGGGCGCGGCCCGCGCGCTCCAGCGCCGCCAGGGTCGGCGGGTGCCCGGCCGCCGCCCGTTCGGCGAGCAGCGCGACCGGGTCGCCGGTGCCCGCGCCGTCGTGCTGTGCGAGGCCGGCCTCGCGCAGCACGGCCGCCTCGCCCGCGTACTGCTCCAGGCAGCCCCGGGCGCCGCAGGGGCAGCGGGGGCCGTCCGGGTGGACGGGGATGTGGCCGAGTTCCCCGGCGAAGCCGCGGGCGCCCCGGAACAGCCGCCCGTCGATGACCAGGGCGGCGCCGATCCCGGCCCCGGCGGAGACGTGGACGAAGGTCTCCACCGGGTTCCCGGCGTTCCAGTACTCGGCCAGCGCCCCGAGGTTGGCCTCGTTCTCCGGCTCAGGCACGGTGTCCGGGTCCGGCCAGTGGTCGGCGAGCCGGACGCCGTGCCAGCCGAGGTTGGGCGCGCGCTCCAGCAGTCCGCGCGGCGTGTTGGGGACCACCCCGGGGACGGCCAGGACGCGGCCCGCGACGCGCAGTCCGAGGGCGGCGGCCTCGGCCTGGGCCTCGTCGGCCAGTGCGGCGAGGTCCGCCAGGACGGCTTCGGCGGGCCGGCCCGCGTTGGCCCGTTCCACCCGGCGCCACACCCGCGGTTCGCCGCGCAGGTCGGCCACGCAGGCGCCGAGGTGGGTGACGCCGATCTCCAGTCCGAGGCCCGCCGGGCCGTCGTCGGCCATGGTGAGGGCGCGTCCGGGCCGGCCGACCCGTCCGCTGGCGGTGGCCGCGGCCTCGGTCACCGCTCCGCGGCCGATCAGCTCGTCGACGAGCGAGGAGACGGCGGCCCTGGTCAGTCCGACGCGCCCGGAGACGTCCGCCCGGGAGAGCGGGCTGTGTGCGGCGACGGCGGCGAGGACGACCGAGAGGTTCTGCCGCCGCATGTCCTGCAGCGAGGCGGGCCCGTGCTCCGCTCCCCTGCTCGCCGCCCTGCCGACCGCCGTCACGCGCTGCCCCTCCTACCGGTCCTCGGCCGGGGCGCCCTGCAAGGCCCCGGCCCGTCGCAGGGTATCGCCGATCCGCGCGAGCGCGTCCTCGTCCCGCTTCACCGGCTCCAGCACCGGGCCCCGGGCCGTCCGCCAGCGGCGCGCCACTTCGTCGGCCTGCTCGCCGGTGAGCAGCGCGGCGGCCTGGGCGGCCGCGCCGAGTGCGACCAGTTCCCGGGCCTCGGGCACCTGGACGGCCCGGCCGGAGAGCCGCAGCACGGTCCGCTGCCAGGCCCGGCCCCGGGCGCCGCCGCCGATGAGCAGCAACGGCTCCTCGCCCGCCGGGTCGGCGCCGCCGGCGCTCAGCACGCCGTCCAGGGCGGCGAGCAGGGCGTGGGCGGCGCCGTCGTAGGCGGCCTGGAGCAGCTGGCCCGGGGTGGTGTCGTGGCGCAGCCCGTGGACGAGGCCGGAGGCGCCCGGGAGGTCGGGGGTGCGCTCGCCGTCCAGGTAGGGCAGGACGACGGCGGTGCCGCCCTCCTCGACCTCCTCGCGGCCTCGCCCGAGGAGGGCGGCGAAGCGGTCGACGGCGAGGGTGCAGTTGAGCGTGCAGGCGAGCGGCAGCCAGTGGCCGAGGGCGTCGGCGAAGCCGGCTACGGTGCCGCTCGGGTCGGCTGGCCGGGTGCGGCCGACGGCGTAGACGGTGCCGGAGGTGCCGAGGCTGAGCACCGGCTGACCGGGCGGCAGGCCGAGCCCGAGGGCGGCGGCCATGTTGTCCCCGGTGCCGGTGGCCACGGCGGCGCCCTCCCGCAGCGGCGTGCCGGGGCGGACGGTACCGGCGCGGGCACCCGGCGCGAGGACCCGGGGCAGCAGGGCCGGGTCGAGCCCGATGCGGGCGAGCAGGTCGTGGTCGTAGCCGTCCGGGCCCCACCAGCCGGTGCCGGAGGCGTCGCCCCGGTCGGTGACCGCCGCTCCGGTCAGACGCTCGGTCAGGAAGTCGTGCGGGAGGCGGACGGCGGCGGTCCGCTCGGCGGCGGCGGGCTCGTTGGCGCGCAGCCAGGCCCACTTGGGGGCGGTGAAGGCGGCGGTGGGGACGCTGCCGGTGCGGCGCGCGAGGTCCGCCGCGCCGATCGCGGCGGCGAGTTCGGCGGCCTGGGGCGCGGAGCGGACGTCGTTCCAGAGCAGCGCCGGGCGGACCGGCGCCCCGGCGGCGTCGAGGGTGACGAGGCCGTGCTGCTGGCCGGCGACCGAGACGGCGGCGGCGCGGTCGGCCCAGCCCGTCGCGGCGGCGGCCTCGCCGAGCGCCCGCCACCACTGCTCGGGGTCGCTCTCGCGGCCGGCTCCCGTGCTGACGGTGTGCGGGGCGCGCCCCTGGCCGAGGACGGTGCCGGTGTCGATGTCGACGGCGAGGGCCTTGGTGGACTGGGTCGAGCTGTCGAAGCCGATCACGACGCGTTGCTCAGCCATGCGTTCCTCCGGTACGGGGGTTCCTTCCGACGTCCCGGCATACTAATTTGTTGAGAGTCCTGACAAACACCCCTGGCACTCATCGGGAGCCGTTCCATGTCCAGTGACCCGCTCGTCCCCACCCCCGCGCACAAGTTCACCTTCGGCCTGTGGACCGTCGGCTGGCAGGGGCGCGACCCCTTCGGCGACGCGACCCGCCCCGCCCTCGACCCGGTCGAGACCGTGCAGCGGCTGGCCGGACTCGGCGCCTACGGCGTCACCTTCCACGACGACGACCTGATCCCCTTCGGCGCGGGCGACGCCACCCGCGAGGAGACCGTCAAGCGCTTCCGCAGCGCCCTGGACTCCGCCGGGCTGAAGGTCCCGATGGCGACCACCAACCTGTTCACCCACCCGGTCTTCAAGGACGGCGCCTTCACCGCCAACGACCGCGACGTCCGGCGCTACGCCCTGCGCAAGACCATCCGCAACATCGACCTGGCCGCCGAACTCGGCGCCTCGGTCTACGTCGCCTGGGGCGGGCGCGAGGGCGCCGAGTCCGGCGCGGCCAAGGACGTGCGCACCGCGCTGGACCGGTTGAAGGAGGCCTTCGACCTGCTCGGCGAGTACGTCGAGCAGCAGGGCTACGACCTGCGGTTCGCGATCGAGCCCAAGCCCAACGAGCCGCGCGGGGACATCCTGCTGCCCACCGTGGGCCACGCCCTGGCGTTCATCAACGCGCTGGAGCGCCCCGAGCGGGTCGGCCTCAACCCGGAGGTCGGCCACGAGCAGATGGCCGGGCTCAACTTCCCGCACGGCATCGCCCAGGCCCTGTGGCACGGCAAGCTGTTCCACATCGACCTCAACGGCCAGTCCGGCATCAAGTACGACCAGGACCTGCGCTTCGGCGCGGGCGACCTGCGCCAGGCGTTCTGGCTGGTCGACCTGCTGGAGTCGGCCGGCTACGACGGCCCGCGGCACTTCGACTTCAAGCCGCCGCGCACCGAGGACTTCGACGGCGTCTGGGCCTCGGCGGCCGGCTGCATGCGCAACTACCTGCTGCTGGCGGAGCGTTCGCGCGCCTTCCGGGCCGACCCGGAGGTCCGGGCCGCGCTCGCCGCGTCCCGTCTGCCCGAACTCGCCCTCCCCACGGCCGAGGACGGCCTGGCCGGGCTGCTGGCGGACCGCTCCGCCTTCGAGGAGTTCGACGTCGACGCCGCCGCCCGCCGCGGCATGGCCTTCGAGCAGCTGGACCAGCTCGCCCTGGAGCACCTCCTCGGCGCCCGCTGACCGGAACGGGTGCGCCGGCCGGGTCGTGCAGGCCGTACGACCCGGCCGGCGTGGCGGAGGCCGGTAGGAATACGCAACTTGTTGACTAATCGCATCGGTGGCCGCTGTCCCCGGCGCTCGCTAGGCTGTCGGCATGGCCCTGCGCAACGCGATCATGTCGACCCTCCTGGAGGGCGAGGCGTCCGGTTACGACCTGACGAAAGCCTTCGACGCGTCGGCGGCGAACTTCTGGATGGCCACCCCGCAGCAGCTCTACCGGGAGCTGGACCGAATGAAGGCCGAGGGGCTGGTCAGCGCCCGGGTCGTCGAGCAGGAACGGCGGCCGAACAAGCGGCTGTTCTCGCTCACCGAGGCGGGCCGCGCCGCCCTGCGGGCGTTCACGGCCACGCCGCCCCGGCCGTCCGCGATCCGGGACGAGCTGCTCGTCCAGGTGCAGGCCGTGGACGCGGGCGACCCGGAGGCCGTGCGCGCGGCGCTGCTCGAACGCCTGGTGTGGGCGCAGGCCAAGGTGGCCCGCTACGAGCGCCTGCGGGCGCGGCTGCTGGACGGGCGTTTCGAGGACGAGTACCTCGCCACGGCCGAGCGGATCGGGCCGTATCTGACGCTGATGCGCGGGCTGTCGTTCGAGCGCGAGAACCAGCGCTGGTGCGAGCAGGCGCTCGCCGTCCTGGACCGGAGGCGGGCCACCGCGCCGGCCCCTGCCGCTCAGGGGCCGGCGCAGGGCCCGGTCTGACGAATCCCGGGGCCCCGCCCGCTCAGTGCGCGGGCCGGGGTGCCTCGACGGGCCGCGGTGCCTCGACGGGCCGGGGTGCCTCGACGGGCCGCAGGTCCGGGCGCTTCGCCACCCGCCCGTCGCCGGAGGAGCGGCCGCGCAGGCGGCGCATCAGCCACGGCCCGAGGAAGGTGCCGATCCAGGCGGCCTCCTGGGCCGCTCGCCGCCCGGCCCCCGTCGCCGGGAGCGGCGGCAGCGGCTCGGCCCACCCGCCGTCACTGCCGGGCAGCGCCAGCGCCTCGGCCGCCGCGGCGGCGATGCCGGCGTGGCCGAGCGGGCTGGCGTGCAGCCGGTCCGCGCTCCACATGCGCGGATCGCTCGTCACCTCGTGCCGGAAGAAGTCGACGACCACGACCCCGCGGTGCTCGGCCGTGGCCCGGATGCGCGCGTTCAGGTCCAGCACCCGGGGGCGCAGTGCGCGGGCCGGGGGCGCGATCCGGCCGATGTCGGGGAAGGTGAAGGTGAGCACCCGTGCCCCGCTCGCCGTGAAGGCGGCGAACATCGCGTCCAGCTCCGCCACGGTCTCGGCCGCGTCGAAGCCCGGCCGCATCAGGTCGTTCATCCCGGCGACCACGCTGACCAGGTCCGGCCGCAGCGCGAGGGCGGGGGCAAGCTGTTCGGCCCGCACCTGGCCGGCGAGCCGGCCGCGGACGGCGAGGTTGGCGTAGCGCAGGCCGGGTTCGTGTGCGGCGATCGTCTCGGCCAGTCGGTCCGCCCAGCCGCGCCATCCGGCCGTCTCGTCACCGTCGCCCAGCCCCTCGGTCTGGCTGTCGCCGACCGCGACGTAGCGGTACGGGCCCGTCGTCGCGCTCACGCCTCGGACGCACCCAGCGCCTCGGCGGCGATCCGCTCGAACTGCGCGCCCATCGCGGTGGCGAGCGCCTGCGCGCCGGAGAGCGGGCGGACCATCACCGTGAACTCGTCGATCAGGCCGTCCTCGTCGAGGTGGAGGAAGTCGCAGCCGTGCACCTCGCGGCCGTCGACGGTGGCCTTGAAGACGAGGGCGTGGTCGCGGCCTTCGGGGTCGTTGATCTCGCGGACGTAGTGGAAGTCCTCGAAGACCCGGCCGACGGCGCGCAGGATCGCGGCGGTCATGGCCTTGCCCGGGTAGGGCTTGAAGGCGACGGGGCTGGTGAAGACGACGTCCTCGGCCAGGAGGGCCTCGATGGCGTCGTGGTCGTCGGCCTCGACGGCTGCGCGGAAGGGGTGCACGGGCGGGCTCCATAGTCAACAAATTGAATAGCTTGCCTGCGCGCGAGCCTAGCCTCCCGGTCCCGGCACTGTCGAGGGTGGCGTAGACGTACCCGGCGTCTCCGAGGCGGGCCGGGCGTGCTCCCGCAGGTGGAGGGCGGGTCCTCCCGCGGAGCGACGGCGAGCGGGGCGGCGCGCCGTATCGTCGGTCCCATGAGCCGAGGACTCCATCTGGACGCCTATCTGCTGGCCTTCGACACCCGGGCGCAGTCGTTGCAGGACCGCGCCCGGGCCGGGTTCCTGGTGCGGGCCGCCGCGCTGGCCGAGCTCGCGCACCGGGGCGCCGTCGACGAGGACGGGGCGGGCCGGGTACGGATCGTCTCCGCCGCTGCCACGGGGGACCCAGTGCTGGACGCCCTGATCGCGGAGGTGGCCGAGCGGCCGCGCTCCTGGAAGGCGTGGATCAGGCGCGGACGCGAGGACACCCTGGAGGCCGTCGAGGAGCTGCTCGCGGTGCTCGGTGCGGTGACGATGGCCGACCGCGACCCCTACGGCCCGGTCGCGCCGCACCGGGCGGTGACGGTGGACGATCCGCGCGAGGCCCTGGACCTCCAGCTGCGGGTGGCCGAGGTCGTCCGGGGCGGCGCCCCGGTCGCCGCGGTGCCGTTCGGCGACGCGGTCCTCGCGGCGCTGGCCGCCCACGGACACCTGCGGCTGGTGCTCTCGGGCCACGACCGCCGGTCCCACCGCGAGCGGATCGCCGCGCTCACCGCCCGGCTCGCCGAGGGAACCCCGGGCCTGGCGCGGGCAGTGCACGGGCTGAACCTGACCGTCGTCGCCGCCCAGGGCGGCATGGGCGGGAGCTGACCGGCCCCGGCCGGGGTCAGCGGAGCAGGCCCCCGACCTCGGCCCCTTCCCGGACGAAGACCGGGAGGCGTTCCAGCGGGGCGTCCGCGTCGAGCGTCGTCCCGCCCTCGGCGGCGCGGCCGGTGGCCGGGTCGAGCCAGCGGGCGCCGGAGGGCAGGTACACCCGGCGGGAGCGGGCGCCGGCCTGGTACACGGGTGCCACCAGCACGTCGGGGCCGAGCAGGAACTGGTCGTCCACGCCCCAGGCGCGTTCGTCCCCGGGGAAGTCGAAGAACAGCGGGCGCATCGGCGGGGCGCCGGTGCGGTGGGCGTCCTCGGAGAGCGTCCTCAGGTAGGGGCGCAGGCGTTCGCGCAGGGCCAGGTGGGCGCGCAGGATGCCGTACGCCTCCTCCCCGTACGACCAGACCTCGTTGGGCCCGCCGGTCATGTCGGTGGAGAAGGCCGGGAAGTTGGGCACGCGGTCCCCGTGCAGCCGCATGACGGGGCAGAAGGTGCCGTACTGGAACCACCGGATCAGCAGTTCGCGGTAGGCCGGGTCCTGCGGGTCGCCGCCGAAGAAGCCGCCGATGTCGGTGGTCCACCACGGGATGCCGCTCATCGCGACGTTCAGCCCCGCCCTGATCTGGCGCCCGAGGGAGTCGAAGGTCGTGGGGATGTCGCCGGACCAGAGCAGGGCCCCGTGGCGCTGGCTGCCCGCCCAGGCGGAGCGGACCAGCGACAGCGGCCGGTCCTCCCCCGCCGCGCGCAGTCCCTCGGCCACGCCACGGACGTGCTCCAGCGGGTAGAGGTTCGCGGCCTCGGCCGCCGACCCGGCCGCGTAGACGGCGCGCTCGGCGATGCCCGGGGGGAGGTCGGGTTCGCAGGCGTCCAGCCAGAAGCAGGCCACGCCCAGCGCACGGTAGTTGGCGTCCAGCCGCCGCCACAGCTCGGCGCGGGCCCCGGGGTGGGTGGCGTCGTAGTACGCCATCGGACGGCTCCCGCGTTCCTGCCCGCTGAACCGGGACGGCCAGGGGAAGGTGAGCAGGCCGCCGTCCGCGTCCCGGACGAGGTGCCCGGCCGAGCGCAGCCCGTCGAAGGCGTCGCTGTCGGGCTCGACGGTGGGCCACACCGAGACGGCGAGCTGCACCCCGAGGTCCGACAGCTCCTTGACCATGGCGGCCGGGTCGGGCCACTCGCTCTCCTCGAAGAGCCAGTCGCCCATCCTCGGCCAGTGGAAGAAGTCGCAGACGATGACGGACAGCGGCAGGCCCCGCCGCCTGTACTCCCGTGCCACGGACAGGAGTTCGTCCTGGGTGCGGTAGCGCAGCCTGGACTGCCAGAAGCCCGAGGCCCAGTCGGGGAGCAGGGGCGGGCGGCCGGTGGCCCGGGTGTAGGAGTCCAGGACCTCGGCCGGGGTGGCGCCGGCCGTGATCCAGTAGTCGATGCGCCCGCCGGCGTCGGCGGTCCACCGGGTGGCGTCGGCGCCGAGTTCGACGCGGCCCGTGGCGGGGTTGTTCCACAGCAGTCCGTAGCCGCGCGAGGAGTGCAGGAAGGGCACGGCCGCCACGGTGTTGGACTGGACGAGGTCGACCACGCATCCCTTCTGGTCCAGGCGCCCGTGCAGGTGCTGCCCCAGGCCGTGCAGCCGTTCGCCGTCGTACGCCGCGAAGGACTGCTCCGTCCGGCCGCCCGGTGCGTGGACGCGGGCGCCGGTGTGGTGCGCGAACGGGCTCCGCTCGGCGAGGAGCTCGCGGCCCGAGGCGGTGTCCAGGAACCTCAGGCGGCCGTCCGCCGTGGCCTCGACGGCGATGCGGCCGTTGACCAGGCGGGCGCCGCCGTCCTCCGAGACGGACGGCTCGGCCGGCGGGCACGGCGACGGGGCCTCCAGGGCGCCGGGGGCGGCGGGGTCGATCGTCCCGGACGCGGCGCGCACCCGCAGGGCGTCCGGCCCCCAGGGCTCGATGCGCAGGACCTCTGCGCCGGTGTGCCGTTCCAGGCCGCCCGCGCGGATGCGGTAGGACATGGGTGGTTCCTCCGTTCATGTGGCCGACGGGTGCGGGCGGACGCCCGGGGTGGTGCTTCCGGGAACGGCCGCGGCGGCTGTCCCGGCGACCGGGCCGGGTAGGGCGGTTCGGCCTCAGGCCGGGTAGGGCAGTTCGGCCTCAGGCCGGGTAGGGCAGTTCGGCCTCACGGGTTCCGGCCGGGCTGACGTGCAGGGCGCCGTCCGGGCCGCCGAGGCGCAGCTGCCAGGGGTGCGGGCTGTCGGTGGTCACCCGCAGGCGGTCGCCGGTGCGGCACACGTGGAAGCGGGCCGTCTCGCCGACGCCGTCGGAGCGGGGGATGACGACGGTGCGCTCGGCGCCGTCGGCGAAGGCGTGGACGCGAAGTTCCACGCCCTCGGCCCAGGCGGAGACCGGGTGCCGGTCCTCCGCGCCGAACGGGATGACGGAGTCGGGGCGGGCGAGCAGCGGCAGGGTGTGGAAGCCGTGGTGCTCGCGCACCCAGCGCGGGCCGGTGATCCGGTCGCCGGTCAGGACGTTGGTCCAGATCCCCTCGGGCACGTAGTACTCGACCGTGCCGTCCTCGGTGAACACCGGGGCGACGAGCAGGTCGTCGCCGAGCAGGTACTGCCGGTCGAGCGCGGCCGCGGCCGGGTCGTCCGGGAACTCCAGCACCATCGCGCGCATCACCGGGACACCGGTGGCGTGCGCCTGCTGGGCGGCGCGCTGGAGGTAGGGCGCCAGCCGGTGCTTGAGCAGGGTGAACTCCCGGGTGACCTCGACGGCCTCCTCGCCGAACTCCCACGGCACCCGGTAGGACTTGCTGCCGTGCAGCCGGCTGTGCGAGGAGAGCAGGCCGAACTGCGCCCAGCGCTTGAAGACCGCCGGGGTCGGGGTGCCCTCGAAGCCGCCGATGTCGTGGCTCCAGAAGCCGAAGCCGGACAGGCCCAGCGAGAGTCCGCCGCGCAGCGACTCCGCCATGGCGTTGAAGTGCGATTCGCAGTCGCCGCCCCAGTGCACCGGGTACTGCTGGCCGCCCACGGTGGCGGAGCGGGCGAACAGCAGCGCCTCCCCCTCTCCGCGCACCTCGCGGAGCAGGTCGAAGACCGCCCGGTTGTACAGCTGGGTGTAGTAGTTGTGCATCCGCTCCGGGTCGGAGCCGTCGTGCCACACCACGTCGGTGGGGATGCGCTCGCCGAAGTCGGTCTTGAAGCAGTCCACGCCGATGTCCAGCAGGGCGCGCAGCTTGCCGGTGTACCAGTCGCGGGCGGCGGGGCTGGTGAAGTCCACCAGGGCCATGCCGGGCTGCCACAGGTCCCACTGCCAGACGCTGCCGTCCGGGCGGCGCACCAGGTGGCCCTCGCGCACGCCCTCGGCGAACAGCTCCGACTTCTGCGCGATGTACGGGTTGATCCACAGGCTGATCCGCAGCCCCTGTTCCTTGAGCCTGGCGAGCATGCCCGCCGGGTCCGGGAAGGTGTCCTGGTCCCAGCGGAAGTCGCTCCACTGGTACCCGCGCATCCAGAAGCAGTCGAAGTGGAAGACGCTCAGCGGGATGCCGCGTTCGGCCATGCCGCCGACGAAGCGGTTGACGGTGGCCTCGTCGTAGTCGGTGGTGAAGGAGGTGGTCAGCCACAGGCCGAGCGCCCAGGCCGGCGGCAGCGCGGGGCGGCCGGTGAGGGCGGTGTAGCGCTCCAGGATCTGCTTGGGGGTCGGGCCGTGGACGACGAAGTACTCCAGGGACTGGTCCTCGACGCTGAACTGCACCTGGCCGACGGCTTCGGAGCCGATCTCGTAGCTGACCCTGCCGGGGTGGTTGACGAAGACGCCGTAGCCCCGGTTGGTCAGATGGAACGGGACGTTCTTGTACGCCTGCTCGCTGCTGGTGCCGCCGTCCGCCTGCCAGACGTCCACCACCTGGCCGTTGCGGGTGAACGGGGTGAACCGCTCCCCCAGGCCGTAGACCAGCTCGCCGACGCCCAGCGCGAGCTGTCCGAGCATGTGGTGACGGCCTTCGGCGTCGGTGACGAAGCCGGTGCCGCGCTCGCCCGCCGTGGTGAGCACCCGGCCGCCGGCGGAGAACTCCAGCTGCCAGGGCCCCGCCGTGTTCACCCTCAGCGTCAGTTCGCCGGAGCTCAGTTCCACCACGTCGCCGTCCCGGTGGACCTTGCCGCTGCCCGGTGCGGAGCCGGGCAGCGCGAACTCCGGGCCCCGTTGCACCGAACCGGCGTGGTGGGTGGCGCGCACCCCGATCACGCCCTCGGCCGGGGACCAGCACTCGACGGTCAGCAGCGGGCTGTTGAGGGTGTCACCGCGGCCTCGCACGTGCCGGACGGGCGCGTAGAGGGTCATCCGGTCCTCGCCGGTGCGGACGTCGGCGACCTCGGTGGCGTAGCGCGCGGTGACGCCCGGACGCATCAGCCAGTAGCCGTCGGTGAACTTCATCGGGCGGTTTCCTCCGTCCGCGCGCGGTGCGCGGTGATCAGGCCCCGGTACCAGTGGTAGCTGTCCTTGGGGGTTCGGGTCAGGGTGTGGTAGTCGACGTGGACGAGGCCGAAGCGCTGGTCGTAGCCGCGGGCCCACTCGAAGTTGTCCAGCAGGGACCACACGTAGTAGCCGCGTACGTCGACCCCGGCGGTGACGGCGTCGGCGACGGCGGCGAGGTGGCCGGCCAGGTAGTCGATCCGTTCCGGGTCGTGGACCCGGCCGTCGGGGGTGAGGCTGTCGGCCTCGGCGGAGCCGTTCTCGGTGATCCACACGGGCGGGAGCCGCGGGTAGCGGGCGTGCAGCCCGGTGAGCAGCTCGGTGAACGCGGACGGGACGACGGGCCAGCCCATGGTGGTCTGCCGGGTGCCGTACGGGTCGGTCTCGGCGACGCCGATGTCCACGGCGGTGCGCAGGGCGGGATCCTCCTGGCGGTGGGGGGCGGCCGTGACGGTGACCGGCCGGTAGAAGTTGACGCCGAGGAAGTCCAGCGGGGCGCCGATGAGTTCGAGGTCGCCGGGCCGGCGCCACGGGCCGTCGGCCAGGCCCTGCCAGGTCTCGGCCTCGTGCTCGGGGTAGCGCCCGGCGAACAGCGGCTCGGTCCACACCTCGTTGTGGAGCACCTCGGCCCGGCGCAGGGCGGCGAGGTCCTCGGGGCGGTCGGAGGCGGCGTGCAGGCGGTCGAGGTTGAGCGTGATGCCGACCTCGCGGGCGCCTGCGGCGCGCAGCTCCCGGACGGCCAGGCCGTGGGCGACCAGCAGGTGGTGGGCGGCCACGAGTGCGCCCCGGCCCTCCCGGGCACCGGGCGCGTGCCGGCCCTCGGCGTGGCCGACGAAGGCGGAGCAGAACGGCTCGTTGAGGGTGATCCAGCGCTCGACCCGGTCCCCGTAGCGGTCGGCCGCCACGTTCGCGTACTCGGCGAACGCCTCGGCCGTCCGGCGCACCCGCCAGCCGCCCGCCGCGGCGGAGCCGCCGTTCGACGGAGTCTCCAGGGCCTGCGGCAGGTCCCAGTGGTAGAGGGTGACGGCGGGCGCGATCCCGGCGGCCAGCAGGTCGTCGATCAGCCGGTCGTAGAAGTCGAGGCCCTTCCGGTTGACCGCACCGGTGCCCTGCGGCAGCAGGCGCGGCCAGGAGATCGAGAAGCGGTAGCCGTCGACGCCGAGCCCGCGCAGCAGGGCGACGTCCTCGCGGTGGCGGTGGTAGTGGTCGCAGGCGGTGTCGCCGGTGGCGCCGCCGAGGGTGCGGCCGGGGGTGTGGCTGAAGGTGTCCCAGATGGACGGGCCCCGGCCGTCCTCGTCGTGGGCGCCCTCGATCTGGTAAGCGGCGGTGGCGGCGCCGAACCGGAAGCCGGGGGGCAGCTGCGGGAATCCCGGGGCACTCATGCGGCGCTCCTCATCGGTCGGGTTCGGTCGGGTTCGGTCGGCCGGCGATCGGGCGGCGATCGGGCGCCGGCGTCACGGCCGCGGTGCCAGCCCGCGTTCGCGCAGCCAGGCCAGCTGGACGGGCGGGTTGGAGCCGCAGCCGCCCGCGTGGTCGGCGAAGGGCCACGCCGTCATGGTGCGGTCCTCCCCCGCGTAGTGGTTGAAGGCGGCGTAGACCGTCCGGGGCGGGCAGACCGGATCCATCAGACCGACGCTGAACAGGGCCGGCACGGTGGCCCGCTGCGCGAAGTGGACACCGTCGAAGTAGGCGAGGGTGTCGAAGGTCGGCCGCACCCGCCCCGGGCTGTGCCAGCGCAGGTACTTGACGAGCTCCTGGTAGGGCCCGTCCAGGGCGGTTCGGGCGCCCTCGCGGTAGTGGCACAGGAACGGGATGTCGGGCATCACCGCGGCCACCCCGCCCCCGGTGAGTCCGGCGACGGCGAGGGCCAGGCCGCCGCCCTGGCTGCCGCCGGCCAGGACGATCCGCTCGGCGTCGAGGCCGGGCAGCTGCGCGACGGCGTCCACGGCGCGCACGCAGTCGGTCATCAGTCGCCGGAAGTAGTGGTGCTCCGGGGACTCGATGCCGCGGGTCATGAAGCCCTCGACCCACTGGGTGCCGTCGCCCGTGCCCCGGTCCGGGGTGTCGTGGCCCTGGCCGCGGTTGTCCACGACGAGCTGGGCGTAGCCGACGGCGGACCAGAACAGGTGCTCGGTGGGCAGTCCGCGGCCGCCGGTGTAGCCGATGTAGGTGACGACGACCGGCAGCGGGCCCGCCGCGCCGCGCGGGCGCAGCAGCCAGGCGGCCACCGGCTCGCCGTTCCAGCCGGGGAAGCGCACGTCGTCGACCTCGACGGTGCGCAGGCCGTACGTCTCGGTGACGCGTTCGGCCTTGACAGTGCCGCCGTGCGCGCGGGCCTCGGCGAGGGTGCGCCGCCAGAACTCGTCGAAGTCCTGTGGGGTGGTCGACTCGGGCCGGTAGGCGGCGAGTTCGTCGGTTCCGAAGCCGGTTCCGAAGTCGGGTGGCGGCACGGGGGCTTCCTCCGGGTGCTGCGAGTTCGAGGTGACGGAGTAGGGCGTGAGAGGTGACATGCGGCCGCCTCCGGGCGGTGGTGGACGGGCACGGCTCGGACGATCGGGGTCCCCTGCCCGGGCCGGGCAGGGGACGGCGGTCCGCCCCCCGAGCGGACCGCCGGTCTGTGGGTCGGCCGGTCTCAGCCCGCCGCGGCGAAGCGGAAGGCGGTGAGCCGGAAGTCGCCGTGCAGGGTCAGGCGCAGGTCGTGGACACCGGCCGGCGGGGCGGTGAGGCGGGCGGTGGTGCTCGTCCAGGCGTAGCGGCCGCCGGTCACGGGCACCTCGATCTCGGCCAGCACCCGGCCGTCCACCCGGACGTCGAGCCGCGCCCCGCCGGCGCCCTCGCGGGCCGTCTCGACCTCGATCAGGGCGGCGCCGGCGAGGTCGACCTCGCGGAAGTGCAGCGTCGCGGGGCGTGCGGGGTCGGCGGGCGTGACGGCGTCTCCGTCGGAGCGGGTGGCGTCGACGATGGCGGCGTTCTCGTAGTCGTCGAAGTCGACGGCCAGGACCCGGTGTCCGGTGCCCGCCCTGGGGCCGGGGCGCTTCCCGGTCACGGTCAGCGGGGCGGTGAGCACCGGGTGGTCGGCGCTGCGGGCGACGATCACCTCGTAGCCGCCGGGGTCGACGGTGAAGCCACCGGTGGCGACGGACCAGTGGGCGAGTTGCTCGGCCGAGAGCCGGAAGGCCAGGTCTCGGCTCTCCCCCGGTTCCAGCGTGACCTTGCGGAAGTCCGCCAGGCGCAGGCGGGGCGCCTCGTACCGGGCGTCCAGGGCGCGGACGTAGACCTGGACCACCTCGCTGCCCGGCCGCGCGCCGGTGTTCTCCAGGGTCACGGCGAGCCCGACCGATCCGTCCGGGCCGATCGAGGGCTGCGACAGCCGCAGGTCGCGGTGGGCGAAGTCGGTGTAGGAGAGCCCGTGGCCGAAGGGGTAGAGCGGCGTGGAGCGGTGGTACTGGTAGGTCCAGCCGGCCTTGATGACGTCGTAGTCGAGCGGGTCGGGCAGCGGGTCGTCACCCCGGTACCAGGTCTGCGCCAGCCGCCCGGCGGGCTCGGCCGCGCCGAGCAGTACGGCGGCCAGCGCGTGTCCTGTCTCCTGCCCGCCGTGGGAGGTCCACACCACGGCGGGCAGGTGCTCGTCGGCCCAGTCGAGGGCGTAGGGGTAGCTGCTCATCACGACCAGGGCGGTGTCCGGGCGGACGGCCGCGACGGCACGCAGCAGCTTCTCCTGCCCCTCGGGCAGGGCGATGTCCGCGCGGTCCTCGGTCTCGCGGCCGTTGATCAGCGGGTGGTTGCCGAGGACGACGACGGCGAGGTCGGCCGCCGCGGCGGCCGCGCGGGCCTCGGCGGCGCCGTCGCGCACCACCTCGCGCTGCCAGTGCTCGGCCTCCTGCGCGGTCCCGGCGGTGACGCTGACCCGCCCGTCGGTCGGGTCCACGGTGGCGTAGCGCCCGGTGAAGACGCTGCGCAGCAGCACGGTGTCCGGGCTGTCCGGGCCGGCCGGTTCGATCCGGAAGGTCTCCTTGACGAACCAGCTCTTGATGATCTCCTGGCCGGGGGCCAGGGTGTCGTCGTCCTGGAGGCACAGGTAGCGGCCGGTCTCGGCGTCGCGCAGGGTGGAGGCGCCGCCGCCCCAGTCGGTGACGTCGAAGGCGGACTTGCCGAGCAGGTCGCCCGTGGTCCGCGAGCGCAGGGTGATCCGGTCGGAGCCCTCGACGTGGACGACCTCGCCGCCGTGGGCGCCGAGGGCCGCGGCCAGACCGGCGGCGGCGCTGACCCGGTACGGCAGGGTGCCGCTGTACCAGTCCTCGAAGAGGGTGTCGGCGAGCGGGCCGACGACGGCGATCCGGGCCGTGCGGGCCGGGTCGATCGGCAGCAGGCCGTCGTTCTTGAGTAGGACGGCCGACTCGGTCGCGGCCCTGCGGGCCAGGGCGCGGTGCTCGGGGCGGTCGATCACCTCCGGGCCGGTGCCGGCGTACGGGTCCAGCTCGGGGTCGAACTCGCCGAGCCGGAAGCGCAGTTCGAGCTGGCGGCGGACGGCCCGGTCCACGTCGGCCTGGTCGATCAGGCCGCGTTGCAGCGCCTCGCGCAGCCGGCCGACCACGACCTCCGAGTCCTCGCCGTGGTCGGTGAAGCTGTCGATGCCGGCCTTGAGCGCGGCCGCGTGGGACTCGGCGTGGTCGTCGAAGTAGTGCTCCGGGTCGACCAGGTTGGAGGGGGCCTCGGCGTCGCTGACCACGAAGATCTCGTGGCCGGTCGGGCGGGCCCAGCGGCGCAGTTCCACTTCGAGCAGCGGACTCACGTGGCAGGGGCGGCCGTTGACCAGGTTGTAGGCGGCCATCGCGCCCGTCGCGGCGCCGGAGGCGATGACGGGGCGGAAGGCGGCCAGGTCGTACTCCTGGAGCACGCGCGGGCGCAGTGCGGAGGAGGTGGTGCAGCGGTCGTCCTCGTTGTTGTAGGCGAGGAAGTGCTTGAGCACCGGGGCGGCGCGCAGGTAGGTGGGGTGGTCGCCGGAGAGGCCACGGCAGTACGCCTCGCCGACGCGTGCGGTGTGCACCGGGTCCTCGGAGTACCCCTCCTCGTTGCGCCCCCACCGGGGGTCGCGCAGCAGGTTGAGCACGGGGGCCCAGGCCTGGAGGGAGTTGGGCCCGCGCTCGGGGGAGCCGATCGCCGGCGGGCGGTGGTGGTGGAAGGCCCGCAGCTCGGTCGAGACCGCCTCGCCGACCTCGCGCACCAGGTCCTCGTCCCAGCTGGCGCCGAGGCCGACGGCCTGGGGGAAGACGGTCGCCTCGCCGAGCCAGGAGACGCCGTGGAGGCCCTCGCTGCCGGTACGGAAGGCGGCGACCCCGAGACGCGGGACGGCCGGTGCGTACTGGTGCAGCATCGCGAGCCGCTCGGCCGGCGTGAGCCGGTTCAGCAGGTCGTCGACGCGCTCCCGCAGGGGAAGCGCGGGATTGCGGAAACCGGGCACACCGGCGGCGGAATCGGGCACGGAACTCACGTGGAACACCCCTCGGGCGGGTTCGGCTCGGAGATCGTTGATCGAAGCGCTTCGACGCTGACACGCTCCATTCACCGCGTCAAGTCCCCTGCACACAAAGGATTTTGCCTTTGTTCAGACTCTTGCCCAACCCGTAACGCGTCGTTAGTGTCACCGAAACATCCAAGCGCTTCGACGCCCAGACGCGTCGACGCTTCGGTGTCCAGCCGCGCTTCGACGGAGAGGGGCCACGCCACCATGAGATCCGGGATGAACCGCAGGAGCTTCCTGACCAGCGCCGCCACGGTCGCGGGGGCCGCCGCGATGGTGCCCCTGCTGTCCGCCTGCGGAGGCGGCTCGACCAAGAAGGCCGGGGCGAACACCAAGGAGGGCCTCAAGGCCGCCCTGCCGGCCTTCGTGCCGAACGCGGGCGCGGTCAAGCCGGACATCGCCCCCGTGCAGGGCTCTGGCGACGCCGCGACCGACCCGGGCTACCTCTCCTATCCGGCCTCGCCGCCCACCAGCGTCTCCGGTGTCCCGGGCAAGGGCGGCAGCTACACCGCGGTCACCCCGCTGTGGGGCACGGCCCCACCGGTCGGCAACTCCTTCTACCAGGCGATGAACAAGGCGCTCGGGGTCGACCTCACCGTCAAGCCGACTGACGGGATCAACTACAACACGATCATCCCGACGATGACCGCCGCCAAGAAGCTGCCGGACTGGATCAACCTGCCGGCCTGGATGAACAACGCCTTCAACACCGGCGGGCTGGCCGGCTCCCAGCTCGCGGACCTGACCCCGTACCTGTCCGGTGACAACATCAAGAAGTACCCCAACCTCGCCGCGCTGCCCACCGGCGCCTGGCAGCACGGCATCTGGGGCGACAAGCTCTACGGCATCCCCTGCTTCTCCACCAGCTTCGGCATCCCCGGCGCCACCTTCTACCGCCGGGACGTCCTGGAGGCCCGGGGCATCACCGCCGACCAGATCAAGTCCGCCGACGACCTGATGAAACTCGGCAAGGAACTGACCGACGCCAAACGGGGCGTGTGGGCCTTCGACGACGTGTGGACCTACCTCCAGTTCTCCTGGGGCGTCCCCATGAACTGGCGGATCGACAACGGCAAGCTGGTCCACCCCACCGAGACCCAGGAGTTCCTGGAGGCCCTCGACTGGCACTACCGCCTGGCCACCTCGGGCTCCATGCACCCGGACGCGCTCGCCGGCGACGTCTCGAACTCGGCCACCCGCTTCTACAGCGGCAAGACACTCATCGGGGGCGGCGGACTCGGTTCCTGGAACCTGGGCGACCACCAGTCCGGCACCGCCGCCGACCCGAACTACCGGCGCGGCGCGTTCAACGCCATCACCGCCAGTGGCAAGGGCACTCCGGTGATCTACATGGGCGCCGCCGCCAGCATGATCAGCTACCTCAACGTCAACCTGAAGCCGGAGCAGATCCAGGAACTGCTCGCCGTCGCGAACTACCTCGCGGCCCCCTACGGCACGGCCGAGTACACCATGGTGAACTTCGGCGTCGAGGGCGTCCACCACACCCGGGTGAACGGCATGCCGACCTTCACGGAGGAGGGCAAGAAGGACGTCCAGGTGACGACCTACAACTTCCTCGCCGCCTCCGGCTCCGTGATCAGCAACCCGGGCGGCGAGCAGATCACCAAGGACTACGCGAGCTGGTCGGCCGCCAACGTCACGTACCTCACCAAGCCGCCCTTCTGGGGCATGAACCTCAGCATGCCCCAGTCGATCGCCCAGGCAGCGGCCGCGCAGAACGTCAACGACGCCATCGCGGACTGCTACCACGGCAAGAAGAAGGTCTCCGAGGTGCAGGACGTCATCGCCGGCTGGCGCAACGGCCCCGGGGAGCGACTCAAGGCCTGGATGACCGACAACGTCCTCGACAAGTTCGGCACCGGCCAGTGAGCACCGCGGCACACGAGCGCCCGGCCGCCCGCGCCGGCGATGGCGACGAGGCCGACGAGGCGGGCGGGGCAGGGGGGTCGGCCCCCGCCCGCCCGGCCGGCCAGGCACGGCTCGGCTGGCGGACGAGGCTGCGGCGCGACAAGGCCCTCCTGCTGATGACGGTGCCCGCCGTCCTCCTGCTGCTGGTGTTCAACTACGTCCCGCTGTTCGGCATCGTCACCGCCTTCCAGGAGTACGACCCCCTGGTCGGGGTCCGGCACAGCGAGTGGGTCGGCTTCGACCAGTTCCAGCAGCTGTTCCACGACTCGGCGTTCTGGGCCGCGATGGAGAACACGCTGTACCTGAGCTTCGTGCAGCTGGTCCTCTTCTTCCCCGTCCCGATCGCCCTGGCCCTCCTGCTCAACTCGGTCATGAGCGAACGGCTGCGCAACTTCTTCCAGTCCGTGGTCTACCTGCCGCACTTCTTCTCCTGGGTGCTGGCGATCACGATCTTCCAGCAGATGCTCGGCGGCGCCGGCATCCTCAACCAGTTCCTGCGCCAGCACGACATCGGCACCTGGGACATCATGACCAACCCGCACACCTTCGCGCTGCTGGTCACCTCCCAGGCGATCTGGAAGGAGGCGGGCTGGGGGATCATCGTCTTCCTCGCCGCGCTGAGCGCGATCAACAGCGAACTGTACGAGGCCGCGGCGGCGGACGGCGCCGGCCGGTTCCGGCGGATGTGGCACATCACGCTGCCGGGACTGCGCGGGGTGATCGTCCTCATGCTGGTCCTGCGCCTGGGCAACGCGCTGTCCGTCGGCTTCGAGCAGTTCCTCGTCCAGCGCAACGCCGTCGGCCACGAGGCCGCGGACGTCCTGGACACCTTCTCCTTCTACTACGGCATCGCCACCGGCGGCTACAGCTACGGCGCGGCGGCCGGGCTCTTCAAGAGTGTGGTCTCGCTCCTGCTCATCTGGGGTGCCAACAAACTGGCGCACGCCTTCGGCGAGGACGGGCTGTACCGGAAATGACGAACGCACTCACCATGGGTTCCCGCCGCGAGAAGCGCCGCACGGCGGCCGCCGCCAAGCGCCGCTCCGCCCGCCCGCCCTGGGAGGAACCACCGACGGCCGTCGGCCAGGCCGCCAAGGGGCTCACGCTCGGCGGAACGCTCGCCGTCATCCTGGTCCCGCTCTGGATCATCCTCCTGACGAGCTTCTCCACCCCCGGTGCCATCAACCGGGCCGGCGGCCTGGTGATCTGGCCGGACGGCCTGACCACCGAGACGTACCGCCAGATGCTCGGCGACCCGACGATCGTCACCGCGCTGGGGGTGAGCCTGGGCATCACCGTGGTCGGCACCGCGGTGTCCATGGCCGTCTCGGTCCTGTGCGCCTACGGCCTCTCCCGGCCCCGGTCGTTCGGGCAGCGCTTCGTCCTGCTGCTGCTGATCGTCACCATGTTCGTCGGCGGCGGCCTGATCCCGAGCTTCCTGGTCGTCACCGGCCTCGGCGGCTACGGCCAGTGGTGGGCGCTGGTCCTGCCGAGCGCGGTCTCCGTGTTCAACATCCTGGTGCTGCGCGCCTTCTACCAGGACACCTCCTCCGAGCTGATCGACGCGGCCCGGGTGGACGGCGCCGGGCACTGGCGGATCCTGTGGTCCGTCGTCCTGCCCACCTCGCGCGCCGTCACCGCCGTCACCGCGCTGTTCTACGCCGTCGGGTACTGGAACTCGTTCTTCAACGTCATGCTCTACATGCCGACGGACAGTCAGAAATGGCCCCTGCAGTACGTCCTGCTCACCTACGTCAACCGCGCCAACGGCCTGCCGGGTTCCGTCAACTCCGGCTTCGGGCAGACCCACGCGCAGACCGCACCGCTCTCCCTGCAGATGGCGGTCGTGGTCCTGACCCTGGTACCACTGGTGATCGTGTACCCGTTCGTGCAGAAGCACCTGCGTACCGGTGTCCTCACCGGCGCGATCAAGGGCTGAGCCGTCCGCCCCGGGCCCCGCGGGCCCCAAGGACCGGGAGCGGTCCCCGCGGACCTCCCCGTCGCACGACCGGGACCGCTCCCACCGGAACCGACCCGAAGGAAGCACAACGATGGTGACACTCGCCGATGTGGCCAGGCACGCCGGCGTCTCGTCCAGCACGGTCAGCTACGCCCTCAGCGGCAAGCGCCCGATCTCCGACGAGACCAGGACCCGCATCGAGAGGGCCATCACCGACCTCGGCTACCACCCGCACGCGGGTGCCCGGGCCCTGGCCGGCAAGCGTTCGCACATCATCGCCCTGGTGGTGCCGCTGCACCCCGAGGTGCACGTGCCCACCATGATGGAGATCGCCATCGCCGTCACCGTCGCGGCCCGCGAACACGGCTACGACGTCCTGCTGCTCACCAACGACGAAGGGCCCGACGGCGTCCGCCGGGTCGCCGCCACCGGGCTCGCCGACGGCGTCATCCTGATGGACGTCCGGCTCGACGACGACCGCATCCCCGTCCTGCGCGCCGAGGACATCCCCGCCGCCCTCATCGGACTGCCCGACGACCCCGCCGGACTCTCCTGCGTCGACCACGACTTCGCCACCGCCGGCACCCTGTGCGCCGACCACCTGGCCGACCTCGGCCACCGCGACATCGCCTTCATCGGCTACAGCAACCGCGTCTACCGGCGCCACGCCGGCTACGCCGAGCGCACCCTCAACGGCTTCCGCGCCCGCGCCGAACGGCGCGGCCTGCGCTTCCTGCACCGCCCCTGCGAGGGCACCTACGAGAGCACCGCCGGCACCCTGGCCCGCATCCTCGCGGACCGCCCCGACACCACCGGCTTCGTGGTGCAGAACGAGGCCGCGATCGGCCCGCTGCTCAGCCTGCTGCGCGCCAGCGGGCGGACCGTACCGGAGGACGCCTCCGTCATCGCCATCTGCCCCGACCCGCTGGCCGAGCAGCACTCCCCCCGGCTCACCTCCGTCACCAGCCCCAAGAAGGACCTCGGCCAGGTCGCCGTCGAGCAGGTCATGGCGAGGATCACCGCGACCGCCGCAGGCGAACAGCCGCCGGACCAACTCCTGCTGATGCCTCCGGAACTGGTGGTCCGCGAGAGCACCGCCCCCGCCCCGCACCGCAGTTGACCGCACTCCTGGAAGGACGGCCCCCGGATGGATCCGCAACGGCTCACCGACCGCCTCGGCGCCCTCGCCTACGGCGGGGACTACAACCCCGAGCAGTGGGACGCCCAGGTCTGGAAGGAGGACGACGAGCTGATGCGCCGGGCCCACGTCAACCTCGCCACCGTCGGGGTCTTCTCCTGGGCCCTGCTGGAACCCGAGGAGGGCCGGTACGACTTCGCGTGGCTCGACGCCCACCTCGACCGCCTCCACGCGGCCGGCGTCGCCGTCGACCTGGCCACACCCAGCGCCTCCCCGCCGCCCTGGTTCACCCTGGCCCACCCGGAAGCCCTGCCGTTGCGCCCCGACGGCACCCGGCTGACCCACGGCAGCCGGGACACCTACTGCCTCACCGCCCCGGCCTACCGCCGGGCCGCGCGCCGCATCGCCACCGCCCTCGCCGAACGCTACGGCGACCACCCGGCGCTGGCCCTGTGGCACGTCCACAACGAGTACGTGACCCTCTGCCACTGCGACCACACCGCCGCCGCCTTCCGCGTGTGGCTGCGCGAGCGCCACGGATCGCTCGACGCCCTCAACGAGGCCTGGGGAACGGACTTCTGGAGCCAGCACTACACCTCGTGGGAGCAGATCCTGCCGCCCCGCACCACCCAGTGGCACCACAACCCGGGCCAGAGCCTGGACTTCAGCCGCTTCTGGTCCGACGAGACCCTCGCCGCCTACCGCGAGCAGCGCGACGCGATCCGCGCCCACAGCGACCGCCCCGTCACCACCAACCTCATGCTGCCCGGCTACCAGAACCTCGACCTGTGGGCCTTCGGCCGCGAGGTCGACGTGGTGACCGTCAACCACTACCCCAGCGCCCCCGGCCTCGAAGCCGCCGCCCACGCCGCCTTCGACGCCGACCGGGCCCGCTCGATCGCCGGCGGCGCCCCCTGGCTGCTGATGGAACAGGGCACCAACACCGTCCACGCCGACGGGCGCGTCCTCGCCAAGGAGCCCGGGGACATCCTGCGCCACTCGCTCGCCCACATCGCCCGCGGCTCCGAGGGCGCCCTGTTCTTCCAGTGGCGCCAGTCCCGGGCCGGTGCTGAGCAGTGGCACTCGGCGATGGTCCCGCACGCCGGGCCGGACAGCCGGATCTTCCGCGAGGTCACGGACACCGGCGAGGCCCTCGCCCGGCTCGGCGAGCTCGCCGGCTCCACCGTCCGCGCCGAGGTCGCCGTCCTGCACGACTCCGACGCCTGGTGGGCCCTGGGCGTCGACGGCCTCCCCTCGCCCGAACTCGACTACTACGCCGCCCTGCGCCGCGCCCACCGCGCGCTGTGGGACGCCGGCCGGACGGTCGACCTCGCCCACCCCGAGCACGACCTGAGCCGCTACCGGCTGGTCCTCGCCCCGGCGCTGTTCCTGCTCACCGACGCCGGTGCGGAGAACCTGCGCCGCTACGTCGCCGACGGCGGCACCCTGCTCGTCCAGCACTTCAGCGGCGTGGTCGACGAACACCTCCACTCCCGGCTCGGCGGGTACCCGGCCGCACCACTGCGCGAGGCGCTCGGCATCCGGGCCGAGGAGTACCGCCCGCTGCGGCAGGACGAGGAGATCACCCTCTCCGACGGCTCCACGGCCACCTCCTGGACGGAGTCCCTGCGCACCGAGGGCGCTGAGGCGCTCGCCGCCTACACCCACGGCCCGCTCGCCGGAAGCCCGGCGCTCACCCGCCACGCCTTCGGCTCCGGCCACGGCTGGTACCTGTCCACCCGCCTCGACGACGCCGGCTACGCCGCCCTGGTCGAGCGGCTCCTCGCGGCGGCCGGGGCCGCCCCCGAACTGCCGGGACTGCCCCGGGGCGTGGAGGCCGTCACCCGGCACGCCCCGGACGGCCGCGCCTGGCACCTGCTGCTCAACCACCGCCCCGAGGCCGTACCGCTACCGCGGCCCGGCCACGACCTGCTCACCGGCACCACGCTCGGCGAACTGCCGCCCGGCGGCTGCGCGGTCCTGCGCGCACGCTGACCCCGCCGCGTCTCCCTTCCCAGGAGGGCAGCACCATGACCGACCCGCACGAGACGATCCGCTGGGGCCACGACGCCCTGGAGCTGGAGATCGCCCTGGACGAGCAGGGCGCCGCCCGCCTGGTGCGCCTCGGCGCGCCCGGCGAGAAGTCCACCGCCGCGCGCCCCTGCGCACCGCTGCCGCTGGTGGAGGTGACGACCGCCGGCCTCGGCCGTTCCTGGTCGGGCCGCCACCTCGTCAACACCGTCCTCGGCTCACGGCTGCGCCACCGCTCCCACCACGCGGGCCGGGACGGCAACCGGCACGTGCTCACCGTCGAACTCCACGAGCCGGAGACCGGCCTGACCGCCGTGGTGGTCCACCGGTCCCCGGACGGCCTGCCGGTACTGCGCAGCGAGGTGCTGCTGCGCAACGACGGGCCGCGCACGCTGCACCTGGAGTCCGTCTCCTCCCTCGTGGCGGGCTGCCTCACCGAGGGCGGCGCCGAGGCCCTGGACGCCGCCGACCTGCTGTGGGCGGAGAACGAGTGGTTCGCCGAGTGCCGCTGGCAGCGCCGGCCGCTGCGGGCCTCCTCGCCCGAGCGCAGCGGCCGCTTCCACACCACCGCCGGGCGCAGCACCCAGGTCCTGGCCGGGCAGGGCGTGTGGTCCAGCTGCGGGCACCTGCCGATGGGCGGCCTGACGGACCGCCGCTCCGGCCGGACCTGGCTGTGGCAGATCGAGCACAACGGCGGGGGCTGGCGCTGGGAGTGCGGGGTTCGGGACGACACCGCGTACGCGGCGCTGTACGGGCCCGAGGCCGCCGACCACGGCTGGCGGCACCCGCTGGAGCCCGGCGCCGAGTTCCGCACCGTGCCCGTGGCGCTCGCGCTGGCCGCGGAGGGCGGCCCGGACGCCGCCTTCGCCGCCCTCACTCGCTACCGGCGCGCCACCCGCCGCCCGCACCCCGACCACGAGCAGCTGCCGATCATATTCAATGACTACATGAACTGCCTGATGGGCGACCCGACCACGGCCAAGCTGCTGCCGCTGGTCGACGCCGCCGCCGAGGCCGGCGCGGAGTACTTCGTCATCGACGCCGGCTGGTACGACGACGGGGGCAACTGGTGGAGCTCCGTCGGGGCCTGGGAGCCCTCCGCCTCCCGCTTCCCCGGGCCGGAGGGCATCCACGAGGTCCTCAACCGCATCCGGGAGCGCGGCATGGTCCCCGGCCTGTGGCTGGAGCCGGAGGCGGTCGGGGTGGACAGCCCGGTGGCCGCGTCCCTTCCGGAGGAGGCGTTCTTCCGCCGCGACGGCCTGCGGGTGGAGGAGGGCGGCGGCCGCTACCACCTGGACCTGCGCCACCCGGCCGCCCGCGCCCACCTGGACCGGGTGGTGGACCGCCTGGTCGGCGAGTGGGGCGTCGGCTACCTCAAACTCGACCACAACACCGACCCGGGCCCCGGCACCAGCGCCCACCCGGGAGAGGTTCCGGCGGCCGGCCTGCTCGGCCACAACCGGGCCCACCTCGACTGGCTCGACGGGCTCCTGGACCGCCACCCGGAGCTGGTGATCGAGAACTGCGCCTCCGGTGGCATGCGGATGGACCACGCCCTGCTCTCCCGGCTGCAGTTGCACTCCACCAGCGACCAGCAGGACCTGCTGCGCTACGTGCCCATCGCGGCGTCGGCCCCCACCGCCGTCACCCCGGAGCAGGGCGCCGTCTGGGCCTACCCGCTGCCCGAGGACACCCCCGACGAGGTGGCCCTCACGATGGCCAACGCGCTGCTGGGCCGCATCCACCTCTCCGGGCGGCTCACCGAACTCCCCCCGCGCTCCCGGGAGCTGGTCCACGAGGCGGTGGCCGTCCACAAGGCGATCCGCGCCGACCTGCCGCAGGCGGTGCCCGCCTGGCCGCTGGGGCTCCCGGGCTGGGAGGACCCGTGGATCGCCCTGGCGCTGCACACCCCGGCCACCACGTACGTCACCGCCTGGAGGCGCGGCGGGGAGGAGGCCGTCAGGGACCTCGCCCTGCCCCACCTGCGCGGCGCCGAGGTCCGCACCGAGGTGCTCTACCCGTCCAACAGCAAGGCGTCGACCGTCTGGCGCCCCGAGGCCGCCGCGCTGACCGTGACCCTGCCGGCGGCCCCGTCGGCCGTCCTGCTGCGCCTCACCACATCTCTGAACGAGTGGAGTTGACGATGCGTCAGTCGATCGCGCGCGGTCCGCCGCGCCGACCCGCGATCCGACGGAGCAGTACCGCGTCCGGGCCCGGTCCGCTGTAGCCGCACGGGCCCCTGCCGTCCAGACCGCGGGAGTTCGCACCCCCACTCGAACCCTCGCACCCCCACCCCCTGGAGGGACGCACATGAAATGGTCAGCCCGTACGTGTCATGATCGCGCCATAGCTGCTGCGGCAGCCCTGGCGCTGGCGTTCACCGGCGCGATCGCCGCCGTGGCGCCGCACGCCACCGCCGCACCGCCCGCCGTCAGCGCGAGCTCGGTGTCGGTGTCGGTCGACGCCGCCCTGAACCTCGCCGACATCCCCGCCACCGGAGTCGGCGTCAACATCCCGGTCTACGACGCCGCCATGAACTCCGGCGCCACCCCCGGCCTGCTCAGCACGGCCGGCATCAACACCGTCCGCTACCCCGGCGGCAGCCACTCCGACGTCTACCACTGGCAGACCGGCACGGCCGACGACGGTGCGTACGTCGCCCCGAACACCGGCTTCGACGCCTTCATGGGCACCGTGCGCACCGCCGGGGCGCAGCCGATCATCACCGCCAACTACGGCTCCGGCACCCCCCAGGAGGCCGCCGCCTGGGTCCGGTACGCCAACGTCACCAAGGGCTACGGCGTCAAGTACTGGGAGATCGGCAACGAGGTCTACGGCAACGGCGAGTACGGCGCCAAGTGGGAGTACGACACCCACAGCAGCAAGAGCGCCACGACCTACGCCAACAACGTCGTGCAGTACGTCTCGGCGATGAAGGCGGCCGACCCGAACGTCAAGATCGGCGCCGTCCTGACCACTCCCGGCTACTGGCCGGACGGCATGGTCGGCCCGGGCGACAGCATGGACTGGAACCACACCGTCCTGTCGATCGCCGGCTCGAAGATCGACTTCGCCATCGTGCACGCCTACCCCACCAGCACCAGCCCCGCCGACCTGCTCACCAAGCCGCAGGCCCAGAACCCCGCCATCACCTCCGCCGTGCGCGCGCTGATCAACCAGTACGCCGGCTCCAACGCCCCCAACGTCGGCATCGCCGTCACCGAGGCGAACGCCCAGGCCTACCTGGACACCTCGCCCAACGGACTGTTCGCCCCGGACAACTACCTCACCTGGCTGGAGAACGGCGCGTTCAACGTCGACTGGTGGGACCTGCGCAACGGCACCGACTGCACCAAGGTGACCACCGTCGAGGGCGCCACCGACTACAACGACGGCGGCCTGGTCTCCAGCGGCTCCCCCTGCGAGCCCGCCGCCAACACGCCCTTCCCCGCCTACTACGGCATCCAGATGATCGGCAGGCTCGGCGGGCCCGGGGACGCCCTGGTCAAGGCCGCCAGCTCGTCCTCGCTGCTCACCGCGCACGCCGTCCGCCGCGCCGACGGCGACGTGGACGTCATGCTGATCAACAAGGACCCGAACAACGACGCCACGGTGAACCTCTCCTACACCGGGTTCACCCCCTCCTCCGCCACCCCGACCGTCCACTCGTACCTGAAGAACGCCCACGGGATCGGCACCGCCCAGAGCGGCAGCCCCGGCACCCAGACCGTGCCCGCCTACGGCATCACGGTCGTCCAGATGCACCCGACGGACGCGCCCTGCCGAGTCGTCTACAACAAGAACGAGTGGTCGGGCGTCACGGTCGGCAACCTGACCGTCGTCAACAACGGCCTGGGCCAGGTCAACGGCTGGTCCCTCGGCTTCACCTTCCCCGGCGACAACAGCATCACCAACACCTGGAACGCCTCGGTGTCGCAGAGCGGCCCGAACGTCACCGCCACGAACGTGTCCTACAACCCCTCCGTCCCGCAGGGCGGCAGCGTCCAGTGGGGCTTCCGGGCCACCTGGTCCGGCAGCGACGCCAACCCGACCGCCTTCCGGTTCAACGGCGCCTCCTGCGCGATCGGCTGAACCACCGAGCCGGTGGTGCCCCGCGCGATCCCGGGGCACCACCCCCGCCCCACGAACCACCGAAAGGAACCGACCGCGTGTCCGTCCAGCCCGAGCCCGCGACCACCCTCCCCAACCCGGTGATCCCCGGATTCCACCCCGACCCCAGCATCTGCCGCGTGGGCGACGACTACTACCTCGCCTGCTCCAGCTTCGAGTACTTCCCCGGCATCCCGGTCTTCCACAGCCGCGACCTGGTGAACTGGACGCAGCTCGGCAACGCCCTGGACCGCCCGAGCCAACTGCGCCTGCCGCGCGAGTCCCCGTCCTCCGGCGGGATCTACGCCCCGACGCTGCGCCACCACGGCGGCCGCTTCTGGCTGATCGTCACCAACGTCAGCGGTGACGGCAACCTGCTCTTCACCGCCACCGACCCGGCCGGCCCCTGGTCCGACCCGATCCGGCTGCCCGGCGTCCACGGCATCGACCCGGACCTCGCCTGGGACGAGGACGGCACCTGTTACTGCACCGTCGCGGGCGTCTCCCAGGTCCGCCTCGACCCGGCCACCGGCGAGACCCTCGGCGAGCCGCAGCGGATCTGGTCCGGCGGCCCCGACGCCGCGGCCCCCGAGGCCCCGCACCTGTACCGGATCGGCGCGTACTGGTACCTGATGATCGCCGAGGGCGGCACCGAGCGCGGCCACGCCGTCTCCATCGCCCGCGGCACCTCGCCCTCCGGCCCGTTCGAGCCCTGCCCGGCCAACCCGGTGCTGACCCACCGCGGGATCAACCACCCCGTCCAGAACACCGGGCACGCCGACCTCGTCCAGGCGCCCGACGGCTCCTGGTGGATGGTGCTGCTCGCCGTGCGGCCGCGCGGCGGCACCCCCGCCTGGTACGTGCTCGGCCGGGAGACCTTCCTCGCCCCGGTCGAGTGGGTGGACGGCTGGCCGGTGGTCGGCCGGGTCCCGGCCGAACTCCCCCTCCCCGCCTGGCCGTTGCACCCCGTGCCCGCCGTCCCGGCCCGGGACGACTTCGACCGGAGCGAGTTGCACCCCCAGTGGATCTCGGTACGGAGCCGCCCCGAGCACCTGGTCACCACGAAGGAACGTTCCGGCTGGCTCACCCTGCGCGCCGCCGGCGCCTCCCTCGACGCGAACGACGTGGTGTTCGTCGGCCGGCGCCAGCAGCACCTCGGCTGCCGGGCCCGCATCCTGATCGACCCCACCGAGGGACGCGGCGGCCTGGCCGTCCGTATGGACGAGGACCACCACTACGAGATCGAGGCGGCCGACGGCGAGGTCAAGGTGATCGCCCGGATCGGCTCGATCCGCACCGAGGTCGCCTCCCGTCCCGTGCCCGCCGGGGCCGTGGTGCTCGGTGTGGACGTCGTGCCGCGCGAGACGCGAGGCCCGCGCACCGGCCCCGACGACGTCGTCCTCGGCGTCGAGGAGCCCGACGGCACCTTCACCGTGCTCGCGAGCCTCGACGGCCGCTACCTCTCCACCGAGGTGGCCGGCGGCTTCACCGGCCGGGTCATCGGCATGTACGCCGCCGACGGCACCGTCCACTTCGACCGGTTCGACTACGAGCCGCTCCCGCTTCCCTGACCACCCGTCAGGGGCTCCCCCACCCGTCAAGCACGAGAGGGACAATCGTGAACGACGCCCAGCACACCGCACGTGCCCGCAACCGCCGCCTCCTGCGCACGGCCGGCCTCGTGGTGGCCCTGGTCACCACCGGCGCCCTCTGCGGCGGCACCGCCGTCGCCGCCCCCGCCGACAAGGGCCCGGCCGCAGCCGAGACCGCCGGGCTCAGGGTGCCGAGCAGCCCGATGGCCGCCGTCGCACAGATGCAGCCCAGCTGGAACCTCGGCAACACCCTGGACGCCATCCCCGACGAGACCTCCTGGGGCAACCCGCTCACCACCAAGGCGACCTTCGACGGCCTCAAGGCCCAGGGCTTCCGTAGCGTCCGCATCCCCGTCACCTGGTACCCGCACCAGTCCACCACCGCCCCGTACACCATCGACCAGAAGTGGATGAACCGGGTCAAGGAGGTGGTCGACCTCGCCCTCGCGGACGGCCTGTACGTCGAGATCAACGTGCACCACGACTCGTGGCAGTGGATCAAGTACATGTCCACCGACCACGACACCATCATGGCCAGGTTCAACGCCACCTGGCAGCAGATCGCCACCACGTTCAAGGACGAGCCGCGCACCCTGCTCATGGAGAGCATCAACGAGCCGCAGTTCGACGCCGCGACCGACGCCCAGAAGACCCAGTACCTGCGCGAGCTCAACACCTCGTTCCGCGACATCGTGCGCGGCACCGGCGGCGGGAACAAGGACCGGCTGCTCGTCCTGCCCTCCGAGGAGACCAACAACGCCCAGCACTGGCTGGACGACCTCTCCACCGCGATGGCCTCGCTGAACGACCGCAACCTGGTCGCCACCGTGCACTACTACAGCTGGTACCCGTTCAGCGTCAACATCGCGAACGACCCGACGTACGACGCCAAGGCCCAGTCGGACCTGACCGAGGGCTTCAAGCGGGTGCACGACACCTTCGTCGCCAAGGGCATCCCCGTCTACCTCGGCGAGTACGGCCTGCTCACCTCGCCCTACTCCGGCGTGGTCGAGCGCGGCGAGATGCTCAAGTACTTCGAGCACGTCAACTACGAGGCGCGCCGCAACGGCATGACCTCCGCCGTCTGGGACGCCGCCAACGACTTCCTGAACCGCAACACCATGCAATGGATGGTCCCCGAGATGAAGGACCTGATCCAGACCTCCTGGCGGACCCGCTCGGGGACCGCCTCCACCGACAACATCTTCGTGCCGAAGTCCGGCGCCATCGCCGCGCAGACCATCACCCTCAACCCCAACGGGCAGTGGTTCGCCGGTCTCTGGCAGGGCGACCGCCCGCTCATCCCGTACCTCGACTACACCCTCGACGGCGACAAGCTCACCCTGACCGCCGACGCCCTCACCCGCCTCGCCGGGAACCGCGCCGCCGGGCTCAACGCCACCCTCGAGGTCCGGTACTCCGACGGCGTCCCGTGGAAGCTCTTCGTGCGCTCCTACGACAAGCCGACCATGGCCAACGCCACCGGGACGCTCGACGGGCTCACCATCCCCACCGGCTTCAACGGCGCCCTGGTGGCCAACGTCCAGTCCACCTACGCGGACGGCACCGCCGCCGGCCCGGCCTCCTGGACCACGTACCAGTCGATGGACAACGTCCGTGCCGACTACACCGCCAACACCACCACCCTGAAGCCCGACTACGTCACGTCCCTCAAGGACGGCGTCCCGGCGACCTTCACCTTCCGATTCTGGACCGGTGACACCGTCACCTACACCGTCACCAGGTCCGGCAACAGCGTGACCGGAACCGTCTCCTGACCCCCGCCCCTCCACGCCCCGGCCGCCACCTCCGGCGGCCGGGGCTCCTCAGGAGTCGGGTACGGGTTCCCGGCTGGAACGGCGCGGGTCAGCGCTGCAGGGTGAGCACGCCCGGCCGGTACGGCAGTTGGATGTAGGGCGCGCCGTCCGAGGAGGGGTTCCTGCCCTGGTAGAGGAGCTGCAGGTTGCAGGGGTCGACGGTCATGGTCTGGTCGGGGTTGTTGCGGACGAGGTCGCCGTGGCTGATGTCGTTGGTCCAGGTGGCGCCGCTGTTGGCCTTGCCGGCGAAGGGGTTGCTCGCGGTGGCGGCCTGCGCCGTCCAGGAGCCGTTCAGGCTGGTGGCGGTGAACGAGCGGAAGTAGCGGTGCTCGTTCGCGTCCCGGGCCTCGACGAGCATCAGGTACTGGTTCTGGCCCTGGACCTTGTAGACCTGGGGCGCCTCGAACAGGTTCTGCACCGTGTCGCTCATGACCGTGGTGTACGAGGAGCCGAAGTTGCCCGGGAAGTTCCCGATCGGCATGCTGGCGCGGTAGATGCTGCCGTTGTCACCGGCGAAGAACAGGTACATGTTCTGGTCGTCGGCGATCAGGGTCGGGTCGATCGGGCCCCCGGTGGGGAGGCTGCCGGTGAACAGCGCCTGCGGAGCGGACCAGCCGTTGGGGTTGGTCGGGTCGCTGGACGTGCGGTAGGTGAAGGGCCAGGCGGTGCCCCACCCCAGCGAGGCCAGCACCCAGGTGTTCTTGGGCGCGAAGTAGAACAGCTGGGGCGCCACCGCGGACGAGGGCATGACGGTCTGGGTGGCCGAGGCCATGTCGGACCAGTTCGTGAAGGGGGCGAATCCCATCGACTTCCACGACGTGCCGTCGGAGTAGGTCGCGTAGACCAGGTGCTTGCCGTTGTAGACCACGTCGGTGAAGTCCTTCAGCGCGGCCCCGCCGTTCACCGGGTCCGCCAGCGGACCGGTGGAGGTCCACCGGTACGTCGACGGAAGGGCGCACGTGGTGCCGCCCGTCCCGGACAGGCCGCTCCACTGCTGGTTGCTCGTTCCGCTGCAGTTCCAGAGCTGTACCGCCGTGCCGTTGGCCGTACCGGCGCCCGACACGTCCAGGCACAGCCCGGACTCGGTGCCGACGATGCTGCCGTCGGCGTTCACCCGCCACTGCTGGTTCGCCGCGCCGGTGCAGGACCAGATCTCCACCCGGGTACCGGCCGCGGTGGCGTGGCCCGGGACGTCCAGGCACTTGTTGCCGTACACGGTCAGCTGGCTGGCGGAGGTCAGCGTCCACTGCTGATTGGTCCCGCCCGAGCAGTCCCAGATCTGCAGGAACGTTCCATCGCTCTGACTGGCGCCCGGCACATCGAGACACCGGCCGGATCCCGCACCGCGCAGGGCGCCGCTGGTGGCCGCCTGCGCCGGGGCTGCGACGAGCATCGCCGCCAACGCCACCACGGCCGCGGCCATCGCGGCGAACACCACCGTCAGAGGCCTGCGGTCGGAACGTCGTCTGCGCATCAAGATCTCCTGTCTGGGAGGGAGGGAACCGTCACCCGGTTCGGCAGTCGTTAACACGTGTGCAACCCGACGGCGGGCGCCAGGAGTTACGCTCGACCGGCGAGCAATCCCCACCGTCGCCCGGCGGAACCCAAGAGGCGGCGATCCCGGGTGGGCCACCACACTGCCCGTCGGACCACCGCTCGTCCTCGGAGGATTGTTAACGCTAACAATTCAAGGCCGAAGCGAGCCCCGCCGGGAGGCGGATCCGATCCTGGGTGTGAGCGGAGTCAATACCCGCGCGCCCCGGCCCGTCAAGACGGCTGCACCGACTTTCCTACCGGAGTGGCCGGAGGCCCGGACGCGCGAGCGTCGAAACCACACGGGGGCGGTGGGGCCCACCCGGCCCCACCGCCCCCTTCCCCTCGGCCGGGTGACCCCTACTCGGCCGAGAAGCGGTACACGGTCATCGAGCGGAACTCCTCCCCCGGGCGCAGGACGGTGGAGGGGTACTCGGGCCGGTTCGGCGAGTCCGGGAAGTGCTGGGTCTCCAGCGCGACGCCCGCGTACGCGCCGTACGGGCGCCCGGAGCGGCCGATCAGGGTGCCGTCGAAGTGGTTGCCGGTGTAGACCTGGATGCCCGGTTCCGTCGTCAGGCAGTCCAGGCGCCGCCCGCTGGCCGGGTGGCTCAGGGTGGCGACCTGCCGGAACCCGTTGCCGTCCAGGACCCAGTTGTGGTCGAAGCCCGTGCCGGCCCGGAGGATCTGCCGGTTCCCCTCGGCGAAGCGGTTCCCGATCCGCCGGGCCTCGCGCAGGTCGAAGGGCGTGCCGTCGACCGGCGCCACCGGTCCGACCGGTATCAGTCCCGGGTCCACCGGAAGGTACCCGCCGGCCTCCACCCGCAGCAGGTGGTCCAGCACCGTGCCGTTGCCCTCGCCGGCCAGGTTGAAGTACGCGTGGTTGGTGAGGTTGACGACCGTCGGGGCGTCGGTGGTCGCGCGGTAGCCGATCCACAGCTCACCCGCCGGGTCGAGCAGGTACGTGACCTCGACCGTGAGCGCTCCCGGGAAGCCCTGGTCGCCGTCGGGGCTGTGCAGCCGCAACCGCACCCCGGCCCGCCGGCCCTCCCGGACCGCGACGCCGTCCCACAGCCGGGAGGCGAAACCGTCCGTTCCGCCGTGCAGGGCGTGGCCGCCGGGCGGGGCCGCCGGGCGGTGCGTGGTACCGCCGAGCGGGAACTCCCCGCCCGCGATCCGGTTCGCGTAGCGGCCGACGGTCGCCCCGAGGTACACCGCCTCCCCGAGCAGGTCCTCGACGCCGTCGCAGCCGAGGACGACGTTCGCCGGCACCCCGTCGCGGTCCGGCGCGTACAGGGCCTGGAGGCGGGCGCCGAGACCGAGCACCTCGGCGCTCCAGCCCCGGGGCGCGGCCAGCGTCCAGCTGGTGACGGGCCGTCCGTCCGGCAGCGTCGCGGTGACGTTCTGGGAGACGGTCACCGCGCCCGTCGATGTGAGCGCTTCTCTCGGCACGCGGCCGCTCCGTTCCGTGCGGGGTCTCGGCGTGAACGGGCGACGCCCGCCGGGTCGGCGGGCGTCGTCGGTTCGGGACACGGGCCTCACAGCCCCTGGGCCAGGCGGTGGTACGCCTGGTTCCAGCGCAGTTCCTTGGTGAACCGGCGCAGGGACGTGTCCTCGTCGATCAGCAGGAGTTCCACCCCCAGCATCTCGGCGAGGTCGTCGAGCTCCTCGGCGCCGAGCGCCCGGGTGAGCACGGTGTGGTGCGGCCCGCCGGCCGTCAGCCAGGCCTCGGTGGAGGTGTGGAGGTCCGGACGCGGCTTCCACACCGCGCGGGCGACCGGCAGGTGCGGCAGCGGCGCCGGCGGCTCGACCACGTCCACCTCGTTGGCGACCAGCCGGAACCGGTCGCCGAGGTCGGCGAGGCCGACCACCACGGCCGGGCCGGGCTCGGCGTCGAAGACCAGGCGGACCGGGTCCTCCCGGCCGCCGATGGACAGCGGGTGGATCTCGCAGGAGGGGGTCCCGGCCGCGATGCTCGGGCAGACCTCCAGCATGTGCGCGCCGAGGATCAGCTCGGAGCCGGACTCCAGGTGGTAGGTGTAGTCCTCCATGAAGGAGGTCCCGCCGGGCAGGCCGCTGGAGGCCGCCTTGAGGGTGCGCAGCAGGGCGGCGGTCTTCCAGTCGCCCTCGCCGCCGAAGCCGTAGCCGTCGGCCATCAGCCGCTGGACGGCGAGGCCGGGCAGCTGGCGCAGTCCGCCGAGGTCCTCGAAGTTGGTGGTGAAGGCCTTGAAGCCGCCCTGCTCCAGGAAGCCGCGCAGGCCGAGCTCGATGCGCGCCGCGTAGCGCAGCGAGTCGTGGCGCTCCCCGCCGGCCCGCAGTTCGGGGGCGAGGCGGTAGCTGTCCTCGTACTCCTTGGCCAGCGCGGTGACGTCGGCGTCCTCGGCCGCGTCCACCGCGGCGACCAGGTCGTTGACGCCGTAGGTGTTGACGGAGACGCCGAAGCGGCGCTGGGCCTCGACCTTGTCCCCCTCGGTGACGGCGACGTCGCGCATGTTGTCGCCGAAGCGGGCGAGCTTGAGGCTGCGCAGTTCGGCGCGGCCGGCGGCGGCGCGGGCCCAGGCTCCGACCCGGGCGGCCACGGTCGGGTCGCTGACGTGCCCGGCGACGGTCTTGCGGGGGACGCCCAGGCGGGACTGGATGTAGCCGAACTCGCGGTCGCCGTGGGCGGCCTGGTTCAGGTTCATGAAGTCCATGTCGATGGAGTCCCAGGGCAGTTCGACGTTGGCCTGGGTGTGGAGGTGGAGCAGCGGCTTCTGCAGGGCGTCGAGTCCGGCGATCCACATCTTCGCCGGGGAGAAGGTGTGCATCCAGGCGATCAGGCCGATGCACTCGTCCGCGGAGTTCGCCTCCAGGCAGATGCGGCGGATGGCGTCCGCATCGGTGAGGACGGGCTTCCAGACCACCTCGACGGGCATCGCCGGGGCGCCGTCCAGGGCCGCGGCGATCTGCCGGGACTGCTCGGCGACCTGGCGCAGCGTCTGCTCGCCGTAGAGGCCCTGGCTGCCGGTCAGGAACCAGACCTGGCGTCCGTTCAGCGGCTTCTTCACGGGGGTGGCTCCTTCTTACCGGCCCTGGGGCTGGCCGTAGACGTTCTGGTAGCGGTGGTTGAGGCTGTCGATGTCCGCCTGGGCGATGGGCAGGGGCTCGCCGAGCTGGCGGGAGAGGTGGACGGTGCGGGCCACGTCCTCGCACATCACGGCGGCCTTCACGGCGGCCTTGGCGTCCTTGCCGATGGTGAAGACGCCGTGGTTCTGCATCAGGACGGCGGGCGAGCGGTGGCCCCTGAGGGTGTCCACGATGCCCCGGCCGATCGAGTCGTCGCCGATCAGGGCGAACGGGCCGACGGGGATCTCGGCGCCGAACTCGTCGGCCATCGCGGTGAGGACGCAGGGGACGGCCTCGGCGCGGGCCGCCCAGGCGCAGGCGTAGGTGGAGTGGGTGTGGACCACGCCGCCGACCTCGGGCAGGTGGCGGTAGACGTAGGCGTGCGCGGCGGTGTCGGAGGAGGGCGCGTGCTCGCCCTCGACGACCTTGCCGTCCAGGTCGCAGACGATCATGTTCCCGGGCGTCAGCTCGTCGTAGGAGACGCCGCTCGGCTTGATGACGAGCAGGTCCTCGCCGGGGACACGGGCGGAGACGTTGCCGGCCGTCCAGACGACCAGGTTGTAGCGGACCAGTTCCTGGTGGAGGTCGCTGACCTGGCGGCGGATGCGGTCGATGGTCGCGTTCACAGGGCCTCGCTCGGTGTGGTGAGGGCGGTGTTGCGGATGTCGCGCAGGCGGTGCAGGAGCTTGTCGGCGCCGCGGCCGAAGTGGTCGTGCAGCGCGCGGTACTCGGCGAAGAGCAGGTCGTAGGTGTCGGCTGCGGCCGGGTCGGGCAGGTAGGCGCCCTGCCGCACCCGGCCCATGGCGGCGGCCGCGGTGCGCACGTCCGGGTAGGCTCCGGCGGCGACGGCCGCGTGGATCGCGGAGCCGAGCGCCGGCCCCTGCTCGGACTCGGCGACCGAGACCGGGCGGCGCAGCACGTCGGCGTAGATCCGCATCAGCAGGTCGTTCTTCTTGAGGCCGCCGGTGACGATGAACTCGGTGACGGGGACGCCGCCCTGCTCCAGCGCCTCGACGATGACGCGGGTGCCGAAGGCGGTGGCCTCCAGCAGGGCCCGGTAGACCTCCTCGGGGCGGGTGGCCAGGGTGAGGCCCGCGATCACGCCGGACAGGTGGTGGTCGACCAGGGTGGAGCGGTTGCCGTTCATCCAGTCGAGCGCCACCAGGCCGTGGGCGCCGACGGGTTGGGCGGCGGCCTTGCGGGTCAGCAGCTGGTGGAGGTCCTCGCCGTTGGCCTCGGCCTCGGCCAGGTAGTCGGCGGGCACGCCCTGGCGCAGCCACCAGGCGAAGATGTCGCCGACGGCGCTCTGGCCGGCCTCGTAGCCGTAGGAGCCGGTGACGATGCCGTTCTCGACGACGCCGCAGATGCCGGGGACGTCGGCGAGGGTGGCGCCGTTGACGACGTGGCAGGTGGAGGTGCCCATGATGGCGAGGAGTTGGCCGTTGTCGACGGCGCGGGCGGCCGGTGCGGCCACATGGGCGTCGACGTTGCCGGCCGCGACGGCGATCCCCTCGGGCAGGCCGGTCCACTGCGCCGCCTGCGGGGTGAGCGCGCCCACCCTGGAGCCCAGCGGGGAGAGCGGGTGCTCCAGGCGGGTGCGGGCGAAGTCGGCGAACTGCGGGTGGAGCGCGGCGAGGTAGTCCTCGCTCGGGTAACTCCCGTCCTGGTGAATGCCCTTGTAGCCGGCGGTGCAGGTGTTGCGGCTCTCGGCACCGGTGAGCTGCCAGACGATCCAGTCGGCGGCCTCGATCCAGCGCTCGCAGGCGGCGTAGACGGCCGGGTCCTCCTCCAGGACCTGCAGGGCCTTGGCGTACTGCCACTCGGCGGAGATCTTCCCGCCGTAGCGGGAGATCCACTTCTCGCCGCGGGCGTGGGCCAGTTCGTTGATCCGGTCCGCCTGGGGCTGCGCGGCGTGGTGCTTCCAGAGCTTGGGCCAGGCGTGCGGGTGGCCGGACCAGGCGGAGGTCTCGGCCAGCGGGGTGCCGTCGGCGAGCACCGGCAGGACGGTGCAGGCGGTGAAGTCGGTGGCGATGCCGATGACGTGCGCGGGGTCGACACCGGCGGCGGCGACCGCGGCCGGGACGGCGGTGCGCAGCACCTCGCGCCAGTCCTCCGGGTGCTGGAGCGCCCAGTCGGGCGGGAGCGGTCGGCCGGTGCCGGGCAGGTCGCTCTCGATCACGGCGTGGGGGTAGTCGTGGACGGCGGTGCCCACCTCCTCGCCGTCCCTGACGCGGACCACCACTGCGCGGCCGGAGAGGGTGCCGAAGTCGACGCCGACGACGTACCGGTCGGGGTCCTGGGCGGGAGGGGTCACGGTCACGTGCTCATCCTTCGTGGGAGGGGTCTGCGTCGTCGTCTGTCGCCGGTGCGGTCCTCGGCCGGGGCAGGGCGGACCGCACCGGCGACAGGCTTCATTCCGCCGCCTTTCCCTCATGAGGCGGCGGAACGCGGAACCGTCGGCCGGGCTCACGGAAGCGGGATGCGGTGGCCCGGCCGGCGGAGTGGAAGGGAGCGTTTCTGTTAACGCTCACAGAGATTGTTAGCGCTAACAAACAGCATGTCAAGGGAGGCGACGGACGGCATCGGTCAGTCTGCGGACCCGGCGCTCGGGGACCGGGCGCCGGGTCGGCTCAACGGCGCACGGCCGGTCCCGCGCTGCGCCGCAGCACCAGCTCCGGGCTGATCTCCAGCTGGGTCGGTGCGGAGCGCGCGCCGCCCTCCAGCTCGGCGACGAGCAGTTCCAGCGCCCGTCTGCCGAGTTCGCCGAAGTCCTGCCGCACCGTGGTCAGCGGCGGGGTGAAGTACGCGGCCTCCGGAATGTCGTCGAAGCCGATCACGCTGATCTCGTCCGGGACGGCCCGGCCGGCCTCGTGGAGGGCCCGCAGCAGGCCGAGGGCCATGTGGTCGTTGGCGCAGAAGACGGCGGTGACCTCGTGCAGCCGGGCGATCCGCAGCCCTGCCTGGTAGCCCGAGCGGGCGCTCCAGTCGCCGCGCTCCACCTCCGGCACCGGGCATCCGGCCGCCTCCAGCGTGAGCCGCCAGCCCTCCTCCCGGTCCTGGCTCTCCCGCCAGTTGACCGGACCGGCCAGGTGGTGCACGGTGCGGTGCCCGAGGTCGATCAGGTGCCCGGTGGCCTCGCCGGCGCCGTAGCGGTTGCCCACCGAGACCATGGGCACGCGCGCCTGGTCGCCCGAGCCGACCGCGACCAGCGGCACGGAACTGGACAGGCGTGCCACCGCGCTGACGGAGGAGGTCTGCGGCGCGATCACCACCACGCCCTCCACCCCCTGGTCCCGCAGCCGGTCGACGGCCTCCTGGACCGAACGGCCGTCCAGGGAACGCAGACTGGTCACGGTCACGAAGTACCCGGCGCTGCGCGCGGCCCGCTCGATCCCGTCCAGCATCGAGGCCGGGCCGTAGAGGGTCGAGTCGAAGCTGACCACGCCGAGCGCCTGCGAGCGGCGGGTGACCAGGGCGCGGGCCGCGGAGTTGGGGCGGTAGTCCAGCTCCCGTATGGCCGCCAGCACCCGGTCGCGGGTGTCGGGCTTCACGTGCGGGGCGCCGTTGAGCACCCGGGACACCGTTTGGTGGGACACACCCGCCAGTTTCGCCACGTCCGCCATCACGGGCTGACGCTGTTCCGTCCCGGTGCTGTCCGTTGCCACTGCAGTCCCCTCCTCCTGATTGTGGACCACAGTACGCGACCAGGTCCAGGCCAATTCGTCACCCTCGGCGCGACGGGCGGATCCCTTCCTACCAGGCGCTTCGGCCCTCCCACATCTGGCCATTGCGGCGTGTTGACGCTCCCGGAGGTGCCCCGACTGCCAAAGCGTGACCTCGTCGAACGGGGAAGGCGCCGGGCATGATCGCGTTGCTCCCCACGCCCTTCCCCCGTCACGTCCCGGTCACACCACCGGGTGACGTCCGGTTGACGGCACGGCGAACGCGACGCCGGCGACGCGGCGAACTCGACAGCACCGGCGCGGCACAGGGACGACGGCCGGCCCCGGCCCCGCTGGTGCGCGGAGCCGGGGCCGGGTTCGGTCGGGGGCGGGTGCTACCCGAGCTACCCGAGCGCCCACCTCTGGTTGTCGCCGCCCCAGCAGCTCCACAGCTGGACGGGCGTGGCGTCGGCCGTGCCGGCCCCGGCGACGTCCAGGCAGCGGCCGGACTGGACGCCGGTGACGCTGCCGTCGGCGTTGAACTGCCACTGCTGGTTGGCACCGCCGTTGCAGGGCCAGGTCACCACCTTGGTGCCGTCGGCCGTCGCGCCGCCGTACGCGTCCAGGCACAGCGTGGTGCCGGAGACGTCCACGGTGAGCCTGCCGTCGGCGGTGCGGGTCCACGTCTGGTTCGCCCCGCCGGAGCAGCCGTTGATCTGCGTCTGGAGCCCGGGGGTGCCGGAGGCGCCGGGAACGTCCAGGCACTTACCCGAACCGGCGCCGCGCAGTGCCCCCGAGGCGGCAGCCGGGGAATTGGCGTAGCCGGCCGCGACGATGTTTGCCTGGACGGCGTTCTCGGTGGCCTCCGACGGGTAGCCGGCGGTCATCACGCCCTCGTAGAAGGTGCCCCGGGCGCTCTTGCTGTTGTCGCCGCCGATGCCGAGGATGATCGCGCCCTCCTTGTGCATCGGGTCGTAGCCCGCCGCGTTCGGGCGCGGACCGGAGTAGAAGGTCGACAGGCCGCCGGACTGGGCGTCGCCGGCGCGGATCGCCCACTGGTTCGGGGCTCCCTTGACCATGGCCGTGAGGTAACGGTGGTTCACCGTCGGGTCGTTGGCGTTGTAGCGCGTGTCGGCGCCGGAGAACAGGCCGTTCTCCAGGTCGGCCATCACCCAGGGGCCCGGCCCGGAGCCGTAGCCCCAGACCTTGATGTTGCCGAAGTAGATGGCCTCCATGTGGCCGTTTCCGGTGTCGTTGCTGCTGGTCTCGGCGTTGCCGTAGTCGAAGCAGCAGCCGCCGTTGTAGTGGGTGCCGTCGAGGATCGCGTACATCCCCTCGGGCTGGTCGCCGGTGGCGACTCCGGAGGTGTGGTTGTTGCGGTAGCCGGTGCCCGGGGCGACGTACACACCGTAGGCGCGGTGGCCGTTGAGCGTGGTGGGCGCCAGCGTGGCGTCCGCGAGGTTGTCCGGGCCGGGCGCGGCCCCGCCGCCGGGCGCCTGGGTGAGGTGGTTGTGCCGCTCGCTCTGGTCGTAGATGACGGTGATCACGCACGTCGTGTGCGCGCAGAAGGCGTCCTGGGCGGCGGCGTCGGCGTAGCCGCCGGTGCTCAGCACGCCGATGTCGCGCAGCGCCTGGTCCGAGGCGCGCCGGACCTGGTACAGCGGCCCGGCGTAGCCGCCGTAGAGCGCGCGCGTGGTGCTGTGCGCGGCCACGCACGGTGTGCCGCCGGCGCGGTAGATGTCGCACGGCCCCTGCGTGGCGGCCTGGGCCGCACCGCTCGTCGCGGTGGCGCCGGCCAGCGCGCCGACGAGGACGGCGAGAGCCGCCCCGGCCCTGCCGAGGCGGCGCAGCGCGCCCCGTCCACGGGTGGTCCTGGTGGTGTCACTCATGCTGTCTCCCTGCTCGTCGTCGAGCGCGGCTCAAAGGGAATGTTAGCGCTAACAATCCGCCCCGGGACAGAGTCCTCCCGCCCGGGCCGGAGATGGAGAGTTCCTCGAGCGGCGACAGTGCCCGCACCGACGGTGTCCCGTCAAGACTTCTGACGCGCCCCGTCCGTACGGAACCGCACAAACCCGCCATCCGCACACGCTTCCCATCGCCACTACGGCAACAGGGCTGCGCTCACCGTGACCGCGCCGGCCCGCTCGTCCGGCTCGACCTGGTCGCGGCCACGGCCATGGGCTCCCGCCTCGGATTCCGGGGGTACGGAGGTGAGTTCAGCAGCGGGTCAGGCGCACCGCGAGGCCGTCACGGGTGTACAGCGGCGTCGCCCGGTACCCGTCCGTGTCGACGGTGACGCGGGCGAACCCGCCTTGCAGGGTACGCGCGTTGAGCACCGGCAGCACCACGTCCCCGTCCAGTTCGAGGTCCTCCGCCGGCCGCAGGAGAAGTTCCGCGCCCTGACCTATCGTCACCCGGCCCGCGACCGTCAGCGCCGGGGCGTGGCAGTGGTGGAGCGTCAACTCCAGGCGTGCGCCGGCCGACTGCAGATAGTCGCCGTGCAGCCGGAGGGGCCCCCGTTCGGCGTCCACCCGCAGGGTGCCGCCGCGGACCTGGACGCCGCCGCGGCCGAGGGCGTCCCGGGAGCCGGCCGCGAGGACTCCTGCCGTCACCACGGTGGTGCCGGTGTAGCGGTTGGTGCCGGTCAGGGTCAGCGTGCCGGTGCCGCGCTTGGTGAGGCCGCCGGGTCCGCCGATGTCGTTGCGCCAGGAGTCGGCCGCGCAGAACCCGCCCTCGGCGGCGTTCAGGTCCACGGTCACGTCCTGCTCGAACGCGCCGTACCCGTCGGCCGCGGCGAACAGGTCGAGCCGGCCCCACATCTCCGGGCCGTCCAGCAGGACGTAGCCGGAGGGCAGGGCGGTGGTGCGCAGCACCTCGCGGCGCTGGGCGGCGTCGAGATAGGGCAGGCGGGTCTCCAGCAGGACTTCGGCGCCCTTGGGCACGCTCATCGGGACGCTGTGGCCGCTGCGGCGCAGGACGTACGTCAGCCGCGGGGTGACCAGTTCGGCGTTGACCTCGCGGTCGGCGTACGGGTCCTCGGCCGGGGCGGCCCGGTGGGCGTAGGCGTACAGGGTGTCGGCGGTGGTGCCGGTCTTCGCCCGGAAGTACGCGGCGGCCTGGCTGCGGGCGGCGGCCTTGAGGGCGGCGTTGCGCGGGTCGGCGAGGGTGGCGGCGGCGAGCGCGGTGGCGAGCGTGCGGCCCCCGATGACGTCGAGCGGGGAGTGCATGCCGGCGGTGATCCGGGTGTGGCTGAGCTCGAAGGCCCGGGTGACCAGCTCCTGGAAGCGCTCGGGCACCGCGTACGCGAGCGCCAGTGCGGCCAGGTGGAAGGCGTTGGTGTGACCGCTCACGAAGCCGCCGTCGTCGGCCGGGGAGGTGCCGCGCTGGCGCAGCAGTTGGGGGGCGACGACGACGTCCGAGTCGTAGACCGGGAAGCCGAGGGCGTCGGTGGCGCCGGTGTCGACCACCGCGCTGTCCTCGTTCAGGCGCCAGGGGCGCGGGTACCGGTAGGCGTACTTGGCGGGGTTGCCGGAGGCGTACGGTCCGCGGAGCGTGTTGACGAGGGCGACCACCTGCCCCAGTTCCGAGTCGACGGCCCCGGGGCCCAGCGCGGAGCCGGCGGGCGCGTCGGCGGGGACGGCGTCGTCGACCTTGGCGGGCGGGGTGGTGTCGGGCGCGGTGGTGATCGAGGTGACGGCGCGCGCGCCGGTCCGGTACAGGTCGGCGAGCGGGCCGAGGCCGGCGATGACGGCGTAACTCTGGTGCTGGCGGTCGTAGATGAACGCCTCGCGGGCCTGGGCCTCGGTGCGCTCGGTGGTGACCTCCACGCAGTAGTCCACGTTGGCGCGCAGGACGTCGGCGAGCAGCGGCGAGCCGTCGTTCCAGGACGTGCCGGTGTGCCAGATCCGGTTCATCCCGGTGAGGATGCGCACGGCGGCGTTCCCCTCCGGGGTGAGGTCGGCCATCGTGTTGGTCGGGTAGGAGTCCACGAAGGCGGCGCCCTGGGCGGGGCCGGCCGGGGCGGCGGCGGCCCGCTGCGGTGCGCCCAGCAGGCTCAGGGCCGCGGGCCCGGTGAGGAGGGCGGCCGAGGTGCCCGCCGAGGTGCGCAGGAAGCGGCGGCGGTCCAGGGTGCGCTGATCGTTCATGGGGTTCTTCCTGCGGTGGTGGGCCCGGCGGGCGGGAGCGGTGGTTCGGAAGCGGTGTTCGGGAGCGGCGTTCGGGAGCCGCGTTCAGGAGCCGCGTTCAGGAGCGGTGTTCGGGAGCGGTGTTCGGGAACGGAGGGTCCCCGGCCCGGTCGGCGGCCCGGGCCGGGGAGGTTCGGGGCGGTCAGCGGCGGGTGAGCAGGAAGCCGAGCTTGTCGACCTCGTCCCCGGCGCGTCCCTGGAACCCGGCGATCTGCCAGCCGGCGGGCGCGGTGCGGGTCACGCAGTCGCCGGTGGTGGTGCCGCCGGCCAGGGAGCGGCCCAGGTTGGTGGTGAAGGAGGCGTAAAAGATGCGGGTGTGCCCGTCGCGCGAGCCCTGGCAGAGCGTGGCCGCGCTCAGGTACTCGTCGCTGCCCAGGGTGAGGGAGGAGGCGGTGCCGCCGGAGCCCCCGTGCGTGAGGGTGGTGCCGTCGGCGAGGGTCAGGCCGACCTGGTCGACCCGGGCGCCGGAGCGCAGGCTGACGGTGGTGGCCCGGGCGCCGGGGGCGACGCGGTCGATGTCGTCGTAGAAGTCGCCGTGCGGGCCGCCGAACTGCTCGCTCGCCAGGTAGGCCTGGTTCCGGCTCCAGGTGAAGCCGACCGCGACCGGGTCGTGGTCGCTGAGCATCCTGCCGGAGCCGTCGAGGAAGTCGGCGTGCTTGTTGGCGTACGAGGTGGCGGTGAGTGAGACGAGCGGGCTGCTGCGGTACAGGACCTTGTCGACGATCTCGCAGGTGTCGGTGGGCGCGTTCTGGTCGCACAGCAGCGGGTCGGCGCCGCGGGCCGGCGCCACGCCGCCGCGCTCGAGCTGCACCCACGCGTCGGTCAGCCCGTTGTCGGCGGCGAAGGCGCCGATGGTGTCGTCGGCGCGGGTGTAGCGCGTGTTGGTGTCGCCCATCACGACCACGGCGTTCCCGGCCGAGTGGGTCCTGATGTAGCCGGTGAGCTGCGCCAGGTTGGCGGCACGCGCGGTCTCGTCGCCGGGGTTCGTGCCCGCGTTCGCGTGGAGGTTGTAGAAGTCCACGTACACGCCCTCGGCCATCCGGGTCCGCATGAAGGTGAAGCCCTTGGGGGTGAGGCAGTCACCGGAGTCCAGCTGGCAGTCGTTCCACTTGACGCGCTCGAAGTCGTCGGCGTCGTAGGCGAGTCCGGACAGGGTGTTGAGGCCGCTGCCGATGCCCGCCCCGCCGCTGGTCGCCGTGCGGTACGGGTGTGCGTCGGCGGCGTACAGCGCAGCGTGGTAGTTGAAGTCCTCCTGGACGTGCACGACGTCGTACGGCCCCAGCCGCTGGCCGATGGCGGTGGTGCTGCTCTGCCGCTCGGTGGGGGCGCTGTTCACCGGCTGCGGGAGCCCGGCGACGTTGTACGTCAGCACGGAGAACGACCCGCCCCCGGCGTCGGCCTGCGCGGCCTGCGCGGTGGGCGCGCCGACCAGGCCGCCCAGCGCGGCAGCCGCGCCGAGCGCGCCCACGAGGACGGAGCGGAGGAGGGGATGGCGGAGGCGGGACTTGGACATCGGTGTGCTCCGTTCGGAGTACGGCGTCGGGATCCGGTGCCCCGGAGCGTACGAGCGGACCGTGATCGCGTCAACCAGGTCGCCACGCCCACAAACCGCCTCTGACCTGCTGTTTTACCAGGCCATGCCAAGCTAGCCGGCAATGTTCTGTTAGCGTTAACAGACTGTTCTCGCCCCTACTTCCAGCCCGTCAGCCCGATCCTCGACGCCTACGGCCCGGCCCTCGCCACCAGCTGACCCCGGACCGCACGGCGCCCGCTCCCCGTCCGCCGGCGAGAGGCGGCCGCCTCGGCGTCGTGCCCGCGCGGACGCCCACCGACGTCCTCGCCCCGCACGAGGAAGCCCTCCGGACAGACGCCGGATCGACATTGACGGCCTGTTTGTCGCCCCTTCGATCCACCCTCGTCCAACCGTTCGTATCCGGACGGACCCGACCCCGGGACACCGCGACCGAACGGTGACCCAAGGCCCCTTGACGACGCTGTTGTGAGCGTTAACACTTCATTTCACGCCAGGCCAGAGCTACTGCCACCCCAACGTCCACCGCGCGAGGGACCGCTCCGGCCCCGGCCCGCTCGACCACTCCCAGCCGCCCAGTCAGGGGCGCGCTGTCCCGGTCGCGGAACATCACCATGGAGGAACTGTGCGGAAGCTTTCAGCGGGCCTCGTCGCAGCGGGCCTGACGCTCTCGTTGGCGGCCTGCGGGCAGAGCGCCAACGGAGTCGGCGACGGGGCGGCCAAGGGCGACGCCAAGGGAGGGCTCATCGGCATCGCGATGCCGACCAAGTCGTCGGCCCGCTGGATCGACGACGGCAACAACATGGTCAAGGAGTTCCAGGCCAAGGGCTACAAGACCGACCTCCAGTACGGCGACAACGTCGTGGAGAACCAGGTCTCCCAGGTGGAGAACATGATCACCAAGGGCGCCAAGCTGCTGGTGATCGCCGCCATCGACGGCTCCTCCCTCACCAACGTGCTGCAGAAGGCCGCCGACGCGCACATTCCGGTCATCTCCTACGACCGGCTGATCCGGGGCACCCAGAACGTCGACTACTACGCGACCTTCGACAACTACAAGGTCGGTGTCCTCCAGGGCGGGTACATCGCCGACAAGCTCGGACTCAAGGACGGCAAGGGGCCGTTCAACATCGAGCTGTTCGCCGGCTCGCCGGACGACAACAACGCGACCTTCTTCTTCAACGGCGCGATGAGCGTCCTCAAGCCGTACATCGACCAGAAGAAGCTGGTCGTGCAGAGCGGCCAGACCGACTTCAACCAGGTCGCCACGCTGCGCTGGGACGGCGGCCTCGCCCAGTCCCGGATGGACAACCTGCTCAGCAAGGCCTACACCTCGGCCCACGTCGACGCCGTGCTCTCGCCGTACGACGGCATCTCGATCGGCATCATCTCCTCGCTCAAGGGCGTGGGCTACGGCAGCGCCAAGTCCCTGCCCGTCGTCACCGGCCAGGACGCCGAGCTGGCCTCGGTGAAGTCGATCATCGCGGGCGAGCAGACCCAGACCGTCTACAAGGACACCCGCCAGCTCGCCAAGGTCGCCGTCCAGATGGGCGACGCGCTGCTGACCGGCGGGAAGCCCGAGGTCAACGACACCACCCAGTACAACAACGGCGCGAAGGTCGTTCCGGCCCAGCTGCTCCAGCCGGTGAGCGTCGACAAGGACAACTACCAGAAGGTCCTGGTCGACAGCGGCCAGTACACCGCTGACCAGCTCAAGTAGCCCCGCGGGGCCCGCTCGACGGGCCCCGCGCCGAACCGGCGGTGCGGCGCCCGGACTCCCCCGGGCGCCCTACGGGCCGCACCGCCCCGAACGATACGGACGCACACCCATGGCTGGACCCGTTCTCGAAATGCGGTCGATCAGCAAGTCGTTCCCCGGCGTCAAGGCACTCTCCGAGGTCAACCTGACCGTGGCGGCCGGCGAGGTGCACGCCATCTGCGGCGAGAACGGCGCCGGCAAGTCCACCCTGATGAAGGTGCTCAGCGGGGTCTACCCGCACGGCAGTTACGAGGGCGAGATCCTCTTCGAGGGCGAGCCCTGCCAGTTCAAGGACATCCGGGCCAGCGAGCAGCGCGGCATCGTCATCATCCACCAGGAACTCGCCCTGGTGCCGTACCTGTCCATCGCCGAGAACGTCTTCCTGGGCAACGAGCACGCCACCCGGGGCATCATCAGCTGGCACCGGACCCTCACCCACGCCGGCGAACTGCTCCGCCAGGTCGGCCTGGCGGAGAGCCCGCACACCCGGATCGCCGACCTCGGCGTGGGCAAGCAGCAACTGGTCGAGATCGCCAAGGCGTTGGCCAAGAAGGTCAAGCTGCTCATCCTCGACGAGCCGACCGCCGCGCTGAACGACGAGGACAGCCGCAAGCTCCTCGACCTGATCCTGGAGCTCAAGGCGCAGGGCATCTCCTGCATCATCATCTCGCACAAGCTGAACGAGATCGCCCGGGTCGCCGACGCCGTCACCATCCTGCGCGACGGGCAGACCATCGAGACCATCGCGATCGGCCCGGAGGGCATCTCCGAGGACCGGATCATCCGCGGCATGGTCGGCCGGGACCTGGAGCACCGCTACCCCGAGCGCACCCCCGACATCGGCGAGGTCGCCTTCGAGATCGACGGCTGGACCGTTCGGCACCCGATCGACCAGCAGCGCACCGTGGTGGACGGCGCCTCGCTGAACGTGCGGCGCGGCGAGATCGTCGGCGTCGCCGGCCTGATGGGCGCCGGCCGCACCGAGCTCGCGATGAGCGTCTTCGGCCGCTCCTACGGGCGCTGGGCCGGTGGCCGGGTGCTGCTGCACGGCCGGGAGATCCGCACCCGGACGGTGCCGGAGGCCATCGGCCACGGGATCGCCTACGTCACCGAGGACCGCAAGCACTTCGGCCTCAACCTGATCGACGACATCAGCCGGAACATCTCGCTGAGCGCGCTCGGCAAGGTCGCCCGGTACGGCCGGGTCGACCGGCACGAGGAGACCAAGGTCGCCGAATCGTTCCGGCGGACCATGAACATCAAGGCCCCGACGGTGTTCACCCGGACCGGCACGCTCAGCGGCGGCAACCAGCAGAAGGTCGTCCTCAGCAAGTGGATCTTCGCCGGGCCCGAGGTGCTGATCCTCGACGAGCCGACCCGCGGCATCGACATCGGCGCCAAGGCGGAGATCTACACCGTCATCGCCGAACTGGCCGCCCAGGGCAAGGCCGTACTCGTCATCTCGTCCGAACTCCCCGAACTCCTCGGCCTGTGCGACCGGATCTACACCATGGCCGAAGGCCGGATCACCGGCGAGGTCGCCCGCGCCGACGCCACCCAGGAATCCCTCATGCGGCTCATGACCATGAGCGCCGCATCCAGCAACGAGCAGGTGTGAGGCATGGCCCAGACCGAGATCATCCCGGACTCCGCCCAGAACGGGCCCGAGCCCGACCCGAGCCAGTCCGTCGGCGCCGCCCTGGCCCGCGCACTGCGCGGCAACGTGCGCCAGTACGGCATGCTGGTCGCCCTGGCGCTGATCGTGCTGCTGTTCCAGATCTGGACCGACGGCATCCTGCTCCAGCCGCTCAACATCACCAACCTGATCCAGCAGAACGGCTACATCCTCATCCTGGCGATCGGGATGATGATCGTCATCATCGCCGGGCACATCGACCTGTCGGTCGGCTCCCTGGCCGCCTTCGTCGGGGCCGCCGCCGCGGTGATGATGGTCGAACACCACCTGCCGTGGCCCGTGGCGATGCTGATCGCGCTGGTGATCGGCGCCCTCGCCGGCGCCTGGCAGGGCTTCTGGATCGCCTACCTCGGGATCCCGTCCTTCATCGTCACCCTGGCGGGCATGCTGCTCTTCCGCGGCGGCACCCAGATCCTGCTGCAGGGCCAGTCGGTGGCGCCGTTCCCCAAGGGCTTCCAGAGCATCAGCAGCGGCTTCCTCCCCGAGGTGGGCCCGCACACCAACTACCACAACCTCACCCTGCTGCTCGGTCTCGCGGTGTTGGCCGTGGCCGTCCTCCAGGAGCTGCGCGGCCGGCGGCAGACCGCCTCGTACGGGCTGGAGGTGCTCCCGCTCGGGCTGTTCCTGGCCAAGCTCGCCGTGATCACGGCGGCCGTGGTCGTGTTCACCCTGCTGCTGGCCAGCTACCACGGCGTGCCGATCGTCCTGCTGATCCTCGGCGCCCTGCTGGTCGGCTTCGGCTACCTGATGCGCAACTCGATCATCGGCCGGCACACCTACGCCATCGGCGGCAACGAGGCGGCGGCCAAGCTGTCCGGCGTGAAGAGCAAGCGGGTCGTCTTCCTCGCCTTCACCAACATGGGCGTCCTCGCCGCACTGGCCGGGCTGGTCTTCGCCGCACGGCTCAACGCCGGCACCCCGCAGGCCGGCATCAACTTCGAGCTGGAGGCGATCGCCGCCGCCTTCATCGGCGGCGCCTCCGCCAGCGGCGGCGTGGGCACCGTGATGGGCGCGATCATCGGCGGCCTGGTGCTCGGCGTGCTGAACAACGGCATGTCGCTGGTCGGCGTCGGCACCGACTACCAGCAGGTGATCAAGGGCCTGGTGCTGCTCGCGGCCGTGGGCTTCGACGTCTACAACAAGCGCCGGGCCGGTTCCTGATCCGGTGAGCGACGCGGCAATCCGTTGAGCGACGCGGCAGGACGGGCACGGTGCGGCGGCACCGTGCCCGTCCTGCCGCGTTCAGCCTCTTGTTCAATCGTCGAGTACAGCATCGCCGCGCCGGTCAGACCCCCTCGCCGTCCCGGCGCTCCAGCCCGGCCGCCCGGGCGCGCGCCCGGGCCGCGTGGGAGGCGATCAGCAGCGCCAGCCGCTTGGACCGACGGACGTGCACCAGGACCAGTGGCTCCTCCCTCCCGCGGACCAGCAGGGCGACGGTGGTGTGGTGGAACGTCGACACCTCCCGGCGGCCGCTGCGGTGGGTCTCCGCGTAGCCGGGGCGGTAGCTGACGTCCAGGATGTCGGCCCAGCCGAGCAGCATCGGGTCCGGCGTGCGGGCGAAGCGCAGCCGCACGCCCTCCGGGCGCACCTCGACGCTCCGCAGGCCCACGCTCGGCGGAAGCTGACCAATGATCACCAGGCCGCCCAGCACGACCGCGTCGACCACCAGCCCCTGCCACAGGATGCCGTGGTAGATCAGCAACCAGAAGAGCAGGACCAGGGCGATGAAGGCCCACTTCCAGACCGCCGGCGGAACGTAACGGCGGACGTGGTGAACGCTCACAGAGCCACCCTTGGGCATCGCCTGCGACATGACTTCCCCACAACCCAAACGTTTGGCCCAATCGTTTGGGTTGGATGATAGGCAGGTTCGACCGAAGGCGCCAGAGGCCGGAACTCCTCAGCTGGACCGGTGAAGTGACGGCCCGAAAGCCGTTCCGCTGGAGGCCCGCTCCACCAGCTCGGGCGCGAGCCGCCGGGAGCGGGCGGGCGCGCCGCCGATCCGGCGCAGCAGCTCCCGCACCGCCACCCGGCCCTGCTCCGCCATCGGCGAGCGGACCGTGGTCAGCGCGACCGGCAGCTCGGCGGCGACCGGAGTGTCGTTGAAGCCCGCCACGGCGAGGTCCCGCCCCGGGTGCCTGCCGAGGTCCCGGGCCGCTCCCAGGACCCCGATGGCGGCCAGGTCGTTGACGGCGAACAGCGCCGTGGGACGGCCGTCGGCGGTCAGCAGGGCGGTCGCCGCCTCGCGGCCGCCCGCGGTGTCGAAGGCGCAGTGCCGCACCAGTTCGGGCGGCACCGGCAGACCGGCCTCCGCGTACCGGTCGACGAAGCCGGCGGTGCGGTCGGTGCCGGTGCTGGCGAACGGCTCCCCCGCCACGCAGCCGACCCGGCGGTGCCCCAGCCGCAGGAAGTGCTCGGCGACCAGGCGCCCTCCCCGGTAGTCGTCACAGGTGACGGCCGGAAGCCCGCCGTCGGTACGGCGGTTGACCAGGACGTGCGGCGTGCCCCGGAGCGCCGGGTCCGCCAGGGCGGCGCCGTCCAGGTGCGCGTCACCGATGATGAGGCCGTCCACCCGCCGGCCGAGGACCATCGCGATCCGCTCGCGCTGGCGGACCGGATCGTCCTGGGTGTTGGTGACGAAGGCCGCGAACCCGTGCCGGGCGGCCTCCTCCTCGATGCCCTCGTAGATGGTCGCGACGACGATCTCGGACAGCCGGGCGAACACCACCCCGATCAGGTTGCTGCGCCGGGTCCGCAGACTGACGGCGGCGGGATCGCGCCGGTAGCCCAACTCCTCGGCCAGGTCCCGGACCCGACGGGCCGTCGTTCCCGAGGCGGCCCGCCGCCCGTCGCCTTCGGATCCGTTCAGGACCCTGGAGACGGTGGACACGTCCAGCCCCAGCTGGTCGGCGATCACCCGCAGCGTCACCGGGCGGCTCTCGATACCCATGACCGACTCCCTCTCCTCCACGACCGCCATTGTGCGCGATCACCGCGCGGGCCGTCGGCGGGGGTTTCCACGGCCGGTGGCTGCGCCGGAGGTCGAGCCCACCTCCGAGGTCGAAGCTTTTTTTCGGCGGGCGGCAACCTCCCGCGCGACGGCGGCAACTGACAGGCGACACCGAGGGCGGAACACCCCACGGTTCGTCCGATCCCACCGCCTGCCGCCGCCGCGCGCCCGCCCGTACGACCGGGTGTGGTGCGGCGGCGGGGCCGAAGCAAGGAGTAGCCCCCATGAACGAGACGGATGCCACGGCGGAGGGCCGCGGCCGGAGCGCCCGGGCGGCCGGCAGCGCAGGGCGTGCCCGTGGGCGCCACCGCCGGCGCGCGATGAGCGCGACCGCTCTGCTGCTCGGCGTGCCCGTCGCCGTCGGGTCGTACTTCGTGTTCACCCACGAGGAGTCCCAGGCCGCGACGGTCGACGGCGATGCCTACTACCGGCTGGTCTCCGTGCGCAGCGGCAAGGTGCTGGACGTCGACGCCTTCTCCACCGCCGACGGCACCCGTGTCCAGCAGTGGACGGACCAGGCGACGGCCAACCAGCAGTGGCGGCTGAGGCCCACCGGGGACGGCTACTACGAGCTGGTGAACCGCAACAGCGGCAAGGTGCTGGGCACAGCGGGGGATTCGACCGACCGGACGGCCACCGCCGAGCAGCAGACGGATCGTTCCGCCGCCTCCCAGCAGTGGCGGATCGACGATGTGAGCGGTTCCGACGCCGTCACCTTCACCTCCCGCAGGAGCGGCCAGGTCCTGGACGTCTCCGGAGCCTCCACCGCCCAGGGCGCGGCGGTCATCCAGTATCCCGGCTGGGGCGGGACCAACCAGCAGTGGAAGCTGGTGCGGATGCCCGCGACCGACGGCGCGCAGGCCACCGGACCGTACGTGTGGAAGAACGCCCAGATCGTCGGCGGCGGGTTCGTCACCGGGTTCGTCTTCAACCCCAGCCGCAAGGACCTCCTCTACGCCCGCACCGACATCGGCGGCGCCTACCGCTGGGACGCGGCCGCCGGCCAGTGGACCTCGATCACCGACTGGATCAGCGACTGGAACCTGCTGGGCATCGAGAGCCTGGCGACCGACCCGGTCGACCCGAACCGGCTGTACCTGGCGAGCGGCACGTACACCAACGGCTGGGCGGGCAACGGCTCGATCCTGCGCTCCACCGACCAGGGCAGGACCTTCCAGCGCACCGAGCTGCCGTTCAAACTGGGCGGCAACGAGGACGGCCGGTCGATGGGCGAGCGCCTCGTGGTGGACCCGTCCGATCACAGCAAGCTCTACCTGGGCACCCGCAAGAACGGCCTGTGGCGCAGCACCGACTACGGTGCGACGTGGAGCCAGGTCGGCGCCTTCCCCGTCAAGGACGGCGCGAGCAGCGGGGTCGGCCTGTCCTTCGTGACCTTCGGCCCGGCGGGCAGCAGGACGATCTACGTCGGCGTGGCCGACAAGTCCACCTCCCTGTACCGCTCCACCGACGGCGGCAACTCCTGGCAGGCCGTGCAGGGCCAGCCGACGGGTCAGTTGCCGCACCACGGCGTGCTGTCCGGCGACGGCTCGCTCTACCTGACGTACAGCGACGGTCCGGGCCCGCAGCCGGTGACGGCCGGATCGGTGTGGAAGTACACGCCGTCCACCGGGGCGTGGAAGAACATCTCGCCGTCCAGCGGCCACTACGGCTTCGCCGGTCTCGCGGTCGACGCCGAGCACCCGGACACGGTGATGGTCACCACCCTGAACCGCTGGTACCCCAACGAGGAGCTCTACCGGTCGACCGACGGCGGCGCGACCTGGAAGGCGCTGGGCTCGACCGCCGTGCGCGACGCCTCGGCGGCGCCCTACGTGGGGTCCGGCAGCGTCGGGCACTGGATGGGCGCGCTGGCCATCGACCCGTTCGACTCCGGACACGTCCTCTACGGCACCGGATCGGGCATGTGGCGCAGCACCGACGTGACCGCGGCGGACCGCGGGGGCGCCACCCACTGGACCATCCCCAAGGGGGTGGAGGAGACCGCGACCAACGGACTGATCAAGGCGTCCGGCTTCCCGCTGGTCAGCGCGCTCGGCGACCAGAGCGGATTCCGGCACGACGACCTGACCAAGTCCCCGACCCGGCAGCTGGTCGGGCCGAAGTTCACCACCGCCACGGGCATCGACTTCGCCCAGGCCAAGCCGTCGTTCTCCGTGCGGGTCGGCTCCGGTGGCGAGCAGCACGGCGCCTACTCGACCGACGGCGGAGCGACCTGGTCGCCGTTCGCGACGGCGCCGACGGCCGACGCGGCCGCCGGCTCCACCGCCGTCTCGGCGGACGGGGCCACCGTGGTGTGGACCCCGGAGGGCCAGGTGCCGTTCGTCTCGACCAACCGCGGCACGTCCTGGACGGCGGTCTCCGGCCTGCCCAAGGACGCGCCCGTGGTGGCCGACCGCTCCGCGGCGAACACCTTCTACGCCCTCAGCGGCGGCACCCTCTACGCCAGCACCGACGGCGGCAGGCACTTCACCACCCGCGCCACCGGCGTGGCCTGGGGCCAGCTCAAGGCCGTCCCGGGCGTCGCGGGCGACCTGTGGATCGCGAGCAAGGACGGCGGGCTCCAGCACTCCACCAACGGCGGGGCGAGCTTCACCAAGGTCGCCGGAGTGGACGCGGCGAGCGGCCTCGGCTTCGGCAAGGCGGCACCGGGCGCCGGCTACCAGGCCCTCTACCTCAGCGGGACGGTCAAGGGTGTCACCGGGCTGTTCCGCTCCACCGACGCCGGCTCGACCTGGGTCCGGATCAACGACGACCAGCACCAGTACGGCGGGGCGGTCATCAACGTCATCACGGGCGACCCCGACGTGTACGGGCGCGTGTACTTCGGCAGCTACGGCCGCGGTGTGGTGTACGGCGACCCGTCCTGACCGCGGCGGCCCGGGGCGTGGAGGGCTGCGGAGGGCCGGGGAGGGCCGCGGAGGAACCGGCGACCGGGCGGCAACCTTTCCGCCCGCGGCGGCCACTGACCGGTGCAAGGTCGACTCGATCTACCGAAATGGATTTCTGGACATGAGGGCAACGAAGCACGCCGTCCCCCGGGCACGGCGCGGGCGAGTGCTGGTCATGGGTGTTCCGTTGGCACTGGTGGCCGTCGGGCTGGTGGTGTGCCTGGCCTTCGCGCTCACCGGGGGCGGCGGGAGCGGCTCGGGGCAGCCCGTCGCGGCGGCCGTCGCAGCCACCGGGCAGGCCGTGCCGACCGCCTCCGGCGGCCCTGACGGTGCCACGCCCCCGGAGGCGCTGCCGTCCCCCACCGCCCCGACGCCGTCGCCGTCGCCGTCGGCCGGAACGCCGTCGCCCTCCGCCACCACCTCCGCCTCCTCCTCCGCGCAGCCGTCCTCCTCCCCGAAGCCGTCCTCCTCCGCGACTGCGTCCGCGTCGGCGACCGCCGGCAGCCGTGCGGCCGCCGGCCCGGCATCACTGGCCGGGCGGATCAGGCCCGGTACGAGCTACCAGGGCGTGGCGACCTCCTACGACGCGGCCGACGGCAACGGCGCCTGCTCGTTCGGGCCGTCCGGCGACCTCATGGTCGCGGCGATGAACCACACCGACTACGAGACGTCCGGCGCGTGCGGGGCGTACGTGCAGGTCCGCTCCGCCGGCGGGGCGAGCATCACGGTGCGGATCGTCAACGAGTGCCCGCTGCCTTGCGCCCCCGGGCAGCTCGACCTCAGCCACGAGGCCTTCGCCGAGCTCGCCGACCTCTCCGTGGGCCGCCTCCCGATCACCTGGACGCTGCTGAGCCCGGCGGCGCCGGACAGCATGTCCGTCCGGTACAAGACCGGGTCGAGCCAGTGGTGGTGCGGGATCCAGGTGCTCGGTCACCGGAACCCGGTGGCGGCGCTGGAGGTCCAGGCCGGCGGCGGCTGGCGGAGGTTGAGCCGCACCGACTACAACTACTTCCTCTCCCCCGACGGCAGCGGCTGCGGCGGATCGATCAGGGTCACCGACATCTACGGCGAGCGGCTGACCGTCGACGGGATCGCGTTGCAGCCGGACGTCGTGCAGTCCGCCCACGCCCAGTTCGCACGGCATTGAGCGCACCGACGGCCCGGCAGCCGCAGGTCACGACCCTGCGGGGCGACGACCGCGACGCGGCCCCAGGGCGGGGCCCTGCTAAGCTCACGCCTCTTGTTAACGTTCACATTGCAGGGAGAGGGCGACCGAGGGACATGCTCCTCGATGACGCGTCCGCGGAGTTCCACCACTTCTTCGAACGCCACTACGCCGAACTCGCCCGTCTCGCCCATCTGCTGACCGGCGAGACGGACGCGGCTGACGACCTGGCCTCGGACGCCCTGGTCGCCCTGTGGCAACGCTGGGACCGGCTCCGCGCGGCCGACCACCCGCTCGCCTACGCCCGGGGAGTGGTCGCCAACATGGCCCGGGAGCGGATCCGCAGCGCGGTCCGTGAGCGCCGCCGGGTCCTGCTGTTCTGGTCCCGCAGCCCGAAGAAGACCTCGGGCCCCGACGTCGCGGCGGTCCTGGACGTCCGCGCGGCACTCGCCCGGTTGCCGTTCCGCAAGCGGGCCTGCGTGGTCATGCGGCACGCCTTCGACCTCTCGGAGAAGGACACCGCGGCGGCGCTGGGCATATCGGTCGGTACGGTGAAGAGCCAGACCTCGAAGGCCATGGCCGAGTTGAAGCAGCTGCTCGGCGAACGAGCCGTCGGCGAACTGACGACAGGAAGGAGGAACCGGTGAACGAGGAACCGGTGAACGAGCACATCTCCCGGCAGCTGCGCGAGGCGGCCGAGGCCCATCAGCCCGATCGCGCCAGGATGCTGGCCCGCGTCCAGCGCGGCATGGCCGGTCCCGCCACCCGTCACCGCACCCGGTCGGGTCTGCGGTCCTGGCCCAGGGCCGCCCTCGCCGGGCTGGCCACCGCCGGCATCCTGGCCACCGGCAGCCTCGCCATGGCGGAGCTCGCCCACTTCCCGCTGCCGTCGGAGCCCACGGTCGCCCCGGCCGCGCCCTCCTCCCCCACCGTCCCGCCGGCGCCGGAGCCCTCGACTCCCCCTCCCACCGGGACCCGGGGACCGGCCGCCGCCGCCCCGGCCACCACCACCCCGACCAGCCCGCACCCGAGCCCCTCGGCGAGCGCCCGGGCCCAGAACGGCCCGCTCTGGTCGGCGGGATCGATCAGCCCGCACAGCACCGTCTACTGGAACGAGAACGACCTGATCCTCAGGACCGGCCAGCCGCTCACCGCGCTCACCGTCGAACTGCGCATCGTGCAGACCGGCGGCGTCCGGGACACCGGCAACTGGCGGACGCTGTCGCCCGACGACTTCACGGTCACCGTCCAGGAGTCCGGGGGCGCGCTGGTCTACCGCTGGGTCCTCAAGCCCGGCCGTACCGTACCGGCGGGACAGCACGAGTTCGCCGGGCAGTACAACCACGCCACCGGTGTGCGCGTGACCGCCGGCGACAGCTACCGCGTCGAGGCCCAGTCGGCGGGAGGCACCGCCTCCGTCGGGGGAGGCTTCGCCCCGGCGGGCTGACGGCCTGGGCGCAGCAGGGCGCCCGCTCCATCGAGCGGGCGCCCTGCTGCGCTGGGGCCGGCTGCCGGATCAACGTCCGGGTCCGGCCGCCGGATCAGACGCCGGCCAGCCCCTTCTCGGCGACGGTGGAGTCCACGGCCGCCGGGGCGGCGTCCTTCCGCAGCCCCTTGAGCAGCACGACCACGGCCGTGGTGACCACCGTGCCCGCCACGACCGCGAGCAGGTAGAGGAACGGACTGCCGATCAGCGGGAGCACCCAGATCCCGCCGTGCGGCGCGCGCAGGGTGGAGCCGAAGGCCATCACCAGTCCGCCGGCCGTCATGCTGCCGACGATGTTCGCCGGGATGACCCGCAGCGGGTCCGCCGCCGCGAACGGGATCGCGCCCTCGGTGATGAACGAGGCGCCGAGCACCCAGGCCGCCTTGCCGTTCTCCCGCTCCTCGGGGCTGAACAGCCGCCGCCGGACGACGGTGGCCAGGGCCATGCCCAGCGGCGGGGTCATGCCGGCGGCCATCACCGCGGCCATCACCTTGAGGCTGCCGGCGTCCGGGGTGGTGCCCGCGGTGGTGAGCGCACCGGCGGCGAAGGTGTAGGCGACCTTGTTGAGCGGACCGCCCATGTCAAAGGCCATCATCGCGCCGAGCAGCACGCCGAGCAGGATCGCGTTGGAGCCGGAGAGGCCGTTCAGCCAGTCGGTCAGGCCGTTCATCGCCGAGGCGATCGGCGAGCCGACCAGCACGAACATCAGCAAGCCGACCGCCGCCACCGACAGCAGCGGGATCACCACCACCGGCATGATCCCCTTGACCGCGCGCGGCACGTTCCAGCGGATCATCCACAGCACCAGGAAGCCCGCGGCCAGGCCCGACACGATGCCGCCGAGGAAGCCCGCGCCGACCGCCGCCGAGACGGCGCCGCCCGCGATGCCGGCGGCCAGTGCCGCCCGGTCCGCGATCGCCCAGGCGATGTACCCGGAGAGGATCGGGACCAGGAAGCCGAAGGAGGTCTTGCCGGTCTGGAACAGCATCGCCGCCCAGCTGTGCGAGGAGGTCCAGTCGAAGTGGCCCAGCACGGAGGGCGCGGAGGCGATCTGGTAGCCGCCGATGGCGAAGGCGAGGGCGATCAGCAGACCGCCCGCCGCGACGAACGGGATCATGTAACTGACGCCCGTCATCAGGTACTTGCGCAGCCGCTGGGCCCAGTGCTCACCCGCCGGTGCGCTCACCGCGGCGCCCGGTGCGGTGGCGGGGCGAGCACCTCCGCCGGCCTGGGCGACCAGCCCGGCGGCCTGGGCGATCAGGTCATCGGCGCGGTTGACGGCGGCCTTCACGCCCACGTCGACGGTCGGCTTGCCGGCGAAGCGGGCACGGTCCCGGACCTCGACGTCATGGGCGAAGATCACGGCGTCGGCGGCCGCGATCACCTCGGGGGCCAGCACCGTCGTCCCGGCCGACCCCTGGGTCTCGACCTGGATCCGCACACCCGCCCGGGCGGCGGCCAGTTCGAGGGCCTTGGCGGCCATGTAGGTGTGGGCGATGCCGGTCGGGCAGGAGGTCACCGCGACCAGCCGCAGCCCGGCGCCGCCGGCGGCCGTCTCCGGAGCAGCGGCCGGGTCCGAAGGAGCGGGCGCCTCCGCAGCAGCGGGCGCCTCCGGAGCAACGGTCGGCGCCTCCTCGCCGTTGACCAGCGCCGCGACGGCGCCCGGGCTCTCGGCCTCGCGGAGGGCCCCGGTGAAGGCGGGGTCCATCAGCCGACCGGCCAGCGCGGCGAGGATCTGCAGGTGGGTGTCGTCCGCGCCGGCCGGTGCCGCGATCATGAAGATCAGGTCGGCGGGCCGGCCGTCCGGGGCATCGAAGTCCACGCCCCTGGTGCTCCGGCCGAAGGCCAGGCTCGGCTGGGTCACGTGGGGTGATCTGCAGTGCGGGATGCCGATCCCGTCCCCCATTCCGGTCGGGGCCTGGGCCTCGCGGGCGGCCACGTCGGCGAGGAAGCCGTCGAGGTCGGTCACCCGGCCCTCGGCGACCAACCGCTGGGCGAGGGAGCGGAGAGCCTCGCTCTTGTCCGCGGGGGCGAGGTGGAGATCAACGAGTGCGGGTGTGATCAGTCCGCTGGTGTCGCTCATCGTGTCGATCCTTCAACTGGTGCCTGACAGTGTTCCCTTGCCCCCGGGATTGGTCGCCGTTCCGTCCCACACGGTCGGGCGGGGTGCCTCCGGCAGGAGGCTGTTCTCGATTGCGGAACCAACCGCGAATCTCAACCGCGGAGCGGTCGTTCGAGCGGGATGTCCGCCGTCACGGCCACGGCGGCCCGGTCCAGATCGGCCGGGGTCGGCATGACGCTCCCCGGCAGTTGTACGGCGGCGGCGCCGTGCGCCAGGGCCGCCGCCAGGGCCTCGGGGCCGGTGCCGCCGGCTCCGAGGAAGCCCGCGAGCGAGGCGTCGCCCGCTCCCACGTCGCTGCGGACGGCGGCGACCGGTGCGCTGCCGTACCAGCTGCCCTCCTCGGCGATCAGCAGCATCCCGTCCGCACCGAGGCTGGCGAGGACCTGCTGGGCGCCGCGCTCGCGCAGTTCCCCGGCCGCGTGCACGGCGTCGCCGACGGTGGCGACCGGGCGGCCCACGGCCTCGGCGAGTTCCTCCCGGTTGGGCTTGACCACGTCGGGGCGGGCCGAGAGCGCGGCGAGCAGTGCGGGGCCGGAGGTGTCCAGCGCGATCCGGGCGCCGCCCGAGTGCACCTGCGCGACCAACTCCGCGTACCAGCCGGGCAGGAGGCCGCGCGGCAGGCTGCCGCAGCAGGCCAGCCAGTCGACGCCGTTCCCGGTGCCCCGTCCGGTCTTCTGGGTGTCGCGGACGAGGGCCAGCAGCGCGGCCGACTCGGCTGCACTGAGCTCGGGCCCCGCCGCGTTGATCTTCGTGAGGCTGCCGCCGTCCTCGGCGATCGAGACGTTGATCCGGGTGTCGCCCGCGATGGTGACCGCCGCGACGTCCATGCCCTGGCGGCGCAGCAGGTCGGCGAGCAGCTCGCCGGAGAGGCCGCCCAACGGCAGGACGGCGGTGGTGCGGTGGCCCGCGGCGGTGAGCGCACGGGAGACGTTGACGCCCTTGCCGCCGGGGTCGAGCCGGTCCTGCCCGGCTCGGTTGACCTCGCCGAGAACGAGCGTTCCCAGCTCGTAGGTGCGGTCCAGGCTGGGGTTGGGGGTGATGGTGACGATCATGCGCGGATGACTTCCGGTCCGTGGTTCTCGATCTGGGCGGCCTGCTCGTCGGTCAGCCCGGTGTCCGTGACCAGGACGTCGACCTGGTCCAGCGAGCCGAATCGGGCGAAGTGGCGGGCGCCGTACTTGGAGGAATCAGCCACCAGGACGACGCGTTGCGCACCGGCGAGCATGGCCCGCTTGACGGCGGCCTCGGCGAGGTCCGGCGTCGACAGCCCGCCCTCCGGGGAGAAGCCGTTGGTGGCGACCACCGCGACGTCCGCGTGGATGTCGGCCAGGTCGCGCAGCGCCCAGGCGTCGACGGCCGCCTGGGTGCGATGGCGCAGCCGCCCGCCGACGAGGTGCAGGGCGAGCGAGGGGTGGTCGGCCAGCCGGGCCGCGACCGGGAGGGCGTTGGTGACGACGGTGAGGGCGCAGTCCAGGGGCAGCAGTCCGGCGAGCCGGGAGACGGTCGTCCCGGCGTCCAGGATCACGCTGCCCTCGCCGGGCAGCAGGGCCAGGGCCGCCCTGGCGATGCGCTCCTTCTCGGCCGCGGCCCGGGAGTCCCGTTCGGCCAGGCCGGGTTCCAGGTGCAGGGCGCCGACGGGCAGCGCGCCGCCGTGCACCCGGTGCAGCAGGCCGGCCCGGTCCAGGGCGCTCAGGTCACGCCGGATGGTCTCCTGGGTGACACCGAAGTCCTCGGCCAGCGTCGGCACGTCCACCCGGCCCTGTTCCTGGGCGAGGTGGAGGATCTGTTGCTGCCGCTCGGGTGCGTACATGTGGGATTGGGTCCGTTTCATGTCCGTTTACGCCTGGTGAAGCCCGACCATACGCGCTTCGGACGGAAAAGCAAGGGGCTGTTCCGTCTCTCGTCCACTCCGTGGGCCGATGCCCGAATGTGTTGACATCCCTGCGTGATCGGGCGTAGAACCAATCGAAACAACGCCTTAACGGGCGTGAAACCACAGACTGCCTGGTCCCGCGACCGCCCCCGTACCGCGCGGACCAGGCATCCACCACGGCGGCCCGCGCTTCCCCTGAGCGCGGGCCACCGTGCCCCACCCTCCCGCCGACCCGGCTCCCACTCGGGTCGGCGATCGCATCCACCCTCTCCCTCAAGGACTCCCATGCACTCGACCCAGGTCACCGTCGGCTCCAGCAGCGGTCTGCACGCCCGCCCGGCGTCGCTGTTCGTCCAGGCCGCCGCCGCCCGACAGCCGGTCAAGGTCACCGTCGGCCGCCCGGGCCAGGCCCCGGTCGACGCCCGCAGCCTGCTGTCCGTCCTCGCCCTGGCCGCCCGCTCCGGCGAGGTCCTGGAGCTCACCGCCTCGGGCGACGGGGCCGAGGACGCGCTCCAGGCGCTCGCCCAGCTGCTCGCCTCCGACCTCGACGCAGCGGCATGACCGTCCCGATCCGCGGGATCGGCGTCGGCACCGGCAGCGCGGCGGGCCCGGTCGCCCGGATGGCTCCCCCGGTCCCGCTGCCCGCGCCGAGGGCGGTCGCCGACCCGGCGGCCGAGGCGGCCGCGGTCCGTGCCGCCCTCGGAGCCGTCGTCACCGACCTGGAGCAGCGCGCCGCCCGGGCGAGCGGCCCCGGCGCCGAGGTGCTCGCGGCCCAGGCCATGATGGCCGCCGACCCGGTCCTCGCCGACCGGGCCGCCGAGCTCGCCGAGCAGGGCACCGACGGCGCCCATGCGCTCAGCACCGCCTTCGACGGCTTCCGCGCCGCCCTGACCGCCGCCGGCGGCTACTTCGCGGAACGCGCCCCCGACCTGGACGACCTGCGCGACCGCGGGGTGGCCCACCTGCTCGGCCTGCCCGTGCCCGGCCTGCCCGACCCCGGGCACCCGTACGTCCTGGTCGCCGACGACCTGGCACCCGCCGACACCGCGCTGCTCGACCCCGAACGGGTCCTGGCCCTCGTCACCGTCCGCGGCGGGCCGACCAGCCACACGGCCATCCTCGCCAAGGCCCTCGGCGTGCCCGCCGTGGTCGGCTGCGCCGGCGCCACGGCCCTGGCGGACGGCCGGCAGGTCCTGGTGCACGGCGCGGACGGCGTGGTCGAGCCCGACCCGAGTCCGGAAGCGGTCGAGAGGGCCGCCGCGCGCGAGCGCCGGCACCGCGAGCTGCTGGCCGGATTCCGGGGGCCGGGCCGGACGGCGGACGGCCACCCGGTCGCGCTGCTGGTCAACCTCGGTGCGCCGCGCGAGCTGGCCGGCGCGGCCGCCGTCGACGCCGAGGGGGTGGGCCTGTTCCGTACCGAGTTCCTCTTCCTGGACCGCGCCGAGGCGCCGGGCCGGGCCGAACAGGCCGCCGTCTACCGGCAGGTCTTCGCGGCCTTCGCCGGCCGCCGGGTGGTCGTCCGCACACTGGACGCGGGCGCGGACAAACCGCTGCCCTTCGCCGGCTCCGCCGACGAGGAGAACCCCGCGCTGGGGGTCCGCGGTCTGCGGACGGCCACCCGGGATCCGCACCTGCTGGAGATCCAGCTCGCCGCGATCGCCGAGGCCGCACAGGACAGCACCGCACAGGTATGGGTCATGGCCCCGATGGTGTCGATCCCGCGCGAGGCCGCCGAGTTCGCCGCCCGGGTCCGCGCACACGGCCTGCCGATGGCCGGCGCGATGATCGAGGTCCCGGCAGCCGCTCTGCGGACCGACCGACTGGCCGCGTCCTGCGACTTCTTCAGCGTGGGCACCAACGACCTGGCCCAGTACGCCTTCGCGGCCGACCGGACGCTCGGCACCCTCGCCGAGCTGCTCGACCCGTGGCAGCCCGCGCTGCTCGAACTGGTCGCCACCGCCGCCGCCTCGGCGGCCGAGCACGGCCGTCCGATCGGCGTCTGCGGCGAGGCCGCCGCCGACCCGGCGCTCGCCCTGGTCCTGGTCGGCCTCGGGATCACCAGCCTGTCCGCCGCGCCCGCCTCGCTCCCCGAGCTGCGCGCGGCACTGGCCACCCACACCCTCGCGCAGTGCCGCGAACTCGCCGAGCTGGCCCTGCTCGCCGACGACGCCGACACCGCGCGCCGCACGGTCCTGTCGAGGATCTCCGGACGCTGAACCGCTTTCCGTCCGGCGCCGGGTCGGAGCGCACCCGGCGCCGGGCGGAGGGCCCCGGCCGACACGCGGTCCTGCGTCCGACCGGCTGCCAAGGACCAGCGGATTCATACGCGTTAACGTTCACATCACAGCCGGTTCACCGGTCGCCCGCATTCCGCCCCGCCGGTTCATGGATCACCACCACCCGGCCGGAATGCTTCACCGACCGTTCACGGCATACCGGAACTGGTCCCGCGCCCGCATCCGTCAGAAGTGATGACGGTTCGACAAGTCCCCTGGACACTCCCAGGGGCGCTCCCACGGGCGGGGAAAGGAACGGCGATGTCCTTGGTCAGGAGGGTGATCGGCGCCGCCGCCGTGGCCCTCGTGGCCGCGCTGGGCCTGCTGGTGCTGTCCCAGTCCGCATCCGCCCTCACCCGCGCGGAGTCCGGCCCCCGGATGGTCGCGGAGGCCAAGCTCGTCGAGGAGGCGGTGGTCCCCGAGTGCCCGCCCGGCCTCGGCTGGACGCGCCACCGGACCGTCGAAGTGCCGCGGCAGCAAAGGGAGTTGCACCCGGCCATCGCCGAGGAAGCCGCCGACGACGACAACCCCTCGCCCGCCCGCACCCCCGCCCCGCCGTACGGGGCGCGCAGACAGCCCGGAGCGGCGGTCCTCCAGGTGTTCCGCTGCTGATCGGCGCCGACCGCGCGCGCACGCTCACCGACGGTGGCGACACCCCGGACGGGTGACCCACCGCCCCGCCACATCCCGGCAGTCCACGACGGCCCACGGCAGTGATTTCCGCCTGCCGGCGCCGCCGCGCTCCGCGCTGCCCCCGTACCGAGCGAGCGTTGCACGGTCCCGAAGTGACCCAGTGGCCGACAACCCAACTCCCCGGATGAGGGCTCCCATGCGCATCCCCACACTCAAGTACGACCTGACCGCCTCGCTCGTCGTGTTCCTGGTCGCCCTCCCGCTGTGCGTCGGCGTCGCCGTCGCCTCGGGCGTGCCCGCCGAACTCGGCCTGATCACCGGCATCGTCGGCGGCCTGGTCACCGGCGCGCTGCCCGGCAGCAGCCTCCAGGTCAGCGGCCCGGCGGCCGGGCTGACCGTCCTGGTCGCCGAGACCGTGCAACGGTTCGGCCTGCCCGCCCTCGGCCTGGTGGTCGCCGCCACCGGCCTGCTCCAACTGCTGCTGGGCGCGCTGCGCTGGGGCCGCTGGTTCCGCGCGATCTCCGTCGCCGTGGTGGAGGGCATGCTGGCCGGCATCGGCCTGGTCATCATCGCCGGGCAGCTCTACGCGATGGCCGACCAACCGGCGCCCGCGAGCGGGATCGACAAGCTCCTGGGCCTTCCCGGCCTGCTCGCCCGGCTCGTCTCCTCGCCCGCCGCCGGCCACTCCTTCGCGGTCGGCGCCGGCACCATCGCGGTGATCGTGGTGTGGCAGCGGCTGCCCGCCCGGGTGCGGGTCGTCCCGGGCGCGCTGGTGGCCGTGCTGCTCGCCACCGGCGCCGCCTGGCTGCTGCACCGCCCGCTGAAGAAGGTCGAGGTCAAGGGCCTCCTCGACGCCGTCCAGCCGCCCGGCAGCGGGGTGTTCGAGCAGCTCACCCCGGCCCTGCTCCTGACGGTCGTGGCCTTCACGCTGGTCGCCTCGGCCGAGAGCCTGTTCAGCGCGGCGGCCGTCGACCGGCTGCACGACGGACCGCGCACCGACTACGACAGGGAACTGATGGCGCAGGGCGCGGGCAACGCGCTCTGCGGCGCCCTGGGCGCCCTGCCGATGACCGCGGTCATCGTCCGCAGCGCCGCCAACGTCCAGGCCGGCGCCCGGACCAAGGCGTCCCGCGTCCTGCACGGCGGGTGGCTGCTGCTCTTCGCCGCACTGCTCCCGGCGGCACTCGGCGTCATCCCCGTCGCGGCGCTCGCCGGGGTGCTGGTGCACGCCGGGTTCAAGCTCCTGCCGTTCGAGCAGTTCGGGCCGTTGTGGCGCGAGCACCGGGCGGAGGCGCTCGTCCTCGCGGCCACCGCCGTGGCCATCGTCACGGTCAACATGTTCGAGGGCGTGCTGATCGGCCTGGGCCTGTCGGTCGTCAAGTCGGCCTGGGAGACGTCCCGCCTGCACGTGGCGACGGAGGAGCAGCCCGGTGGCACCGTCCGGGTCCGACTGACGGGCAACGCCACCTTCCTCCGGCTGCCCAAGCTCCTGGACACCCTGGAAGCGCTGCCCGCCGACCGCGTCGTGGAGCTGGACCTCTCCGGGCTCCGGCACCTCGACCACGCCTGCCAGTCCGCACTGACCACCTGGACCGAGCGTCACAACGCCCGGGCCCCGGAGGCCGTGCGGCTGATCCCGGCGCCGGCCGGTCGGACCTGACCCCGTCCGCGGTGCTCGCCGTCAGGCCACCGGAGCGCCGGTGCTCGCCGTCAGACCACCGGAGCACTGGTACCCGCGAGCACCTCGGGCCGGAGCAGGGCGGCGAGCCGCTCGGCCGGGAGCAGCCCCTTCTCCAGGACGAGTTCGGCCACGCCCCGGCCGCTGGCGAGGGCCTCCTTGGCGATGTCGGTGGCGGCCGTGTACCCGATGTGCGGGTTGAGGGCGGTCACCAGGCCGATGGAGTTCTCGACGCTCGCGCGCAGCACCTCGGTGTTGGCGGTGATGCCGACCACGCAGCGCTCGGCGAGGGTGAGGCAGGCGGCGCGCAGGTGGGTGATCGACTCCGAGAGCGAGTGGAGGATGATCGGCTCGAAGGCGTTGAGCTGGAGCTGTCCGGCCTCGGCGGCCATGGTGACGGCGACGTCGTTGCCGATCACCTCGAAGGCGACCTGGTTGACGACCTCGGGGATCACCGGGTTGACCTTGCCGGGCATGATGCTCGAACCGGCCTGCACCGGCGGCAGGTTGATCTCACCGAGGCCCGCACGCGGCCCCGAGGACAGCAGGCGCAGGTCGTTGCAGCTCTTCGAGAGCTTGACGGCGATGCGCTTGAGCACCCCGGACATCTGGACGAACGCCCCGCAGTCCTGGGTGGCCTCGACCAGGTTGGCCGCCGTGACGAGCGGCAGCCCGGTGAGCTCGGCGAGGTGCCGGCGGGCGGACTCGGCGTACCCGGCCGGGGCGTTGAGGCCGGTGCCGATCGCGGTGGCGCCGAGGTTGATCTCCAGGATCAGCTCGACGGCCTCCGCCAGCCGGCTGCGGTCCTCGTCGAGCATGACCGCGAAGGTCGAGAACTCCTGGCCGAGCGTCATCGGCACGGCGTCCTGCAGCTGGGTGCGGCCCATCTTGAGGACGTCGCGGAACTCGACGGCCTTACGGGCGAAGGCGTCCTGGAGGACGGCCATCGCGTCGAGCAGGCCGCGCACGGCGAGGACGGTCGCGATCCGGACGGCCGTCGGGTAGACGTCGTTGGTGGACTGGCCCAGGTTGACGTGCTCGTTGGGGTGCAGGTGCCGGTAGTCGCCCTTGGCGTGCCCCAGCAGCTCCAGCGCCCGGTTGGCGATGACCTCGTTGGCGTTCATGTTGGTCGAGGTGCCGGCGCCGCCCTGGATGACGTCCACGACGAACTGCTCGTGCAGCTTTCCGGCGCGGATCTCCTGGCAGGCGGCGACGATCGCGGCGGCCTTCGCGGGCTCCAGCAGGCCGAGTTCCTCGTTGGCGAGGGCGGCGGCCTCCTTGACGGCGGCGAGGGCGTCGATCAGGTGCGGGTAGGTGGAGATGGGCGTGCCCGTGATGGGGAAGTTCTCGGTGGCGCGCAGCGTGTGGACGCCCCAGTAGGCGTCGGCGGGGACGTCGCGGTCTCCGAGCAGGTCGTGTTCACTACGGGTGGCGGCGGTCATGGGGGTGCGGTCCTCTTCCTCGGTGGAACGGTGGGTCGGGTCAGACGGGGGCGGGCAGGGCCGACGGGTCGAGCGCCGCCACCGGCCGGACGCCGCCGACGGGCCGGCCACCGCCGGTCGTCGGCTCGCCCGCGAAGCCGGTGAGCAGCCGCGGTTCGACTCCCGCCAGGGCGAGCGCGGCCGCCGCCACCGGGACGCGCGCCCGGTTCGCCCCGTCGGCGATCTTCACCGCGATGGCGCGGCCGTCCGGCAGCGCGGCGACCTGCACGCCCTCGAAGCCGTCCTTGGCCAGCAGTCCGGGCACCGCGTGCATCAGCGCGGCCGTGTCCCGGCCGGCGCCGGAGGCCATCTCCGGGTGCGCGCGCAGCGCGTCGGCCACCCGGAACTCGGGCGTCCCGGGCGCGCCGGTGGCGATCCGGGCGGCGGCGCGGGCGAGGCCGTGCAGCGAGACGGCGAACAGCGGGGTGCCGCAGCCGTCGACGCTGACCCGCGCGATGCGTTGACCGGTGAGTTCCTCTACGACCCCGGCGATCACCCGCTGGAGCGGGTGGGTGGGATCGTCGTAGTCCGTCAGCGGCCAGCCGTTGAGCTTGCAGAGGTAGAGCATCGCGGCGTGCTTGCCCGAGCAGTTCTGGGCGAGCCGGGAGGGCGGGCGGCCCTCCCGGATCCAGGTGTCGCGCACTGCGGGGTCGTACGGGAGGTCCGGGACGTTGCGCAGGTCGTCCTCGCCGAGACCGGCGAATTCCAGGATCCGCCGGGCTCCGGCGAGGTGGCGTTCCTCGCCGGAGTGGCTGCCCATCGCGAGGGAGAGGAGTTCGCCGTCGAGCGGCAGCCCGGCCCGCACCATGGCGACGGCCTGGAGCGGCTTGAGGGCGGACCGCGGGTAGCAGGCGACCTCGATGTCGCCGAGCCGGAACCGGACTTCGCCGTCGGCGTCGAGGACGACGACCGAGCCGTGGTGGACCCCCTCGACCATGCCGCCGCGGGTGACGTGGGCGACGGGGACGTGCCGGGGCTCGCGGATCGCGGGTGCGTCCGCGGGGGTGGTTCTGTGCATCACTGCCTCGCTGGGTGGTGGTTCGCTTGCTGCTCCGCCGGCCGGGCGGGCGGCCCTCGACAGCCGCGGGGGCGCCCCCGCGCCGAAGGCCGCCCCCCGGGTCAGCCGTCGGACCGGGCGCCGTCGCGCGCGAGGCGGCGGCGGAGCGCGTACCAGCCGGCCACCAGCGCGGCGGCGATCAGTGGTACGCAGAGCACGGTGGTGCGTCCGGCGCCGCCGTCGGCGTACATCAGGACCAGGACGGTGGCCAGGAAGGCCAGCGTCACGATCTCGGTCCAGGGCGAGCCCGGCAGCCGGTAGGAGGGGCGGGCCAGTTCGCCGGCCCGGGTCTTCCGCCAGAAGAAGAGGTGGCAGACCATGATCATGCCCCAGGTGGCGAGGATGCCGATCGCCGCGAAGTTGAGCACGATCTCGAACGCGTCCGCGGGCACCACGTAGTTGAGGCCCACGCCGAGGACGCACATGCCGCTGGTCAGCAGGATGCCGCCGTACGGCACCTGACTGCGGCTCATCCGGGCGGTGAAGCGCGGGGCGGAGCCGCTCACGGCCATCGAGCGCAGGATGCGGCCGGTGGAGTAGAGGCCGGAGTTGAGCGAGGACATCGCCGCGGTGAGGACCACCAGGTTCATCACGCTGCCCGCCGCCGGCACGCCGATGTGGGACAGCACCGTCACGAACGGGCTCTGGCCGGAGCTGTACCGGTTCCAGGGCATCAGCATCGACAGCAGCACGACCGAGCCGACGTAGAACAGGCCCACCCGCCACATGATCGAGTTGATCGCCTTCGGCATGATCTTCTCGGGGTTCTCGGTCTCCCCGGCCGTGACGCCGACCAGTTCGACGGAGGCGTAGGCGAAGACGACACCCTGGATGATCAGCAGCATCGGCATCAGGCCGTTGGGGAAGATCCCGCCGTTGTCGGTGATCAGGGACGGGCCGGGAACGGCGCCGTCAACCGGGTGTTGGGTGACCAGCAGGAAGATCGCGATGCCCATGAAGACCAGCAGCGCGCCGACCTTGACGATGGCGAACCAGAACTCCAGTTCGCCGAAGATCCGCACCGAGATGAGGTTCACCGTCAGCACCACGGCCAGGGCTATGAGCGCGATCACCCACTGCGGGATGTCGGAGAACAGGTGCCAGTAGTGGGTGTAGGTGGCGACGGCGGTGATGTCGGCGATGCCGGTGGTCGCCCAGTTGAGGAAGTACATCCAGCCCGCGGTGTACGCGCCCTTCTCCCCCAGGAACTCCCGGGCGTACGAGACGAAGGCACCGGAGGACGGGCGGTACAGGACGAGCTCGCCGAGCGCGCGCACGACGAGGAAGGCGAAGACGCCGCAGACGGCGTACGCGACGAACAGGGAGGGCCCGGCGTCGGCGAGGCGGCCACCGGCGCCCAGGAACAGGCCGGTGCCGATGGCACCGCCGATGGCGATCATGTTGACGTGCCGGGGCTTCAAGGACTTGCTGTAGCCGGCGTCACCGGCGTCGACGTGCCGGGCCGTGGGGGTGGTGGGGGTGGTGGGGGTGGTGGGGGCCGTGGGGGTGGTGGGGGCCGTGGGGGTGGTAGGGGCGTTGGGGGTCGTGGGGCGCTTCTCGTCTTCGAGGAACTGCTCGCTCACGCCTCAGCTCTGCCTTCCATGGGGGTCTCCGTGCGCCTGGGGTGCACGATGTCGGTGAGGGTCGCCTCGACGCGGTGAAGGTGGTGCGACATCGCCGCTACCGCGTCGGGCTCGGAACCGTCGACCAGCGCCTCGACGATCGCCCGGTGCTCGCAGTTGGACTGCTCGCGTCGATCGCCCAGCTCGTTGAGGAATGCCGACTGACGCGCCAGTGCGTCGCGGATCTCCTCGATGACCCGACGGAAGACCGGGTTGCGGGAGGCCTCGGCCACCGCCAGGTGGAAGACGGTGTCCAGGGCGACCCACGCGGTGGTGTCGGTCTCCCGCTCCATCCGGTCGAGCAGGTGGGCCAGCTGGTCCAGGTCCTCCGGGGTGCGGCGCAGCGCCGCGTACCCGGCGACCGGGATCTCGACGTGCCGGCGCACCTCCAGCAGGTCGCTGGCTGCGTAGTCGCCGAAGGTCGGGTCCTCGACCGTGTTCGCCACGACGAAGGTGCCCTTGCCGGTCTTCGAGACGGTCAGACCCATGGCCTGGAGCGCCCGGAGCGCCTCCCGCAGCACGGGCCGGCTGACCTCCAGGGTCCGGCACAGCTCCGCTTCGGAGGGGAGCTTGTCCCCCACGACGTACTCGCCGCGCTCGATGGCGCTGCGCAGGTGGCCGAACACTGCTTCCATCGCGCTCACGCGCCGGGGGGCCGACCCTGCTGTCTGGCTGTCTGACAGGTTCACAGGGCGATCCTGGGGCTTGCGGCCGGAGGGTGTCAAGATGTTGAGAGCGCTCACATGGGAACGCTCACATAACTGCCGGTGCCCGACGGCTCACGCGCGCCGGGCACCTCGGGCCTCCGCTCAGCGGGCGATCGGCAGGACGGACGTGGGCTCGGTGACCACCAGGGGCTCCCCGGCCGGGCTCAGCCGGCCGGTGGACGGGTCGCGGTGGAAGGCCGTGACCGTGTCGGAGCGCTGATTGGCGCAGAAGAGCAGCCGGCCGTCCGGGGTGAGCGCGATGTCGCGCGGCCAAGTCCCGCCGCAGGGAACGGCGGTGAGCAGCTCCACGGAGGCGCCGTCATCGCGGACGGCGTGGACCGAGATCGCGTCGTCGCCGCGGTTGGTCGTGTAGAGGAAACCGCCGTCGCCGGACATCCGGACAGCGGCGGCGGAGTTGGCGTTCGGCGCGCCCGGATCCTGTCGGGTCTCGACCTCGGCGAACGGTTCGAGGCGGCCGGAGAGCGCGTCCCAGGTGCACACCGTGAGGGTGGAGGAGAGCTCGTTCAGGACGTAGGCGTACCGGGCCGACGGGTGGAACACGAGGTGCCGGGGGCCCCTGCCCGGCGGCAGTTGCACCGTCCGGTGGGCGCTGAGCGGGCCGTTGTCCGGATCGAAGGCGTAGACGTACACCCGGTCGGTACCGAGATCGGTGCACAGCAGGAACCGCCCGTCCGGCGAGGGGGCCGCCATATGGGCGTGCGGGGAGGTGAGCAGGTCCCCGGAGGCCTCCCGGCCCGGGTGCCGGATGGTCTGCACCGGCTCGTCGGTGGCGACCGTGCCGTCGGCGCCGATGGGGACGACCGAGAGGACGCCGTCGCCGTAGTGGGCCACGAAGACGTGCGAACCGCTGGGGTGGACGGCGAGGTGGCACGGGCCCGCACCACCGCTGGCAGCGGCGGCGGGCGGCCCCTCGCCCTCGGCCCCGGAGTCCGTCCGGAGGGAGACGACCCGTCCGACCGCCTGTTCCAGGACGGTGTGGACGACGGCGCGTGTCGGGTCGACGGCCGCATAGGAAGGGTGGTCGAGCGGCAGTCTGCGGAGGAGGCTCATGGCGCCGGTGCCGTCGTAGCCGACCGTGCACAGCCCCGCGCCGGAGACGTCGGCCGGGGCGGCGCTGCCGATGACCAGCAGTCCGCCGGGCGACGTGGTCGAAGGATGGTTCACGAAGGCCTGCTCTCTGCTCTGTGCCCTCTGCTCGATGCCCTCTGTTCTCTGCTCTCTGCTCTCTGCTCTCCGGGTGGCATCGTCTCGGTGGCAGCGGGGCCGTGAGGTGGGGCGGGAAGTGCCGAAGTCTATCCGGCGCCCGAACGCCGGCACACCCGTCGAGCGGGTGGTACGGCGCGGCAACTGGGCTTTCCGATCGGCCGTTTGACGGCCCCGTGACAGGTCGGGCGCCGGCCTGGCTCCCGCGTCCGTCACCGCAAGCGCCGCCCGAGCCGGTGACGCCCCTGCGCCCAGCGCTTGTGATGATGGAGGCGTCAACCCGGGTCGTCGGCATCACCGCAGGTGAACGGCCGTGTGCTGACCGTCTAGGTCAGCGGTCGGGCGCGGACGGACGACCCCGACGTTGACACGGCTGCGCTCGGCCGCCGACGCACCTTCGTCCCGGCTCCCCGACGAACGGACCGGCAGGTGCGTACCCCCACGAGCCCTGAGCAGCCGGCCCCGCCCACCCCGGTCCCTTGGAGCACTCCCCCATGTCCCTGCTCGCTCACCCCGCCCGTGTCCTCACCCCGGCCGCCGCTGTCCTCACCCCAGCCACCGCGGCCTTCGGCACGCCCCCCGAGCCAAGCCGCCCGGCCGTTCCGGCCGCCCCGGCACCCCGATTGACCAGCACCGTCGCCAAGGAGTACGTCCACCGGGCCTGCCACGCCGAGGTCTTCATCACCGGCAGCGAGCCGCTCGGCGACACCGCGTTCACCGTCACCGCCCAGTGGCCGCGGGCGCACACCTTCTTCAGCACCCCGGACGGAACCCGGTACGACCCGATGCTCGCCGCCGAAACGGTTCGCCAAGCCGGGCTCTACCTCGCCCACAGCCGGTACGACATCCCGCTCGACCACCGATTCCTGATGTGGAACCTCGACTACACCGCCCGCGCCCACCGGCTGTCCATCGGGGCGACACCCACCGACCTCACCATCGAGGCCAGCCTCCTCCCCCGGCCCCGGCGCACCCGCAGCACGATCGACTTCACCTTCACCGCAACCGTCCGCCGAGGCCCCCACCTGGCCGCGACCGGCGAGGCCCGCTTCACCACCGTGCCGGACTCCACCTACCGCCGGCTGCGCGGCGCGCGCCCCGCGAGCGGCCCGATACCGGTCGCGGCTGCGGCGGGGGACGACCGGCGCCTGCCACCGGCCCTGGTCGGCCGGGCCCGGCCCTGCGACGTCGTCCTGACCCCGACCGGCACCCCCGGCGCCTGGTACCTCACCCCCGACCTCCGGCACCCGATCCTGTTCGACCACGCCGGCGACCACATCCCCGGCATGGTGCTGCTGGAGGCCGCCCGCCAGGCCGCCAACGCCCTCGCCGCCCCGGTCACCGTCACCGCCGCGGCCACCACCTTCCACCGCTACGCCGAGCACGACGCGCCCACCACCGTCACCGCCCGGCACACCCCCGGTGAGGACCCGGACGCCCTGACCACCACCGTGACCGGGCACCAGCACGGCGAGCCGATCTTCACCACGATCCTCACCGGCCGACCCGACCGGCCCTGACCCGCGGGCCCTCGGCACGGCCCGGGCGCGCCCCGTCCGGCCTGTCCGGCCCGTCCGACTGCGGATCGGACGGGCCGGACAGGCCTGCTCCTACGGGTCGACTGTTCGTCAACTCCCTTGGGAGACAGTGCTTCCGAGTCGGCCGAGCGAGCGGTCGGGGAGGACGAGGAGGAAGAGCAGGGCCGCACCGCCGAACATGAACAGCGCGAGGTGGTGCAGCCCGGCCGTGGTGGCGCCGTGCGGGAAGAAGGCCGCGTTGGCGGCCGAGGCGGCCATCGCCCCGAGGTACATGAAGGTCCGCAACAGCCCGGCCGCGGAGGCGATGGCGGCCGGGTCGGCCTGGTGGTAGAGCGCGGTCTGGTTGCCGAGGCCGATCAGCCCCTGCGGAATGCCCGCCAGCACCCCGACTGCGATCAGCAGCACCGGAGGACTCGCCGACCCCGCCGTCAACAGGGCCGCGCAGGCGGCCATCTGGACCACCGCGCCGACCACCAGCTTTCCGCGCACCGCCGCACGGCGACCGGTCACACCGGAGACCGTGAGGGCGGTGAGCGAGAGCGGGAGCAGCACCAGCCCGGCGGACGCGGCACTCAGACCCCGCCCCTGCTCCAGCCACTGGGTGTAGCCGTAGAGGAAGGCGTAACTCGCCGTGTAGCCGAGCACCTGGCGCAGGTAGGTGGCGATCAACGGAGGGTTGCCGGCCAGGGCCCGCAGGTCGATGAACGGGCTGCGGGCCCTGGTCTCCCGGAAGACGAATCCGGCACCGGCCAGGACCGCGAGCACCGGCAGGTACCAGCGCTCCGCCCCGGGCCGCATCACGAACAGCATCAGCGCCAGCAGGAGGACGGCGAACAGGGCGATCCCGGACCGGTCCAAGCGCTCCCCGGCGTCCCGGCGCGGGGCGGCGGCGGGCAACCGGGCGGCCCCGAGCACCAGGCAGGCCAGCGACAGCGGGACGTTGACCGCGAAGATCGCCCGCCAGCCGCCCAACCCGATCAGCAGGCCGCCGAGCGTCGGCCCGATCACGGCGATGGTCTGGTTGGCGACGGCGAGCACCGTCAGCACCCCGGTGGGACTGTCCCGCCCGGTCCGCTCGGCCTCGCTGCGGGTGAGGTGCATCGCGGCCGGATACGCGGCGGAGGTACCGATCCCGAGCAGCACCCGGGCGACGACCAGCACTCCGAGGGTGGGCGCGAGCACGCCGACCAGTCCGGCCAGGCCGACCAGCGCCGTCCCGGCCAGGTAGAGCCGGCGCGGCCCGTAGGTGTCCACCAGCCGGCCGATCACCGGCTGGCCGACGGCGGTCGCGAGGTAGAGACCGCTCACCAGCCAGGCCGTCTCGGCGGGCGGCGCCCCGAAGGCGGTGCCGACGGGCACCAGGGCCACCGCGATCATCGAGGAGTTGATCGGGTTGAGCACCGAGCCCAGCACCATCGGGGCGAGCAGTCGGCGGTCGAAGCCGTCGCCGGGCGCGGCCTGCCCGTCGGCCCCGGTGGGCGCTCCTGCCCGGGCCGAGGCCGACGGCTCCGCCGCCCGCTCCGTGCCCTGGCGCCGGGAGCGGAGCCGCGCCAGCAACGTCGACGGGCCGGTCATCGCCGGTTCAGCCGGTCCAGCAGGGGCAGCGCCGCCAGGACGGTGGCGCGCTCGGCCTCGGTGAGCTCCTGCTGCAGCGCCTGGGCCAGCCACTCCTCACGGGCCCGGCGGCTGTCCGCGATCCACTCCAGCCCGGTCACGCTCAGGTCCACCACCTGGCGGCGCCCGTCCTCGGGGTCGGGACGGCGGGCGATCAGCCCGTGCGCCTCCAGCGCGGCCAGCGTCGCGGCCATCGACTGCGGCCGGACCCGCTCCGCGGCGGCCAGCGCGCTCGCGGAGGCCGGCCCGTCGGTGATCAGGCGGTTGAGCACCGCGGTCTGGGAGGGGGTGAGGCCGGTGGCGCCCTGCCCCTTCTCCTTGAGGGTCCGGCGCAGCCGGCTGAACACGGCCCGGAGCTCCCGGGCGGCCAGCGCGGCCGTGTCGACCGGGACCTCCGGAACGGCTGGGGTCTCCGGAACAGCCGGGGGCTCCGGAACGGCTGGGGCGGTTCGTTTCTCGGTCACCACTCCACGGTAATTTCATCAGTCCAAACTGTCCAGCCTTGCTGTAGATATTGTTCCGCACCCGGCCCCACCGTCCACCCGGACGGTCCGGATAATGGCGTCATGATCGACAAGCAGCTCCGCGTCGTCCTCGCCGAGGACTCGGTGATCCTCCGCGAGGGGATGGTCGAGCTCCTGACCGCCCGCGGGTGCGCGGTGGTCGCCACCGCGGGTACGGCCCCGGAACTGGTCGCCGCCGTCACCGAGCACCGGCCGGACGTGGCCGTGGTGGACATCCGGATGCCGCCCACCCACACCGACGAGGGGATCCGGGCCGCAGTCGAGATCCGGGCCACCGCACCCGGGGTCGGCATCCTGGTCTTCTCCCAGCACGTGGAGACCGCCTGGGCCGCCCGGCTGTTGGCCGACGGCGCCGCCGGCATCGGCTACCTGCTCAAGGAACGGGTGGCCCGCACCTCCGAGTTCGTGGACGCGCTGCACCGGGTCGCCGCGGGCGGCACGGCGCTCGACCCGGAGATCGTCAACGGGCTGATGCACGGCGGACGGCGCAACCGGGTGGACTCGCTCACCCCCCGCGAGCGCGAGGTGCTGGAGCTGATGGCCCAGGGCCACTCCAACCGCTCGATCGCGGGACGGCTGGTGGTCTCCGAGCGCGCCGTGGAGAAGCATGTGGCCGCCGTGTTCGGCAAGTTCGACCTGCCCGCGACGGACGCGGACAACCGCCGGGTCAAGGCCGTCCTGGCCTACCTCGCCGAGACCGGGGCCTGAGCTGCCCGGCACGCCGCCGGACGCGCCGCCCGGCACACCGCCCGTCCCACCGCCGTACGGGCGGCCTCACAGCCTGCTCGGCAGCTCCGCGGTGACCACCGTTGGCCCACCGGGCGGGCTGTCCACCCGCAGCCTCCCGTCCACCGCCGCGAGGCGCTCAGCGAGCCCGGCCAGCCCCGTCCCCGCACCGATCCCGGCGCCCCCGCGCCCGTCGTCGCGGACCGTCAGCCGGACCCGGCCGTCGACCGCACTCGCCGTCAACTCGACCGCCCGGGCCCCGCTGTGCTTGGCCACGTTGCTGAGCAGTTCGGCCGCGCAGAAGTAGACCGCGCGCTCGATCACCTCCGCCGGGCGCTCCCGCAGGTCCAGCCGGAGCGTCACCGGCACCGGCGAGGTGGCGGTCAGCGCGGGCAGCGCCTCGGCCAGGCCGCCGTCCAACGCCACCGGGTGGATGCCCCGGGTCAGCCGGCGCAGCCCGGTGATGGTGTCGTCGGTCTGCCCGCGCGCCCGGTCGACCAGGGTGCGCAGCCGCCCGAGGTCGGCACCGACACCGGCACCGGTCCCCACCCCGACCCCGGATGCCTCCGGATCACCGAGGGCGTCGTCCGCCAGCGAGAGGGTGATGGCGAGCGCGACCAACTGCGCCTGGGTGCCGTCGTGCAGGTCGCGTTCGAGCCGCCGCAGTCGGTCCGTGTTCTCGGCGAGCAGGGTGGCGCGGGCGTGCTCCAGCTCACGCACCCGCTGCTGCGAGCGCACCGGTCCGAGCAGCGCCCGGGCCAGCGCGCGGTTGGCCCGGCTCAGGGCCCGCAGTACGGCCGGTACGACGGCCAGCACCGCGAGGCCCACCGGCGGCCCGGCGACGTCCAGCCAGTCGACCGGTCGCGGCCCGGGCTCCAACAGCCGTACCCAGAGCGGAAAGCCCGCCAGCCACACCGAGCTGAGCGGCAGTCCGACCACGGTCAGGAAGCCGAGCACGCCGAGCGGCAGCCGGAGCAGCAGGTAGAGCAGCGCCCGCCAGGCGACCGGGTCGGTCAGTACGGCCCGCCCCCGGGCCAGCAGCCCCGAGGGGTGCGCCGACGCCGGTGGCGCGGCCACGCGTTCGCCCAACAGCCGCCCGACCAGCCGCCGGTGCAGCCCGCCGATCCCGCGTGCCCCGGCCAGGGCGGCCGCGACGAACGGCAGCCCCAGGACGGTGAGCGAGAGCAGGGCGCCCGCGTAGAGCACGGCCACCGCGTAGACACCGCCCAGTACTCCGAGCGGCAGTCCGAGGACGGCGAACGCCACCTCACCGCCCCGCACCGACAGTCCGCGCCGCCACCGAGTCACCACGTGCCCCACCGTTCACCGATCAACCGACCCCCAGCATCCCTCAGCCGCCACCGGATCCGCCGCACGCCCGGACCCTCCCTCACCGCAGGCCACCTCACGGCCCCGAACCTCCTCTCACCTCTGCACTTCTCATCCGCCCTCGGCCCTCCTCAGCCGTCCTCGGCCCTCCTCGGCCGCCCGAAGCCGTCCTCGATCGCCCGCAACCGTCCGTCTCCCCACTCACCCCCACTCACCCCCACTCACCCCCGCTCACCCCCGCTCACCCCCGCTCACCCCCGCTCACCGCCCACCTCCTCCACCGCGCGCCCGCCGATCGCCCAGAGCCCGGTGCCCACGATCCCCGGTACCGTCAGCACCGCCGCGCCCGCCACCACCCAGCCACAGGCGGCCCCCGGCACCACCGGCAGCAGCGACCCGGTGACCGCCCGACTGAACGCCCCGGTCGCCGCGGCCGCCACCGCCGCGCCGAGCAGCACGCCCACCGCCGTGGTCAGGACGGCCTCGACGAGGAGCATCCGCAGCAGCTGCCGCCGCGTCGCCCCGACCAGCCGGAGCAGCGCGAACTCGCGCCGGCGGTCGGCGGTCAGCGCGACCAGGGTGTTGACCGTGGAGACCGCCGCGAAGCCGGCCAGCAGGCCCAGCTCCGCCTGCCGCAGCCAGACGTCGCTGGCCTTGGTGACGCTGGTCGTGGCCCCGGTCGCCAGGGCCGCCCGCTCCGCCGTGCCGGTCATGATCAGCATGGTGGCCGAGAGCCCCACCAGCAGCGCGACCGGGACCACCGCCGAGGAGAGCCGGACCGCGTAGCCGCGCAGGTTGGCGTCCGCCAGCCAGCCGACCCGGGGCAGCAGCGCCCGGACCGGGGCACCGAGCACCGCCACCGGCAGCCGGGCCAGCACCGGCCCCAGCAGGGCGACCGCGACCAGCAGCACCAGAGCGCCGAGCAGGGCCGCCTGCCCCGCCTTGTCCAGTTGCTCGGCCGGTCGGCTGCCGGCCAGCCGCAGCAGCAGGCCGCCGCCCACCAGCACCGCCCCGCCGACCAGCAGCCGCAGCACGCCCGTCCACCGTTGCCCGACCGCGCTGTCGGTCAGCGCGGCCGCCGGGGCGGGCCGGGTGATCCGCCGGACCGTGAGCCCGGTGGCCGCCAGGCCGACCAGCAGCGCGACCGCGAGCGCGATCAGCCCCGGCACCGGTGTCCCGGGTATCCACAGCCCGGGTGCGGCCATCCCGCGCCGCTGCAGCGCGGCGAGGAAGGCCCGGGCGGCGAAGTGGCCCGCCGCACCGCCCGGAACGGCCGCCGCCAGCACTGTCACCGTGACCTGGAGGCGCACCAGCCGCCGGATCTGGCGGGGCGTCGCCGCGACCGTGCGCAGCAGGGCGAGGTCGCGGTGCTGCTGGCGAAGGGTGAACCCGAGCGCATTCACCACCACGAACAGCGCGACCAGGACGGCGATCTCACCGAAGGCTCCGGCGATCACCAGCAGCCCGGGCCCGGTCACCGCCGCCCGCGCCACCGGGGCCGGCGCCGTGACCTGGGCGGCAACCAGGGAACCGAACAGCGTCACCGCCGCCACCGCCAGGAACAGCGCCGCCGCGAGCCCGGCGAAGGCCGCCGGCCGACGCCTGATCTGACCGACCGCCAGGGTCGGCACGGAACCGCCACGCATCGCCCTCACCCACCCAACCTGCTGAGCCGCTCGCCGACCTGCGCTGCCGTCGGCCGGTCCAGTTCGTCCACCAGCAGGCCGTCCGCCAGCAGCAGCACCCGGTCCGCGTAGCCGGCGGCCACCGGATCGTGGGTGACCATCACGCACGTCCGCCCGTCCTCGTCCACGCCCGCGCGCAGCAAGTCCAGGACGTCGCGCCCGGTCGCGCGGTCCAACGCACCGGTGGGCTCGTCGGCGAACAGCACCTCGGGCCGGGCGGCCAGCGCGCGGGCGATGGCCACCCGCTGCTGCTGGCCGCCGGACAGCCGGCCCGGCCGGTCCCGCTCCCGCCCGGCCAGCCCGACCCGGGCCAGCGCCTCCCGTACCCGGGCCCGCTCCGGCGGGTGCCCGGCCAGCCGCCCCGGCAGTTCGACGTTCTGCGCGACCGTCATCGCGGGCATCAGGTTGAAGGCCTGGAAGACGAACCCCACCCTGGTGCGCCGCAGCTCGGCGAGCCGCCGTTCGGGCAGGCCGGACACCTCCGTACCGCCCCAGCGGACGGTGCCCCGGGTGGGGCGGTCCATCCCTGCCAGGCAGTGCAGCAGGGTGGTCTTGCCGGAGCCCGAAGGCCCCATCACCGCCGTGAAGGTGCCCGGCGCGAAGGCCACGGACACCCCTCGCAGCGCCCGGACGGCGGCCGCGCCCCGCCCGTACTCGCGGTGCAGCCCCTCGCCACTGAGCGCCGCCTCCGTCACCCCGCTGTGCGCCGCCCGGTCGGCGGCTGTCGTGATCCCGTTCATGCTCCCAATCCTGGACATCCGGGACGACCGGGTCGATTGTGCTGGCACCCCAATCCGGGGTTCGGAAAACCGAACCCCGGAGGTGGTGCTACGCCCCCTCGGCCCCAGCCTGTGTCCGCCAGGCCCAGATCGCGTTGGCCCCATGGTCGTGCCGGTACTCGTGCCAGGGGACGGCCCCGACCCGCTCCACTGCCTCCGAGCCGGAGCAGGCAGGCGGTGACCTCCGCCGGGAAGGGCTGCCCGCCGACCCCCAGGCAGTGCGTCACCAGGGTGCGCACCTCCCGCGCCGGGTGGTCGGCGTGGCGCAGCGTCAGGCCCTCCATCCCCCCGGGGTGGTCGCGCATCAGCAGCGCCTGGAGGACCTCCGCGAGCTGCTCTCCGTCGGTCTCCTCCGTCGTCCAGGCGGCGAGCAGCTCGGCCTCCTCGTCCTCGAAGGAGGGGAACGGGGCCGACCGCACCGTCCGGTTGGTCGCCAGGAAGGAGGCCACGAACCGGCGGTGGCGCGGGTCCGGGTGCCGGCGGTGCGCCGTCACCGCTTCCCAGGTCGGCCTGCCGGGCCGCTGCGCGAGGACGTAGCGGCACTCCGCCCCGTCGGCGTGGAGGTCGTCGGGCTGCCGCACGGCCCTGGCCACCAGCTCGTCGACCGGGGTGACGATCCGGAAGCTCCACTCCAGCACCGTCAGCACGGCCCCTGCCCGGCCCGGACGGTGAGCCCCGTGGGCCACCGCGTGGTCGAAGCCGGCCACTGCCGCGCACAGCGCCGGCAACCCGTCCCCACCCCGCGCGTCGGGGTCGGCCCCGGCGCCGAGCACCGCCCGCACCGCCTCCGCGTCCCGGGCCCGCACCGCCTCCGCCTCCGCCTCCCCGCACCGACCCTAGCCGGCTCGCGCTCCGTGACGCCCGCCACGGCGGAACGGACTCCCGTCGGCGGGGCCGAGGAGGAATCATGATCGGGTGACCATCGACCTGCTGCCCGGCCGAGGCGTCCGCCTGCCCGCCCCGCTGCCCGAACTGCGCTTCGGCCTCGGTGAGGAGGCCGTGCGCGCGCTGCTGGCCCCGCACGGCGAGCTGCTGCCGGACGGGGTGCACCCGACCTTCGTCTGCGGCACCAGCTGGGCCCTGGGCTTCGGACTCCCCGGGGTGGGCGTCACCCTGTCCGGGGGCGAGGACGGCGGCCTGGAAGGGGTCTCGGTGGGCCTGAACCGGTACGACGACCGGCCCGCCTGCCCGGTCGGCTACCTCGGGATCGACGTTTTCGGCTGGCCTGCCCGGGAGTTGGCCGAAGCTCTGCGCGCCCAGGGCCTGCCGGTACCGGACCCGGAGCACGGCACGCTGCGCCACCACGAGCTCTACCTCCACGCGAGCGGCGGCCGCCCGCCCCGCCCGGCCCCCGGCCGCAAGGCCCGCCACGAGGCGCCCTACCACTTCGACTTCGTCTCGCTCCACCGCACCACCGCCACCGAGGCCGCCCGATGAACTCCCCGGAGTCGACCCCCGCCCCCGAACACCCCGCTCACCCACCGGTCACCAACCCCTCCCACCCCACGAAGGAGTCAGCATGACCACCACCCCCCTCACCGTCGCCGTCCTCGGCCCCGGCGGCGTCGGCGGCCTGATCGCCGGGCTGCTCGCGCGCGACGGCCACCGCGTGATCTGCCTGGCCGGTGAGCGGACCGCAGCCGTCCTGGCCCGGGACGGACTGCACGTGCGCAGCACCCAGTTCGGCGAGTTCACCGCCCGGGTCGAGGCCGCGACCGAGCTCGGCGAACCGGTCGACGCCGCCTTCGTGACCGTCAAGGAGACGGCCCTGACCGCCGCACTCGACCGGATGCCACCGAAGTCGCTCGGCACCGGCATCGTGGTGCCGCTGCTCAACGGCCTGGACCACATGGCGCTGCTGCGCGGGCGCTACCCGGCCGGGCAGGTGGTGGCCGGCACGATCCGGGTCGAGGCCACCCGTACCGCGCCGGGCCGGATCGAGCACACCAGCCCGTTCGCGGCCGTGGAACTCGCCGGTCCGGTGGCGGAGTTCGCCGAGCGGCTGCGGCACACCGGGCTGGACGTCACGCTCCGCGAGGACGAGACCGCGATGCTCTGGAGCAAGCTCTCCTTCCTCGCCCCGTTCGCCCTGCTGACCACCCGGTACGCCGACGGCATCGGCGTGGTGCGCGCCGAGCACCGGGACGAACTGCTCGCCGTCCTGGACGAGATCACCGCCGTCGCCGACGCGGTCGGCGCCCCGGCGGACGCGCGGGCGCTGCTCGCCGCCTTCGACCGGGTCCCCGCCGGGATGAGGTCCTCGATGCAGCGGGACGTCGAGGCGGGCCGGCCCACCGAGCTCGACGCGATCGGCGGCGCGGTGCTCCGGGCCGCCGAGGCCCACTCCGTCCCCACCCCGACCATCGCCCGGCTGGTGCGCGAGCTCTCCTGGGCAGTTTCTCTCGGATCATCTGATCGTTAGTCTGGTGTGCCGTTAACTGACGCGCAGTGGGAGCGAATAGAGCCGTTGTTGCCGGACCGGACGCCGAAACGGGGCGGGCGGTGGCGCGATCACCGGCAGGTGATCGACGCGATTGCGTGGAAGTTCCAGACAGGCTCGCAGTGGGTTCACCTGCCCGCTGAGTACGGCTCGTGGAAGGGCATCTACACCCGGCTGCGGAACTGGGCGATCGATGGCACCTGGGAGCGGGTCTTCACCGCCCTGCTCGCCCAGGCCGACGCCGAGGGCGACCTGGACTGGGTCGTCTCGGTGGACTCCACGATCGTCCGCGCCCGCCAGAACGCCACCGGGGCCCGCAAAAAGAGGCACCGGCCGACGAGCCTGCCCACCACGCCATCGGACGCTCCCGTGGCGGGCTGTCCACCAAGATCCACCTCGCCGCGGACAGCCGCTGCCGCCCGCTGTGCTTTTTCCTCACACCCGGCCAGGCCGGCGACGCACCTGCGTTCGAGCACGTCATGGCTGCCCTGCTCGTGCCGAGGCCGGTCGGCAGGCCGCGCACCCGGCCCATCGTGGTCCTGGCCGATCGTGCCTACTCGTCCCGGGCCATCCGCGAGCACCTGCGGCGACGCAATATCCGGACGGTGATCCCGCAGCCGGCCGACCAGCCGGAGTAGCAAGGACCCCCACTGCTCCGGCCCTCCGCGTCGCCGTACACCGATCGGATAGCGCCATTCGACAGCCGGGCAAAGGCGGAGTGTGCCGAGCGGACGCTCCGTCAGGCGCCCAGTCGTCTGCGCAGTTCGGCACGGGCCTGCGGCGTATGCCACGCCCCGGGCCCCCGATGCCGGGCTGTGTCCCCTGTGACTGGCGGGCAGTGAGGAGCGTTGGACTCCAATTGTGAAGGGCCTTCACCTTGGCCTGATCCTTCGCTGCGGCTGCCACGAACCGGGCACTAGCGTCGCTGCTCCAACACACCGGAAGGGACGACGGCATGGCCTCAACGCCCCACCCCGAGCACCAGCACCGCGATCAGGCCGCGGCAACGGACGTCTACGTCTTCGGCTACGCGCTGATCATGATGGAGCTGACCCGCCAACTGCAGACGAACACCGTCAAGGTGAACGCGACGCAGGCACCCACCAATCAGTTCTGTCAGTGGACCGCGCCGCCCACACCCGAAATGAAGGACGTGGTCCGCCCCAACGTGGACACGCTCTACTCGCTGGCATGGATCGACCTGGCAGCCGAGCCGATGGTGCTGGCGGTGCCGGTGATGGAACCCGGCCGCTACTGGCTGATGCAGCTGATGGACGCCTGGTCGAACACCTCGTTCAAGTCGCCCAGCAGCATCGCCCCGCTCGGCACCCCGACCACCGACCCGTCCTCCGGTGCCGAGGTCTACGCCTACGCGCTGACCGGACCGGGCTGGGAGGGCGAACTCCCCGACGACGTGCACCACGTGCCCATGGAGACCGACACCGTCTGGCTGCTGGGCCGCATCGAGCTGTTCGGCCTGGACGACGAGCAGGTGAGCGCCGTCACCGCGTACCAGGACCTGATGCGGCTGCTGCCGCTGAGCGCCTGGCCCGACAACGGCACCTACGTTCCACCGGACGGCACCTACGACCCCGCCGTCTCCACCGCCCCGCCGTCCGAGCTGATCAACGCCCTCAGCGGCCCCGACTTCTTCGCCCGGCTGATCGAGCTGCTGCCCAGCACCCCGCTCAACCCGGCGGACCCGGTCATGAGCGCCACCCTGGCCGAGCTGGGCGTCTACCCCTACGACCCCGCCAGGCTCCCCGACGCCCAGGTCCTGGACCGGGCCAAGGAGGAGGGCCTCACGATCATCACCCAGCACCAGGGGCCCGACCCGATCAACGGCTGGGCCTTCGCCAAGACCGACATCGGCTACTACGGCACCGACTACGTGCAGCGCGCCTACGTCGCCCTGATCGGCCTGGGCGCCAACCTGCCCGAGGACGCCCTCTACCCCAGTACCGGCGGGCAGTCGACCGACAGCACCGGCAAGCCGATCCGCTACACCCTCACCTTCCCCGCCGGCCAACTGCCGCCCGTCAACGCCTTCTGGTCGCTGACCGCCTACGACGCCGAGTCCTTCCTCGTCGCCAACCCCGCCGAGATCTACGCCGTCGGCCACTTCACCCCGCCGTGCTCCGACCCGGACACCGGTGCGACCACCCTCTACCTCAGTGCCGTCGCGCCCGAGGACGACTCCCTGCCCAGGACCAACTGGCTCCCGATCCCCACCAGCGGCAAGTTCTCCGTCACCCTGCGGCTGTACGCCCCGCAGACCAACGAGATCCCCGACGACTGGCCGCCGGCCCTGACCGAGGTCAGGCCGCAGGACTGACAGACCCAAACCGGCCCCCTACCCGGCCGGAGCGGCTGCTTCGACCCGCCCCGAAATCCCGGCGCCCGGGTGGGTGCCGGCACCCGCCGTCCCGGCCGAGCAACGGACCCGAGGTGATCCCCTGTGGCACCGGGGAACTGCGGTACACGCTCGCCGGGGCGGTGGACTGCGCGGGGTCGACCCTGGGCGCGGTACCGCGGCTGCCCGCCAGTCAAGATCGGCCTCATTTGATCAATTAAAGTCCATGCCATGAACAGAATATGACAACTGATGTGACATCAGAAAGGTTGTGAATAGCATGAGTTGAATCGGAACGATTGAATCCGATCGGACCCCTCCGAGAGGTGGAACCCACGCTCATGGCCCTTGGCCGACGCCCGGTACCCGAAGGCCGCCTGCGGCGCAGCGCCGGGGCGGCGCTGGCGATCGTGGTCCTCGGGGCCGTCGGCGCGGTGCTGCCGGCCGTGCCCGCGCACGCGGCGGCCGAGCCCGCACCGCTGCTCTACATCACCAACTTCGGGTACGGCACCGTCACCGCCCTCGACCCGGCGACCGGGTCGACGGTCGCCAGCATCCCGGTCGACGGCGGGCCGCAGAACGTGGCGGTCACCCCGGACGGCAAGCAGGTGTGGGTCAGCGGCCGCTTCGTCCACAACATCTCGGTGATCGACACCACCACCAACACCGTCACCGGTACCGTCGAGCTCGGCGCGGGCCACACTCCGATGCCGGTGGTCTTCTCCCCGGACGGCGCCCACGCCTACGTCACCTACCAGGAGGGTGGGGTGGAGGTGGTCGACACGGCCACCGGGACGGTCACCGCCACCCTCGCGACCGGCGCCGACCCGGCAGGCGTCGCGATCTCCCCGGACGGCGGCCGACTCTATGTCACCAGCTCCCGCAACAACACGGTGTCGGTGGTCGACACCGCCAGCGACACCGTCACCGCCACCGTCCCGGTCCAGAACGTGCAGCGGCTGGCGGTCAGCCCCGACGGCGCGCACGTGTACGCCACCTCCAAGAGGAACACCCTCTCGGTGATCGACACCGCCACCGCGACGGTCACCGCGACGGTCACGGTCGGCGTCTTCCCGCAGGGCGTGGCCGTCACGCCGGACGGCAACTACGTCTACACCGCCAACGAGACCAACTCGGTGTCGGTGGTCGACACCGCGACCAACACCGTGGTCGCCACCATCCCGACCAAGAAGTGGTCGTACGCCATCGCGATCTCCCCGGACGGCGCCCACGCCTACATCAGCAGCCCCTCCGCCGGCGTCATGACCACGCTCGACACCGCGACGAACACCGTCGCCGCCACCGCCCCCGCCGGCTACGGCGGCTACGACATCGCGCTGGACGCCCCCGTCCCGCCCGCCGTCACGGGCCTGGCCCCCGACCACGGCCCGACCACCGGCGGCACCACCGTCACCCTGACCGGCAGCCACCTGTACGGCACCACCGGCGTCTCCTTCGACGGCGCCCCGGCGGGCAGCTTCACCGTCGTCAACGACACCACTGTCACCGCGACCGCCCCCGCGCACGCGGCCGGCACCGCCAACGTCTCCCTCACCGCCCGCGGCCGCACCGCAACCGCGGGGGCCTACACCTACCAGGCCCCCGCGCCGGTCGTCACCGGCGTCGCCCCCGCTCAGGGGCCGCTGGCGGGCGGCAACACGGTGACCATCACCGGCAGCAACTTCACCGGAGCCACCGCCGTCACCTTCGGCTCCACCCCGGCGGCGGCCTTCACCGTCGACACCGACACCCGGATCACCGCGACCGCCCCCGCCGCGAGCGGCGTCGGTGCGGTCGGCGTCACCGTCACCACCCCGGGCGGCACCAGCACCGCCGCGCAGTACGGCTACGTCTACCCGTTCAGCGGCTTCCAGGCGCCGGTCGCCAACCCGCCGGCCGTCAACGCGATCAAGGCCGGACGCGCCGTCCCGATCCAGTTCGGCCTCGGCGGCGACCGCGGCCTCGGCGTGCTGGCCACCGGCCAGCCCACCGTGCAGCAGACCGACTGCACCACCGGCGCGGCCATCGGCTCACCCGTCCCCGCCCAGACCGCCGGCAACAGCACCCTGCAGTACGACCCGGCCAGCGGCACCTACACCTATGTCTGGAAGACCGACAAGGCCTGGAGCGGCACCTGCCGGACCTTCACCCTCGGCCTGAACGACGGCACCACCCACACCGCGCTCTTCCAGCTCCGCTGACCCGAGCCGACACCGGGAGGCCGCCACCGGAACACCGGTGGCGGCCTCCCGCACGAGCATGGCCCCGGTAACAGTAGCTGGCCCAACACGGCCTCGTGGATCGCCAAAAGGGTCGACCGCAGCCGCGAACACGGCTCTGTACGGTCTTCGCCATCCGCGCCCACTGCGCGTCAGTCAACGGCACACTAGACCAGAAACGGCCTAGCGGGTACGCAACGCCTAGAAACGCCTCGAACTCCCGTCGTCGAAACGCCGCGTGGGCCGATGACGGGCGTGAGAGACCTCACGGTCGGCCCCGGTTGTGGGGCGCTCCGGCACAGGAGTAGAACTCGTCAGGTGACATCACCCGACCGCCGCACCGCTCCCGCGCGGAGCCACGTGGAGGAGTTCCTGCGCTCCCACGAGGCCGACCGGATCCCGCACCCGGGCGGCACCCTGCTGGACCACCTGACCCGGGTGGCGGCCCGGTTGGCCGACTGGGGCACCGATTCCGCCGTCCAGGTGGCCGGGCTCTGCCACGCCGCGTACGGGACCGACGGGTTCGACGGCGCCCTGCTCACCCTGGACGAACGGACCACCCTGGTCGACCTCCTGGGCGACCGCGCCGAGGCGATCGTCTACCTGTACGCCAGCTGCGACCGGTCCGCCGTCTACCCGCGCCTGGGCCGGGACGAAGCGCCGCTGTTCCACGACCGGTTCACCGGCGAGGACCACACCCCGCCGGAGGAGGACCTGCGGGCCTTCCTCGCCATCACGGCCGCCAACGAGCTCGACGTGTTCGTCCACAACGCCGAGCTGGCCGCCCGCTACGGGCCCGGCCTGTACGAACTCCTGTCCCGCAGCCGCACCTTGCTCCCGCCGACCGCGTGGCGGGACTGGCAGGACTGGCAGGACCGGCAGGACCGGTTCCACCGGCAGAACCGCCTGAGCTGACGGTCCGTCAACCCCTCATCCGTAGTTGCCTCTTTCCCGACCGTTCACCCGTCGCACCGGAACCGCCGCACGAGCACGGGGCGTTCTAGACGCGGGAGGGATACAGACATGACGAAGAACCCGTACCGCCTGGCCGCCACCGCGCTCGTTCTGCTCGTGGCGGCCCCCTTGTTCACCGCGTGCAAGAACACCGACCAGGCCCTCGACTGCGGAAAACGGGCGATCAGCCTCACCGGTGACGTCCAGGACCTCACCGACTCCGCGCTCAACGTCGGCCAGATCACCGACGAGAGCCGGCGCAAACACACCGGCACGGCCCTCAAGAAGATCGTCGAGGACGTCAGGAAGATCCGCCAGGACGGCGACGGCAAGGTGGACGCGGCGGCCGACAAGCTGTCCAAGGCCGTGGACAACGCCCAGACCGCCGTCTCCAAGGGCACTGAGCCCGACTTCGGGCCGATCGGCGACGCCGCCGGCGAGCTGACCAAGGCCTGCGCCGGAGCCTGACCCCCGCACCGCCCGCCACCCGGACCGGGGGCGCCGAACCACCGGGCGCCCCCGGCACCCGCACCGCCCGAGCACCCTGGAGCCCCCCGGAGCCCCCATCCCGGAGCCCCGGCCTGTCGCCACCGCCCCGAGGCCCGCAACCGGTAGGAATGGGCACCGGACCGAACCGCACCCCGGAGGCACCGGTGAACCATCCGATCCTCGACCAGATCCGCCGCCTGCGCGCCGAGTTGGCCCCCGGCGACACCGCGCCCGCCCTGGTCACCGCACTCGCCGACGGCACCGCCCCGCTCTCCGCGGTGGCCGAACTCGCCGCCCAGCAACAGCGGATCATCACCTCGGACCGGCGCAGCCTGCTGCTGCTCGCCACCCGCTGCGCCGACCGGCCGCTCGGCGCCTGGCTCGTCACCCTCGCCGAGGGCGAGAGCGCCGCACTGCGCACCCTGCCCGCCCTCGCCGCGGCCTGCGGCCTGGACCGCCGGGCGGTCGACGCCCGGGTGCCGCTGCCCGGCTGCCAGGCCTACCCGTCCTACCTCGCCTGGCTCGCCCTGAACGCCCCGCCGCCGGCCGCGGCCACCGCCCTGGTGGCCAACTTCGCCGCCTGGGGCGGCTACTGCGCCACCATCGCCGCGGCGCTGCGCCGCCACCACGGCTTTTCCGACGAGGCCTGCGCCTTCTTCGACTTCTTCGCCCAGCCGGCGCCCGAACTGGAGCAACAGGCCGCCGACGCCCTCGGGCCGGACCCACTGGACGACCGCACGCTGGCCGCCGCCCGGGAGTACGGCCTGCTGCTCCAGGCCTACGAGCACCTGTTCTGGGACACCCTCGGCGGGTGACTCACGCCTGCCAGTGCGGCTTTCCGCTGACCATCCGGCAGTAGATCATCCGCCCGTTCGCGTCGTGGGTGCTCCGGCCCAGGTCGTCGTTGCGGCAGAACTGCCCGGCCGCGTAGCAGTTGCCCGCGTTGGAACGGATCTCGCACTCGGTGCCGCCCGCCGCCTGGGTGTGCTGCGACTGCGGGTCGTTCGGCGGCTGGGCGGTGGTCACCTTGGGCTGCGGCTTGGCGGACGGCGTCTGCGGGTGCGCGGCGGGCGGGGCGGACGGCGGCGGGGCGGTCGCGACGGGCGGCGCCGAGGGGGTGACCACCGGCGGCGCCGGGACCGTCGGGCTCGCGGGCGCGGCCGAGGTGGGCGCGGCGGCGCTCGGCGTGGCCGCGACGCTCGGGGAGGAGGTCGGCGTGGTGTCCGCCGCCGACGGGTCGCAACCGGCCAGCGCCAGAGCGACGGTGAGGACGAGTCCGGCGAATCCCGCCAGGCCGGCCGTCCTGCGACGCCCGGATATCGGTGAAGCCATGAAGGGGGAACGCTCCGTTCCGTGGGTCCGTACGGGTGAGGCGTGCGATTCAAGCAGAACCTGCACACGCCGTGAGCACGGTTTCCCCACTCGTTGGCGGATCGAGATCTTCCGACCGCCCGACGCGGCCACCCGACGCGACCACCCGACGCGACCACCCGACGCGACCGGCCACCGCCCCGAACGCCCGCAGGGGTATAGCACCGGAGCGCGGGGCGTTACGACATGTTCCGAACATGCCAATCAGCTCGCTACGGTTCCGGCAACCCCCACGCCGAACGAGGAGACCCCATGCTCCGGATCCGTGCGCTCGCTGTCGCCGCAGCCTTCGCGACCGTCGCGCTCACCGCAGCACCCGCCGTCAGCGCCCCCGCTGACGACCCGTCCATAGCCGCCGCCCTGGCCGCCGCCCCCACCCGCACCGCGGCCGTACCGACCCCCCTGCTGCACGCGATGCAGCGCGACCTCGGGCTCGCCCCGCAGGCCGCCGCCGACCGGATCGCCCGCGAGGGCCGCGCCACCGCCGTCCAGCGCGCCCTCACCCAGACGCTCGGCGACCGCTGGGCCGGCGCCTGGATCGACGGACCGCAGGCCGAGCTGGTGGTCGCCACCACCGACGCCTCGGCCGCCCGGACCATCACCGCCCACGGCGGCCGGGCCACCGTCGTCCGGCACTCGCTGGCGTCCCTGGACCGGGCCAAGGACGCGCTCGACCGGGCCTCCCGGGCCGCCGCCCCGGACGCCACCCCGCTCTGGTACGTCGACGTCCGAGCCAACACCGTCGTGGTGCGGTCCGCCGACGACGTCCGCACCGGGGCCTTCCTGGACCGGGCCGGGGTGGACCGCTCCCTGGTCCGGGTCGAGCGGGCCACCGCCGCTCCCCGGCCGCTCGCCGACCTGCACGGCGGGGACGCGTACTACATCGACAACGCCGCCCGCTGCTCGATCGGCTTCCCGGTCACCCAGAACGGCCAGCCCGGCTTCGTCAGCGCCGGTCACTGCGGCCAGCCCGGCTCCAACGCCACGGCCTCCGACGGCAGTTCGATCGACACCTTCCAGGGCTCGACCTTCCCGGGCAACGACTACTCCTGGGTGGCGGCCGGATCCGACTGGACGGCCCAGCCGCAGGTGAACGACTACGCCGGCGGCGCGGTCACGGTGGGCGGCTCGTCCGAGCAGACGGTCGGCGGCTCGGTCTGCCGCTCCGGCTCCACCACCGGCTGGCACTGCGGCACCGTCCAGGAGCTGGGCGCCACCGTCAACTACCAGGAGGGCAGCGTCTACGGCCTCACCCGCACCGACGTCTGCGCCGAACCGGGCGACTCCGGCGGTTCGTTCATCTCCGGCGACCAGGCCCAGGGCGTGACCTCCGGCGGCTCCGGCGACTGCACCTCCGGAGGCGAGACCTACTTCCAGCCGGTCAACCCGATCCTCGACACCTACGGCCTGACCCTGGCCACCGGCTGACCCGCCCGGGGCCGGCGGGTTCCACCGCACCCACCGGCCCCGGCCTCACAGCCGCCACCGCGCAACCCCCGCCTCACAGCGCCCACCTCACGGCCCCCGCCCTCACAGCGCCCACCCTCACAGCTCCGCCGTCCGGCGCTCGAACACATCGGGACGCGCCGTCTCCAGCGCCGTGGCCACCGCGCCGAGGAGCACCGCCTCCTCCCCCAGCAGGCTCGGGGCGAGCGTCGGAGGCATCGGCGCGAAGCGGCGCAGGGCCCGCTCCAGCGGTTCCAGGAGCAGGTCCGCGCTGCTGCCGATTCCCCCACCGAGCACCAGCAGGTCCGGGTCCAGCACGGCGGACAGCACCGCCACCGCGTATGCGAGCCGGTCCGCCTCCCACTCCACCGCCCGCAGGGCCGCGTCCTCCCCGGCCCGGGCCCGCTCGAAGACCTGCTTGGCCGTCAGCCGGCTCCGGCCCTTCCCCGCCAGCCCGAACTCCCGGGCGGCGCGCACCACCGCGTCCGCCGCCGCTTCCTGCTCCAGCGTGGCCACGGCCGGCTCGCCCGGGCCGGCGGGCAGCGGCGCCAGGCCGATCTCGCCGAGCGCGCCGTGCGCACCGAGCAGCAGCTCGCCGTCCTTCACCACCCCCACGCCGAGGCCGGTGCCGACCAGCAGGTAGCCGAACATCCGGCTGCCGCGCCCGGCCCCCAGGGTGTACTCGCCGAGCGCGGCCAGGTTGGCGTCGTTGGCGACCGTCACGGCCGTGCCCAGGCCCTCGCCGATCCGGTCGAACAGCCCCGGCCGGCCCCAGCCGGGCAGGCTGGTGGCGTACCGCAGGCCGCGCCGCTCCTCGTCCCACACCCCGGGCGTGCCGATCACCGCGTGCACGAGGTCCCCGGCGGCCAGGCCCGCCTCGGCGGTCGCCTCCCACGCGGCGGCGACCACGGCGTCCGCGACGGCGTCCGCGGTCCGCCCCCGGTTGGGCACGTCCCGCCGGGCGACCACGGTGCCCGCCAGGTCCGCCACGGCGACCCGGAGCCGGGCCCGGCCGACGTCCACGCCGAGCACGTGACCGGCCGTCGGGTCGACCTCGTAGAGCACCGCGGTGCGGCCCCGTTCCGGCGCCACCCACCCGGCCTCGCGGACCAGCCCGGCCTGCTCCAGGTCGGCCAGCGCGGCGGACACGGTGGGCTTGGACAGGCCGGTGTCCCGGGCCAGTTGGGCGCGCGAGGTGCCGCCGCCGGTGCGCAGCAGCTCCAGCAGCAGCCACTCGTTGTTGCTGCGCTGCCGCTGCCGGTTCCACGGCACCCCCGGAGCCCCTGCCGCCGGACGACTGGTCGGCTGGTGGGGGCTCATCGGTTCCTCCGGTCTGGGCTGCTGACGGGCTGTCCTGCACGGGCGGGGCTGCCCGCGGCCGACGCCGCCGACGGCCCCGGCGCCGCCGCCCAAGTATGACCGGTGATCACCCACGACCCACCGCCCGGACCCGCCGGGAGGCCCACCCGGACGACCACCCGCGCCGCCCGAACGCCCGCTCGCGCCGCCCGGACACAAGCCCGGCGACCCACGCCCGACGGTCAGGCGCCGCCGGTCGTGACCCAGCCGCCGGTCATCGCCCCCACCGCCGACCCGTCCAGGTCGGCCAGCTTGACCCCGACGAAGGCCCGGGCCGCCTCGGAGGTCTGCACCCGCAGCGGCGGCCGCTCGGCGGTGAGCACGTCGACGATCGGCGCGGCCGCCTCCTCGGGCGTCTGGGCACCGCCGAAAGCCTTCAAGGTCCGGTCGACGTAGGCCTCCAGGGCGGGGCCGTACGGGCCGGCGGCGGCCACCAGCGCGGGCACGTCGATGCCCTGGTTGCCGATGAACTCGCTGGCCACCGCGCCCGGTTCGACCACGCTGACGGCCACCCCGACAGCCGCGGCGACCGGTGCCAGCGACTCCATGAAGCCCTCGACGGCGAATTTGGCCGCGCAGTAGGCCTCGTTGAAGGGCTGTCCGACCACCCCGCCGACGCTGGTCACGGTGACCACCCGGCCGCCGGCGGCGCGCAGGTGCGGCAGCGCGGCCCTGGTCACCTCGACCACGCCGAAGTAGTTGACCTCCATGGCGGCGCGCACCGGCGCCATGCCGTCCTGCTCGACGGTGCCGACGAAGCCCGCGCCCGCGTTGTTGACCACGGCGTCCAGCCGCCCGTGCCGGTCGAGGACGACGTCCAGGCAGTGCGCGACGGAGGCCGGGTCGGTGACGTCCAGCCGCTCGATCTCGATCCGCTCGGCGACGCCCGCCTCCTCCGCCGCGCGCAGCAGGTTCCCGGCCCGGCCGGTGTCGCGCATGGTGGCGACCACCCGGAAGCCGGCCCGGGCGGCGGCCACGGCGGCGGCGAGGCCGATTCCGGAGGAGGTGCCGGTGATCAGGACGATCCGGGTGCCGTTCATCGGGGTGACTGCCATGCGGGCCCTCCTCGCGACCGCCGGGCGTTCCGGGCGGGTCGATTACTGTGTGCGTGTGCACGCACTCTACAAGTGTGTGTGCGCGCACGCAACCGGCCGCGCTGCGCTCCTTGCTCTTCGCTCTTCGCTCTTCGCTACGACACCGTCTCCGAGCGGTCAAGGTTTCACCCAGTTGTAGGCGTGCCGCGCTCCGGCGCGTGATCATGGGGCTATGCACTTCCGGCACGGGCCCCGAGCAGAGGGCACCCCACCCCCGGACGCCCGCTCCCTGACGGCGACCGCGGCAGCCCTGGCCGCGCGCCTCGCCTCCATCACCGGCAGTGACCGCCTCGGACGCCCGGGCCGTGACATCGAGAACCCCGGCAGCCAGAATCCCGACAGCCAGAGCCCCGGCAACCAGAACCCAGGCATGGAGTACCCCACCGACGAGCCCCCCGGTAGCGACCCGGACCTGCTCCGCGAACTGCTCGCCACCGCCCCGGTCGGCATCGCCCTGCTCGACGACCAGCTGCGCTGGCACTACCTCAACCCGGCGTTCACCACCGTCACCGGCCTGCGCCGCGCCGACCTGCTCGGCCGCGCCGCCGCGGCCACCCCCTTCGCCGGTGCCGTCGCCACCCTGCGCCGCGTCCTCGCCGACGGCCGCGACCGCGAGCACGTCAGCGGCGGTCCCGACGGCCCGGACGCCCCCGTCCCGCCCGGACTACGGGTGCGCTACCGGCCGCTGCGGAACGGCGGGCGGACCACCGGCGTGATCGTCGCGGTCCTGGACGACCCCGACCCGGCCCGCGAACAGCTGCGCGAACTCGACCACGCCCGCGCCCGGCTCGCCCTGCTGGACGCCGCCGCCGAGCGGATCGGCACCACCCTCGACATCGGCACCACCTGCGCGGAACTCGCCGCCTTCACCGTGCCCGCCCTCGCCGACCTCGCCGTCGTCGACGTGCTGCCGCCCGAGGCCGAGCCCGCCCGCCCGGGCCGGGCCGGCGCCCAGCGGCTGCACCGCGCCGCGGTCCGGGCCGTACCCGGACTCGACGCCGCCCTCGCCGAACTGGCCCGCCCCGGCGAGTCCGTGCGCCACCGCGAGGGCTCGGCCGCGGCCCGCGGCCTGGCCGGCGGCGTCGCCGTGCTCACCGAACCCGGCCCCGCCGACGCCTGCCCGGCGGGCACCGCCTCACTGCTGGTCCTGCCGCTCTCCGCCCGCGGCCGCCTGGTCGGGGTGCTCACCCTCGGCCGCACCGCCGCCACCCCGGCCTTCACCCCGGACGAGGCCACCCTGCTCGGCGACCTCGCCGCCCGCGCCGCCACCGGCATCGACAACGCCCGCAGCTACACCCGCTCCCAGGGCATCGCCCTGGAACTCCAGCGAGCCCTGCTGAGCGAGCCCGGCAACCCGCACCAGAACCTCGCACTGGCCTCCCGCTACCTGCCCTCCGGCAGCAGCTCGGTGGTCGGCGGCGACTGGTACGAGACGGTCCGACTGCCCTTCGGCCGCACCCTGCTGGCCATGGGCGACGTGATGGGGCACGGCGTCGAGGCGGCCGTCGACATGAGCCACTACCGCTCGGCGCTGCGCGACATCGCCACCATGGACCTGCCCCCGCACCGGATCCTGCGCCAGCTCGACACCGTGATCTCCGCCGACGACACCGCCCGCCCGGCGACCTGCCTGCTGGCCCTCGCCGACCCCGGCCGCGCCCGCTGGACCTTCTCCAGCGCCGGGCACCTGCCGCCCGCCCTGATCACCCCGGACCACCCCACCGAGCTGCTGCCGGTTCCCACCGGCCCGCCGCTCGGCACCGGTTTCGGCGGCTACGAGCAGTCCACCCACCCGCTCGACCCCCGGCAGACCCTGCTGCTCTACACCGACGGCCTGGTGGAGCGTCGGCACGAGGACATCGACACCTCGCTGGAGCGCCTCGCCGCCCTCAGGCTCCCCGCCACCGGCGACCTCGACGAGCTCCTCGACGCCGTCCTGCACTCCCTCGCCCCGCCCCCGGCGCCCGCCGCGGAGGACGACATCGCCCTGCTCGCCGCCCGGCCCAGGGCCCGCTGACGGCCCGCCCGCCCAGCTCTCGAACCGGACCACTTCTCGAGCCGGACCACCGGCCCGCCGGGCTACTCCTCGAACCAGACCACCAGCCGGACGTGCTGCTCCCCGTGCACCTCGGCAAGGGTGCGAAGCACCGTCCACACCGGCCGCCACGGCCCGTCGGCGGGAACGGCGTCGCGGCGCCGGTCGCGCTCGGCCCGGAAGACCAGCGGGCCGGTGTCCCACTCGGTGCCCTCGGCCCAGTGCTCGCCGAGCCGCCCGAAGTCGAAGGTCCGGCTGTCGATCCCGGCGGCCCGGGCGAAGGCCCGGCTCCAGTCCTCCCGCCGGACCGGATCCAGCGAGCCGTCGGGCCGCCGCCGGTACCGGGCGATCCTGGTCGCCCGGGGCAGCGCCGGCTCGTCCCAGTCCACCGCGAGCACCTCGTCCCAGCCCAGCCAGGTGGCGCCGAAGGCCGCCGGACCCCAGGAGGCGTGCCCGGCCCGGGTGGTGGCCGAGGCGTCCTCGGGCAGGCCGCGGGCGCCGACCACCGGCCGCCAGTGGCCGTGCGGGTCCCGTACCCCGAAGAGGCAGGCGAAGGCGGCGTAGTCCCTGGTCGGGCCGAGCAGGGACAGGTCGACGGCCGCCTGCCAGGCCCGCTCCCCGGGGTTGAGGGCGCGTCTTGTGGATCAGGTCGGACCAGACCGCGGCGTCAGGGTGCGTGCATCGCAAGGCGGAGGAGGGAGTCCATGCGGTGGGGGCACCTCCCGGCCGAAGGCTGGGGGCCATCGGCGACCGACGACAACGCGGCGAGGTGCGTGCCCTGGCGTCGCGGGCCTGGCCTGATCCACAAGACGCGCCCTAGGCCGGGGCCCAGGTGCGGCACTCCACGAAGCCCCGGATGTCCGTTCCCATGGGCCGGATCATGCCCGGCCGGCTACGATCCCCGCACCCGGATTACCGCCCCACCGGGATTACCGCCCCACCAGGTCGGGCCTCACCCGGCCTTCGCGAGGGCCTGCTCGACGTCCGCCCACAGGTCCTCCGGGTGCTCGATGCCCACCGAGACCCGCACCGTGCCCGGGCCGATGCCCGCCGCCGCCAACTCCCCGTCCGACAGCTGCCGGTGCGAGGTGCTGGCGGGGTGGACCACCAGGGTGTGGACGCCGCCCAGCGAGGGTGCCAGCGCGGCCAGCCGGACGGACTCGGTGAAGGCCCGGGCCGCCTCGCGGCCGCCCGCCAGGTCGAAGGCCAGCACGCCGCCGTGGCCGTCGGGCAGCAGGCGCCGGGCGAGTTCGTGGTCGGGGTGGTCGGGCAGGCCCGGGTAGTGGACGGCGTCCACGGCCGGGTGGCTGGCCAGCCGGGTGGCCAGGTCGAGCGCGGTGTCGCAGTGGCGGCGGACCCGCAGCGCCAGGGTCTGCAGGCCGCGCAGGGTCAGCCAGGCGGCGAAGGGGTCGGCGCTGGCGCCGAGTTCGGTCCCGTGGTGCCAGACCTTCCGGTGCAGTTCGGGGTCGGCGAAGACCGCGATCCCGGCCAGCACGTCCGAGTGCCCGCCCAGGTACTTGGTGGCCGAGTGCACCACCACGTCCGCGCCGTGCTCGATCGGGCGGCACAGCAGCGGGGTGGCGAAGGTGTTGTCGACCACGCTGAGCACCCCGGCCCGCTTGGCGACGGCGATCAGCCCGGGCAGGTCGGTGACCCGGGTGGTGGGGTTGGAGACGGTCTCCAGGTGCAGCAGCCGGGTGGTGGGCCGCAGCGCCGCCGCCACCTCGTCCGGGTCGGAGCCGGAGACGTGGGTGACCTCGACGCCCCACCGCTGCGCGAGGTCGGCCAGCAGCGCGAACGTCCCGCCGTACAGGCTCCGTTGGGCGATCAGGTGGTCGCCGGAGCGCAGCAGGGCGAGCAGCACGGTGCTGATCGCGCCCATTCCGGAGGCGGTGGCGAGCGCCCCGGTGCCGCCCTCCAGGTCGGCGACGGCGTCCTCCAGCGAGCGGACGGTGGGGTTGCCGTAGCGGTTGTAGACGAACGCGCCGTCGGGGCCGGTGAAGGAGGCGGTGAGCGCCTCGCTGGTCTCGAAGGCGTACAGGTGGCCCTGGTGCAGCGGGATGCCCATCGGCCGGGCGCCGCCGAGTCCGGCCAGCGGCGGGTGGACGATCCGGCTCTCGGGGCGCAGCGCGTCGGCGGCGGGGTTCCGGGGGAATTCGCTCATGCCGCCCATCCTGGGGCGCGGCGGCCGGGCGGGACAGGGCCAATCACAGCCGGGTGGCCCGCCCCGGCGCCGTGTCGGCACCCGGGCGGGCCGCCCCGGAACCGACTCAGCGACGGCGGAAGAGCTTCCGCACCAGGTGAACGATGCCCCAGATCACCAGGATGATGAACAGGATGATCAGAATGACCACGACCAGCAGGAACTTGCCGAGCTTGGCGAAGAAGCCGGACTTCTTCTTCTCCTCCTTGGCCGCGACGTGCGCGACCTGCGTGACCTGCCCGACGTGCGCGACCTGCGCGACCTGCGCGACCTGCCGGTCCTGCGCGCCCTGGGCGGCGGCGGTCCCGGCCGCCGGTCCGCCGGCAACGGCCGTGCCGCTCACGGCGGTCCGGGGTGCGGCCACCGCCGTCGCGCTCGATGCCGCGGCGCTGAGGCCGACGGCGGCCAGCAGTGCCACCAGGACGCCGGCTATCGAACGTGCGATCCGGTGAGTCATCGTGCTCCTCGTACGGGTACGGAGCGACGGAGATGAGACCCGGTCGACCTTCTCTCATGGTCTGACCAGTATTTTTCTCATCTGCGCCTAGTATGCTCCTCTGGAAGTTCTACAGCGGTGTAAAAGTTTAGCGGCGGGACGACCCGGATCCGACTCCGACCCAGGACCACGCAAGCCACCGCTCCGTCGGGGTTCCGTGGCAACTGTGGAGGATGACGCCGTGTCGGGTCGCAGGGGTTCCACCGAGAGCGAGAATTCGTCGCACCGGGCCGGTGGACGCAGAGCGGCGAACCGCAAACCCGGTACGGGCGCGGACGGTTCGAGCAGGGACGGCTCCCCCGAGGACCGTTCGGCCAAGGACCGCCCGGCCAAGGACGGCCCGGGCAAGGGGATACCCGACGCCCGCCCCGCCGGCCGGGCCAGGCGGAAGCCCAAGCGCAGCACCAAGCAGAAGGTGCTCTGGGTGACGGCCGGCTGCACCGCCCTGCTGGTCCTCGCCGGCGGCGCCGTCTACTACCGCCTGAACAGCAACATCACCACCTTCGACCGCGACGCCCTCAGCAAGGACCGCCCCGAGGCGGCCGCCCCGGACGCCCAGGGGCGCACCCCGGTCAACGTACTGATGATCGGCTCGGACAGTCGCGGCAACGGCAACAGCGACCTGGGCGGCGGCGGGGACGAAGGCGCCCGCTCGGACACCGCGATCCTGCTGCACATCTACGCCGACCACAAGCACGCCGTCGGCATCTCGATCCCCCGCGACTCCCTGGTCGACATCCCGCCGTGCAAGCTGCCCAACGGCAAGTGGAGCAAGCAACAGACCAATGTGATGTTCAACAGCGCGTTCTCGGTCGGCAACACCGACCAGGGCAACCCGGCCTGCACCCAGAACGCCGTCGAGAAGCTCACCAACCTGCGCGTCGACCACACCATCGTGGTGGACTTCGGCGGCTTCGCCGCGATGACCAAGGCGGTCGGCGGAGTCGAGGTCTGCCTGCCGAACAACGTCTACGAGGGGGATCTCAACCCCAACCTCGGCCGCAAGGGCAAGGTCATCTTCGCCAAGGGCAAGCAGAAGGTCGAGGGCCAGTCCGCACTGGACTTCGTCCGGGTCCGGCACGGCATCGGCGACGGCTCCGACATCGGCCGCACCAAGCGCCAGCAGGCCTTCCTCTCCTCCCTCATCAAGGAGGTCAAGTCCCGCGGCATGGACCCGACCACCCTGCTGCCGCTCGCCGACGCGGCGACCAAGTCGCTGACCGTCGACCCCGACCTCGGCTCGGCCGCCAAGCTGATGTCCTTCGCCATGTCGATCAAGGACGTCGACCTGCACGACGTCAAGTTCCTCACCGCGCCGTGGCGTTACGAAGGCCCCCGGGTCGCCCTGGTCCACCCCGACGTGGACCAGCTCTGGGCCGCGCTCAAGGCCGACCACACCATCGACGGCCAGGACGCCAGCGCCCAGAGCCCGGCCGCCACCGGCTCCGCCGCCCCCAGCACCCCGCCCGCGGCCGAGGCCACGCCCTCCCCGACGGCGGCCGCCAAGAACGCGGACATCAAGGTCGCCGTCCTCAACGGCACCGGCGAGAGCGGCGTCGGCAGCAAGGGCGCGGAGACCGTCAAGGCCGCCGGCTACACCGTCACCGCCGTCGGCAACGCGGCCGGCAAGGCCCGCAGCACCACCGTGGTCGAGTACGGCGCGGGCGAGCGCGGCAACGCCGAGGCCGTCGCCAAGCTCTTCCCCGGGGCGAGCGTCCAGGCCGGCGGCAAGGGCCTGAGCGTGGTGCTCGGCCGCGACTTCGCCGCCGCCAACCCGGCCCCCGCCACCGGTTCGACCCCCGGCGCGCCCGCCGCCCCGGCCCCGCTGCCGAGCAGCGTCAGCGGAACCGCCCGCTCGGCCGACGACGACCCGTGCGCCAACGTGTCGTACGGCTGAGCCGCCCTCCCGGGGGCCGTCCCGCAACCGGCGGCCCCCGGACGAACCGACGGGGCGCCCGCGGACCTCACCGGCCGGCGGGCGCCCCGTCGCGTCGACTGACGGCCGCTCAGCGCCTCGTCCCACAGGACGGGCAGAACGCCGCCCCCTCGGGCACATCCTGGTGGCACTGCCCGCACTGGACGGGCTGCGCCAGCTTGAACCCGCAGCCCGGGCAGAACGGCGTGCCGTGGGTCTCCGTGTGGCACTGCGGGCAGACCAGTTGGCGCGGCGTCCGCACGTCGTACTTCGCGCCGGACTCCTGGCCGACCTGGTACGCCCGGTCCGACACCATGTCGTTGAGGCCGCGCCGCTGGGCCGCGGCCGCCTCGGCCGCGGTGTCCGGGGCGCAGCCGAAGCACAGGCCCTGCTCCGGGTTGAAGCAGCGGCCGCAGACGTAGTGGGTGCAGCGGGCGCAACGGTTGAAGTGCGAGCTGGCGTTGTCGATCGCGCGCTGGAACGCGGCGTCCCGCGAGCTGCCCCAGGTGTGGCCGGCCAGGCCGTCCGCGGCGTTGCTGATGGTGTTGGCACTGCCGCCGATGAGGTTCCAGGCCGCGCTGACGCCCTTGCCCAGCCAGCCCGCCACCTGGCCGGTGGTGAACCGCTCGAACGGCGAGCGCCAGGTGTCGGAGCAGCGGTAGCAGGAGAACTCGAACTGGAAGCCCGCGCCGGTCCCGTACTGCTCGCACAGGTCACGGTAGTTGTTGCTGAAGTAGATCTCGGAACTCACGTCGTCCCCGGTTGCTGAAAGTGGCCTAGTCGGCGTTCGCTCCCAGGGACGACAGGTGCCTTCGAACGGTTCCGCCAAGAACTCCCGACACTCTCTTCACAACCCGGAGACCGGTAGCAGCCGTACCCGGTCGGGTTCGAACGGCCGCCAGTCGGCGGGCCGTCCGCTGCGGCCGACCCGCAGTTGGCACCAGCTCCGCCCGGCCGGGTCCTGCCACCAGCCGCTGATCCGGCCGGGCGCCCAGCGGCCGTCACCGAGGTCGACCTCGACCGGCTGGTAGACCCACCGGACCTCCCGGTCCGCCGGTCGCCCGGGCACCTCGGCGGGCGCCGCGAACTCGGCGGACGACACCGCGGGCGCCGCGAACTCGGCGGGCGACACGGCGGGCGCCGCGAACTCAGCGGACGACACCGCGGGCGCCGCGAACTCAGCGGACGACACGGCGGGCGACATCGCGGACACTGCGGGCCCGTTCGAACCCTCCACCACGGCTCCGCCTCCGCTCCGACCGGTGCGACCGCGCCCGTCGCCGCGGCCCGTCGCCGGAACTCTACAGCCGCGTAGAACACGGCGGGTGGAGTTCCGGCGAAGCGGTCCCGCTCAGCGCCCGGTGCGCCGCGCCCGCCGGCGCCGCCACAGCGCGATCGGCACCACGCCCGCGAGGGCGAGCGCCGCCGGCGCCGGGGGCGCCTCCGCCGGGCCGCCCGCGGCCCGGGAGGGCACCTTGTCGAAGGTCCCCGGGACGGGCAGGGTGGACCAGTCGGAGATCGGCCACGCCACCACGAAGGCCCGGCCGACCACGTTGTCCACCGGCACGAAGCCGTCCCCGGTGAGGTTCTGGTGCGGGCGGGAGTCCCGGGAGTTGTTCCGGTGGTCACCCATCACCCAGAGCTTGCCCTTGGGCACGGTGACGGTGCCGACCGGGTCGTTGTCGCAGGGCGTCGCCCCGGGGAACACGTACGGCTCGTCCAGCGCGACGCCGTTCACCTTCACCGGACTGCCCGCGTTGCACTCCACCGTGTCGCCGCCGACCGCGATGACCCGCTTGATCAGGTCCTTCTCGTCCGCGGAGGGCATCAGGCCGACGGTGCTCAGTGCCTTCTGAACGGTGCTGGTGAAGCCGCCGGAGCTCGTCGTGGGGGTGTCCTCCAGCCAGCCGCCCGGGTCCCGGAAGACCACCACCTCGCCGCGCTCCGGCTCGGCGCCGAACCACGGGGTGAGCTTGTCGACCAGCACCCGGTCGCCGATCTGCAGGGTGTTCTCCATCGAACCGGAGGGGATCGAAAAGGCCTGTACGAAGAAGGTCTTGATGCCGAGCGAGAGCAGCAGGGCGATCACCAGCAGGATCGGCAGCTCCTGCCAGAACGGGCGCTTCTTGCGCGCGGGCTTCGCACCGTTCCCGGTGGGCTCCTCCGGTCCGGTGGCCCGCCCGGCTTCCGGCTCCGACGGCTCCTCCGTCCCGGCTCCGGAACCAGTGCCCGAGCCGCTGCCCGGGCCGGTGACCGAACCGGTGGCCGAACCGCCGCCCGGCCCGGTGTCCGGCCCCGCCGGCGCGGTCCCCGGCCTCTGCTCGGTTCCGCCGCTCTCGCCGGACTCCGTGCTCTGCTGCACACTCATGTATTCGGCCCCTCCCGACGGCCTGGGGGGAGCCCGAAGCGGAGACCCCCTGTCAGGGAACGAACCTACCGAACAGAGGTTCCCGGGCGCGCCCTGATGTGGATCCGTTCGCCCTGCGGACCGAACAGGCTGAGGAACTCCACCGGCTGCGGGCCGGCATTGCCGAAGCCGTGCGGGGTCCGGGTGTCGAACTCGGCGGCCTCACCGGCGGTCAGCTCCAGGTCGTGCGGGCCGAGCACCAGCCGCAGCCGCCCGGACAGCACGTACAGCCACTCGTAGCCCTCGTGGACCTTCAACTCCAGCTCCGGCCCGGCGTTCCGGCCCGGTGGCACGATGTGCTTGTACGCGTGCAGACCACCGAGGTGGCGGGTGAGCGGGATGACGGTCTGCCCGTTCCTGGTCACCGGGCGCGGGTGGATCCGCGGGTCTCCGGTGGCCGGGGCGCCGACCAGTTCGTCCAGCGGCACCCGGTACTCCCGGGCCAGCGGCAGCAGCAACTCCAGGGTCGGCTTGCGCTGCCCGGACTCGAGGCGGGACAGCGTGCTGAGCGAGATCCCGGTCGCCGCGGCCAGCTTGGCGAGCGTGGTGCCGCGCTCCCGGCGCAGGGCCCGCAGCCGCGGACCCACCGTGGTGAGGACGTTCTCGAACTCTTCGTCGGCCATGCCTGCTATTCGCCGGGACGGCAAGGGTGCTTGTCAATCCGGCACACCGGTGACGGCCACCCCGCCTGCCGGCAGGGCCCGGTGGCGGTCCGCCGATCGCCACCGGGCCCCGTCCTCCGGCTTCCCGGATCACAACCTTCCAGTCATCCCCTCATGCGGCAGCCCCGTCACGCGGTCGCCCCGTCAACGGGCCGCGCGCTACCGGTACTCGCGCAGCCGGGGCCGCACCCCCAGCGCGGTGAGCGCCACCGCCGCCGCCAGAACGACCCCGCCCAGGGCCGCCGTGGTGCCGTCGAGGTCGCCGTCGGTCGCCGCGACGGCCGAGTCCATCGCCTTCCGGTTGACGTCGATGGTGTCCTCCAGGGCCGTGCTCAACTGCCCGAACTGGTAGTTGGACTGCCCCTCGGCGAGGCCGGTGTTGAGCGTGATCGCGTCCTTGAGCTGCCCCGCGCCGCGCAGCACGCGCATCCGGTGGTCGATGGCCTGGTACTCCTGGAAGGCGCTCAACACCCGCTCGGCGGCCGCCTGTTCGCCGGGGAAGGTGATGTTGTGCAGCTCGTCGCCCAGGTACCCGCCGAAGGGGACGGTCGAGCGGTCCTGGTGGTGCCGTTCGACGGCGGTCTGCAGCCGGGTGCCGTAGGTGTCCAGGGTCGCCCCGTCGAAGTGGACGATCGCCTGGCTCTGCTCCAGGTAGGCCTGCTCCCACACGGCCGCCCGGCCCGGGTCGATCAGGTAGCGGCTCTCGTCGGCGTTCATGTCGTACGCGACGGCGCGGGACCGGCTGAGGGCGATCACCGAGTCGTAGGCGTCACTCTTGGCCGTCGCCAGGTGGTCCGAGGTGCGGCCCACCAGGGCCAGGCCGGTCACCAGGACCGCGCCGGTCAGCAGGGTGACGCCCGCCAGGGCGGGGTTGAACACCCGGTGGTAGCGCACGAACAGGGCGCGCTGGAGCCCGAACAGGGCGGCGAGGGCGAGCAGTCCGACGGCGAACAGCCACCACCAGCCGGTGCCCAGGGCGGCGCGCTGCTGGCCGTAGACGCGGTCGACGGTCGCCTCGTTGGCGGCGGTGACCTGGTCGGCGGCGGGCAGCAGCTGGCTGCGCAGCAGGTCGGAGGCCTGCCGATAGGCGTCCAGGGCGGCGGGCGAGGGCTTGCCGGCCGGGGCCTTGGCCTGCTCCTCCAGCAGCTGGGAGCGGGCCACCAGGGCCTCGTAACTGCCGAGCCGGCCGAGCACCAGCTGGACGGCGCGCTGCCCGGCCGGGTCGTCGGCGGCGGCCTGGGCGGCCTGCTGGAGGTCGTCGTCGGCCTGGTTGCGGCGCAGCTCGTAGGTGTCCAGGGTCTGCTTGCGCAGCGCGGCGTAGTCCTGGTCGTCGCCGACCAGCAGCAGGTTGGCGGCCTGGGCGTCCATGTCGCTGAGCGCGAAGTAGAGGTCGGCGGCCCGGGTGGCCTGCGGGGCCGCCCGGTGGCCGATGGTGTCGGTGCCGTCCCGGGCGCCGCCGAGCACGGCGGTGGCGGTCGCGCCGAGGCCGATCAGGGCGGCCAGGCTCAGGGCGGTGAGCCCGCGCACCAGGCGCGGGGTGGTCCAGTAGGAGCGGCTGCCGACCGTCCGCAGGCCCTGCCCGAGCCGGGCCAGCGGTCCGGACGGCACCCGAGCTCCCGCGGGCTCCCCGCTCCCGGCCGGTTCCGGGCCGTCGTCCCCTCCGGCGGCCGCCTCCTCCGAGGTGGCCGCTCTGCCTGCAGTCGAGGTGGTCATGACCACACGTCCCTTTCCCCCGTGGCACGGTCCTCCGGGGGCTCCCGGTGGGAACCGAACCTCCCGGTGGGAACCGCGCACAGAACCGTTTCTCTCCGCCGCGCGACGCTAGTGCCGCGCCACCGGCGATGAGACGCTCCCTGACGGCTCCTTGACACCGGCGGAGGCGGATCTTGACGCTTCCTTAGCACGGGGGTCGTCGGTGGCACCCGGACGGCCCGCCGGGGGCCGTCAGAGCCAGTCGCGGCGCTTGAACACCAGGTACAGCCCGGTGCAGACCAGCGCCATCAACCCGATCGCGAACGGATAGCCGAAGGCCCACTTGAGCTCCGGCATGATCTCGAAGTTCATCCCGTAGACCGTGCCGATCAGGGTCGGCGCGAACAGGATGGCCGCCCAGGAGGAGATCTTCTTGATCTCGTCGTTCTGCGCGTGCCCGGCCTCGGCGAGCTGCTTCATCTCCTCGTTCTGCCGCTGCGAGACCAGCGTCGCGTTCACCGTCAGGATGTTCTGCAGCATCTGCCGGAAGCCGTCCACCCGCTCGGCCGCGTAGGTGGCGTGGTCCGCGACGTCCCGCAGGCGGCGCTGGAGTTCCTCGTCGGTGCCGTACTTGCCGAAGCCCGCCTCCAGGCTCCGCATGATCTCCAGCAGCGGCCGGGTGGCCCGCTGGAGCTCGATCACCTCGCGGGACAGCTCGTAGATCCGGCGGGAGACGTGCGGGTCCCCGCCGAACACCTCGGTCTCGATCTCGTCGATGTCGTGCTGGAGCCCGGCGATCACCGGCGCGTAGCCGTCCACCACGGCGTCCAGCACCCCGTACAGCACCGCCTCCGGGCCGAGCGCCAGCAGCTCCGGGTCGTCCTCCAGCCGGCGGCGGACCGCGGAGAGGTCCGGGGCCTGCGAGTGGCGCACGGTGATGACGAACTCGGGGCCGACGAACAGGTGGATCTCGCCGAAGTCCACCTCCTCCGCCTCGTCCAGGTAGCGGGCGGCGCGCAGCACCACGAACAGGGTGTCGCCGTAGCGCTCCAGCTTCGGCCGCTGGTGGGCCACGATGGCGTCCTCAACGGCCAGTTCGTGCAGGTTGAACCGGTCCGCGGCCTCCAGCAGCTGCGCCTCCGCCGGGCGGAACAGCCCGATCCAGGCCATCGTGCCGGGCCGGTCCGGCAGTTCACGGTAGATCTCGGCGAGGTCGGCGGGCGCGTCGGTGCGGCGGCCGTCGCGGTAGACCGCCGCGTCCACCACGGAACGTTCCAGGGCCACCGGCTCGACCGGCTGGTCCGGGCGCGGGTCCATCGAGTGCTCGGGCGCGGAGCGGGGATCGACGGGCCGCCGCTCGGCCGTCGGACGGGAGAACGGACGCTTGCTCGCGCGCACGGCGCGCACACGCCAGTCGGACATGGCGGGGAACCTCCACGGTGGGTGCCCGGCCACCGCCGCGCTCGGCACGGCGGGCCGGGGGCGCCCGGCCCGCCGCCACGCGCACGGCGCGACCGGCAGCAACGCCCCGCCGGTGGCGGGGTCAGGCCTGCTCGGGAGCCGTACGGGAGGAGGAGTGCCGGGGGCCGCGAATCCTGCGGGACAACCGGGGGCGGGGCCGACTTCGACCCGTACTACTGCACTCCACGGCTCTCACCTCCTCGAATCCGCGCGCCCCGGAGGACCAGGACGCTGACGCAACCCGCCCGATTTTAGTACCCGTTCAGTACCCGCCCGACCGATCCTCTCCACCGCCCCTCACCGCCACCGTTCCGACCGGATCCCCCGGCGGCTCCTGGGCGGTCCCGACCCGACGTCAACGGACTTGCGCCGTCCGCCCGTTCGTCCAACTGGACCGATTACGCTCCGACGCCGCCGCCACTACGCTACGTCGCATGAATACTTTGGAGACGGCCCCCGCGCGGGGCACGGCGGTGGTGATCGGCGGCGGGCTGGCCGGCGTGGTGGCGGCCTGGGCGCTGCGGGGCCGCGCCGAGCGGATCGTCGTGGTGGAGCGGGACCGGTACCCGGACGAGCCGGCGTTCCGGGCCGGGGTGCCCCAGGGCCGGCACGCGCACCTGGTGCTGGAGGCGGGCCACCGCGCGCTGGAGGAGCTGATGCCCGGCATCAAGCAGGAGTTGACCGACGCGGGCGCACACCGGGTCTCCACCTCGGGCGACCTCCGGTGGCTCAGCTCCGCCGGCTGGATGGCCGACTACCCGGCCCAGCTGGCCTTCCTCTCCTGCACCCGGCCGGCGCTGGACAAGGTGGTGCTGGACCGGGTCCGCACCGAGCCGTCGATCGAGTTCCTGGAGGGCACCGACGTGGTCGGCCTGCTCGGCTCCGCGCAGCGGGTGACCGGGGTGAAGGTCCGCGAGCGCGGCCAGGAGCGCGGCGAAGTCCGGGAGATCCCGGCCGAGTTGGTGATCGACGCGGCCGGCCGCTCGACCTCGGTGCCGAAGTGGCTCGGCGAACTGGGCCGCCCGGTGCCCGAGGAGCGGGTGGACGCGGGCGTCGCGTACGCCTCCCGGCTGTTCCACCGCCCGCCCGGCGTCGACCTCGGCCACCAGGCGGTCTACCTCCAGACCAAGGCTCCTGACAAGCCCCGGATGGGCGTCCTGCTGCCGGTCGAGGGCGACCGCTGGATCGTCAGCCTGGCCGGGATGCGCGGCGCCGAACCCGCACCCGGAACCGAGGGCTTCACCGAGCACCTGTCCCGGCTGCGCGACCCGGCCCTCGCGGACATGCTGCGGGGCGCCGAACCGGCGGGCGAGGTGCGCGGCTTCCTGCCCGGCCCGGGCGTGCGGCGGCACTACGAACGCGGCGCCCCGGACGGCCTGGTGGCGGTCGGCGACGCGGCGAGCACCTTCAACCCGGTGTACGGGCAGGGCATCACCGTGTCGCTGTTCTGCGCCCAGGTACTGCGCCGTACGGCCGCCCGGCACGGCGGCGTCGGGCCGGCCACGGCCCGTGACGCGCGCCGGGAGATCGCGGCGGTGTCCAAGACCGCGTGGATGATGTCCAGCGCCGAGGACGTCCGCTTCGCCGCCACCACGGGCGGGCCCTCGGGCGCGCTGATCAGGCTCCAGCACCGTTACCTGGACAAGGTGCTCCGGGGCGCCACCCACAACCCCGCGATCACGGCGGCCTTCCACGAGGTGCTGTCGCTGGTCGCGCCGCCGACCCGGCTGTTCCACCCGGCGGTGGTGGCCGCCGTGCTGCGCGGCTGACGGCCGGCTCGGGCCAGTGCGGCCGCCCCGGCCCGCCTCGCCGAGCGGTCCGGTCCGGTCCGGCCGTCCTCACCGAACGGTCCGGTCCGGCCCGGTCCGGATGCGCCCGTTAATTCGGGTGCGTCCGTTCCGGCCGCCCGCTAGCCTGGCCGACATGTCTACGCCCCGAACCTCCTAGCTGACGGACCCGCCTCCACGCCACCCGTGTGCCCGTCAGCTGTTTCGGAGCGTTATCCCATGATCACCACCCGTGGTGTCGACGTGCGCGTCGGCGCCCGTCTGCTGCTGTCCGACGTCACCCTGCACATCGCCCCCGGCGACCGGATCGGCCTGGTCGGCCGCAACGGCGCCGGCAAGACCACCCTGCTCTCCACCCTCGCCGGCCAACTGCCCCCCGCCGCCGGTACGGTCACCCGCACCGGACCGGTCGGCTACCTCGCGCAGGACTCCCGCGCCGCCGACCCGGCCGTCACCGTCACCGACCGCATCCTGTCCGCCCGCGGCCTGGACACCGCCGTCCGCGCGCTGCGCGACGCCGAGCGGGCCATGGCCCGGGCCGGCTCCGCCGCCGAGGAACGCCGGGCGATGGACGCCTACGCGCGCGCCGACGCCGCGTTCCAGGCCCGCGGCGGCTACCCGGCCGAGGCCGAGGCCGCCCGGGTCGCGGCCGGGCTCGGGCTGCCCGCCGGGGTGCTGGACTCCCCCGTCGGCACCCTCTCCGGCGGCCAGCGCCGCCGGGTCGAGCTGGCCCGCATCCTGTTCGCCGACCACGGCACCCTGCTGCTGGACGAGCCCACCAACCACCTGGACGCCGACTCGGTCGGCTGGCTGCGCGGCTTCCTCGCCGCCCACCGGGGCGGGCTGGTGCTGATCAGCCACGACCTCGACCTGCTGGCGGAGACCGTCAACCGGGTCTTCCACCTGGACCCGCAGCGCGCCGCGCTCGACGTCCACAACACCGGCTGGCGGGCCTACCTGGCCCAGCGCGCGGCCGACGAGCGCCGCCGCACCCGGGAGCGGGCCAACGCCGAGCGCAAGGCCGCCGCCCTGCACGCCCAGGCCGACCGGATGCGCTCCAACGTCGCCACCGCGACCAGCGCCCGCAGCATGGCCCGGCGCGCCGACCGGATGCTCGCCGAGCTGGAACCCGTACGGCAGGCCGAGCGCACCGCGCGCATCCGGCTGCCCGAGCCCGCGCCCTGCGGCCGGACCCCGCTCGGCGCGGTCAGCCTCGCCAAGGCCTACGGCGGCCGGACGGTGCTGAGCGGCCTGGACCTCGCCGTGGACCGCGGCAGCCGGATGGTCGTGCTCGGCCTCAACGGCGCCGGCAAGACCACCCTGCTGCGCGTCCTGGCCGGGCAGGAACGCCCGGACTCCGGCCGGGTCGTGGCCGGCACCGGCCTGCGGCTCGGCTACTTCGCCCAGGAGCACGACACCCTGGACCCGGCGCTCAGCGTGCGCGACAACCTGGCCGCCGCCGCGCCCGACCTGACCGACGGCGAACTGCGGACCGTCCTCGGCGCGTTCCTGTTCCGCGGGGACGACGCCGACAAGCCGGCCGGCGTGCTCTCCGGCGGCGAGAAGACCAGGCTGGCGCTGGCCGCCCTGGTCCACTCCGGCGCCAACGTGCTGCTGCTGGACGAGCCGACCAACAACCTCGATCCGGCCTCCCGGGCCGAGGTGCTGGCCGCGGTCGGCACCTACCCGGGTGCGATCGTGATGGTCACCCACGACCCCGGTGCCATCGAGGCGCTCCGGCCGGACCGGGTGCTGCTGCTGCCGGACGGCGACGAGGACCTGTGGCACGACGAGTACCTGGACCTGGTCACCCAGGCCTGAGCCACCGGCCTGGAGTGAGCCACTGCCACCGCCACCGCTCTCGCCCGTAGCGGTCCGCCGTCCCCCCGGTGGGCCGCTACGGCTTGCGCGCCTCGATCAGGAAGCGCGCCGAATGGGCGACGAACGGCCCCTCGGCCCGGATCCGGGCGTCCAGCTCGCGCAGCCGGTCGAGGTGGCCCTCCACGGTGAAGCCCGGAACCATCCAGATCACCTTCCGCAGGAAGTAGACCACCGCGCCGATGTCGCGGAACTCCATCCGCAGCCGCTCCGAACGCAGGTCCACCACCTCCAGCCCGGCCGCCCGGGCCTCGGCGCCCTCCGCCTCGGGGCGGCGGCCCTCGCGCGCCTCGGGCTGCGGCCCGAGGAAGTACTCGACCAGCTCGAAGACCGAGGCCGGGCCGACGTGCTGGGCGAAGTACGCGCCGCCGGGCCGCAGCACCCGGGCGATCTCCGACCACCAGGCCTTCACCGGGTGCCGGCTGCTGACCAGGTCGAAGGCCTCGTCCGCGAACGGCAGCGGCGGCTCGTCCGGGTCGGCGACCACCACCGCGCCCAGCGGGTGCAGCAGCCGGGTCGCCTTGGCCAGGTTGGGCGGCCAGGACTCGGTGGCCGCCAGGACGGGTGGGCGGCCGCCCTGACGCAGGGCGCCGGCCAGTACCTCCCCGCCGCCGGTCTGGATGTCCAGGGCCGCCGACGCCGACGCCAGCCGCCCGGCCAGCAGCCGCTGGTAGCCCCAGGAGGGGCGCTCTTCGGTCGCCCGGCCGTCCAGCCAGGAGAAGTCCCAGCCGTCCACGGGGACGGACCCGGCCTCGGCGATCAGCTCTTCGAAGGTGCGCATGCGTGGCATCATCGCGGCGCCGGCGCCACGCTGCCAGTGGATTCGGAACCGGCCGGGTACCGGAGCACCCACCCCACCCGCACCTCCAGGCCTCCGGCGGCGATCAGCCCGGACACCGGCTCCGCCCCGCCGCCGTCCGCCTCGAAGGCGAGCAGCACGTCCGGCTGCTCCCCGCACTGCCGCTCGACCAGCCGTCGCTCCTCGGCGCTCGGCTCGCGGAACACCGGATCCTGGAAGGCCTGCGGGCAGCGGACGTACAGCGGGTCGGTGAGGACCAGCTCCAGGCCGTGGTGGTAGCCGAGGTCGTGCCCGGCGGCCAGACGCAGTTCCCCCGGGCGCCAGGAGTACACGTCCCAGTCCCACCAGGACCCTGCCGGCAGCTCGATCACTCCGGCCACCGGACCGGGCCGTCCGGAATCGCCGCGATGCTCGGGTGGCGGACGGCCTCCAGCCCGGTGTCGGCGAGCAGGTCGGCGATCAGGGCGGGCGGGCCGAAGACCTCGGTGGCGCTGAGGTCCCAGTTGGTGAGGACGAACCAGGAGCGGTCCGCAGGCCACCAGTGCGCGGGGAACTGGGCGTACTCCGGCCGGGCGTCGTAGTGGGCGAGCACCTCGTCCAGCCGGCCTCGGTGGGCCGTCACCGGTCGAGGCAGGTCCTCGATCGCGGCCGAGGCGAAGCGGCAGTCGGTCGCCGGCCCGTCGGCGCTGTGCCGGGCCAGCACCTCCACCAGCCGCGCGAGGCAGTCGCGGTCCGGCACCCCGATCAGCGGGTGGTCGACCTCGCCCGGGAGCACGACGCGCCGGTCGAACACCAGGTGCGACAGGGTGAAGGGCCAGTCGGCGAGGCGCCGCCCGGCGCCCGCCAGCGCCTCGGCCCAGCGCACCGGCCGCCCGTCCACCCGCAAGGTGTGCAGCACCCAGCAGCGGTCGGCGAACCCGGGCGTCGGTCCAGGGCCGGGCCAACTCCCGTCCGGCTCGTAGCCGAGGACCGCCTCCCCCGCCTCCAGCAGCGGACGGATCCCGTCCAGCGGGTCCTCGTCCGGTATCCGTTCCACGGTCCGCCCCTTCCTCCGGTTCCGGAACCGCGGCCTCGAAAACCGCTACCCCCGGTCGATACGTCTGCGCGAGGATAGCGGGCCATGACGGACGGCCAGGACGGTCAGGACGGTCAGGACGGACGGCCAGGACGGACGGCCAGGACGGCAGGCCGCCCGCTGGTCCTGCCGACCACCACGCGGGGAGACCTCGACGCCATGACCAGCACACCGCAGTCCGAACTCGGCCGCTTCTACGACGACTTCGCCGAGGACTACCACCTGCTCTACGCCGACTGGAACGCCGCGCTCGCCCGCCAGGGCGCGGCCCTGGACGCCCTGGTCCGGGAGCACCTGGGCGAGGGCCCGGCCGAGGTGCTCGACTGCGCCTGCGGCATCGGCACCCAGGCGATCGGACTGGCCGCGCTGGGCCACCGGGTGACCGGTACCGACCTCAGCCCGGTCGCCGCCGCCCGGGCCACCGCGGAGGCGGCCGCACGCGGGCTCCGACTGCCCACAGCGGCCGCTGACATGCGCGAACTCCCCTTCCCCGACGGCCGGTTCGACGTCGTGGTGTGCGCCGACAACGCGCTCCCCCACCTGCTCGCGGCCGAGGACGTCCGCGCCGCGCTGGCCGAGTTGCGCCGGGTGCTGCGCCCGGGCGGGCTGCTCCTGCTCTCCACCCGCCCGTACGACGAGCTGCGCCGGGACCGTCCCGCCGCCACCCTGCCGCAGACCGCCGAACCGGACGGCCGGCGCTCGGTGCTCTTCCAGCTCTGGCACTGGCACGAGGACGGCGAACGCTACGACCTGGAGCTCTTCCGACTCCTACCGGACGACACCGGACAGTGGCGCACCACGGTCCGCCGGTCCAGCTACTGGGCCCTCACCCAGGCCCAGTTGAGCACCTTCGCCACCGAGGCGGGCCTCACCGCCACCGACTGGCGCCACCCCGCCGACTCCGGCTTCTTCCAGCCCGTCCTGCTCGCCCGGGCACCCTGACCTCCCGGTTTCCTCCGCCACACCACCCCGCCGCCTCCCCCACCGGAGGCGGCGGGCTGATCTCGTACCACTTCGACGACAGGGAGGACCTCCTCCGGACCCTGGTCGACACTGTCCAGGAACAGGCCCGAGCCGCCATGCAGCCGCAGATCCGCGCCCAGCACGAACCGGCCGCCTACATCGAGGCGAACCTCGACTTCCTCACCGAACACCCCGTCGCGGTCCGGGCGTTGGTGGACGTTGCTCCGTCCAGGTCATGCCACGTGACCGGGGTGGGTGCCGGTCGTTCCCCAGGGCGACCGTCAAGCGGGGGACTCCGGGTCCGGCGAGCCCATTCGGGTGCGGCGGATGCACAGTGAGAAAGCACAACTGCATGACTGATGCGACCACTCGTCCGACCGCTGCACCACCGGCCCCCGGGATCACCGGGGCGGACCCCGAACCCGGCGCCGTCACGTCCACCGGCACAGCGGGCGCGCGTCGACCCCTGCGGCACGCGACGGCGGTCGCCGAGGCCGTCGTCAGCCTGGTCACCGGCGTCGGCTTCATGCTCTGGGCCCGCAGCATCGACGTGAACCCGCTCGTCCGCATCGGCCAGGTGAGCGGCCTCGCCGGTCTCCAAGTGCATGCCGCGGTGGTCGCCGTGCCCGTTCTCGCGGCGCTGCTGTACGTCGCCCACCGCGCCGGCCCCGACCGCTACCGTCCGGCGCTCCGCCTCGGGTGCGCGGTGATCGCGGGGCTGAGCACCGGCCTGGTCGCCGGCGGCATCGCGGTGGCGCTGCACGGAACCCCGTGGGGGCTCGGGGGGCAGGAGGGCGACCCGGGCAACGTGATGGGCATGGCCGACGACATGATCCGCGGCAAGGGCCTGCCCGGGGTCTACCCGCCGCTCTTCCCGGCGCTGTTGGCCGGGTGGGGCAAGCTGTTCCACGGTGGTGTCGCGGGCGTCGGGTTCGCCATGCAGGACCTGCAACTGCTCTGCACCGCCGTCGCCGGCCCGATCGCCTATCTGGTCTGGCGGCTGCTGCTCCGGCCCTTCTGGGCCCTGCTCGTCGCGGTGCCCGCCGCGGTGCTCTTCATCGACCCCATCCGCCCCTACAGCCACAGCGCCATGCTGGTCATGGTGCCGCTGCTGGCCGCCTGCCTGCGCGACCTGCGCCGGGCTCACCGGCTGCCGACCCGCAGCGCCGTCCGGCGGGCGGTCGCGTACGGCTCCGTGATGGGCGTGGTGTTCCTCTGGTACTCCGGCTGGTTCGTCTGGGCCGCTCCCGGTGTGCTCGTCCTGGTCGGGTTCTCGATCCCCTGGCGGGCGGGGGCGGCGCGCCTGCGGCGGACGCTGCTCTTCCTGGGGGTCACGGTGGTGAGCGCCGCGCTGGTCGGCGCGCCGCTGCTCTACCAGATGGTCCGGTTCGGTGCGACGACCAAGGACCGCTACGCGATGATCACGGTCTACGCCGACCCCGCCTACGTGATGGGATGGGCGTCCGACCGGGCCGGCACGCAGACCTACCACAACTGGCCGGTCAGCGGCGAGCTGGCCGGGCAGAGCGCGTTCACCCTGCTGCTGCTCGCGGCGGCGGCACTCGCGATCGGCCTCGGTTCGGGAGGCGTCCTGGTGCGGACCGTCGCCACCGTCCTGGTCAGCTCCTGGCTGCTCCGGTTCTGGTTCGCCGCGCAGATGGAGCGCACCCAGGCCGTGCAGCTCTACCCGCGGACGACGTGGATCATCATGTACTGCCTGATCGTCCTGGCGGTGCTCGGACTGATGCTGGCCGTCCGGCACACGGCGGCCTGGAGCCGCACGCTGTCCCGGCCCGGCGGCGGCCCGGCCACCGGCCGGAGCCTCCTGACGGTCCGCCGGATCACCGCGGCCGGAGTCTGCGCGATCGCGCTGTTCACCGCGATGGCCGGCTCCTGGTCGGCCAACCGGTACATACCGACCACCGCCCCGGGGGTCCAGGACATGGGTCTGGACGCCTGGCGCGCACACGCGATCAAGGACGCCGACGGCCGCTGCCCGCGGTACTCCCCCGTCGCGACCTGCGCCGACGTCAACCGTGGCCTGACCGCGCGGAAGGAGTCCTCCGACGACCCCGGGCTGTGGTGCGCCGGCGTCCCCGCCGCCGAGTGGCCGGTGACCTGCGGGCGCAAGGCCCCGTGGGCCTGACGGGCGCGGGCGGGAGCGTCAGGTCTCGCGCTGCGGGTGGTAGGCCGTCTCCGGTATGCCGAACGTCCAGGCGACCCCGGCCCGGGCCGTCCGGGTGCTCGGCGGGACGCGCAGCCAGTAGGTGCGGGAGGTGCCGTCGGGCTCGGGCGTGGAATTGACCACCTCGACCATCACCACCGGTTCGTCGTCCGGCAGGACGATCCGCCACAGCACGCCCGTCTCGTCACGGTGGACGGGCTCCGCGCCCGAGTCGGCGAGGTACCGCTCGTAGCCGTAGTGCTCCAGCAGGACGCGGCGCAGCTCGGCGTTCTCCTCGGTGCGGATCCGCTCGGCCGTCACCTCGGCGAGGCCCGCCAGGAACTCGGCGGGGACGGGCATCCCGCGCCAGGCGTGCAGCGCGAAGCCGTCCGGGTACTCCAGCGCGGGGCCGTCCGCCCGGTCGAGTCGGCCGGCCTCGTCGCGGTGCAGGGCGACGGGCCGCTCGGAGACCAGCGCCACCTCCTGGTAGGGCCACCACCAGCCGGCTCCCCGCCCCACCTCGGCGAGCGGTGCCACGGCCTCGACGCCCGCACCGGCGGCCTCCAGGGCGGCGAACCAGGGTGCGTCGTGCTGGCCGCGCACCGCGTCCAGCAGGGCGAGGCGGACGGCGGTGCGACGGTTCCGGGCCGCGGCGGCCTCGCCGTCGGTGGTCCGGTCGTCGTCGGTGGTCCGGTCGCTGCCGGAGGCCAGGTCACGGCCGGAGGCCCGGTCGCGGTCGGCCTCGGGCGCGAGCCGGTCGAGCACGGCGTTGCGCACCCGCTCGGCCAACGGCGTGCTGATCGGGCCGAGTTCACCGCCGGTGAGCGCCCAGTGCGCCGCCCAGCCGGCCGGGCCGACCCGCTCGACGGCCCGCCGCCGGGCCTCCTCCCAGGGCCGGGTGCGGACCTCCTCGCGCACGCTCACCGCCCTGGCGGCCCGCAGCTCCAGCGCGGCCTCGGCGGCCGCGAGCGGCGAGCCGAACCAGCGCACGGCCACGGGTTCGGGCAGCCCGGCCGCCCGGTAGGCGGCCCGCACCGCGCGTTCGACCGCCGCCCGGTCGGCCGGCCCGGTGGCGGCCGAAGCGGCCCGCCAGCGCGCCGTGGCCCCGGCGGCGCCGGCCGCCCCGCCGACCTCGCCCGCGCCCGCCCCCGTGTCCGCGCCCGGATCCGCCGGGTTGGCCCGGATCACCGTCTCCGTCGTCATCGTCCGCTCCGTTCCCCGGCCGGGCTCCCCACCCGGCCGTCCGTTCCCGTTCGCATCCCCGGTGCCGCACCCGCACCGACACTCGCTCCCGCACCCGCTCCCACAGGTCAGTCCGCGACCACCCGCACCGCACCCGGCACGTACTCGCGTTGACGGACCACTCCGAGGGTCGTGCCGGATCACGGGCCCACCTCAGGATCAGCCGGGTACAGCTTGATCACGTAGGGAGTGATCCCGACGAACGCGAGCGCCCGTACCTGGCCGTACATCGCGAGCCGGTGTCCGATCGACGGCGCCTCTCCCGGCCCGAACAGGTCGTCGAAATACTTCCACTGCTCCGCGTCCAGTGGCAGCGCCCGCAGCGAGCCGAGCAGCGCCGTCAGCGCGTCCGACAATCGCGAGAACCGCGCCTCCTCCATAACGCCCCGGACCTCCACCGCCACCGGGAACAGGTACGGCGCAGGCGACTGGGCAGTGCGCTCGGTTCCGGTCATGACTTTCCCTTCCTCCGCGCACGGCGCCTGATCGCCAGGCCGTTCAGCCGTCGCTCCACCACGTCCAGTTCCACCCGCACCCGCACCGCGGGCAGGCGCACCCTCCGCACCTCGCCGAGGAACGCCGCCGCATCGCCCCTGAACGGCACGTCCGTGTCCAGCGCCCACCTCAGGTAGTCGCGGATCGGCTGGACCACCCCATCGAGCGTCGCCGGCCGGTCGATGGGAATCGCGCACTCCACCGCCTCCAGCAGCTTCACCAAAGACCTCACGTGCGACACCGCGCACTCTGCTGCGGACAGCAGCTCCGCGTGACCCATCTCCGCCAGCGGCACACCGCCCTGGATCTCCTCCATGGCCCAGTACGCCTCATCCACCCGCCACTGCCCCAGGCTGAACGCCAGGTGCGGAAAGCGGTCAGCCGGCCGCGACCAAGCGCCCGCACCAGGCACCACTGGAAGAGCCGTCACGCCGACACCTCCCCCGCGCGACGCGGGTGCCACCTGTGCACACCCGTCGCCTGACCGTTCACGACGATGTACCGGGCCAACGCCTTCCGCAGCCCCGCACCGCAGTAGAAGCACCGCGTCCCCGCCACCCCGGACGGCCTCCCGAACCTCATCGCGCACCACCTTCCGGGCCCACCAGCGCCCAAATGATCTTCCCGATACCTTCCGGTCGGGGCACACAGCCCCACTCCACGGACAAGGTCTCCACCAGGAGCAACCCACGCCCCGAGCAGCCGTCCGCCCCCGTGGATCGACGGACAACCGGCTTCTCGCTGCTCGCGTCGTGCACCTCCACCCGAAGGTGGTCGCAGACCGCTTCGAATCGGATCGCGATGCGCCGCCCCGGAGGCACCCGGGCGTGCACCACGGCGTTGGTCACCAGCTCTGAGAGCACCAGCTCACCGCTGCTGGCGAGCGCACCCCCGCCCGGAATACTCCCGAGGAAGCTCCGTAGCAGCGATCGGGCCAAGGGCACCGACGATCGATGGCGAGGGAGCCAGAAGAATGCGTCGCCCGCCAGTGCGAGCGGTGTGGCAAGTGCGTCAGGCACGGCGATCCTCCATCCATGACGCCCGAGTTCGTGGCGTGTTCCCGAGACGACCGGACGGATGCGCGCCGGCCGCCGACCTCATCTGCGGCTGAGAGTCAGCATTGGGCCACGATCGAGTGGAAGCGATACGCAGGGCGTATGTGCGCGCAGTATCGTCTTTCGCATGGCCGACGCGGGATCATGGACTGACGTTCGCTTGCGAGCCGCATGGGCATCTCGCGACTGGGCAGCCATCTTTCGCGAGTACCGGCGAGCTGCGCGTATGTCGCAGCTCGAGTTCGGCTCTCTCATCGGGATGCCGCAGTCCCACGTGTCTCTGATTGAGAGCGGAAAGCGGAAGGTCACCAGCGCCGATCTCATCGCGCGGATCACCGAGGGGTTGGAAGTGCCGAACGAGCTGACAGGGTTACCTGAGCCCCACGCACCGAAGTCCTGGAGCCCGGATCCGGAGCTCTCGGACCGCATCGCACATGCCCACACCAAGGGCCGAATTGACGTCCGTTCGGCTGACTGGATCTCCCGAGTTCTCGCCGAGCACCGCAGGGCCGAGGACGCCATCGGAGGTCGAGACCTCTGGCCCGTCGTCCGGTCCCAACTCGACGCAGTCACACGACTATTGCCCGGATCCTCGGGGGCTGTGGCTGACCGCCTGCTGATCCTGGCCGCTGAACACGGCCACTGGCTTTCCTGGGTGGCTGCCGAAGAGGGCAAGCGCGGTCCCGCACGGGCCTGGCTGGACGTGGCGCACGGGTGGGCGATGGATGCCGGCTCCGTGGACATGGTGTCCTGGCTCACTCGGGTCCGGTCCTACTACACCCTGAACAACGGCGATCCCGTCCGAGCTCTGAGGACCGCCGAGGCGGCCCAGCGGGCACCGGGGGACCTCTCGCCCGCTGCCGCCTCGATCGCAGCACACGCCGCAGCGATGGCAGCCGCCGCAGTCGGAGAGCGGGACCGGTCACGTCAACTTGCCGAGAGTTCCTATGAGTTGGCACTTCGCGTGCCGAACGAGGAGGAGCGGCCCGGTTGGCTCTACTGGCTTGACCCCGTCCGGGCGAAGCTGAACCTGGGGGACGCGGCATACACCGCCCGGGACTGGACCACCGCCGTCGACATCCTCCAACAGGCACTGCCCGAGCTGGACGGCTACCCGCGCGACCAAGCCTTCTACTCAGCACGCCTGGAGGACGCGCGCCGCAGGGCGTGACGGACGTCAGGTCGTTGCTCGCCCGACAGAAGCGTGATCATGGCGCTGACCAGCCATTTCCCGGGCTTCACGCGCGCCTCGCGGCTGCACTACTCCTTCGACTACGCGGTGAACGCCACCGAGGTGCGCGGCATCATCGACGACTACGTCTCCACCGCGGACTTCCACCACGCCGAGGTCGGCCACTGGATGGCCGGCGGGGAGCCGCGCCGCCGCCACCTGGTCCAGTCCCTGCTCCAGGCCGAGGGCATGCCGCTGGCCGACTACCGTGCGCGCTTCGGCAGTTCACCGGCCGAGGACTTCGCCGCGGAGCTGGCCGACTTCGCCGAGCGGGGCTGGCTGGCCGCAGGCCCGGAGCGGCTGCGGCTCACCCCGGAGGGCCTGGCCCACTCGGACGCGGTCGGGCCGCTGCTGTTCTCGCCCGAGGTCCGGGCCCTGATGGCGGGCTACGAGGCGAAATGACCTTCCTCGGCATGCCCTCCAGCGCCCCCGTCCCCGCGGACGTCGACACCGCCGTAACCGTCGACGCCGACGCGGCGCAGGCCCGCGACCTCACCCTGCTCTACCGCGGCCCGCTCGCCTCCTGCGACTACGACTGCCCCTACTGCCCGTTCGCCAAGCGCCGCGACTCCCCCGAGCAGCTGCGCGCCGACCGGGCCGCGCTGGAACGCCTCACCGCCTGGGCCGCCACCCGCGCGGGCACCGGTGACACCCTGTCGCTGCTGTTCACCCCCTGGGGCGAGGGCCTGGTCCGCTCCTGGTACCGCCGCGCGCTGGTCGAGCTGAGCCGGCTCCCGCACGTGCGCCGGGTCGCGATCCAGACCAACCTGAGCTGCCGCACCGGGTGGCTGGCCGAGGCCGACCCCGCCACCCTCGCCCTGTGGGTCACCTACCACCCCGGCCAGGTGCCCTTCGACCGCTTCCTCGCCAAGTGCCGCGAGCTGGACGCGCTGGGCGTGCGCTACAGCGTGGGCGTGGTCGGGCAGCCGGACCACCTCCCCGAGGCCCGGAGGCTGCGCGCGGCGCTCGCCCCCGAGGTGTACCTGTGGATCAACGCGGCCGAGGGCCGCAGCTACACCGATGCCGAGGCCGCGCAGTGGACGGCCCTCGACCCGCACTTCGGCTACAGCCGGCACGCCCACCCGAGCGCCGGGCTGCCCTGCCGCACCGGCGAGTCGGTACTCTCCGTGGACGGCGACGGCACGGTGCGCCGCTGCCACTTCGTCCGGGACGTCCTCGGCAACCTCTACGACGGCAGCTACCGCGCCCGGCTACGTCCGCGCCCCTGCCCGCTGCCGGTCTGCGACTGCCACATCGGTTACGTCCACCTGGAGACGCTGCCGCTGTACGAGCTGTTCGGCGCGGGCGTGCTGGAACGGGTGCCGCAGGAATGGGCTCGGGGCAGCTGATCGTCCGCGCCCCCGCGTGACCGAACGCGCACGGCCCGCAGCGCTCCCCGGCCCACCGAGCGCCCGGCCGCGTACCTCCCTAGCCTGGTAACCGAGAGGAGGCGAACCACCATGCTTGGAGACGGACCGCTGCAAGCAGTCATCCCCGCCACCGATCTCGCCCGCGCCAAGGCCTTCTACACCGACACCCTCGGCCTCAAGGTCGTCGAGGAGCACGAGGAGGAGCTGACCGGCGAATGCGGCGCGACGCAGTTCACCATCTACCACACCCCCAGCGGCGGCCAGGCCGCCCACACCCTCGCCAGTTTCAAGGTCGCCGACCTCGACGGCGAGATGACCGCCCTGCGTGAGCACGGCATCACCTTCGAGGAGTACGACTTCCCCGGCCTCAAGACGGTCAACGGCGTCGCCGAGGGCGACGGCATGCGCGCCGCCTGGTTCAAGGACAGCGAGGGCAACATCCTCTGCGTGTCCCAGCGCGTCGGCAGCTGACTCAGCCCCAACCGCACCCCGCCACCCAACCGCACCCGGGACGCCGGTGCCCGGCCCGCTCCTCGAGAGCGGGCCGGGCACCGGCGCATGAACGGACGGTCAGCCCTGGGGACGGTCAGCCCTGGCTGTTGCCTCCCTGGCCGTTCTCACCCTGGCTGTTGCCGCCCTGGTCGTCTCCGTCCCGGCCGAGCTCGCGCGGGTCGATCGACCAGATGCCGCGCCCGAAGGTCGCCGCGTAGAGCCGGCCGTCGGGGCCCGGCTTGAGCTGCTGCACCGCCGTGGTCGGCAGGTTGCGGCCGAGCACCGAGAACCGGCTCTCGCCCGGGGCCCGGTAGAACGCGGCGAGGTCGCTGCCGAGGGCGAGGCCGCCGTCGGGCAGGAGCTTCACCGAAGTCGCCGGGACGTCGGGCAGGTTGGCCGAGACGTCGGTCCAGGTGGCGCCGCCGTCACGGGTCTCGAAGAGGTGGCCGGTGCCCGCGCCGGGGCCCTCCGTCCAGGTGCGCGAGAAGCCGTTGACGGCCACCAGCACGTGCCGGGCGTCCTTCTCGTCCACCGCGAAGGAGGAGATGTACCGGTTCGGGACGGTCCCGTCGACGGGCAGGTTCAGCTGGTGCCAGCCAGTGCCGTCGATGTTGCCGACCGCGATGCCGCGGCTGAACCCCTGGTTGTTGCACGGGCCACACCAACCCGCGTACACCGTGCCGTTGACGGTGGCGACGGCGGTGGCCACATGGCCGGCGCCCAGGTCGTAGGCGGAGGTCCACTCGCTGCCGCTGCGGATCGCGTAGCCCTTGTGCTGCACCCAGACGTGCCGGCCGCCGGCGATCCAGGTGTTGGCGTCCCTCGGGTCGGCGGTCATCGGCGCGATGAACCGGGCGGCGTTGGTGTCCTTGTCCGGCGGGGCGACCTCGTAGGAGGTGGCCTTGCTCGGGTCCTTCGTCCAACTGCCGTCGTTGACCGCGCAGTTCTGGGTGACCCACATGTCCAGGTAGACGTACTCCTCGGCGATGTTGCAGCCGTTGGCCGGGTCGACCAGGGTGTCGCCGCCGTCCCCGCCGAAGTTGGAGCCCATCACCTTGTCGTGCGCCCGCAGGACGGACTCGCCGTTGTCCTGGAGCCCGCCGCTGACGATGACGCCCTTGCCGGACCTGTCCGCCGGGTCCTTGCCGACGCCGACCGAGTAGTACTGGAGGGTGTCCATGGTGCCGTCGTTGAGCGGCGTCCAGTCCTTGCCGTGGCCCCAGGCGTCCAACTGCCCCTTGCCCGGGCGCCGGTAGATGCCGCCGTCGTTGCCGACGTAGACGTTCACCTTGCCCTGGTAGCTGCCGAAGGCGACGGCGTGCTGGTCGGAGTGGGTGGTCGGCGAGCAGTCGCCGGTCTGCTTGCTCGGGTCGATGCTCCAGCACGGGAAGCCGTTGTTCCAGTACGGCCCGACCGTCGCCCACGCGTTGCCGCCGTCGGTGGTCTCGAAGACCTCCTCCAGGCCTGCGTAGACGTGGTCCGGGTTGGCCGGGTCGACCTGGAGCGACTGGTTGTACCAGGCCTGGATGCCGGGCTGGTAGCCCGGATCCTGGAGCGCGGAGCCGGACGCCTTGAGCTTGTCCTTGTCCGCGACCAACGTCCACGGACCGTACGGCGAACCGGACTTGGAGACGTAGATGCCCTTGAGCCCGGTGTCCGGGTTGTGCGCGGCGACATCGGGCGACTGGTCGATCGCGTAGTAGCGCGAGCCGTCCGCCGACCGCGCGAAGGTCACGTTGCCGACGTTCGCGGCGTCCGACGGCAGGTCACCCAGCGCGCCGACGCGCTGCCAACTCCCGTCCGCCGCCTTGCTGTAGAAGCCGTTGTAGGTGTCGCCGCCGCGCCAGCCGACCGCCAGGACCACCTTGGACGGGTCCTTGGGGTCGATCGCGATGTCGTTGGCGATGTTCTTGTACGGCGCGCTCGGGTCCTTGGCCAGCGAACCGCCCGGCAGGTAGTCCGGGTTGGGCGCGAACTCCAGCGTCCACGGCCCCGACAGGTCGGAGGTCGAGTGGCTCCACACACCGCGGCTGGTCGCCGCCCACACCTTGCCGCCGCCGAAGCGCAGCGCGTGGATGATGGTCGACTCCAGCTCCGGCCCGCCCACCCGGTTGCGGGGCTGGAACGTGCCGTGCTGCGGGTCGGACAGCACGTACACACCGGTGCCGACGTACGAGGTGGCCCCGGTGTTGGACTCGCCGGTGGCGTACCAGAGCCGGCCGCCGCCGTCGAGGTTCAGGGTGCCGGTGGAGAGCGTGGGCAGCTTGTCGGCGATCGGCTCCCACCGGCCGCCGCCGGTACGGGAGCGGAACACCCCGCCGTTGGCACCGCCCGCGTACACGTAGCCTTCGCTGTCGGCCGCGATGCCGGTGATCCGGCCGGTCACCAGTCCGGCGCCGCCGCTGGAGTTGGAGTTGACGTCCCGGTAGCGCGGGTCGTCGGAGTTGTACGGCTTGTCGGTGACGTGGTCCCAGGTGCCGCCGGTGTGCGGCATCGACTTCAACTGCGCCCAGGCCGCGCCGTAGGCGCCCGGCGCCACGACACCCGGCGCGGTGCGCGCCTCGGTGTACTGGGCGACGCCCTCGGCGGAGTTCTCCGCCTCGTCTCCGCCGTCCCCGGGCGAGTCGGCCTCGGGGGCGGCGGTCGAGCGGGGGGCGGTCGAGGTGGTGGTGGCGCCCCGGACCTTCTTCGCGTGCTGCTTCCCGATGTCCGCCTGGTGGCGCACCTGCCAGGGCTGCGATGCGGACGGCGACGGCGCGGCGAGCGCCTGACTGGTGGTCAGTCCGAGAGCGGTGAGCGTGACGGCGCTGAGCAGCAGCCGACGGCGTTGCCTGATGGGCACGATTGCGGTCCTCCCCTGTGGCCGGCCGCGCGGTCGCGCGACCCCGGCTGAACAGGGGGTAAGCCTGTCCGGTGCACCCGCCCGGGGGAAGGCCCGAACGGTAAGAGATGGTTAAGACCCTTACCGTTTCGAACAGTTGGCATTCACCGAATGCCGGGATGCCCGACTGCCGGGATGCCCCGATGCCCGAGCGCCTCGGGTCCGGCGGCCTCGCTCACCGCCCGCGCACCCGCCACCCGCGCACCCGCCACCCGCGCAGCCGCCACCCCCGCGCCCACCCCTGCGCCCGCCGCCACGACTCCCGCACCACGGCGGCCGGATCGAAGGACCCGGGCCGGTCCCGGGTGATCGGATAGCAGGCGAGTCCGATCAGCGCCGCGCTGAGGTGGCCGATGCTGGTGTAGTCCCGGCTCTGGTGGACGCCGTAGACGTACACGGCGAGCACGCCCACCACGTAGAGGTACCGCCAGGGCCGCACGATCAGGTAGCTGAGCACCCCGACCACCCCTGCCAGCGCGTAGCTCACGCCGTAGTCGAGCGTGTAGACGGCCTTCGGCGCCGCCAGGCCGCGGTGGATCGCCCAGCCGAGCACCCCCTCGCTGAGGTAGGTCGCCCCGACGTGCGCCAGCACCGCCACCGACAGCCAGCGCAGCGTGCCCAGCCAGCGCTCGGCGGGCACGTGGAAGAGGTTGTACAGCGCGAAGTAGCTCAGCCAGCCGCCGCCCGCGATCCACATCGCGCTGGTCAGCAGCACCCGACCGGGTGAGACCTGGAGGTGGTGCAGATTGGTCGAACGCCGCTGCAGGATCCGGTCGGCGGTCACCGGGTCGACGTGCCGGATCACCTCGGTGGTGACCAGCAGGATCGCCAGCCAGATGTAGGTGCCGGGGGCGCGCCGGACGTAGCGCCACGCCGCCCGGGCCGCGCGCGCCCACCAGGGCCCCCGGTGCACCTGCGGCACGCCGGCGGTGCTGCCGGTCATCGGCGCCTCCTCGACGGCCCCCTCCTCCTCGACGGCCCCCTCCTCACCCTGGCCCGCCCCGGCCGCCGCCCGCCGCCGCGACGGCCCGTTCGGGTGACCGGCCCGACACCGTCCGCGCCCGGCCGCCGCCCGGGAAACCGTCGCCGGGGCGGCCCCGCCCGACTGCCGTAGGCTGGCTCTCCGGCCGCCCACGGGGCCGCCGGGCACCGGACACCGGACACCGCACGCAAAGGGCGCCAGGCACGATGAGGGACCGCCTCGGAACGACGAAGCCGACCGACACCGCCACCTCCCGGACGTCTGCCCCCAGAACACCCACCGACAGAACACCCACCGACAGAGCACCCACCGTCGGGACGGCCACCGACAGAACGGCCACCGGCGGCCGGGCCGCACTCGCGGCGACCGCCCGCACCGCCGCCCTCCGGCTGCGCCTCACCTCCGTCTACGTCGTCCTGCTGACCGTCACCGCCGCCTGGCTCGCCACCCAGGGCCACGCCGAGCGGGCCCGGTTCATCCGGCACAACAGCAGCAACGTCCACCACATGGAGGTGGGCAAGTGGTGGACGATGTTCACCAGCGGCCTGGTGGTCGACGGGGTCCCGGCCTGGGCCGGCATCGCCGCCGTCGCGATCGCCCTGGGCCTGGCCGAGTGGCGCTGGGGCCCGGCCCGCGCGGGCGCGGTGTTCGTCTTCGGGCACCTGGGCGCCACCCTACTCACCGAGGGCGCCATGTGGGTGATGCTGACCGCCCGGATCCCGGGGGCGCTCTCCCGCGCGCGGGACGTCGGGATCAGCTACGGGCTGGTCGCCACCATCGGCTGCCTGCTCGCCCTGGGCCCGCGCGCGCTGCGCCGGTACGGCCTGCCGCTCCTCGCCCTGGTACTGGCCGTCGCCTGGGCGGCGGACCAGCAGCTGGCCGACGCGGGCCACCTGGTGGCCCTGGCCCTCGGCGTCCTCGCCGCCCGCACCCCCTGGCTCCGCACCCGCGTCCGCGCCCGGGCGGGCAACCGCCCCACCGCCCGTGCCCGCAGCTCCGCCTGGTCTCCCGGTGAACCGGACCAGGGCCCCTGATCGTCCTTCCCAGTGGGCCGGGTACGATGCAGAACCGATCAACCGGCTGGCTGCCAGCTTCTGGTGACCGTTGATCAGGCCAAACGGAGGGGACCCGATGCCCGAGTTCGACAACGCCACGAGCCCTGCGGACGTGACCGATCCGGCGGGCTTCGTCGACCCGGTGATGCTCCAGACCCACCGGCCCCACCCGGCCCGGATCTACGACTACTGGCTGGGCGGCAAGGACAACTTCCCGCCCGACCGGGCCGCCGCCGAGCACGCGATAGCCGCCGCGCCCGACGTCCCGCAGGCCGCCCGGGAGAACCGTGCCTTCCTGCGTCGCGCCGTCCGGCTCTGCGTCGAGGCCGGTGTCCGCCAGTTCATCGACATCGGCTCCGGCCTGCCCGCCCAGGGCAATGTGCACGAGGTCGCGCAGGAGCTGGCCCCGGAGTCCCGGGTGGTCTACATCGACAACGACCCGATCGTGCTCGCCCACGGCCGGGCGCTGCTCGCCAGCAACCACTCCACCACCGTGCTCACCGGCGATCTGCGCGACCTCGACGAGCTGCTCGACCGGCCCGCGCTGCGCGAGCTGATCGACCTCTCCCAGCCGGTCGCCGTCCTGCTGATGGCCGTCCTGCACTTCGTCGACGACGACCAGGCCGCCGCGGCGGTCAAGGCCGTCCACGATCGCGTCGCCCCGGGGAGCTTCCTACTGCTCTCGCACAGCACTGCCGAGGGCAATCCGCAGCGGGCCGCCGAGGTCGTGAAGACCTGGGACGACACCGATTCGCGGATCCGGCTCCGGGGCCGGGCCGAGGTGGAGGCCTTCCTCACCGGCTGGGAGCCGCTGGAACCGGGCGTGGACTTCGTCCCGCTCTGGCGCCCGGACGGGCCGACCGCGGACTCGACCCGCTGGATGTACGCGGGCGTGGGCCGCAAGGCCTGACCCCCGCCTCCCCCGGACCACCGCAGGGCCGGACTCCCCCGGGAGTCCGGCCCTGCGCCGTCCCGTCGTCCTCCCCTCCGCACCCCGAGGCCGCGCCTCCCGCCGCACCCGCCAAACACCGGTTCGCCCAAGGGAGTTGAGGTCGGCCCCGACCGCCGGGAGTCGCCCTCCGGAGCTGCCGCCCCGGTCGACGCGTCCGTATGCTCTTGCGGTACTCTGCAAATCTATGCCAGAGTGCGGGCATCGGATCAATCAGGCCGAATCCCCTCACACGTCGCTAAATCAGGAGCCCGCACCGCGGGTGGGTCAAGGGTGCATGCATGTCGAAGGTCTTGAGCAAGCTGCCGGTCGGTGAACGGATCGGCATCGCATTCTCGGGTGGGTTGGACACCTCCGTCGCGGTCGCGTGGATGCGCGAGCACGGTGCCGTCCCCTACGCCTACACGGCCGACATCGGCCAGTACGACGAGCCGAACCTCGCCGACGTCCCGGCCCGTGGCCGCGCCTACGGCGCCGAGCAGGCCCGCCTGATCGACTGCCGGGCCCCGCTGGTCGAGGAGGGTCTGGCCGCCCTGGCCTGCGGCGCCTTCCACATCCGCTCCGCCGGGCAGACCTACTTCAACACCACTCCGCTCGGCCGCGCCGTGACCGGCACCCTGCTGGTCCGGGCCATGCAGGAGGACGGCGTCTCGATCTGGGGCGACGGTTCCACCTACAAGGGCAACGACATCGAGCGGTTCTACCGCTACGGCCTGCTCGCCAACCCCAACCTGCGGATCTACAAGCCGTGGCTGGACCAGGACTTCGTCGACCAGCTCGGCGGCCGCAAGGAGATGTCCGAGTGGCTGGCCGAGCGCGACCTCCCGTACCGGGACTCCGCCGAGAAGGCCTACTCCACCGACGCCAACATCTGGGGCGCCACCCACGAGGCCAAGCGGCTGGAGTACCTGGACACCTCGATGGAGATCGTCGCCCCGATCATGGGCGTGGCCTTCTGGGACCCGGCCGTCGAGATCCGGACCGAGGACGTCACGGTCGAGTTCGAGTTCGGTCGGCCGGTCCGGATCAACGGCCGTGAGTTCGACTCCGCCGTCGCGCTGGTGCACGAGGCCAACCTGATCGGCGGCCGGCACGGTCTCGGCATGTCGGACCAGATCGAGAACCGGATCATCGAGGCCAAGAGCCGCGGCATCTACGAGGCCCCCGGCATGGCGCTGCTGCACATCGCCTACGAGCGCCTCCTGAACGCGATCCACAACGAGGACACCCTCGCCACGTACCACAGCCAGGGCCGGCGCCTCGGCCGACTGATGTACGAGGGCCGCTGGTTCGACCCGCAGTCGCTGATGCTGCGGGACAGCCTGCAGAAGTGGGTCGGCCAGGCCGTCAGCGGCAGCGTCACGCTGCGGCTGCGGCGGGGCCAGGACTACTCGGTGATCGACACCCAGGGCCCGAACTTCAGCTACCACCCGGAGAAGCTGTCGATGGAGCGCAGCGTCGACGCCGCCTTCGTCCCGGACGACCGGATCGGCCAGCTGACCATGCGCAACCTGGACATCGCCGACTCCCGCAGCAAGCTGGAGCAGTACGCGGGTCATGGCCAGCTGGCGCCGTGGACCGGCCTGATCGGCGAGCTCACGCCGGGCGGCGCGGCGCCGATCGCGGCGGGCACCGGCGACGAGGCCGAGTCCACCGCGCTGGACCACGCGGCGATCGAGTCCGGCACCGACTGACCTACGGGCACTCGGCCGACGGGTACCGGAACGACGGGTACCGGAACGGCAACGCGCCGAAAAACGGCCGGGGCCGCCGCACCACACCGGTGCGGCGGCCCCGGCCGTTCCCGCACCTCCCCCTCCCCCACCACCCCCGAGACCGACACCCCTCAGCGGATCCGCACCGCCCCCCGCCCGCGCACCGGGTGGGCGCCCAGCGGACCGGCCCCGGTCACCGCCCCGGCCGCCGCCCCGGGCGCCGTCGGCGGCGCCGCCACGGTGTCCCGCAGGGTCAGCAGGATCTCCCCGTCGTACCGCTCCGCCAGCAGCCGGGTGAGCTCGGCGGCGCAGCCCGGCCGTACCGCCGGGGCGAGCTCCGGCAGCCGCCCCGGGTCGCTGAGGTCCTCGGCCTCGGCGGCCCAGCGCGCCGCGTCGCCCCGCTCGCCCTCGGCGGCGTAGTGGACGGCCAGGCAGTGGACGGCCAGCTGGTCGCGGTACTGGGCGGCGATCCGCCACCAGAAGACCCCGTCCGCCGTGCGGCCCATGCCGTAGAGCAGGCAGCCGAGGGTGCGGAAGGCGGCCTTCTCGGCGAGTTCGAGGTCCAGGGCCAGTTCGCCGGGCTCGACCGCGCCCGCCACCCCCGCGCACAGGTGGCGCAGGTCCCGCCGCAGTTCGGCCCGCCCACCGGAGCGGAGGTGGTCCCCGGCGGCCCCGGCGTGCGGCGGCCGGGCGACGGCGGGGGGCCGGGCGGGGCGCTCGCGACCGGTCGGGGCGGGCCGGCGGGCGGCGGCCAGCCGTTCGGCCAGCCGGCGGGTGAAGGCCACCGGGTCGTGGTCGCGGAACTCCTCGTCCAGCTCGGCGGCGTGTGCGCGCAGCAGCTCGATGACCCTCATGTCGCCTGCCCGTCGTCCGGGTGTTCCAGCAGGTACTCCAGGTGGCGCCGCCCGAGGCTGTAGTAGGTGCGGGCGGTGGTGTGGGCGATGCCGAGCGCCCGGCCGATGTCGTGGTAGGAGGTGCCCGCCTGGCGCAGCCGGACCACGTCGGCCTGGACGGGCGCGGCGCGCGCGAGGGCGTCCATCGCCCAGTCCAGCGCGTCCAGTTCGGCGAGCTCCTCCAGTTCGTCCTGGCTGGTGTCGGGGCGGCGCTGGGCGATCACCCGGAGCCGCTTGCGCTCGGCCCGGCCGCGTTCGCGCAGGACGTCGACCACCGCGTCCTTGACGATCTTGAAGGCGAAGGCCTGCGGGTCGGCGCTGGCCAGGGCCCGGCGCCAGTTCCGGTAGAGCGTGGTGCCGGCGTTCTGCACGGCGTCCTGGGCGTCCTCGCGGTGGCGCAGGCGCTGCTGGGCGTAGCGGAGGTAGCCGGTGTTCTCGCGGGTGAAGAACGCCTCGAAGTCGTTCGGCAGGTCGTCGAGCGGGTCCGCCCGAAGGCCCCGCTCCTCCCCCGGCCCGGGAGTGTTCACACGCGCCCCCTTCTCCTGGGTCAGCTGGCCGGCCCACCGGTTGGCACGCCGACGGCCCGTTTCGGGGCTCGTGGTGTAACCGTCCGGGAGGGGCGGGTTGTCGACCGGATCGGGCGGACAATTGGGAACAATTCTGTTCACTTTCGAACAAGGCCGCTGACCTGCCCGTTCACGGGCGCGAACGGGCGCCCGCGCACCCCCGAGTGACCCAGATCACACTCGTCCGGACAGCGGCTTGACAAGCCCCGCAACCACCCCGCCGCCGAGGGCGACCACCCCGGCCCAACAGCCCCGCCCCGACGAACCCGCCCCGACGGCCCCGCCCTACGGCGCCGGCTGTACGTCCGCCGAGTCCAGCGCGACGGTCACCCGCTCCAGCAGCAGCCGCAGCGCGGCCAGGTCCTCGACCGGCAGCCCGGTCGCCGTGAGCAGCCGGCGCGGCACCTGTCCGGCCCGCTCGCGCAGCGCCGACCCCTCGGCGGTGAGGCTGACGGTCACCGACCGCTCGTCCTCCGGGCTGCGCTCACGGCGCACCAGTCCGGCCGCCTCCAGGCGCTTGAGCAGCGGGGAGAGGGTGCCGGAGTCGAGCCGCAGGCGCTCGCCGATCCGCTTGACGGGCAGGTCGCCGTCCTCCCAGAGCACCAGCAGGACCAGGTACTGCGGGTAGGTGAGCCCGAGGTCCCGGAGCAGGACCCGGTAGACGCCGCCGAAGGCGCGGGAGGCGGCGTTGAGCGAGAAGCAGATCTGCTGGTCGAGGCGGAGCAGTTCCTCGTCCGCCATGCCGGGAGGGAGCGTGGTCATGCCCCCATGGTACCGATCGCCGTTGCGCCATCTAGTTGTGCACAACTGAATTGCGTGCTCTACTTATGGAGCAGTCGGCAGCCGGACCTCCACGGAGGACCGGCCGGCCGCCGGAACAGGACGACTCCGCCCGCCCCCGCGCACCGCGACACACCACGGACCGCGCACCACGAAGGGACCAACCATGGACGCGCTCTACACCGCCGCCGCCACCGCCAACGGCCGCGAGGGCCGCGCCGTCAGCTCGGACGGCCAGCTGGACCTCGCCCTCGCGATGCCGCCCGCGCTCGGCGGCAGCGGCCAGGGCACCAACCCCGAGCAGCTGTTCGCCGCCGGCTACGCCGCCTGCTTCGCCAGCGCCCTCGGCCTGGTCGGCCGGCAGGCCCGGGTGGACACCAGCGAGGTCTCGGTGACCGCCGAGGTGTCCATCGGCAAGGACGGCGCGGGCTTCGGGCTGGCCGTCGTGCTGCGCGTCGAGCTGCCCGAGGCGCTCGCGGGCGAGGGCGGCGAGCTGCTGGTCAAGCAGGCCCACGAGGTCTGCCCGTACTCCCGCGCCACCCGGGGCAACATCCCGGTCGAGCTGGTCGTCGAGTAACACCCGCTCCCCTGGCAGGCTCCGGACGGGGCCCAACGATCCGCCCGGAACCTGCCCGCCCCGCCCGGCGACGAGGCCCGCCGCACCTCACGTGCGGCGGGCCTCAGCCGCTCCCCCGCCCCCTGCCCCCGGACACCCCCGGTCCCTGCCCCGATCCGGCACCCGGCCAGTCCGGCACCCCGGTCAGTCCGGCACCCGGTCAGCTGCCGGGAGGTCCGACCGGGCCGTTCGTGCCGCCCGGCCCGCCGGGGCCGCCCGGCGAGCGCAGCGTGTCCAAGCGGTGCCGGTACTCCTCCGCGTCGATCTCACCCCGTGCGAAGCGCTCCGCGAGCACCTGCTCCGGGGTCGGGCCGTGCCCCCAGCCGTACGGTCCGCCGGAACCGGGGCCCGCGACCCCCGCCCCGCCCGGTCCGTGCGGGAGCGACTGCCGCGAGCGGGAGATGTAGCGGAACAGGGCGACGGCCAGCAGCACCAGCACCGCCAGGACGAGCAGCGAGACGATCGCCATCAGGGCGATGCCCCAGCCGCCCGGTCCGTGGCCGGGCCCGTAGCCGTGCCAATGCCAGTGCCTCATCAGGTCCTCCTCCTCCGACCCTGCGGGCCCGTCGAGGTGATCGACGCCGTGACCACCGGGGCGTCGTACGGCCTGAGCTGCCGCGCTGCCCGGGGTGACCAGCGCCTTACCACCATCGTGCGCCCGCGACGGGTCAAAGCGTCGTGAAGAAAGCCTGAGAAAACGTTCCTGCGGAACCGGCCCCGCGCACGGGGGTAGCGTTTCCGTCCATGAACCACCATCCGCCCGACGACCACCGCTCTCCCGAGCAGCTGGTCGCGGCCGGGCTGCTCCGCCGCAACACCGACGGGCACCCCCACCCGGCGCTCAACCACTCGCCGATCACCTACGTCGCCACCGCGCTCTGGGCCGAGCTCGCCGCCCTGGCGATCGCCCCCACCGCCACCGAGGCCACCGCCGCCGCCCTGCTCCGCGCCCTCGCCGACCGGGCCGTGGACGCCGCCCTGGCCCCCGGCAACGAACGCGCGCCGCGTGACGACCTCTACGTCACCGACCCCGCGCACATCGGCACCCGCCGCCGCGCGGTCTGGTTCCAGCGCTCCGGACCGGGCGGCCCGATCACCGCCGGCTTCGCACCGTAGCGGCGGCGCGGTGGCGCGGCGGACGGCACCGGCGCTCCGAAGGGCACGAGCGCCCCGGACGGCCTGCGCGCTCCCGCCGGCCCGAGCGCTCCCGCCCGCCCGAACGCTCCGCACCGCTCAGCGTTCCACCGTCAGGCTCTCGCAGACCCAGCTCAGCCGGTCCGGCCCGTCGAACGGCGGCCGGGCGTGGTACGTCCCGTCCGCCACCGACATGTTGACGATCAGGTAGGCGTGCCAGCCGGACCCGACCCCGTGCAGGTCCGCGTAGACCAGCTCCTCCTCGACGTACCAGTCCACCGAGTGCGCGCCGAGCACCACCCGCAGGCCGATGCTCGCCCCCGGGCCGACCCCGACGCCGCCGCCGTGCCAGTAACGGAAGCCGCCCCGCACGTGGTTGGAGATCTCCAGCAGGTCCGGGTTGTCCGGGTGGTACTCGAAGAGGTCGACCTCGTTGCCGCCGTCCCGCCAGGTCCAGATCGCCGGCCAGGCGCCCAGCTGGACGGGCAGCGTCACCTGCGCCGACAGGACGTCCCCGGTGCGGACCTGGAAGCCCTCCGGACTGCCCTCGGTGGTCAGCAGGTTGCACGTCCACAGCCCGCCGGTGCGCCGCCGCACAGCGGTGAACCGCCCACCGGGGCAGTAGTCGTGGCTCAGGTAGTCGAGCTTGTGGTCGCTCCGGTTGGTCGGCCCCATCCGGGGGTATGCGCTGCTGCGCCCGGCGACCCACTGCCCGGTCGAAGTGAAGTCCGCGTCGAACACGACCGCCACGGCCGCCTCCCCAGTGCTCCGTCGCCCCGGCAGTCCGAACCGCCGGGCACACAGAGTGAGTTACCCGATACGCTCCGCAGTATGCGAAGCAAATCGTCGGGTGTTGCACCGGGTCACCGCTCCGGCTGGGACCCGCCGGTCACGGTCAGCCGACCGACGCGGTGGCGCCCCCGGCCCGGAGCCGGTCGGTCACCGAGACCACCCCGTCCACCGAGCGGCACAGGTTCAGCACGATCGGCACCAGGTGTGCCTCGGGCACGGTGCCGCTGAGCACCACCCGCCCCTGGTCGACCTCCACCCCGATCTCCGCCGGGCTCACCCCGTCGATCCGCCCGAGCACCTCCTCGACGATCTCCCGCCGGATCACCCGGTCCTCGCGCAGGAACACCCGCAGCAGGTCGCCGCGGCTCACCATGCCGATGACCCGCCCCTCCTCGTCCAGCACCGGCAGCCGCTTGAGCCCGTGCCGGCTCATCTGCCGAGCCGCCGCGACCACGCTGGTGCCGGGCGTGGTGCAGACCGGCTGCGCGGTCATCAGCTCCGCCGCCGTGAGCTCGCCGCCCGGCCCGGCCTTCGCCGACTCGGGCGCGGGCAGCAGGCTGCCCGGGTCCTCCTGCGCCGCCAGCGTGCGCAGCAGGTCAGCCTCCGACACCAGACCCAGCGGCCGCCCGTCCGGGTCCACCACCGGAACCCCGGTGATGTCGTAGTCGGTCAGCAGCGCGACGATCTCCCGGAAGCCGGTCTCGGGCGCGATCCGGACCACGGGGCTGGTCATCACAGATTCGACGGTGGCATGCCGCACGCCGGTTCACCTCGTCCAACAATGCTGGTCCGATCGGGCGCGGATCGTCCCGGCCGGTACCGGCAGCATGGCCCCCGGCCGCGCGGAGCGCCAGGGGCCAAGGGGCCGAACGGGTGGGACCAAGGGCCCTGACCTGCGAACACGCCTCCAACACGGGAAACTGCCCGGCCACCCCGGAGCACCGGAGCCGACCGGCCGGCCCGGTCCGACGATCCACCCGACCCGACGATCCGACGGGTCGAACGGGTCGGACGGCGCGCGGCAACCCGCCGCACACCCCGAACGGCGCAACCATCACATGATCGAGTCGTTGGACCGTCCACCACGACAGCACGATCGGCACCGGGAGGGCCCGTTGGCAGCACGGACGGTGGGCGCGGAACCGGCGGCCCGGGGCGGCTGGGCACGCCCGGTGGCGGTGGCCGAGGCCGCGCTGGTGCACCACTACCGCAGGCTGGTCCGGCTCGCCTACCTCGCCCTGCCCGCCGACCGGGACCGGCACAGCCGGGTGCTCGCCGCGCACGCGGCCGTCCAGCGCGCCCTGCCGTACCGCTGGACCCGCCACACCGCCCCCGCCCCTGCCCCTGCCCCTGCCCCTGCCCCCGGTGCTGCGCCCGCCTCCGCCGACCCGGCCGACAGCGCGCCGACGACCACCGGCACCGACCCGGACCAGCTGTACGGAGCGCTGCGGCTACGGGTGCTGCGCGCCGCCCTGCGGCCGCGCCCGGCCGCGCGACTGCTGGCGCCCCGGGTCTGGGGCCTGCGGCTGTTCACCCCGCACGGCGGCGAGCAGGACGCGGCACTGGACCGCGCGCTCGCCGCCCTGGACGCCCCGGCCCGGGCCGCCTTCGCGCTGCGCGTGGTCGAGGGGCTGGACGGCCCGGAGGCACTGGAGGTGCTGCGCGCCGCCGGAGTGGAGCGGCCCACCGAGGCGCTCGCGGCGGCCGCCGAGCTCCCGGCCGGGCCCGAGGAGGAGCCGCTCGCCTTCGACCCGTGCGCCGTCCGGGTCCAGCCCACCGACCTGCTGCGCCGCCGCCGTACGCTGACCGCCGCGCTGGCGGTCGGGGTGCTCGGGCTGACCACGACGGCCGCGGTACTGGGCGGCGGTTCCGCCCCGGCGAGCAGCGCTCCGCGGTCGGCCGTCCGGCCCCCGGGCGCCGTCACCGACCCGGCCCGGCTGGTCCGGGTCGCGCCGGACGCCTGGCAGCACACCGCGCGGATCGACTTCACCGCCTGGCCCGCCCGCGGCGACCGGCGCGAGGACGCGGCCCTGCTCGGCCGGGCCCTGGCCGCCTGGGCCCAGCCGGGCCCCCGGACCCGGGCCGAGCCGGGTACGGACACCGCCCCGCCCGACACCCCACCACAGCTGCTGTACGCCGGGACGGTCGACGGCACCGGCGTGGCCGTGCTGTACGACGGCCGCCGGATCGCCCGCTGGACCGACGGGAGCGGCGGGCGTGACGGGCGTGATGGGAGCGGCGGCGGGCTGGACCTCGCCCGGGCCGACGACTCGGACCCGACCACGGCTGGCGCGGTGGTGCTGAGCCGCCGGGGCGCCGCCCTGCGCTACCTGCTGGCGCCCTGGGTGGACACCGCCGAGACCCGCCGGATCGACCAGCCCGACACCGCCGCCCGCCCGCTGGACCACCCCGACGGGGTCACCCCGGCCGCGCCGGGCGGCGGGCTCGCGGACTGCCGGGGCGCCACCGTGCTCCAGCTGCGCTCCTCCTCGGTGATCGCCGAGAAGCACACCTTCCTGCTGGCCGATCTCGGCGGCCTCGTCCCGGCCCACCTCACCTACACCCCGCCGCCGGACCGCACCCAGCCCGCCCGCTCGCCGGGCGAGTCCACCGGCCAGGACGCCCTGGCGGCCTGGGCGCGGGCCGGTTGCGCGGTGCCGGACGGCACACCGGGCGTCAAGCAGCTCAACCTGTGGGCCTTCGCGGTGCAGCCGCTGCCGCAGAACGCCGGCTCGGCCGCCTGGTACTGCCTGCGCGCCGACCGCTGGACCGGCGAGGGCAGCGCCGCCACCGCCGTGCTGCTGCCGGCCACCCGGGGCCCGCAGCGCACCGGCGGCGGGCCGGGCCGCGGGTGCAGCCGGTACGAGCAGGACACCGTCGCCTGGGCGTGGTGGCACTCCCCGCAGGGCGCGGACTACCTGCTCGCGGCAGGCAGCCGACGGGTCACCCGACTGACCGTCAAGGGCCCGGACTGGTCGGCCGACCGGCCGGCCCCGGACCACACCCTCGCGGTCGAACGGCCCGCCCGGGGCGCCGTCCAGGTCGAGGCGCTGCTCGACAACGGCAACCGGATCAGCCCGCCGCACTGAACCGCCCCGCCAACAGCGTCCCGTAGTCCGGCAGTTCGACGCTCGACACCTGCTTCCCCAGCTCCAGCATCCGGTTCAGCACCCACCGCCGGTTGAGCAGCCCGTTGCGCAGCCGCAGCCCGGCCGCGGTGCGCGGCGCCAGGAACGGGCCGGTCCGGTCCCCGCCCTTCTGGCAGCCCTGGGCGTAGTCGCGCAGCAGCCCCTCGTACCGGGCGAAGGCGGCCCGGTGGTCGCCGCGGGCCAGCGCCAGCTCGCCCGCCAGGACGTACGCGGCCACCACCGCCGTGCCGGTGCCCATCCCGCCGATGGTGGCCCCGCAGGCGGCGTCGCCGAGCAGGGCGATCCGGCCGGTGGACCAACTAGGGACGTCGGCGCGGCTGATCGAGTCGAAGTACGGCTCGGGCGCGTCGTCCAGGCTGCGCAGCAGTTCCGGGACCTTCCAGCCGAGGCCGGCGAAGGCGGCGCGGACCAGTTCCTTCTGCTGCCGGGTGTCGTGGCGGTCGTAGCGCAGTTCGGGCGAGGCGAAGAGGCAGAAGGCGCCCGCCCGGCCCGGGTCGCGCGGATCGGCGCCGACGGACATCATCCGGCCGGGGACGTTCAGGGCCGTCCCGCCGGCCGGCAGCGCGCCGCCGGCGGGCAGCTGCCAGGTGGCCGCGTAGTAGCCGAGGTGGCGGACGAACCGCTGCTCGGGCCCGAAGGCGAGCCGCCGCACGGTGGAGTGCAGCCCGTCGGCACCGATCACCAGGTCGAACTCGCGCGGCGCGGCCCGCCGGAAGGCGACCCGCACCCCGGTCGCCGTCTGCTCCAGGGCCTCGACGGAGTCGCCGAAGACGTACTCGGCGCGGGCTGCGCTGTGCCGGTACAGCACCTGGGCCAGTTCTCCGCGCGGGATCTCCAGCTCGCCGCCCGCGAACTCGGCGGGCAGGTGCAGCAGTCGGCGCCCGTCCTGGTCGACGAAGGTGATCGGGCTGCCGCCGGTGTCCAGGGCGCGCAGTTCCTCCAGCACGCCCATCCGCTCCAGCACGGTGAGGTGGGTGCGCCCGCGGAAGTCGACGTTCTGCCCGCCGCCGCGCAGCGCCGGGGCGAGTTCCACCACGGTGACGTCGAAGCCGTACCGGCTCAGCCAGTGGGCCAGGGCGGGGCCGGCGATGCTCGCGCCCGAGATCAGCACGCTGGTGCGCGTGGAGGCACTCATGGGAACCACTCCGTTCGAGGATCAGGTAACTGTGTCCATGAGACACAGTTCATTGCTGTGTACGGTAGACGCAATTAGCGCGGACGGGCAACCCCCGGGACAGGAGCAGGCGATGGGCGAGGCGGCGAACGACACGGTGCGGCTGCTCTGGGAACAGCCCCCACGGCCGACCCGCGGGCCGAAGCCGGCCCTCAGCCTGGAGCGGATCGCCGCCGCGGGCGTCGAGGTCGCGGACGCCGAAGGGCTGGGCGCCGTCTCCATGCAGAAGGTGGCCGGGCTGCTGGACTTCACCAAGATGTCGCTCTACCGGTACGTCCCCGGCAAGGCCGAACTCGTCGCGCTGATGGTCGAGTCGGCCTTCGGCGAGCCGCCCGCACCTGCGGAGCGGTCCGACTGGCGGGATCAACTCACCGCCTGGGCAAACCACTTGTCCGAGGCCATCGCCCGGCACCCGTGGCTGCTGGACGCCACCCTCGGCCCCCGGGTGCTCGGCCCGAGGGAACTCGCCTGGCTGGAACGGGTGGTGGCCGCCCTCGACGGCCACGGACTGACCGGCGCCGAGCGGATGGACGCCGCCGTCCTGCTCGCCGGACACGTACGCACCATCGCCGAACAGGCCCGCGCGGTGGGCCCGGACGGCTCCCCCGAGGCCGAACTCCTCGCCGCCCTCGGCACGGTGGTCCACCGGCACGCCGACCGCTACCCCGCCGTGGCCGCCGCGATGGCCGACCCGGACGGCCGCGACCAGGCCCTGGACTTCGGCCTGGCCCGCATCCTGGACGGGCTGGCCGCCCTGATCGACCGCCGCACCGGCCCACGACGAACCGCGTCGCCGACCGAAAACCCGTCGAGCCGGGGTCGCGCGGACAACTAACATCCGCTCCTATGGCGATGTTCGTGCACCTGACGGCCGCGGCGAACACACCGCGCATCCGCCGCGCCGGGATCCGGGCCGACAGTCGGGGCCAGGGCGGGGTGCGCGGGGTGTACTGCTTCCCCGTGCTGCCCTCCTACACCCTCACCCACCAGTGGCTGCGCGAACTCGCCCGGTTCGGGCCGAAGGGCGCGCTGTCCGCGGTGCACGTCCGGCTGGCCGACGCCCAGGAGGTGCTGGTCGGGCACTACCGCGACCGCGCCAAGGACGCCCAGCAGTGGCTGACCGCCGCCGAGGCGGTCGCCCGGGTCGCCGCCCAGCCGGACCCGCGCGGCTGGGAGGTGGTGGTGCCGCGGGCGATCGGCGCGCGCGAGGTGCACCGGATCCGGGCCGTGCCGCAGGTGGCCGGCTGGCGCTACCTCCCCGGTGCCCACGGCACCCGCCCCTGCACCTGCGTCGGCTGCCGGATCCGCGGCGAGTACGGCGGCCGTCGGCTGCGCGAACGCCACCCGCACCCGCTGGACGGGCCGCCGCCGCCCGTCCCCGTCCTGCTCGCCCGGATCGAGGCCGCGGGCGACCCCGGCGATCAGGCCGCCCTACTGGACGCCCTGCACTGGTTCGGCCTGCGCCGCCGCGGCCCGGTGGACCGCCTCGCCCGGCTGGCCGCCCACCCGGACCCGGCCGTCCGCCGCGAACTGGTGTGGGCGGTCCAGGGCTGGTCCACGCCCGGCGTCGCCGAACTGCTGGACCCGCTCGCCGAGGACCCGCACCCGGACGTCCGCGAGGCCGTCGCGGACGTCCGGGAGCTCATGGACGAGCAGGAGTCCTGAGGCCCCTGGGCCGGCTGCCCGTGGGTCCAGGGGCCTCGGTACGGCTCCGGGTCAGGAGACGCGCTTGAGCTGCCAGGAGTTCTTGTCGAAGCTCGGCACGGCCGAGTACTGGCAGCCGGAGCTGTAGAAGCTGCTGACGATCGTCCAGCCGGCCGGCGGCCAGGTCGAGGCGCAGGCGTTGACCGTGGTGCCGACCGGGTAGCCGGTGAGGTCCATGATCTTCTTGGTGTTCGGGGTGAACCCGGAACCGCAGCCCGCGCTGTTCCACCACTGGACGTCCACGAAACCGGCCGGGGTCAGCGAGGAGGCGCAGCTGGTGCTGGTGCTGCCGGGCGCGGCCTGGGCGGTGCCCAGGGCGAGGGTGAAGGCGGCGGCGGTACAGCCGAGGGTGAGGACAGCGGCACGAAGTCGGGTCACGGGGCGGCTCCCTTCGGGTGACGCGGACGGTCCGCGTCAGGAGCCATTCCTACCGGTACGAAACTCCGTCCGAACAGAGCGTTTCCGGCCCCGCCGACGGCGGATTATCGCCCGTCCGCCCCCCGCACCGGCCCGCACCGGGCCCGCCACCTGCGAGGTCTCCCGCCGACGTGCCCGTTCGGCGGAACCGGGTGATCATGGGACGAACCGCGTCTTCGGCGATACGGCGTGCCGGCCCACTCCGGCGGCGCCCGGAAGGTGGACCGCGATGTTCCAGCTCCTGTGGATTCTGCTCATCGGCTTCGTGCTCGGCGTGCTCGCCAAGCTGATCCTGCGCGGGCCGCAGTCGATCCCCTGGTGGCTGACCATGCTCCTCGGCGCCGCCGGGGCCTGGCTCGGCAACGCCGTCTCCGGCTGGATCGGCGTCCGCCACACCTCCGGCATCGACTGGATCCGTCACCTCCTCCAACTCGGCTTCGCCGTCGCCCTGGTGGCCCTCGTCGCCCCGGCCTGGAGCAAGAACCGCGCGCCCCGCTGACCTGACGCCGGGCGGAAGTGTCAGTGGCAGGTGCAAGACTCCCGACAGGGCTCACCGGACGGGCCCCGGACGGGAGGGTTCGCCGATGCCCATCGGAGATCGCTGGCAACTGCTGCGCGGCTGGGAGGTGCTCGGCGAGATCGTCGTGGACGACATGGACTGGCCGTGGCTGTACGGCAGCTTCATACCCCGACCGGGCTTCTCCGAAGTGAAGCCCTGGTTCGACGAGTCCACCGCCCTGGTGGAGGCCGAGGACTACGACGGCTTCGACCGTGCCTACGAACCCATCGAGGAGTCGCTGGGCATGGTCGGCCCCGACGGTCCGGTGGACGGCTTCCTGCTGCACATCAAGGGCGATCAGGCCTGGTTCCGTTGCTGACGACGAGGCCTGAACCGGCTCAGCCCACGTGTACCGCGGGCCGGCGGGCGCGGTCGGGTTCGGCCTCGCGGAGGACTTCGCGGGTCACCGGGGCGATCTCGCCCTGGCCGAACAGGAAGAACCGTAGGAACTGGGCGAAGGGGTTGCCCTCGGTCCACTCGAAGTAGATGTGCGGCAGCTGCCCGGTCATGTCGCGCACCTGGAGCAGCAGCGCGGCCAGCGCATTGGGGACGCTGGAGCTCTGCAGCGTCAGCACCCGGTAGCGGTCGTGCAGCACCTCGCCGCGGACGGTCAGTTCGGCCTCGAAGTCGGACGGGTCGAGCACGGTGACCTCGACGAAGACCAGGTCGTCCTCCGGCGGGATGTCGTTGTCCCGGCGGATCTGGTGGACCTTGTCACGGTACTCGGCGAGGTCCCGGCTGTTCGGCTCGTTGGCGATCAGGCGCAGCGGGCGGTACGTGTAGTCCCGGAGGAACCGCTCGGCGACCTCGTCCAGGACCACGGCGGTGACGCGCAGTTCGAAGGCGCGCTTGAGCCGGGAGAGGAAGGACACCAGCATGATGCCGGCGATGAAGCAGGCGCCGATCTTGACGCCGTCCGGCCGCTCGGCGATGTTCACGGCCGTGGTGTAGAGGAACACGGCGGCGATCACCGCGAAGGTGACGGTCCAGTGCCGCTCCCCGGCCTTGCGGGCGGCGATGGTGACGGCGACCGCGGCGGAGCTGATCAGCACCAGGACGCCGGTCGCGTAGGCGCCGCCCTGGGCGTCGACGTCGGCGTCGAAGATCCAGGTGACCAGGAAGGCGATCAGGGTCAGCACGATGACCGTCGGCCGCACCGCCCGGGCCCAGTGCGGGGCCATGCCGTAGCGGGGCAGGTAGCGGGGCATCAGGTTGAGCAGTCCGGCCATGGCGGAGGCGCCGGCGAACCAGAGGATGGCGATGGTCGACAGGTCGTAGACGCTGCCGAAGGTGCTGCCGAGGTTCTCGTGGGCGAGGAAGGCGAGGGCCCGGCCGTTGGCCGCGCCGCCGGCCTTGAACGCCTCCTTGGGGATGAGCAGTGTGGTGATGATGCTGGTGGAGATCAGGAAGGCGCTCATGATCACGGCGGCGGTGGTGAGCAGGTGCCGGGCGCCGCGGATGCGGCCGGTGGGCTTCTCCTCGGTGTCGTCCGGGTCGCCCTCGATGAGCGGCATCACGGCGACGCCGGTCTCGAAGCCGGACAGGCCCAGGGCCAGCTTGGGGAAGACGATGAGGGCGACGCCGATCATCGCGAAGGCGTTGCCGTGCTCGGCGGTGAGTCCGTCGGTCCAGTCGCCGAACAGGTGCGGTTCCTTGAACACGTGCCAGAGGCCGTTGGCCACCACGACGACGTTGAGCGCGAGGTAGACGCCGACCAGGACGACGGCCAGGCCGATGGCCTCGCTGAACCCCTTGAGGAAGACCGCGCCGAGCAGGGCCACCAGGATCAGGGTGAGCATCACCTGTTTGCCCGACAGGGCGCTGTGCAGGTGCGGGTTCTCGATGAGGTGGGCGGTCGCGTCGGCGGCCGACAGAGTGATGGTGATCATGAAGTCGGTGGCGGCGAAGCCGAGCAGGGTGAGCACGAAGAGCTTGCCCTGCCAGAACGACAGCAGCCGCTCCAGCATCGCGATCGAGCCCTGGCCGTGCGGGCTCTCGGCGGCGACCCGCCGGTAGACCGGCAGGGCGCCGAACAGGGTGACCAGCACCAGGACGACGGTGGCGATCGGTGACAGCAGGCCGGCCGCCAGGGCGGCGATGCCGGGCTGGTAGCCGAGGGTGGAGAAGTAGTCCAGGCCGGTCAGGCACATCACCCGCCACCAGCGCGTGCCCTTCTCGGCGGGCGCCTCCACGTGCGGGCCGGGGTGCTGCTTGGCCATGTCCGAGAGGCCTTCGAGCATCCACGCCCGGAACCTCGTGCCCCGCGTCGACGGCGCCGTTCCCGGTTCGACCGAACCCGAGGAGACCACGTACACCCCTGTCCACGACTCGGCCGGCCGCCGCACGGTTCCGGACCCCCAAGGCCGCCGGACGGCGGGCCCGGCCAGGCTAGGGGACGGGGCCGGAGCGGGCCGGGCAGCCGCGCGGGCGGACACGCCGAGGTGCGCCCGGACGGCCCTGCCGGCGTGCGGCCGGCCCCCGGCCGTGCTCGGGACCGCGGCGCGGCGGTCACCGGAGGCCCCCTCGAACGGGGTAGACATGTCCGCGCGCGTTGACTCACCGTGTTGACCCATGAGGTTGACCCACCGGGTTGACGCGCCCTCGGGTACGGCGACGGACGGCAGGGAGACAACGGTGACGGAACCGACTCGGCGGAGGATCCTCGGCCTGGGCCTGATGGCGGCCGCCGTCACCTCCTGCGGCACCCGGCACTCCGACGCCGCCCCGCTCCCCACGCCCGACGCCCCGGGCACCCCCGGCCCGGCGGACCCCTCCGGCACCCGGCACGCCGGGCCCGCGGAGGCCTCCCCGAACGAACAGTCGCTGCCCGGCAACGCCGACTGGCAGATCACCGACCCCGGCGCGCCCGGCGCCGTCGAGGGCTTCGCCGACCGGGTCAGCGTGCTGCCCGGCGAGACCTTCGGCCTGCACGTCTCCACCGCGGCCACCGCCTTCACCGTCTCCGCGTACCGGATGGGCTGGTACGGCGGCGCCCGGGGCCGGCTGGTCTGGCGCCGCGAGCACGTGCCCGGCGGCAAGCAGGCCGCCCCGCACGTCGACCCGACCACCCGCACCGTACTGACCGGCTGGCGGCGCACCCTCGCCGTGGACACCACCGGCTGGCCCGAGGGCGCCTACCTGCTGCGGCTGGACGCCGAGGACGGCTCCGGCCGCAGCTACGTCCCGCTCACCGTCCGCTCCGCGCGCACCGCCGGAAGGACCGTGGTGATGAGCGCCCCGGCGACCTGGCAGGCCTACAACGAATGGGGCGGCTACAGCCTCTACAACGGCCCGACCGGCACCCTGGCCACCCGCTCGCTGCGGGTCGTCCTCGACCGGCCGCACGACTACGACCACGGCGCCGGGCGCTTCCTGGTCTACGAGGCGCCGCTGATCGCCCTGGCCGAGCGACTCGGGCTGCCACTGGCGTACACCACCGGGATCGACGTGGCCCGCGAGCCCGGCCTGCTGCACGGGGCGAGCGCCCTGCTCTCGCTGGGCCACGACGAGTACTGGTCCCCCGAGCAGCGCGCCAACGTGACGGCGGCCCGCGACGCCGGGACCAACCTGGTGATCCTCGGCGCCAACTGCTGCTTCCGCCGGGTCCGCTTCGAGCCCAGCGAGCTCGGGCCGGACCGCACCGTGGTCTGCTACAAGGACGCCTGGGCGCAGGACCCGGGCCACCAGGCGGGCGCCCCGGCGACCACCGACTTCCGCACCGGCCCGGGCGCCGACCCGGAGAGTTCGATGCTCGGCGTGATCTACGACGGCTACCCGGTGGACGCCCCGTACGTGGTCACCTCGCCGGAGCACTGGGCCTTCGAGGGGACGGGCGTGACGGCCGGGGCGTCCTTCCCGCACCTGGTCGGCGTCGAGTACGACCGGGTCGACACCGCCTTCCCCACCCCGCGCCCGATCGAGGTGATCGCCCACTCCCCCGTGGTCTGCGAGGGCCGGCGCTCCCACTCCGACACCGCCTACTACACCGTGCCCAGCGGCGCGGGCGTCTTCGCCACCGGCACGATGCGCTGGGTGGAGGCCCTGGACGCCCACGGCAGCGGCGTGCACGGCATCGACGCCCACGCCGGGGACGTGGTCCGCAAGGTCACCGAGAACGTCCTGCGCCTGTTCGCCGCCGGCCCGGCCGGCCGCACCCACCCCGCCCGCGACAACCTGTCGGCCGTCTACGGCAAGGCGTAGCCGGCGTCCCGCGGTCCATCGTGATCGAACCGGCCCACGGCCCCGGCCGCGGGGATCCGCCCTGCTCCCCCGGGGCGGGAAGGGGCCGTTGCCCCGGCTAGACTCGCACGATCTGACAGCAGCGAAGGTCGTCCAGGACAACCGACCGGTGCGGCACGGGGTGCCGACCGGCGAGGGTACGAGGGAAACAGAACATGGTCGAGGCCTCCCCGAAGGTCGTTGTCGTCGTCCCCACGTACAACGAGCGGGAGAACCTTCCGGTCCTCGCCGGGCTCCTCACGGACCTCGCGGTGCCCAACCTGCACCTGCTGGTGGTCGACGACAACTCCCCCGACGGCACCGGCGAGATCGCCGACAAGCTCGCCGCCGACTCCGCGGGCACCGTCGGCGTGCTGCACCGCACCGAGAAGGACGGCCTCGGCCGCGCCTACCTGGCCGGGATGGCCCGGGCGCTGGACGAGGGCGCCGACGTCGTGGTCCAGATGGACGCCGACCTCTCGCACCCGGCCTCCGCGATACCCGCGATGGTCAGCACCCTGCTCGCCGACGAAGGCACCGCCGTGGTGCTCGGCTCCCGCTACGTGCCCGGCGGTTCGACCGCCGCGGAGTGGCCCTGGCACCGCAAGGCCCTCTCCGCCTGGGCCAACTTCTACGTCAACGCGATCCTCGGCCTCGGCGTCCGGGACGCCACCGCGGGCTTCAAGGCCTGGCGGGCGAGCGCCCTGCGGGCCATCGACCTGCCGACCGTGCGGAGCAACGGGTACTCGTTCCAGGTCGAGATGAACTACCGGGCGGTCCAGCAGGGGCTGACCATCCGCGAGGTGCCGATCCGCTTCGAGGAGCGGATCGAGGGCGCCTCCAAGATGAGCATCGGGGTGCAGGTCGAGTCCGCGCTGGCGCCCTGGAAGCTGCGCTTCAACCGCGAGGGCTAGACGAGTAGTCCCGGCCGCGACGGGCGGTGCGGGCGGCGGGTACGGGGAACAAGGCCGACATGGCCCTTCTGCCGGAGTCCCTGACGCCCCTGGTCCGCCGCGCCGCCCGGGACCCGTTCGCCGTCCAGACGCTGCGGGCCACCGTGGCCGCCACCCTGTCGTTCGCGGTGGCCACCCAGCTCAGCAGCGAGCCCGCTCCGCTGACGGCGCCGCTCACCGCGCTGCTGGTGGTCCAGGTCACCGTCTACTCGACGCTCAAGACCAGCGTCCGCCGGGTGGTCTCGGTGGTGGTCGGGGTGCTGATCGCGATCGGGTTCAGCACCGTGGTCGGGCTCTCCTGGTGGAGCCTCGGGCTGATCATCCTGGCCTCCCTGGTGATCGGGCGGTTCGTCCGGGTCGAGGAGTTCGTCCAGGAGGTCGCGATCAGCGCGATGCTGATCCTGGGCGTGACCAAGCTGACCTCCCAGGCCTGGGACCGGGTGCTGGAGACCCTGATCGGCGCGGCCGTCGGCCTGCTGTTCAACCTGCTGTTCGCCCCGCCGGTCTGGGTGGACACCGCCGGGGAGTCGATCGAGGACCTCGCCCGGCGGGCCCGTCAGCTGCTGGTCGACATCTCCGAGCAGCTGGGCCGCCCCACCCCGGTGGCCCGGGCCGCCGAGCGGCTGCACGAGGCCCGGCGGCTCGACCAGGCGATCGCGGACGTGGACGCGGCGCTGCGCCAGGCCGAGGACAGCCTGCGCCTCAACCCCCGGATCAGCGAGGGCCTGCTCTCCCGGCTGGTGCTGCGCACCGGGCTGGACACCCTGGAGATCTGCGTGGTGGTGATCCGGGTGCTGGCCCGCTCGGTGACCGACCTGGCCAAGCGGCGCGAGCCGTCGGAGCAGCTGTTCCCGCCAGAGGTCGCGGTCGGGCTGGAGGAGCTGCTGGCGCACGTCGGCGGGGCGCTGGTCAGCTTCGCGGTGCTGGTCACCACCCAGGTGAGCCGCAACGCCGAGGAGGCCGAGGAGCGGCTGACCGCCGAACTCGCGGCGGCCTGGACCTGCCGGGAGAACGTCGCCCAGGTGCTGCTGCGCAAGGTCCAGCAGCACCCGGAGGCCTGGCAGCTGCACGGCGCGATGCTGGCCGAGGTCGACCGGATCCTGGACGAGCTGGACCTGGAGCACCGCAGTCGGCGGCTGATGGAGGAGCTGGACCGGGCCTCACTGGCCGGCCGGGAGCGGTTCTCCCGCCTCACCGGGCTGCGCCGCGCCGTCGGCGGCCGACGGCGGGGGGAACGGGAGCGCCCGGCCGCGGGGGCCGGGCGCTGACGGGGCGACGGGGGCCGATCGGGAGCGGGGCGGGGCGGGGCTGGGCCGGGGGACGGCGGAGGTCAGGGCATCAGCCAGGGCTGCTGCGGCAGCGGGTGGCCGGTCTCCAGGTAGGTCTTGAGGTTGGACAGCACCGCCGACCAGCCCCGTTCGGCGTCCGCGCGCTCGGGCTCGTCGGCGAGGTCCTCGTGGGTGACGGTGAGCCGGGTGAGGTCCTGCCAGTGCCGCAGCTCGAAGGTGACCCGGGAGGGCCCGCCGGGGCGGTCGCCCTCCGGTCCGGCCCAGGTGGTGACCAGCCGGTGCGGGCGGTCCGCCACCTCGACGATGCCGATCACGTCGGCGATCCCGGAGTCGTCGGTGCGCTGGTGCTCCCAGGGCGCGCCGGGCAGCCAGGTGGAGACGTTGCGGTGGCCCCAGTAGAGACCGGACTCGTCGGCGTTGGTGAGCGCGTGCCAGACCCGTTCCGGGGTGGCGCGCAGGTACACGATGCTGCGGTGGCGGAAGGCGGTCACGGCCTCAGCCCCTGGCCGCGTCGAGCAGCGGCTGGATCTCGATCTTCCCCATTCGCATCATGGCCGCCATCACCCGGTCCGCCTTGGCCCGGTCCTGGTCGCCGACCAGGTCCAGCAGGACGCGCGGGGTGATCTGCCAGGAGAGGCCGAAGCGGTCCTTGAGCCAGCCGCACGGGCCCTCCTGGCCGCCGTCGGCGGTGAGCTTCGCCCAGAGCTCGTCGACCTCCCGCTGGTCCTCGCACTCGACCTGGAGCGAGATCGCCTCGGTGAAGTGGAACTGGGGGCCGCCGTTGAGCGCCGCGTAGGGCCGGCCGGCGAGTTCGAACTCCACGGTCATCACCGTGCCGGCCGGCATCGGGGCGCCCTCGCCGTAGCGGGTGACCTTGGTGATCCGGGAGTCGGGGAACAGCGAGGTGTAGAGGGCGGCGGCCGCTTCGGCCTGGTCGTCGTACCAGAGGAAGGTGGTGATTTTCTGCATGGGCCGACGGTAGCGGCGGGCTCCGACAGCGCGGCCGAGCCACGGCCGGGGGTCACCGGATCGGCGCCCCCGGCCGCGCGGGACACGCCCCGGGGTCAGTGCACCCAGCCCGCGTAGCGCTGGACGAAGCGCAAGCCGGTGTGGGCGGTGACCACGACGTCGTAACGGCCCTGCTTGTCCAGCGGCCAGGACAGGTCCACCTGCTTGCCGGGCTTGACCCAGACGGTCTGCGGGCTGCCCGCGAAGTCGTTGGGCGCGGCGGTGAACGCCACGTCCGTCAGACCGTCGTTGGCCACCTGGAGGGTGAGCCGGAGGCTGCCGTGCAGGTCGGCGGTGACGATCGGTACGCCGATGTCGTTCTGGCCGTCCTGCCCGTCCCGGACGACCGTCCCGGCGAAGCGGCGCACAAAGCCGTCCGGGCCGTGCACGGTGAAGTCGTAGCGGCCGCCGGTGGCGGCCGCGTCCCAGACGTAGGTGGCGTTCGCGCCGGGGGCGACGGTGTACGGGGTGCCCGCGAACGGGAGCAGGATGTTCGGGTAGACGGTGTACGGGAAGGCCACCGAACCGTCGTTGCTCATGGTGCAGGTGACCTTGCCGGTCCTGCGGTCCACCGCGACGTCGGCCCAGGGCTGGTACGGCAGCGGGCGGTGCGGGCGCTCGCCGCGCTCCTGGACGGGCATCGCCTGGGCGCCGGTGGCCGGGAGGGCGACGCCGGGCAGCTTGGTGCCCGCGTCGGCCTTGGCCATCAGGGCGTTGGTGTCCGGCAGCTTCGGGATCGAGGTGTCCGGGGCGGCGAAGTCGAAGCAGCTGGTGAGGTCGCCGCAGACGGCCCGGCGCCAGGCGGAGATGTTGGGCTCGGCCACGCCGGTCACCACCTCCATGAAGCGCAGCACCGAAGTGTGGTCGAACACCTGGGAGTTGACCCAGCCGCCGCGCGACCAGGGGGACGCCACCCAGAGCGGGACCCGGTTGCCGAGGCCGATGGCGCGCCCCTGGGTGAACTCCTCGGGGGTGCCGGGCTCGGGGGTGGGCGGGACGACGTGGTCGAAGTAGCCGTCGTTCTCGTCGTACATGACCAGGAAGACGGTGTGCTGCCAGACCGCGGGGTTGGACATCAGCGACTGCAGCGCCTGGTTGACCCAGTGCGCGCCGTAGGCCGGGCCGGCCTCCGGGTGCTCGGAGAACAGGTAGGGGGCGACCAGCCAGGAGATGGTCGGCAGGGTGCCGTCCTTGCAGTGGCGGTCGAAGTCGGTGGGGTCGAACTTGGTCATCGCGTTGACGTAACGCGGGTCGTCGTGCGGGAAGTCGTGGAACTGCTTGAAGTAGGAGAGGGCGTTGTCGTCGTAGTCGCCGGTGCGGTCGTCCTTGCTGGGGTTGTGGTAGACCCGCCAGCTGACGCCGGCCGCCTGGAGGCGCTCGGCGTAGGTGGTCCAGTCGGCGACGGGGTTGTCGGTGACCGGGGTGTTGTCGATCCAGGGGCCGGTGGTGCCGTCGCGGCCGGGGCCGGAGGTGCCGGTCCACAGGTAGAGCCGGTTGGGGTCGGTGGGGCCGGCCAGCGAGGTGAAGTAGGCGTCGCAGAGGGTGAACGCGTCGGCCAGGGCGTACTGGAAGGGGATGTCCTCCCGGGTGAAGTAGCCCATGGTGCGCTCGCCCTTGGCGGCGATCCACTTGTTCATCGCGCCGTTGTTGATGGCCTGGTGGCCGGTCGCCCAGTCGTGGGCGAGGCCGCCGGCGTTCTGCGCGTTGTACTTGGAGGTGTCCATCCGGTACGGCAGCATCACTCCGCCGTCGCTGCGGCGGGCGTCAGGCTGGCGGAACACGTCCGTGCCGTCCGGGAACTGGAGCGCCTGCTTGTCGCCGAAGCCGCGGACACCGCTCAGGGTGCCGAAGTAGTGGTCGAAGCTGCGGTTCTCCTGCATCAGGACGACGACGTGCCTGACGTCCTTGACGGTGCCGGTCAGGGCGGTGGCGGGCGCGGCGGCGGGGGCGGCCGGGGCGGCGTCGGCCCGGGTGGCGGCCAGGCCGGTCAGGGCGGTGGCGCCGACGGCCGCGGAGGCGTTGACGAAGGTGCGGCGGGAGAGCTCGGACATCACGAACTGGCCTCTCAGAGCTGGAAGGTGGCGACGGCGGCGGCGGTGTCGGAGGGCCACTCGTTGCCGGCGGCGTTCGGCTCCGGCTGGGGCCAGTCGGCGACCAGCGTGTGCGCCTCGACCAGTTTCAGCGCGCCGGTGTACTGGACGACGTCGATCCGGTCCTGCGGCTCGGGGCGGTCGCCGCGGCGCTTGCGGGTGGGCGACCAGGTGGCGCCCGGGGCCTTGGCCGGGTCGCGGTTCTCCTCGCGGAAGGTGTCGGTCAGCCCGGCGGCCTGGAGCACGGTGGTGACCGGCCAGGCGAGCGCGCCGACGCCCTGGTGGGCGGCGGCGGTGGCGGCCGTCCAGTCCAGGTGGGAGGGCGAGGAGAGGGCACCGGCCAGCACCACCGGGAGTCCTCGGGCGGCGTCGGCGCGCACCGCGGCGGCCAGCGCCTCGGCCTGCTTGAGCCGCAGCGAGGCGTTCTCGGCGGCCAGCACCTGGGCGGCGGTGCCGCCGTCCTGCACGGCGTACGGGCCGTAGCCCGCCTCGTCGAGGTGCGCGGCCCAGAACCGGACGCCGCGGCCGCCGGGCAGCTGGACGGTGGCCGCGACGGCGGGCAACTCGGCGGTGGCCGCGGCCGGTTCGGTGAGCGGGTAGCGGCTGAGGACGCCGACGCTGCCCGGGCTCTGGAGGGCGTACCAGCCGAGGGCGTCGGCCAGGGTCTTCGCCCGCTCGCCGGCCGTCTCCTGGAGGGCGAGTACGTCCAGGCCCTGGGCGAGGACGACGCGCAGCTGCTTCTCCAGCGCGTCGGTGTAGCCCTTGCCGGCGTCGTGCAGGTTCCAGCTGGCGGCCTTGAGCCGGGGCGGGGCGGCCTGGTCCACGACCGGGACGAGCACGGTGACGGTGTCGGTGGCGCCGGTGCTGTCCTTGACGCCGACCACGACCAGCTCGGGGTTGCGGCCGGCGGCGGGTGCGGTGCCGGTGATCGTGCCGTCGGCGGCGACCGCGGCCCAGGCCGCGCCGCCGAGCTTGCGGTAGGCGGCCGAGCCGGGGCCGTTGCCCGCCGGGCGGGACCAGAGGCCGCCGAGCCGGATCCGCACGGCCGCACCGGGGGCGACCGGAGTGGCGGTGAAGGAGTCGACGACGGCGTGCGGGCGGACCACCGGGGGCTTGGTTCGGAAGCTGAACGGGGCGGTCCGGGCCAGGATGCCGTAGCCGTCCTTGGCCAGCAGGTAGGCGGTGTACGGGCCGCCGGTCAGCGCGGAGGTGTCGAGCTGGACGTCGCCGGAGGCGCCGGGGGTGTACTTCCAGAGCAGCGAGGAGCCGGTGCCGGGCTGGCGGCTGCCGTCGTAGATGCCGACCCAGTTCTTGGCGTCGGGGGCGTCGGTGGTCCAGTGGAAGGTGAGCCGGTCGCCTTCGGCGGGGCTGCTGGTTGAGGTCGGGGTCAGGGCGCTGCCTGCGGCCACGGTTGTCCTGTCCGCCGCCGGCGGGCCCGGTCCGCCGGGGGACGGTGTCGGGGCCGCACGCGGCTGGTCACGGAGGCTGGGAGGGAGGAAGCCCGCAGTTGGCTGTACAACTAGGGGCGGGCTCATTCATCCGAAGGCCAGCGACCGGGGCGTGAACGGCGCGTGACGGGGCATCGGGCGGTTCGGGAACTCCGTGGCGCGACCGGCGCCGGGGATGCGCGGAGGGCCGCGACGGGCGATCCGTCGCGGCCCTCGGGGCGGCCTTGCTGCGTGCCGTGCTGTGTCGTTTTGTGGTGTGGTCGTGCTGCGCGGCCTTGCTGGGGCGGTCAGGCCAGGGCGAGGAAGAGCTTCTCCAGTTCGGCCTCGCTCATCGGCGCGGCATCGTCGTCGGCGGCGGCCATGCACTGGCGCATCCCGCTCGCCACGATCTTGAACCCGGCCCGGTCCAGGGCGCGCGAGACGGCGGCGAGTTGGGTGACCACGTCCTTGCAGTCCCGCCCCGCCTCGATCATCGCGATCACCCCGGCCAACTGGCCCTGGGCCCGGCGCAGTCGGTTCAGGACCGCGCCGACCGCCTCCTCGTCCACCTGCATGTGCGGGCCGCCTTTCGCCTCGACTCTCGATGGACAAGTGTACCCGGCGGGGTATTCATTCCCGGCCGGACGAAGATCGTCGCGAGGCGGGCGACGGCGGCGGGTGACTGCGGGCGGCTGCGGGCCAGGGTCAGCGCCGGGCCAGGGTCAGCGCCGGGCCAGCGTCAGCGCCGGGCCAGCGTCAGCGCCGGGCCAGCGTCAGCGCCGGGCCAGGCGGCGTTCGCCCGCGGCGCCCGTCGCGTACGGCAGCTCGTAGTACGCGAACACCTCGGGCTCGTCGGTGGCGGGCAGGATGTCGTCGGTGCCGATCGCCGGGGCGTCCTTGACCTTGCTCCGCGGGTACGCCACCCGCAGGTAGGCCGGGCCGACCACCGCCCCCTCCAGCGGGACGAAGGCCAGCCGGCGCTTGGTCATCATGCCCATCGTGACGGTGGCGAAGAACGGCTCGTCGGTGGACGTCTCGACGTAGACCGACTCCAGTGTGCCGATCCGCTTCCCGTTCTCGTCGACCACGTCCTGGCCCCGCCACTCGCGGATGTCTGCCATAGCGATTCCCATGGGCCCGGACCTCCCGTGTCACGCACTGCCACTGCCCTCGGCCCCTGCTTTCGGGCCCCGGAGTTCCCATCCTGCGCCGGGACGGGCACCGGGGCACCACGAAAGGGACATACGGGGGCGAGCCGGCCAACCGCCACCAGGGCACTGACCTGGGCTTTAGGCTGTCCGCCGACGTTCGGAACAGCCCGCTCGGGGAGCGCCCCGGCCGGGACGGCAGAGGGGCGGCAGGCATGGGGTACCAGAGCATGTGGGAGTCCGGCGGCCCCCGGATCGCGGCCGACCTGCGGCCCGACACACCCCACCCGGCCCGGATGTACGACTACTACCTGGGCGGCAAGGACAACTTTCCCGCCGACCGCGCCGCCGCCGAGAAGGCGCTCGCCGCCAACCCGGAGTTCCGCTCCACCGCCCGGGCCAACCGGGGCTTCCTGACCCGGGCGGTGCGCTGCGTCGCCGAGCTGGGCGTCGACCAGTTCCTCGACGTCGGCACCGGCATCCCGACCGCCGGCAACACCCACCAGATCGCCCAGGCCGTGGACCCGGCCGCCCGGGTCGTCTACGTCGACAACGACCCGATCGTGCTCAGCCACGCCCGCGCCCTGATGGCGGGCGCCGGGCCCGGACGCACCACCGTGCTCCAGGCCGACCTGCGGGAGCCGACCGCGGTGCTGGAGGCCGTCCGGGCCGAGGGGCTGCTGGACTTCTCCCGGCCGGTCGGGCTGGTGCTCGCCGCCGTGCTGCACTTCCTGCGCGACGAGGACGAGCCGTACCGGGCGGTGGCCACGCTGCTCGCCGCCCTGCCGTCCGGCAGTCACCTGGTGCTCTCGCACGGCACGGCCGACTTCATCCCCGCCTCGGTCCGGGACCGGGTCACCGGCGTGTACGACAGGGCCACCGCGCCGCTGGTCGGGCGGAGCCGGGAGCAGGTGCGGGAGTTCTTCGACGGGCTGGAGCTGCTGGAGCCCGGGGTGGTCACCGTCCCGCTCTGGCGGCCGGAGGAGGAGCCGGCCCCGGGCGCGGAGCGGGTGAGCATGTACGGCGCGGTGGCGCGCAAGCCCTGACCCGGCGTCAAGTTCGAGGGGGGCGTCTCCGCAGCGTCGCCGACGGGGAACTGCCGCTCCGGGCGCGCGCGTCGGCGCGCGCACCCGGAGCGGACGTGCCGTCGAGGGTCGTCGAGGGTCAGAGGCCGGTCTGCACCTCGGCGCGGTGCCGGATGTACTCGTCGGGGTGGGAGCGGGCGATGGCGACCGCCGTCTCCACCAGGGCGTGCAGTTCGACCGGGTAGGCGCGCGGCACCAGCGGCAGGCCGGGCAGGATGCAGCGGCGGACGTCCAGGTCCTCGTTGCCGACGAACTCCCGCAGTGCGGCCCGGTTCCAGCTGTCGCGCACGGTGGCGCCCTCGTCGGCGGTCGCGTGCCGGCCGCCGACGACCGTCAGCGCCGTCCAGTACCACGCCCGGGCGGCGCCCGCCCGCTCCGGGTTGGTGCCGGTCTGCAGGTAGCCGAGCAGGGCCAGCCGGACCCGGCGCTGGCCGAAGGCGATCAGGGCGGGCTCGACGAAGCGGCGATTGAAGCTCGGGTTGGGGTCGTGGACCGCCGCCTCCAACAGCGGCTCGAAGTACTCCTCGGGCAGCTCGGACCGACCGGCGAGCGCCTTGTGGACCTCCCATCGGGCCGCACCGGCGTAGTCCGCCCCCGTCGCGACCTCGGCCCCGAGCACGCGGAGCAGACGCGCGAGCCGCAGCTCGAACGCCTGCGATCCGCCCTCCGTGCGCTCGGGCAACGGCTGGAGAACCCGCACCTCGCCGGCCGTGTCCTTGGTTTCCACGAACATCCTCCTCATTCTGAGTCATCGGCAGACTACTCGCTGATACACCAGTTCGGAGTCGGTTTTCGGCCAGGGCCGGATCTTGAACGGCTTCCGAGGACGGAGGGTTGACGTCGCGTCAGGACGGGCGGCCGGGCGGGACCAGCCCGGACTGGTAGGCGATCGCCACCAGCTGGGCCCGGTCCCGGGCGTCCAGCTTGGACATCGCCCGGTGCACATGGGTGCGGACGGTGAACGGGCTGACGAACATCCGCTCGGCGATCTCCTCGTTGGTGAGCCCGGTGGCGGCCATCGACATCACCTCCCGCTCACGGGCGGTGAGCACGGCCAGCCGCTCGGCGGGCGCGGCGGCGGCCGGATCGGGCTGGGCGAGGAACTGCTCGATCACGGCGCGGGTCGCGGCGGGCGAGAGCAGGGCGTCGCCGGCCGCGACGGTGCGCACGGCGGCCAGCAGTTCCTTCGGGTCGGCGCCCTTGCCGAGGAAGCCCCCGGCGCCCGCGCGCAGCGCCTGGGCCACGTACTCGTCTATCTCGAAGGTGGTGAGGATGAGCACTCTGGTGCCGGACAGCTCCTCGTCGGCGCAGATCTCGGCGGTGGCGCCGAGGCCGTCGGCGCCGGGCATCCGGATGTCCATCAGCACGAGGTCGGGCTTGGTGGCCCGGGCGAGTTCCACCGCCTCCCGGCCGTCGGCGGCCTCGCCGACCACCTCCATGTCCTCCTCGGCGTCGATCAGCATCCGGAAGGCGCCGCGCAGCAGGGCCTGGTCGTCGGCGAGCAGCACGCGGATGGTCATGCGCGGTCCTTGTCCTTGCGGATGGCGTGATCGTGTCGGTTCGACTCGGCGGGGGCGGCCTGGCCGGGAGGGCCGACGGGGCCGCTGGGGTGGACGGAGTCCGTGGGGCGGGCGGAGCCGGTGGGGCGGGCGGACCGGACGGTGCAGTCGCGCCAGAAGGCGTGGGCGGGCCGCTCCCGGGCGTCGGGCCCGGCCGGCCGGCCCGGCGCGGGGGCGTCCGCGGGCCGGGCGGCGCCCCCCGCCGGGGGTGCGACGTCCTCCCGGACGCCGGTGCGCAGCGGGAGTTCGGCGGTGACCAGGAAGCCGCCGTCGGACTTCCGGTCGGCGGTGAGGCGGCCGCCCACGGCGCCGGCCCGTTCGCGCATGCCGATCAGACCGAAGCCGCTCTGGCCCGGGGCGCTCGGCGGCAGCAGGGCGGTGCGGGGGCGGCCGGGGCTGGTCGGGCGGCCGTTGGCGACACTGACGGCGACCCGGCTGCCGCTGTAGGAGAGGGTGACCTCGGCGTCGGCGCCGTGGGCGTGCTTGGCGACGTTGGTCAGCGACTCCTGGACGATCCGGAAGGCGGTGAGGTCGACGCCGGGTGACAACGGCCGGGCCTCCCCCTCGACGGTGAGCCGGACCGGCAGGCCGGCCCGTTCGAAGGTGTTGACCAACTCGGGCAGCCGGTCCAGGCCGGGGGCGGGTTCGAGCGGTGCCGGTTCCTCGGCGCGGCGCAGCAGACCGACGGTGGCGCGCAGCTCCTGGAGGGCGGAGCCGGTGGCGTCGGTGATGTGGCTGAGCACCTCGCGGGCCTGCACCGGGTGGCTGTCCATGAGGTGGACGGCGATGCCGGCCTGGGCGTTGGCCAGGGCGATGTGGTGGGCGACGACGTCGTGGAGGTCGCGGGCGATCCGGATCCGCTCGTCGGCGACCCGGCGGCGGGCCTCCTCCTCGCGGGTGCGCTCGGCGCGTTCGGCGCGTTCCTCGATCGCGGCGAGGTGGGCGCGGCGGTTGCGGATGGAGTCGCCGAGGGCGCCGGGCAGCAGGGCCCAGGCGAGCACGCCGAGCCGCTCGCTGAGCGGTCCGCCGGAGCCGAAGACCAGCGTCATCCCGGTGAGCAGGACGGCGGTGGCGATCGAGGCGCGCAGCGCGGTGGCCCGGTCGGTGCGGGTGGCGAGGAAGTAGAGGGCGAGCAGCAGCGGGGTGGCGAGCATCGGGGTGAGCCGGGGGCTGGTCCAGGTCAGCACCATGGTGCAGGCCAGCGTGACGACGGTCACGGCGCGCGGGTAGCGGCGGTGGAAGAACACGGCGACGGCGGCGATCAGGGCGAGCAGGCCGGTGGCCGGGTCGACCGGGGCGAAGCGGCCGCTGGTCTGGTCGACGGTGGCGCCGAGGGCGGTGAAGCCGATCAGGGCCACGCCGCCGGCGACGTCCAGCAACCGGGGGTGGTCGCGGCGCAGGCGCTGCCAGGTGTAGCTCATCGTCCTGTTCTCCGGGTCGGGGTGCCCTGGCGGCACCCTCGCCGGGTTCTGCCAGTCGGTGTCGCGCCGCGCCCCCGGTGGGGTGCGGCGTACCGGGTCGGGGGCCGGTGCGCGGGCGGCGGCCCCCGACAGCAACGGTAACGGGTGGGGCTCGAACCGGTGTCCGAACCGTGTCCGAGCCGGTCGGCACCGGCCCGACCCGACCCGAGGGGTGCTCGGGCCGGGCCGGTGCCGGACCTGCCGGGCGGTGCCGGGCGGTGCCGGCCCAGCCGGGCGGTGCCGGGCGGTGCCGGCGAGGCCGGACCTAGACGGTGACCGACTCCTTGACCGGCGCCGGTTCGGGGGCGGCGGTGTGCAGCTTGCTGCCCTCGACGTCGACGTCGGGTATCAGGCGGTCGAGCCAGCGGGGCAGCCACCAGGCGCGGCGGCCGAGCAGGGCGAGGACCGCCGGGACGATCGTCATCCGGACCACGAAGGCGTCGAAGGCGACGGCCGCGGCGAGGCCCAGGCCCATCATCTTGATCATCGGCTCGCTCATCCCGATGAAGCCCGCGAAGACGGCGATCATGATGAAGGCGGCCGCGGTGACCACCCGGGCATTGTGCCGGAAGCCGGTGACGATGGCCTCGCCCGGCTCCTCGCCGTGGACGAAGGCCTCACGGATCCGGGTGACCAGGAACACCTCGTAGTCCATGGCGAGGCCGAAGACCACGCCGATCATGAAGATCGGCATCATGCTCATCACCGGACCGGTCTGCTCCACGCCGATCAGGTCGGCCAGCCAGCCCCACTGGAAGACCGCGACGACGGCGCCGAGCGCGGCGGCCACCGAGAGCAGGAAGCCGAGCGCCGCCTTGACCGGGACGAGGATCGAGCGGAAGACCACCAGCAGCAGCAGGACGGCGAGGCCGACGACCACCGCGAGGTAGGGCACCAGGGCGTCGCTGAGCTTCTGCGAGACGTCGATGTTCATCGCCGTCGTACCGCTGACCAGCACGGTCGCCCCGGTGGAGGCCTTGAGCCCGGCCGCCTGGCCGCGGATGGTGTGGACCAGGTCCTTGGTCGCGGCCTCGGCCGGGCCGGTCGCCGGGATGGCGTTGACCAGGGCGGTGTCCCCCGCCTTGTTGAACATCGGCGGCGTCACGGTGACCACTCCGGGCACACCGGAGACGGCCTTGGCGACCGAGTCCGCGGCGGCCTTCGGGTCCGCGGTGCCCTTGACGTCCACCAGGACGGTCAGCGGCCCGTTGAAGCCGGGGCCGAAGCCCTCGGACAGCAGGTCGTAGGCGCGTCGCTGGGTGGTGGAGGTGGGCTTGGCCTCGTCCCCGGGCAGGCCGAGGCGCAGGTCGAGCGCGGGCGCGGCGAGCACGCCGAGGCCGACCACGCCGAGCAGCAGCACCCCGAGCGGGCGGCGCACGATGAACCGGGCCCAGCGGGCGCCGCCGTTCTCCTTGGCGCCGACCGGCCGCGCCGCGCCGTCGCCGCCGCCCTGGGCCTTGCGGACCTTGCGGGGCAGGGCCCGGCGGCCGATGAAGCCGAGCAGCGCGGGCACCAGGGTGAGCGCGACCAGCACGGCGATGACGACCGTGCCGGCGGCGGCCATGCCCATCTTGGCGAGGATCGGGATGCCCACCACGGAGAGCCCGGCGAGGGCGATCACCACGGTCAGGCCGGCGAAGACCACCGCGGAGCCGGCGGTGCCGATGGCCCGGCCGGCCGCCTCCTGCGGGGTGCGGCCCTCGGCGAGCTCGGCCCGGTAGCGGGAGACGATGAACAGGGCGTAGTCGATGCCGACCGCGAGGCCGAGCATCATGGCGAGCGTGCCGGTGGTCGAGGAGAGGCCGAGCGCGCTGCCGAACGCGGTGATCAGCGACATGCCGAGGCCGACGCCGATCACGGCGGTGAGCAGCGGCAGGCCGGCGGCGACCAGCGAGCCGAAGGTGATCACCAGGACGACGGCGGACAGCGCCATGCCGATCGCCTCGCTGCTGCCGCCCGCGTCGGGCTTGGCCATCAGGGCGTTGCCGCCGATCTCGACCTTGAGCCCGGCGTCCCGGCCGTGCTGGGCGGCCTGCTGGAGGGCGTCGGTGGCGCCCTTGGACACCTCGCCCGCCTTGGCGGAGTAGTTGACCGTCGCGTAGGCCGTCGAGCCGTCCTTGGAGACCGCGCCCGGCATCTTGAACGGGTCCACCGCGGCCGTGACCTGCTCGCCGTGGGCGAGCTCGGCGACCGTCTTCTCGACGGCCTGCTGGTTCGGCCCGGCGGTGATCTTCTGCCCGGAGGGCGCGACGAACACCAGGCGGGCCGAGGCGCCGTCGGCGTGGCCACCGGGGAAGCGCTCGTTCATCAGGTCGAAGGCCTTCTGCGCCTCCGTGCCGGGCATCGAGAATCCGTCGTCGGGTGCGGCGGGCGCCTTGGCCGCCAGGACTCCGGCGAGCGCCAGCACGGCGACCCAGAGCATGGTCACCAGCCGGCGCCGGACGAAGGCCCATCGGCCAAGGCGGTACAGGAACGTTGCCACGGGAGAACGGGCTCCTTCGGGTTCGGAAGCAGGTACGCGGGCGGGGACGGGTGCGGGAGCGGGCGCCCGGAGGCGGTCCGCTCGCAGCATGACCAATCCTTGATCGCCGGCCCCTGCTCCGTCGTCGTCCCTGCGCAGGCCGTTTGCGTACTGCGGACGCAGTACGGCCCTCCCCCGTACGGAGGAGCGCACGCCCTCCACCGGGAGCAGCCGGGAGCACCCCGTTGGCCTGCGGCGGGAGCAGCCCCGGGTCACCCGGCCGGCCGGTGACGACAGGCCGCGGCCGCCCCGGCCCAGTAGCGTGATGGGCCACTGGCCCGACCGTTTTGCCCCGGTCCGGGCCGACCCGTCCCGATCGGTGCTGATCCCAGCCCGCCGCCGGAGGTGCCCCATGGGCGTGCCCGCCGCCCGCATCGTGTTCGACGAGAACGACCGCGCGGCCGTCGCCGACGCCGTGACCGAGATGCTCACCACCGGTGCCCTCACCCTCGGCCCGTGGACCGAGCGGTTCGAGCAGGCCTTCGCCGCCGAGCACGGCGCCTCGCACGCCGTCGCGGTGAGCAGCGGCACGGCGGCCCTGGAGATCGTCCTGCGCGGCGTCGACGTGCGCGGCCGCGACGTGGTCGTCCCCGCCGTCACCTTCTACGCCACGGCCGGCGCCGTGGTGCACGCGGGCGGCCGCCCGGTGTTCGCGGACGTCGACCCGGCCACCCTGGCGCTCTCCCCCGAGACCCTGGCCGCCGCCCTCACCCCGGATACCGCGGCCGTCGTACTCGTCCACATCGGCGGGCTCGTCACCCCGCACGTGGACGCCCTGCGCGAGCTCTGCGACCGACGCGGCATCCCGCTGGTCGAGGACGCCGCGCACGCCCACGGCAGCAGCCTGGGCGGCCGCGCCGCCGGGACCTTCGGCCTGGCCGGGGCCTTCTCCTTCTACCCGACCAAGGTCACCACCAGCGGCGAGGGCGGCATGATCCTCACCGAGTCGCCCGAGCTGCGCGACGAGGCCCGGATCTACCGCGACCAGGGCAAGGGCTCCTTCGGCACCAACCACCACGTCCGGCTCGGGTACTCCTGGCGGATGAGCGAACTGCACGCGGCCGTCGGCGCGGTGCACCTGCGCCGGCTCAAGGAGTTCATCGAGACCCGCCGGGCCGTCGCCCGCCGCTACGACGCGGCGCTGGCCGGCGTCGACGGGCTGCGACCGGTGCTCGAACCGCCCGGCAGCCGCGGCAACTACTACAAGTACGTGGCGCTGCTGGCGCCCGGCGTCGACCGCGCCGCGTTCAAACGGGCGGTCGCCGAGGAGTACGGGGTGCGGATGTCCGGTGAGGTCTACGACCTGCCGCTGCACCTCCAGCCGGTCCTCGCCCCCTACCGGGGCGGTCCGCTGCCGGTGGCCGAGGACGTCTGCGCGCGGCAGGTCTGCCTGCCGGTGCACTCCGACATGACCGAGGACGAGACGGAGCTGGTCATCGAGGCCGTCTCCACCGTGCACCGGCGGATGGCCGGCTAGTCGGCCGGCCGAGCAGCCGGACCGAAAGGAGCAAGACCGTGCGGATAGCCGTCACCGGAGGCTGCGGGTTCATCGGCTCACACGTCGTGGACCACCTGATCGCGGCCGGCCACGAGGTCCTCGCCGTGGACACCACCGACAAGTACCTCAACCCCGACGCCGAACACGCCCGCCTCGACGTCCTCGACCTGCCCGCGCTGACCTCGGCGCTGGCCGGCAGCGAGGTGGTCTACCACCTGGCCGCGATGGCCGACGTCGAGCAGGTGTCCGCCGACCCCGTCCGGGCGGTGCGGACCAACATCGACGGCACCGAGGCCGTCCTGGAGGCCGCCCGGCGCAGCGGACTGAGCCGCACCGTCCTGGCGAGCACCGTCTGGGTCTACGGAGCCGCCCTCACCGACGAGCAACTCGACGGCGGGGAACAGGAGTTGGACGAGCACGTGCCGATCGAGCTGGAACACAGCGGGCACCTGTACGTGGCCACCAAGCTCGCCGCCGAGATGCTGGTGCACAGCTACCGCGAGCTCTACGGGCAGCACTTCACCATCCTGCGCTACGGCATCCCGTACGGTCCGCGGATGCGCGACGAACTGGTCGTCGCCCGGTTCGTCCAGGCCGCGTTGGAGGGGCGGCCGATCACCATCGCCGGGGACGGTCGGCAGAGCCGCAACTTCGTCTACGTCGAGGACCTCGCCGACGCCCACGTCCGCGCCCTCTCGCCCGCCGCCGAGGACCAGACCTTCGCGCTGGAGGGCTCCACGGCCGTCTCGGTGCGCGACATCGCCGACACCGTCGACCGACTGCTCGGGCCGGTCACCATCGAGCACATCGACGGGCGCAAGGCCGACTACACCGGGCGGCGGATCTCCTCCGCCCAGGCCAAACGCCTGCTCGGCTGGTCGCCGAGGACCAACTTCGCCGACGGCGTGCACCGCTACGCCGACTGGTACCGGGCCGGCACCACCGCACCCGCCGCCGGCTGACCGGGACCGCCCGATGCCGCACGCCCTGCTGGTCTCCGGCTCGCTCGGCCAGGGCCACGACGTGATGGCCCAGGCCTGTGCCGACACCCTGCGGGAGCGCGGCTGGAGCACCAGCACCGTGGACGCGATGGCGCTGCTCGGGCAGCGGTCGGGCGCCGCCGGGGAGGCCGTCTTCCGGCGACTGCTCGAACTGCCCGGGGTCTACGACGCGTTCCACTTCTCGGCGCTGCGCCCGGGCGCCCGGCTCGCCCTGCTCGCCGACGCGGCCGCGCGCAGCCGGCTCGTCCCGGCGCTCGGCGCGCTCGTCGAGGCCCAGCGGCCGCAGCTGGTGGTCTCGGTGTTCGCCACGGCCACCTCGGCGGTCAACCGGCTGCCGGGGCGGGGGTTCCGGCACTTCGTGTTCTGCACCGACGTCACCCCGCACCGGCTCTGGGTGCAGGACGGCACCGACCTGTTCCTGGTCACCTCCGAGGTCGCCGCCTGCGCCGTGCGCCGCTACCGGCCCGAGGCCGAGGTCGCCGTGCTGCCCGCGCCGCTGCGGCAGCCGTTCTACCGGCCGCCCGACCGGGCCGAGGCCCGGGCCGAGCTCGGCGTGCCGGCGGACGCCGGGTGCGTGCTGCTGATGTCCGGCTCCTGGGGGCTCGGGCCGATCGCCCGCACCGCCGCCGAACTGGCCGCCGCCGGACCGCACGTGCTCGCCGTGGCCGGGCGCAACCAGGAGCTCGAACTGCGGCTGCGGGCGGCCGCCCGCCGGGAGCCGCGATTGCACGCCTTCGGCTACACCGACCGGATCCCGGCCCTGATGGCCGCCGCCGACCTGGTCGTCACCAGCTCCGGCGACACCTGCAGCGAGGCCCGGGCCCTCGGGCGCCGGCTGCTGCTGCTAGACGTCGTCCAGGGCCACGGGCGGGACAACCTCCAGCACGAACTGGAGCTCGGCCACGCCGACGTGGCCACCGCGCGCCCGGCCGAGGTGGTCCGCAACGCGCTGGCCGCGCTGGGCCGACCGGAGCCCGACCCCTCGCCCGGCGCCACCCCGGACGCCTGGCGCAAGGGCTTCGGGGCGGCCCTGGAACGGGTGGGGCTGGGGTGAGCGGCTGTTCGGCGCCGCCGCGGCCCGGCCCTCCGGGCGAAGGACGGGAGTTGAGTGCGGGCCCTAGCTCGGAAGGTAGCTCGGGCCCTGGGTGTCCTGGGCGGCGGTGACGGAGAGGTAGCTCGGGCCGGTGCCGAGGACCTCGCTCGGGGCGGTGGCGGGAGCAGTGGCGGTGCCGTAGCGGTCCGGACCGGCCTGGGCCCCGGCGGTGTCGTCCGGCGCGGCGGCTCCGGTCAGGGCCGCCGTGACGATGCCGACCGCCGCGATCGCGTGGGCCAGTCCGCCTGTCCATTCGGGCATGGGTGCCTCCCCCGTCGTCGGCGCGCCCGCCCCCGTGGTGGACGCGACCCGCCGATCGTCCCAACTACCGTGCGCCGTGGGCAAGGGGTGGGACGGCGTGGTCCCGCAGCGGGCCGAGGGTGAGGGCGCGGGCGCGGCAGTGGGCGGCGATCAGCGGGAGGGCGGAGAGGGTAGCGCGCCAGGAGTCCGGGGCGGAGGTGCAGTCGGAGTCGTGCAGCAGGAGGGTGGCGCCGGCGGTGAGGCCGGGGCGGGCGGTGGCGTAGACGGACTCGCCGGTGGCCTCGGCCGTCCAGTCCCGGCCCCAGGCCGTCCACAGCACGGTGCGCAGGCCCAGCCGACGGGCGGCCAGCGCCGGACCGGCCGTCAGCACGCCGTACGGCGGGCGGTACCAGGCCGGGCGGGCGCCGCAGAGTTGCGTCACCGCCTCGGCGGCGCGACGCAGTTCGCGCAGGTCGCGGGCCGGGGCCGGGTACCACTGTTGCCGGTGGTGCCAGCCGTGCACGGCCACCTCGTGGCCGCGCAGCACCAGTTCGCGGCCGAGCTCCGGGGCCCGTTCCAGCATCCCGCCGAGCAGGAAGAAGGTGGCGCGGGCGCCGAGTTCGTCGAGGGCGTCCAGGACGTACGGGGTGCTGCGCGGGTCGGGGCCGTCGTCGAAGGTGAGGGCGAGGTGGCCGGGGGCGGTGCCGTACCCGGCGGTGCGGCGGGCCAGGGTGCGGCGCAGCGGCGGGAGACGGACCGCGGCCGGGGCGAGGTGCAGGAACTCCAGGCCGGCCGCGAGGGCGAGGGCCGTGCCCGCCCGGGAGGCCAGGGAGGCCCGGGAGGCCCGGGGGCTCACCCGAAGCGGGCGGCCATCCGGCGGAACACGCCGGGCGCGACCCCGTGGATCCGGGCCGGGAAGCCGAGCCAGTGCGGGACGTAGAGGCGGTCCCGCTCGGTGGTGATGGTCGCGACCACGGTGTCCGCGACCCGCTCCGCCGAGACCGGACGCGGGCGTTCGCGCTGGTACGGGGTGCCGCGGCGGTCGAAGAACGGGGTGTCCACCGCGCCGGGCAGGACGAGGCGGACGCCGACCCCGGTGCCGCGCAGCTCGTACCAGAGGCTCTCGGCGAACATCGCCAGCCCGCCCTTGGTGGCCGAGTAACCGGACTCGTCGCGCACGCCGACCTGGCCCGCCATCGAGCCGAGCAGCACGATCCGGCCGTGCCGGCGCTCCAGCATCCCGGGCAGTAGCAGTCGGATCAGGCGCAGCGGGGCGGCCAGGTTGACCTCGATCATCCGGTCGAGGGTGTCGGACGGGGTGTCGGCGAACGGGCCGCGCCAGCCGAGGCCGGCGCTGGCGACCAGGACGTCGACCCGCCCGGTGGCGGCGAGTGCGGCCTCGGCGAGGCGGGCGGCGCCGTCCGGCTTGCTCAGGTCCTCGGGGAGGGCGATGCCGCCGGTGCGCTCGGCGAGGGCGTCGAGGCGGGTGCGGTCGGTGCCGGAGAGCAGGGTCCGCCAGCCGGCGTCGGCCAGCCGGGTGGCGGTGGCCAGGCCGATGCCCGAGGACGCGCCGGTGATCAGGGCGACGGGGCGGTCGGTCTGCTCCGAGCGCCGGGGCCGGGCCTGGGCGTCCTCCGACGTCACGGCTTCCTCCGTCATCGCGCACCTGCCGGGTCCGTGGGCGTTCTGCCGTCCGTTTTGTCCGGCAAGTCACCTTCGCACGGCGGAGTCGTCCGGGCTACCGGGGCGAACCGCGGGCTGGGCCTCGGCGTCCGGCTGCGGGGCCGACAGTTCGGCCGCACCGCCCTCCAGTTCGCCGAAGCGGGACAGCAGGAACGTGCCGCCCACCGCGACCGCGAAGCCCGTCAGCGCGCACCAGGCGAACCCGGGGCGCGCGGAGTCCCCCAGCGACACCACCCCGACCAGGGCCGGGCCGAAGGTCTCGGCCACCGTCCCGGCCGCCGTCGCCGCCGTCACCGTGCCGCGCTGCAACGCCAGCGCGTACGCCAGGTAGCCGCCCAGCCCGCCGACCGCCAGGGCGTACGCGGCCGGATCGGTGAGCACGGCGGTGAGCGTGGAGGCGTCCAGGACCCGCACCGCCAGGCTGGTGATCCCGAAGCCGACGCCCGCCAGCAGGCCGAGGCCGGCCGCGGCCGCGGTGCCCTTCCGGCGGACCAGGACCAGGGTGGCCAGCAGCATCACGGCGGTGGTCGCCAGCAGCGCCCAGTGGAAGGCCGCCGGGGCGTACTCCCGGCCCTCCTTGCCGGAACCCAGCGCCAGCAGGCTGAGGCCCACCACCACGGCGGCGATGCCCGCCGCGTCGCTGCGGCGCAGCCGCGCGCCCAGCAGCCAGACGGCGGCCAGAGCGGTGACGGCGAGGCTCGCGTTGGTGACGGCCTGCACCAGGAAGAGCGGGAGGCTGCGCAGGGCGACGATGCTCAGCACGAAGCCGAGGATGTCCAGGAGCGTCCCGAGGATGAACTGCCAGGACCGCAGCAGCGCGGCCAGCAGCCCCGCCCGCACCCGGTCCGCGCGCGGGGCCGACCGCGCCCCGCGCGCCTGGAACACCGCCCCGAAGCCGAAGCAGACGGTGGCGACCAGCGCGGTGGTGAGTCCCAGCAGCATGCGTCTCCCTCGCGGGGCGGCAGCGGTTCACCACCCAGTCTGGGCCCGGGGCGGCGGGGGTGCACGGGTGGGCGGCCGGGGCCGGTCAGGCCGGAATCCGCTCGGCCACCGTATCGGCCGCCGTAACGACCCGCCTGCCGATCAGTACCACTCCGAGTACCCCCAGTTGTTGTTGTACTGGAAGTAGGCCCGGGACTGGATGTCCTTGTCGTCGACCATCCGGGTGTAGATCGTGCCGTTGCCGTTGTACACGGCGGAATACGAAGCACCCTGGTTGTTCTCGACCCGGATCGTGATCTGGATGCCGCCGTAGTTGCCGCCGGTCGCGCGCGCCCACGCGGCACGGCAGGTCGGGCTGTAGCGCAGCTCCGCGTCGCCGTCGGGCGCCGTGTAGGCGACGGTCCGCGCGTCGTTCTGGCAGATGGTGGTGGCCGGGTCGAGGCCGGTGCAGCTCCTGGCGTAGCAGGAGGTGGCGGCCGAGGCCGTGCCGGTGGCGACCAGGGTGCCGGACGCGGCCAGCGCCAGGGTGGCGGCGGCGGACGCGAGCGTACGCAGGGAAGGCTTCAAGGGGTCCCCCCGAGTGGGTGAAGGGTGCGGCGGTACGCCCCGGTGGCGTCGCCCGCTCACACCCTGGCACCGCGAGGGGGCGTCCCCGTCGTCCCGGGCCGTCCCCGGGTCATCCCCGGCCATCCCGGGACGGCGACGGGATCGGGCCGCCGCCCGTGGACGGCCCCGCGGGGCGGACCGGGCGCGTCGCGGTCAGGGCCGCAGGGCCACGCCCGCGTAGGCGGAGGCGTCGGAGTCCGAGACGGCCGGTTCGTCGGGCACCGGCCGCCAGTGCGGGGTGGGGACGACACCGGGTTCGAGGAGCGTCCAGCCGTCGAAGAAGCGGACGAACTCCGCGCGGGTGCGGGCCTGGGCGGCGGTGCCGGCGGCCTGGTAGATGCCGGTGATCCGGCGGATCTCCTCGGGGGCGAAGTCCGGCGTGACGTGGGTCATCACCAGGGCGCTGCCGGGGGCGAGCACGGACTTGAGGCGCTCGACCAGCTCATGGGCGCCGCGGGCGTCGGGGACGAAGTGGAGCAGGGCGTTGAGGGAGAGCGCGACCGGGCGGGCGAGGTCGATGGTCTCGCGCAGACCGGGTGCGGCGAGCAGGCCGTCCGGGTCGGTGACGTCGGCCTCGACGTAGGCGGTCCGGCCCTCGGGGGTGCCGGTGAGCAGGGCCTGGGCGTGGGTGAGGACGATGGGGTCGTTGTCGGCGTAGACGATCCGGGCCGTGGGCCGGACGCTCTGGGCGATCTCGTGGAGGTTGGGCGAGGTGGGGATGCCGGTGCCGATGTCGAGGAACTGGTCGATGCCCGCCCGGGCGAGGGCGCGGGTGGAGCGGTGCATGAAGGAGCGGTTGGCGCGGGCCGTCTCGCGCAGCCAGGGGGCGATGGCGAGGGCGTGCCCGGCGGCCTCGCGGTCGGCGGCGAAGTTGGTGAAGCCGCCCAGGTAGTAGTCGTACATCCGGGCCGAGTGCGGCACGTTCAGCCGCAGGTCGACCCCGTCGTAGAGGCTCATGGCCCTTCCCCTCGGCTCCGTGGACACCGTCCGATTGCTGCCCACCGCTTCCGGGGGGCAATCGTCCTCCTGCCAGGCCGTTTTCGCAGGGAATCAGTTGGGCTGATCAGATGGAATGACAATCTGTATTCGCTGTGCGGCCTGGAGTGACGGGCCTGAGGGAATGAGGATGGGCGCGGACAGCCCGACCCTCGGGTGGCCCGGTGCGCAGCCGACGGCCACGGAAAGCAGGCTCGATGACGATCGACAGGGGTGCCCCCGCGCGCGGGTACCGGGGAGGGGCGACGGTGGAGCACGCCGGTGCCGCAGGGGCGGAGCGGATGGCGGCCGTGGACCCGGGCCTGCGGCTGGACCTCACCTACGGCGCCTTCTGCGAGACCCACGAACCCGCCTGGCACGCCCTCGCGTTGACCAGGATAGGCAGCCAGGCCGACGCCGCACTGGTGGTCGAGGCGGTCAAGGCCGACCTGGCCCGCTGCTGGCCCCAGGTGCTGCGGTTCGAGGAACCGGCCGCGTACGCCTGGCGGTTGGCGAACCGGCACGTCGGGGACTGGGTGTCGGCCGAGGAACCGGTCGAGGTGGAGGCGGTCACCTTCGCGGCGGTGATCGGGGCGTTCAAGCAGGTCGCCGACGGGCTGCTGCACAGCGAGGCGGACGAGGTGCGGCTGTACGCGGCGATCCTCGAACTGCCGGACCGGCAGCGGGATGTGGTGATCCTGCGCTACCTGCTCGGCCTGCACACCAAGGTGATCGCCGCGTACCTGGGACGGCCGGTGGCCACAGTGCACTCGAACCTCCGGCACGCCCGGGAGCGGTTGGCGCGTCGGCTCGGGGTGGGTGAACTGCCGGACCACGGCGGCGAAGCATGACCGGCGACGGGGCGGAGCGGAGCTTCGGCGGTGGGCGTGTGGCGGGCGGGGGGCGCGCGGTGTTCCACGTCCCCCGGCCCGAACGCGCCCACGCCGAGCGGATCGCGGCCCTGCGGCAGGCCCGGCTCACCGCCGCCCCGGCCCACCTGCCCACCGAGCACGAGCAGGCCGCCTTCGAACTCGGCCTGGTGGTCGCCCTGGTGCTGGGGGCGCCGTGCGCCTCCCGCGGGCTGGACCTGCTGGTCAACGCCCGCCGGATCCAGCCCGAGGGGGCCGAGGTGTTCGGCGCCCTGCTGTACGCGACCGGCAAGGAGGAGGGCGCCGAGTTCTGGTGGCGCTTCGCGGCCGGCTCGGGCAGTGGGACGGCCGCGTACTGCCTCCACCTGCACCACTTGAAGCTCGGCGAGACCGACGACGCCGACTACTGGCGGGCCTGGTCCGAACAGCTGTCGACGGCCGAACGCCCGCCCGGGCCGCGGCCGTTGCTGATGAGCCGGCCACTGCTGCCGGAGGACGTCCGGCGGGACATCCTCGCCCGGGTGCACCGGGGCCTGGCCCCGCAACTGCCGCCCGCGCTGGTCGCGGTGATCGACCGGCTGCCGTTGCAGGACGGGGACGAGGAGGAGGTGCCGAACCCGTGGGGACTCACCTCCGGGGCGACCTCGGCGTGCTCCTGGGACCTCTCCTGGGTGTTCGGCGAGGCGGAACCGGAGGACCGGCGGGACCCGTTGGGGTGACGCCCCCCGCCGGCCCCGCCGTCCCCACGTTCAGGTGAGTGCCGCGAACCGGGCGACGACCTCCGGGTCACGGCCGCTGCCGACGGCGAGCCGCTCGCCGTCCGGACCGAGGTGGCGGATCCGGTACTGCTGCGGCGCCATCGCGGTGTCCCGGCCGGGGAGCGCGGCGACCACCGCTCGGTGCACGTCGGCGGGTGTCAGGTGGGGGTCGGCGGTGGCCAGGTCGACGGTCAACCTGCCGTCCTCGACGGTGACTCGGCAGTCTGAGCCGGGTCCGGGTCCGGTGTCCAGGGCGGTGTCGAATGCGGTGTCGAGTGCGGCACCGACCAGGCTGCGGACGGCGGCCAGGTCGATCCGGGCCCCGTCGACGAGCTGCCAGTCACCTCCGCTCGCGTCGCCGCCGGCTGCCGGCGGGCCGGGGGTCCCGTGCAGGTCGGGGATCCCGTGCAGGTCGGGGATCCCGTGCAGGTCGGCGAGCGGGACGGGCCCCTCGGCGGCCTTCGCGAGCAGGGCGAGCAGGGCCCGGGCGAAGCGCTCGGTCTCCTCGGGGTCGAGCACCTGGGGGCAGGAGATCAGGGCGAAGTCGAGGCTGCCGCTGATCCGCAGGATGGTGAACATCAGCCGGACCGGCAGCGGCGGGGCCGGCAGCGGGGTGAGTTCGGGGTCGGCGGTGGCCACCGGCTGGGCGTCGGCGACGGCGGCCGGGATGGTGAGGCTCAGATCGTTGACGACCACCTGGCGGGCGAACCGGGAGCCGCGCACGTGCGCGGCGTCCTCCACCAGTTGCCAGACCTGCTCGGCGTCCAGCACGCTGTGCCAATAGGCGGTCAGCGAGGCGGACTTGGTGCGCCCGATCAGCTGGTCGAGGTCGGCGGTGCCGGTGTCGAGCAGGATCAGGGCGTCCTGGGCAAGGGTGCCGACGTGGTCGAGCAGGGCCGCGCGCTGGCGGTTGGCGGAGAGCGCCGAGAGGGCCAGCTCCGCGCGCCCGGCCCGGTGGGCGACCAGGGCGGAGAAGGCGGCGAGCAGGACGACGGAGGGGCTGGCGCCGGTGCGGCGGCAGACCGCGGCGAGGTCGGCGGCCGCGCTGCGGGAGCGCACCATCAGGGCGGCGGGGCCGCTCGGCGGGCCGGTGATCCGGGAGTCCGCGAACACCACCTGCGGGCCGCTGCCCAGCACCCTGGCCCAGTGCCGCAGCGCCCCGGCCGCCCGGCGGCGGCCCTGCGGGCTCTGTTCGGCGGCGGCGATCTGGATCGGCGTCGGGGCGGTGACGGGCGGGAGCTCCTTCCCGGCCGCGAGGGCGTACCAGTCCTGGATCAGCAGCGCGGTCGCGGCACCGTCGGCGCCGGCGTGGCAGACCACGGCGATCAGCCTCAGCAGCCGCTGCCCGTCGGCGAGCAGGGTGAAGCGGATCCTCGGCACGATGTCCAGGGGAACCGGCACCGCGACGTCGATCTGCCCCAACTCGGCTGCCAGCGCATCGAGTTCATGGTCCGACAGGCCGCCCGCCTCGATCGCGGTGACGGCGAACCGGCCGTCCCCGTGCACCACCTGGCTCACCGGGAAGGCGTCCGGGCCGGGATCGGGCGGGAAGGAGGTGCGCAGTGACTCGTGCCGCTCGACCAGCAGCCGCAGCGCGTCCAGACCGGCGGCGAGCGAGGTGCCGGGTGGCACGGGCCAGACCGACTCCTTGTTGATCGCCTCGGGGGCCTCGCGCCGGATGCACCGGATCATGTTGTCCTGACCCCGGGTGAGCGGCCCCGAGCCGCCGCTCGTCGCGGCGAAGCGGACGGTGATCCGCCGGCCCGCCCGGGTCGGGTGGTGCGGTGCCGCATCGTGCGGCATCGCGTCGCCCGGTGCCGCGTCGTGCGGTTCGGCTTCGGGTGATCCTGCTCCGTGCGGTTCGGCAGCTCGCGGTGCAGCGTTGTGCGCAGTCACGTCGTACGTGCCCTTCGGCTCGCCGGGAAGGTCTCAGCGGGGACTACGGGCGGACGCTACCAGCGGCCGCCGGTGATCGTCCAGGCGAGCTGATGATCGATCAACTCGCGGACCAGGCAAGGGAGTTGATCTGATCAGGACAGTCTCCGAGCAGAGCGACGGCAGCCCGGTACGGCTCCGGGACGGGCACGTCGCACAGCCCCACCGGACCGGCTCCGAGCGCCCCCGGATCGGCCACCGACAGCGGGGAGGGGCCCGCCACGGACACCCCGAGCGCCTGGACCAGCCGCCCGCCGTACGCCTTCACGCAGGCCTCCCGGCGACACCAGAGCACGGTGAACCGGGCCGCCCGCTCGGCGGGTTCGGCGGCCTCCGCGACGAAGCGAGCCTCCTCGAAGGGGAACCAGCGCGCCGCCATCCGCTCGGCGAGCCGGGCCTCACGCAGCGGTTCCACGTCGACGCCGACCGCCCGGCCCTCGGCCAGGGCCAGCACCGCCAGCCCCTCCGCAGCTGACCAGTTCACCCGCAACCCGCCCGCGCCCACCGGCTCCGGCTTGCCGTACTGGTTCCGCCGCCAGACCACCTCGGCCGGGCGGATGCCGAGCCGCGCGGCGACCAGTTCCCGGACGGCGCCGCGCACCACGGTGAACCGGTTCCGCCGCACGTCGTCCGCCCGCTCCGCGCGGGACCGCTCCTCCGCGTCCAGCGTGCGCCACAGCCGGGCGACGAGCTCGGGCGGCTGATCGGCGTCGATCAGCCGCAGTTCGAGGCCGGTCACGGCTGGGCCAGGGTGCTCAGCACACCGAGCCTGCGGTCCAACCCGGCGACCAGCAGCGGCCGCCGCTGCGCCCGCCACTCGGGCAGCCGCTCGGCGAGCTCCGCCCACAGGCCGGTGAACGGCTGTGCGGCTGGTCCGTCGTCGCCGCCGGTCGCGTCCAGCACCGCCGCCCCTGGGCCCAGCTCCGCCGTCCGCGCCCGGACGACGGACTCCGCCCGGACGACGGACTCCGGCCGGACGGCGGACTCCGCCCGGTCGGCGGGGTGGCGTTGCTGCCGCACGGCCAGCCCGGCGCCCGGCTCCTCCTCGCAGACCAGCACCACCGCGGCGTGCCGCCGGGGCAGCGCCACCGGCTCGGCCGGCTCGTAGTGCAGCGCGGTCTGTTCGGCGAGCACCACCACCGCGCGGCGGCAGGCTCCGGCGCGGTGGTACTCGGCGGCCAGCCGCAGTGCGGTGAAGGCCGCGGCGCTGCCCTGGTCGCAGACCGCGAAGGCCAGCGGCCCGCCGGGGACGGACCGGCTGAGCGCGAGCGAGGAGGGTGCGCCGGGGCGCACGTCCGGGGTGTCGAAGGCGAGGATCAGCAGGTCCACCGGCTCGTCCTCGCCCACCGCCTCGCGCAGCAGGTCGGCGGCCAGTTCCTCGTAGGAGTGACCGACGCCCTCGCGCAGCAGGTCCTCGCGCAGCGGCAGGCCGTACGGGCGGACCAGGTCGGAGACGAAGACCCGCAGGTCGGGGTCGAGCGAGGCCTCCGAGCGGCCGTCGGAGCACCGGGCGAGGGCCCGGGTGATCCGCAGTCCGGCCGCGGTCGGAGTACTGGCCGGGGAACCGGGGGAACCGGGGGGACCGACGGGCACCCGGTCAGTCCTCGGCGATGAGGTGCCCGGCGACGTAGTCGGCCAGCTTGGTGACCGACCGCAGGTCGTCCTCGGTGATCTGCTCCACGTCCACCTGGATGTCGAGCGACTCCTCCAGCTCCAGGATGAGTTCGATGGTGCCGGCCGAGGTGAGGCCGAGGTCGTCGAACAGGCAGGCGTCCGCGGGGATCTCGGGCAGTTCGCGCTTGAGGACGCGTGGCAGGAGTTCGCCGATGCCGTGCAGGATGCGCTCGCGCAGCTCGGGGTCAGTGGTCTGGACCAGTGGTTCTGACATGGGTGTCCCGTCCCGTCGTGCGTGGGAAGTGTGCTCTGGTTTGACAACGTGGGAAACGCGCCCGGTGGTTCGGGCGTCGGACTGACGGTGCGTCAGTACCGCATCACCATCGCGGAGAAGGTGGCCCCGATGCCGGCGGCGGCGATCAGGTAGTGGTCGCCGCGGCGGATCAGCCCCCGCGTGGTGGCGGTGTGAAGATTGATGAGGCTGTCCGCAGCGAAACTGTGCCCGACCGACAGCACGTTGTCCAGCACCACCCGGTCGAGCGGATAGCCGATCCGCCGCGCTATCATCCGCCACGACGCCTGGTTGACGTTGTGCGGAAGCACCGCGGCCAGCTCGGAGAGGTCCAGACCGGCCCGCTGGAGGGCGGCCTCGATCGCCTCCACCATGACGTTCGGGTACTCCCGCTGGTAGCGCGCGAGCAGTTCCGCGTCCTCGGCCAGCCGACCGTCGAACTCCGGGCGCTGGCGCACCGCGAAGGAGCACACCCGGTGCTGCGGTCCGTCCGCGCTGACCAGGCAGGCGGCCGCGCCCTCGGCGAAGATGCCGGTCTCCGGCACCACCTGGGCATCCCGGGTGAAGGTCTTCTCCCCCGCCAGCACCAGGGCGAGGGCCTGCGGGTCGGGATCGCCGGCCAGCAGCCGCCCCGCCAGGTCGATGGCCAACAGGCCCACCGCACAGGCGTGGTGGGTCACGGTGAAGGCGCTCGCGTGCGCCAGCCCACGGCCGGCGAGCACCTCGCGCAGGGGGTTGAGCGGGTAGGGCACGGCCACCGGCATGCTGCGGGCGTGGATCACGAAGCGGACGTGCCGCTCGCGTCCGCGCAGCTCCGGCAGGTCGTCGAGGGTTGCGTCGAGCAGGTCGGGCAGCGTCCCGCCCGGATCCAGTCGCAGCTGGTCCAGGCCGTGGAAGCGGCGGAAGAGACGGAGTTGACGTGGGGTCAGGCCGATGCGCTCGCCCACCGCCTCGATGGGCACGGCGTGTGGGGGGAGGTGAACGGCCACTGCCTCCAGTGCGGTCACCCGGGCTAGTATTCCGACGCCCGCCTGGTCGCACAAGTGATCTCGGGCCCTTCTCCTGCGCGACCGCCTCCTCGGGCTCCCTCGGAACCGCCCCGGCCGCCGGCACCCTTTGTCGACACCCTTCGCCGGGCCGCACCACCGGGGACCGCCGCGCAACCCCACTCCGCCCCACTCCGCACCGTCGACCGGACGGGAGAACCTCCCATGTCAGACCGTGAACCAGCCCTCCCCGCCCAGCCGTTGAACCGGATGTTGGCCGCCCTGCTGGCCGAGGTGGCCGGCGCGCCGCCCGCCTGGGCGGACCGGCTGACCCCGGACGCCCGCCTGGACGGCGACCTGCTGCTGGACGAGTGCGAACTCGCCGAGCTGGCCGCCCGGCTGCCCGAACGCTTCGGCCCCGCCGCCGACCTGGCCGTCCTGCGGGCCGGACTGGACCTGGCCGCCCTGGAGGCGCTGACCGTCGCCGACCTCCAGGCCCTGCTCCCCGAGGAGGACCGCCGATGACCCGGTTCCTGCTGGTGATGCCGCCGCTCACCGGGCACGTCAACCCGGCCGCGGGCATCGCCGCCGAACTGACCGCACGCGGTCACGAAGTCGCCTGGACCGGCACGGAGTCGGTGCTGCGCCCGCTGCTCGGCCCGGACGCGCGGGTGCTCGGCACCGGCACCCGGGCCTTCCGGGCCCAGGGCGGGCACGGCCTGGCGGCGCTGCGCTCGCTCTGGGAGGGCTTCATCGTCCCGTACGCCCGGTTCACCGCGAAGCCGCTGGACACCATCGTGCGGGAGTACCGGCCGGACGTGCTGCTGGTCGACCAGCACACCCCGGCGGGCGCGCTGGTCGCGCACCGGCACCGCCTGCCGTGGGCGTCCTTCGCGCCCGGGGCGATGGAACTGGGTCGCCCGTACCGGGCGTTGCCGCAGGTCGAGGCCTGGATGACCGGGCTGCTGCGCGGCCTCTGGGAGCGGGCGAAGCTGCCCGCCGAGGAGTACCTGGACCCGCGCTTCTCCCCCGCCCTGGTGCTGGCCACCACCGGGCCCGCCCTGACCGGGAGCGCCGCGCCGCCGCACCACGCGCTGGTCGGGCCGGTGCTCGCACCCCGCCCGCACGACCCGGACTTCCCCTGGCAGCATCTGCTGCCCGGGCGGCGGCGGGTGCTGGTCACCATGGGCACGCTGGCGGGTGGGCTGGGCGCCGACTTCCACGCCCGGGCCGTCCGGGCGCTGGAGCTGTGCGGCCCGCGGGTGCAGCCGGTGTTCGCGGCACCGCGCGAGCTGCTGCCCCCGCCCGCCGAACTCCCGCCGCACGCCGTGGCGGTGGACCGGGCGCCGGTGCTGGAGCTGCTGGCGCGCGGCGAGCTGGACGCGGTGCTCTGCCACGGCGGGATGAACACCGTGGGCGAGGCGCTGGCGCACGGGGTGCCGCTGGTGACCGCGCCGATCCGGCACGACCAGCCCTTCGTCGCCGCGCAGGTGGCGGCGGCCGGGGCGGGCCTGCGGGTGCCGTTCGCCCGGGTCACGCCCGAGCGGCTGGCGGCGGCGCTCACCGCCGTACTCGATTCGACGGAGCACCGGGACCGGGCGGTTCAGGTCGGCCGAGAACTGCTGGCGGGCGGCGGCGCGGCGGCCGCCGCGGACCGGCTGGAGGCGCTGAGCCCTGGACAACAGCCCCCGGTGACCACAACGGTGACCGCCCGGGCGACCACCCCGGTGACCACCACTGCGACCGCCCCTTAGCAGAACAGGTGATCACACGTCCATTGGTCTAGGCCATTGTCTCCGGGCCCGGTCCGCCCCTAGGGTGTCGCAGCAACACCGCCTTTCCCAGGCGCCGTGCCCGCCCTTTCCCGGGTGCCCTGGCAGCCCATCCCCGTACGGGAGTTCCGGTTGATCGAGACCGCGGGACTGCGCAAGTCCTACCGCAAGAAGACCTCCCGCCGGAGCGGCGAGGACTCCACCGTCGACGCCGTGCGCGGCATCGACCTGTCCGTCGCCGCCGGCGAGATCTTCGGCTTCCTCGGCCCCAACGGCGCCGGGAAGACCACCACCCTGCGCATGCTGGCCACCCTCATCCGCCCCGACGGCGGACGGGCCGACATCGCCGGGGCCGACTTGTTCACCGACCCAGCCGGGGTCCGCCGCCGGATCGGCTACGTCGCCCAGGGCGGCGGCACCACCGACACCGTCAGCGCCCGCGAGGAACTGGTGCTCCAGTCCCGGCTGTACGGCGCGGGCAAGGCCCAGGCCGCCCGGGCCGCCGAGGACGCCCTCAAGGCCTTCGACCTGGGCGACTTCGGCGACCGCCCGTGCGCCACCTACTCCGGCGGCCAGCGCCGCCGGGTGGACATCGCCCTCGGGGTCATCCACCAGCCGCGGGTGCTGTTCCTGGACGAGCCGACGGTCGGGCTGGACCCGGCCAGCCGGGCGTACGTCTGGGAGGAGATCCGCCGGCTGCGCACCGAGGGCATGACCGTGGTCGTCACCACCCACTACCTGGACGAGGCCGACGCGCTCTGCGACCGGGTCGCCATCGTCGACCACGGGCAGGTGGTGGCCGAGGGCACGCCCGAGGCGCTCAAGCGGGAGATCTCCGGCGACGTCGTGCTGCTCGGACTCGTCCCGGGCGAGGACGTCGCCGAGCGTGCCGCCGCGGTGCTCCGCCCGCAGCCGTACCTGCATCGGCTGGAGGCCGACGGCGACGACGGGCTGCGGCTCTACCTGGAGGACGGCGCGGCCGCCATCCCGCGGCTGCTGCGCGCCCTGGAGGCGGCGGGCGTCACCCCCGGCACCGTGCAGCTCCAACGGCCCAGCCTGGACGACGTGTTCCTGGCCCGCACCGGCCGCTCGCTGCAGCAGTCCTGACCCAGCCCCACCGCCCTGCCTGCCCGACCCCCTGGGGAGACCGTGAAGCTCGCCCGCGACACCTGGCTGATCCTCCAGCGCCAGCTGCTGCTCATGATCCGCACCCCGATCTGGATCGCCGTCGGCATCATCCAGCCGCTGTTCTACCTGCTGCTGTTCGCCCCGCTGTTGAAGAAGGTGCTCGCCCCGGACGGCGCCGGCAGCTACGCCGACGCCTACCAGGTCTACGTGCCGGGCCTGTTGGCCGTGCTGTGCATCTTCGGCGGGCTGTTCACCGGTTTCAGCCTGCTGGGCGAGCTGCGGGCCGGGATCATCGAGCGCGCCCGGGTCACCCCGGTCAGCCGGCTGGCGCTGCTGCTCGGCCGGGCTCTGCGCGAGATGGTGGCGCTGCTGGTGCAGGCCGTGCTGATCACCCTGATCGCGCTGCCGTTCGGCCTGCGGGTCAGCCCGCTGAACCTGCTGCTCGCCTACGTCCTGCTGGCCCTGCTGGCGCTGATGACCTCCGCGATCTCCTTCGGGATCGCGCTGATGGTGCCCACCGACGCCGCCATGTCGCCGGTGGTGAACACCATCGCCCAGCCGATCGCGCTGCTCTCCGGGGTGCTGCTGCCACTCACCCTGGCGCCGGACTGGCTCCAGCAGCTCGCCCGGTGGAACCCCTTCTACTGGGCGGTGGAGGGCATGCGCGCGCTGTTCTCCGGGCACGCCGGGGACGCCGCGGTCTGGCAGGGGCTGCTGGTGGTCGTGCTGATGACCGTCCTGGCGGTGTACTGGTCGGCCCGGCTGTTCTCCACCCGGGTGCGGTGACGAGGTACGGAAGAGGTACGGAAGGGCCCGGCTCGCACCTCGCGAGCCGGGCCCCGCAGCTTCCCCCGTACCGCTCAGGAGCGGATGAACTCCGCCAACTTGGCGACGCCGTCGATGATCTGAGCTTGCGTCAGCGAGCTGATCGAGAGCCGGAGCCGGTGCTCGCCGCCGCCCGCCGGGTAGAACGGCGTCATCGGCGTCCAGAGCACGCCGAACTCCCGGGCACAGCGCTCCATGGCCGCGTCGTCGGCCAGGAAGGGCACTGTGAGCACGGCGAAGAAGCCGCCCTCGGGCCGGTTCCAGTCCACCCCCAGCCGGCGCCGCTCGGAGGCCGGGAAGTGCCGGTCCAGCTCCCGCAGCAGGGTGTCCATCCCCGCCGCGTAGTGGGCCGTCGCGCGGGCGTTGGCGGCCCGCAGGCTGCAGTCGTGGGCCAGCAGCATGCCGCCGATGACGGCCTGGCTGAGCGCGGGGGTGTTGACCGTCGTCATGCTCTTCAACTTGGCCAGTTCGTCGGCCAGCAGGCCGCGGCGCCCGCCCGGGCCGGCCACCCGCTGGTCCGCGACCACGTAGCCGACCCGGGCGCCGGGGAAGCAGGTCTTGGCGAAGGAGCCCAGGTAGACGACCTGGCGGCGGCGGTCCAGCGCCTTGAGGGTGGGCCGCGGGCCCGGGGTTCGGGCGAAGAAGCCGTACGGGTTGTCCTCGACGACCAGCAGGCCCTCCTCGGCGGCAGCGTCCAGCAGCCGGGTGCGGGCGGCGACCGGCATGCTGGTGCCCGAGGGGTTGGCGAAGTCCGGGACGACGTACAGGGCGCGCGGGCGGCGGCCCTCGGCCCGTGCCGCCCGGGCGGCGGCGCGGACGGCCTCCGGGTCGGGGCCGCCGTCGGGGCCCTCGGGGACCGGCAGGGTGGTCAGGTCGAGCAACCGGGCGGCGCCGGTCACGCCGACGTAGCAGGGCGAGCTGACGAGCAGGACGTCCTGCGGGCCGGCGCACAGGGCGCGCAGGGCCAGCAGCATGCCCTCCTGGGCGCCGACGGTGAGCACCACGGCCGCGGGGTCGACGGTGAGGCCCTCGTCGTTGGCGAGGGTGCGGGCGACCAGGTCGGCGATGATGCCCTTGGTGGGGCCGTACTGGAACAGCGCGGTGCGCACGGCGTCGCGGTCGAGGCCGCGGTCGGCCAGGTGGTCGAGGTAGCCGTCCAGGTAGGCGGGGACGTCCTCGGGCTCGAAGAAGCCCTCGTAGGGGCGGCCCGGTGCGAAGGAGACGGCGCCGGGGTAGCGGGTGGTGACTTCGTTGAGGAAGGTCATCGCGTCCAGCAGCGGGTCGGCGAGCGAGCCGTGCAGGTCGGCCAGGTCGAGGTCGGTCGGGTCGCCGCCGGTCGGGTCGTGGTCGGTCGGGCCCTCGCCGATCAGGCCGTCGCCGGTCAGGTCGAGGTCGGTCGGGTCGTGGTCGGTCACCGCAGGGCCTCCCGGAGTCGGGCGGCGGCGTGGGCCTGGGCCTCGGCGGCGGCGTCCAGGGTGCCGGTCATGGCGAAGAAGCCGTGCGGCATGCCCTGGTAGCGGCGCAGGTCCACCGGCACCCCGGCCGCGCGGAGCGCCTCGGCGTACTGCTCGCCCTCGTCGCGCAGCGGGTCGTACTCGGCGGTGAGGACGGTCGCGGGCGGCAGGCCGGAGAGGTCGGCGGCCCGCAGCGGGGAGGCGTACGGGCCGGCGCCGTCGGCCGGGTCGGCCAGGTAGTGGCCCCAGTACCAGGCGGCCGAGCGGCGGTTGAACAGCAGCGGGTCGTCGTGCTCGCGCAGCGAGGGGGTGTCGGCGGCGTGGTCGGTGTTGGGGTAGACCAGCAGCTGGTGGCGCAGCGCCGGGCCGCCCCCGTCGCGCAGCAGCAGGGTCAGGGCGGCGGCGAGGTTGCCGCCGGCGCTGTCGCCGCCGACCGCGAGGCGGTCCGGGTCGATGCCGAACCCGGCGGCCCCCGCGACCAGTTGGTCCAGGGCGGCCCGGCAGTCGTGCAGGGCGGCGGGGAAGGGGTGTTCGGGGGCCGGCCGGTAGCCGACGGAGGCGGTGACGCAGCCGACGGCGTTGGTGAGGCGGCGGCAGATCGCGTCGCTGGTGTCGACCGAGCCGAGCGTCCAGCCGCCGCCGAACAGGTAGAGCAGGGCGGGCAGCGGGCGGCCGGGCGGTTCGGGCCGGTAGAGCCGCAGGGCGAGTTCGCCGCCGGGGCCGGGGATGCGGTGCTCCTCGACGGCGGCCACCGGCTCGGGGGTGCCGGACGCGGCGCGGATGTCGGCGAGGTCGGCGGCGCGGGCCTCGGCGAGGGTGAGGGTGTAGAGCGGCGGTGCGCCGCTGCGCGCGCGGTGGGCGCGGTAGGCCTCGGCCTGGGGGTGCAGGGGCATGGGTGGCGGTCCGTTCGGTGGCCCGGCCGGGGCCGGGCGGCGGCTCGGCGGGGGTTCAGCGGGTTTCGGCGGGGTGCGGCGGGCTGTGTTCAGCCGCGGGTCAGCGGGCGGGGATCCAGCGGGCAGGTGTCCGGCGGCGGCTCAGCGGTCGGCCTCAACGTAGACGGTCTCGTCGGTGCGGAAGGCCGTGTCGAGGTCGGCGACGTCCGAACGGAGGCCCTGGCGGTAGGCGCAGTGCCGGATCCGGTCGGGGGCGAACCCGGCCAGGGTCAGGACGTGCCGCAGTTCGTCCAGATCGTAGATCCACTGGTGGCCGTAGTACCGGAAGATCTGGTTGACCAGGAAGGCCGGCCGGGCGGGCATCGGCGGGCCGAAGCCCAGCGTGCCGAGCCGGCGGCGGTGCCTGCCGAGGAAGCCGTCGCCGGTGGCGTAGCCGACCAGGTAGCGGGCGAGGTCGGGGGTGGTGAGGCGCAGGACGCCGCCGGGGCGCAGGATCCGGCGGGCCTCGCGCAGCCAGCCGACCGCGACGGGCAGGGTGACGTGCTCGATCAGGTGCTCGGCGTAGACCCAGTCGACGCTGGCGTCGGCGAAGGGCAGCGGGTGGGAGACGTCCAGCTGGGTGAACCAGCGGTCGCCGTCGACCCGGTACAGGGTGCCCGGCTCGGTGGCGAGGCCGGGCCCGGTCTCGGTCTCGGTCTCGGCCGCGGTGCTGCGCAGGGTGGCCAGGTCGGTGCCGAGGCCTTCCGGGTGGGCGGTCCGGAAGGCGGCGAACTCGATTCCGGTGAGGCCGAGTTCGCGGAAGTCGTGGTGGTCGTGCGGCAGGGCGCCGGGGCGGGCTTCGAGCGTCTTGCAGGTGGCGACCTGGGCGCTGAAGGCGTCCAGGCGGGTCTCCAGCCCTTCCGGGTCGTCCCAGTCCCAGCCGGGGAAGCGGTCGTTCGGGCTGCTCGTCGGTTCGGTCATCGGTCTCCTCCTGGAGGAACGGGCTGCGGGTGCGGCGCGGTTCAGCCGACCGGGCCGGGCCAGCGCGCGAGGGCGTCGGGCCCCACGTCGGCGAGCCGGGGGCGGCCCAACAGGGCCAGGGTGTGGTCGAGTTCCTCGTGCAGCAGGCGGAGCACCCGGTACACCCCGGCCTCGCCGTCGACGGCGAGGCCCCAGAGCGCGGGGCGGCCGATCAGCACGGCCCGGGCGCCGAGGGCGAGGGCGACGGCGATGTCGGTGCCGGTGCGCACGCCGCCGTCCAGCAGCACCGGGAGTTCGGCGGGCACCGCGTCGACCACCTCGGGGAGCGCGGCCAGGGCGGGCAGCGCGCCGTCGAGCTGGCGGCCGCCGTGGTTGGAGACCAGGAGGGCGTCCACGCCGTGCTCGACGGCCAGCCGGGCGTCCTCGGCGGTCAGCACCCCCTTGAGGACCAGTGGCAGCCGGGTGCGCTCGCGCAGCCAGGCCAGGTCGGACCAGCTCAGGGTGGGGTCGAACTGCTCGCGGGCGTGCTCGGCGATGCCGGAACTGCCGTCGGCGGCACGGTGGCTGGCGGACATCAGGGTCTCGTCCAGGTTGACCGCGCGGACGGTGGGCGGGACGGCGAAGCCGTTGCGCAGGTCGCGCAGCCGGCGGCCGATCCTGGGCGCGTCCACGGTCAGCACCAGGGCCCGGTAGCCGGCCGCCTCGGCGCGTTCCACCAGGGCGGTCAGGGCGGCACGGCGGCGCAGCCAGTAGAGCTGGAGCCAGAGCGGGCCGGTGGCGGCCGCGGCGATCTCCTCCAGGGTGCGGCTGGCGAACATCCCCGCGACCAGCAGGGCGCCGGCCGCCCCGGCGGCGCGCGCGGTGGCGGTCTCGCCCTCCGGGTCGACCAGCCGGTGGTAGGCCATCGGGGCGATGCCCAGCGGGATCCGCAGCGGTGCGCCGAGCAGGGTCAGCGCGGGGTCGCAGACCGAGACGTCGACCAGGGTGCGCGGGCGCAGTGCATAGTGCCCGAACACCTCCCGGTTCGCCGTCAGGGTGCGTTCCGCGCCGCTGCCGCCTTCGATGAAGTCCCAGATTTCCGGGGGGAGTCGGTCGCGTGCGGCGTGCTCGATCCCGGCCAGCGTGAGTGCTCCCACGGGCATCCTCGTTTCCCGGACGGCCACGCGCGGGCCGGTCCCGGTTCGGCAGCGTAGGAGCAACGAGCACATTGGTATAGACCTTGATTTGACCAAACGTCTGTGCCAAGGTCTGGCAACGGAATTGACCGTATTGGTTGAGAACGACGCCCATTGCGTCCATGTCAAATCCCCTCACTTGTTGTGGAGCCGCGTTGACCGGCTTTTCCTCCTTTTCACTTCCGCTTTCCGCACCGCCGCACGCCGACGCCCCGCCGGACTGGGTCGAACGGTCGCTGCTGGCGGGACCGGGCGGCGAGGAGTGCCTGCGCCTCGGCGCACCCCTCGACCGGGACGCCCTGCGCGCCCTGGTCGAGGACCAGTGCGACCGACTGACCGCCGCCGGGCTCGGCCCGGGCGGCACCGCGGCGCTGCGGCTGCCACCCTCGGTGGCCTTCGTCGCCGTCCTGCTGGCCTGCTGGCGGATCGGCGCCCAAGTCGCGCTGCTCGACCACCGGTTGACCGACCACGAAGTCGACGCGGCGGTGGCCCGGCTGGCCCCGCAGGTGCTGGTAGGCTCCGCCCACCGGCCGACCGCGGCGCTGCGCGGCTTCTCCGAGATCGAACCGGTCGCCGTCCCGTTGCCGGACGGGCTCCCCGCCCGCACCGGGCACGCCCTGATCCAACTCAGCTCCGGGTCCACCGGCCCGGCCAAGGTCATCGCCCGCACCGCCGCCGACCTGCTGCGCGAACTCGACTGCTACCGCAGGCTGGTGGAGTTCCCCGGCGAGGGCGAGCGGGTCGTGCTGCTGTCCTCGGTGGTGCACGTGCTCGGGCTGGTCGGCGGGCTGCTCAACGCCCTGCACGCCCGGGCCGCGCTCACCGTCCCGGAGCGGATGACGGCCGCCGGCATCCTCGCCGCGGTCGCCGCCGACCGACGGCCGACCACCGTCATCGGAGTGCCCTTCCACGCCGAACTGCTGGCGGGGACGGCCACTCCCCCGGCACTGCCGCAGCTGCGCCGGATGGTCGTCGCGGGCGAACTGGTCCGCCCCGGCCTGCCCGCACTGTTCACCGAACGGTACGGCGTGCCGCTCGGCACCATGTACGGCATGACCGAGACCGGGGTCATCGCCACCGACCTCGACGGGACGCTGCACCCCGCCAAGCGCCCCGTCCACGGCATGCGGATGCGGCTCGTCGCCGGCGAGCTGCAGCTCGGCGCCGCGGCCTCCCCGTACCCGGGGCTGGACGACCCGAGCCGCTGGTCGGACGGCTGGCTGCACACCCGCGACGCCGCCGCCCTGGACGAGGCGACCGGCCTGGTCACCGTGCACGGCCGGCTCGACTCCCAGGTCTCGATCGGCGGGCTGAAGGTCGACCTCACCGAGGTCGAGCAGACCCTCACCGCGCTGCCCGAGGTCCGCGAGGCGGTCGTCGTCTTCGACGGCGAGGCGATCGAGGCGTACCTGTCCGTCGAGGCCGGGGCCGAACCCGCCCTCGTCCAGGACGGGCTGACCCGCCGGCTCGCCGCCTACAAGCGGCCGCGCCGCCTCGTCCTGCTGCCCGCACTCCCCCGCACCGCCACCGGAAAGCTGCTGCGCGACCCGGCCGCCCTGCGCGACACCGCCGCGGCCGCCGTGCGCTGACCGGACGCACCATCCGCCGGACAACCGCCCGGACATCCGCCGGACACCAGCCCGGACAACCCCGACAAGGAGCCCACCATCATGCAGGACCGCATCCGCGCGTTCGTTCTGGCCGCCCTCACCGAGATGCAGTACGACGTCTCCGAGGTCACCGGGGACACCGACCTCGGACCGGCCGGGCTGGACCTCGAATCGCTCGCGCTGGCCGAACTCTCGGTGCAGGTCGAGGACGAGTTCGGGATCAAGTTCGACCTGGACGAGATGGAGACCACCGCGATGATGACGCTGGACGAGTTCACCGCCGACGTGGTCAAGCGGATCGACGCCCTCCCCGCCGCCACCGGCAGCGCGGCGTGAGCGACTCCGCCCGCCCCGCGGGCTCCGACGCCGGTGCGCTCCCCGACCGAGCCGAGGTCCTGACGATGCTGGCGGCGTTCGGGCAGCGCGCCGCCGACACCGTGCCCGAGGAACTCGGCTCGCTCGAACTGACCTGGCTGATAGCCGAGTTCGAGCAGCGTTACGGAATCCAGCTGGACCTGGACGACGAGCACTTCGGCGCCGTGCGGACGGTCGAGGACGCCACCGAGCTGCTGCGCGAGACGGTGTTGGCCGCCCGCGCCGGAGCGCGGCCGTGACCGGCGCCGGCACGTCCGCCCCGACGCCCCGGCCCGCCACGAACCGGCCCGCCGCACCCCGGCCTGTGGCGCCCGCCGACCGCCCGGTCATCACCGGCGTCGGGGTGCTCAGCGCCGCCGGGCGCGGGCTCGCCGCGCTGACCGAGGCCGCCGCCCACGGCAAGGCCGCGTTCACCGAGGTGGCCCGCTTCGACGTGAGCGGGCGCCGGACCACCCGGGCCGCCCTGCTGCCCGGGACGGTGCCGCTGGCCAGCACCTTCCCGCTGGCCAGGGCCGTACTGGAGGCGATCGGACAGGCCGGCCGGCAGGCCGGGCTGACCGCCGCCGAGGGCGCCGCGATGCCCGTCCTGCTCGCCCTGCACAGCGACGAACGCACCCGCGCCACCGCCGACGCCGTGGCCGCCGGGGTCCGGGCGCGCTGGGGCGCGCCGGGCGTCACCCGGGTGTACACCGGGGCCTGCGTGGCGGCCGCCACCGCGGTCGCCGACGCCGCCGCCCTGGTCGCCGCCGGCCGGCACGAACGGGTCCTGGTCGCGGCCGGGCACCTGGTCGAACCCGGGGTGTTCGCCGTCTTCGACGCCGGACGCGCCCTGGCCCGGGACGGCGAACTGCGCCCGTTCAGCACCGGCCGCACCGGCACCCTGCTCGGCGACGCGGCCGTCGCCGTCCTGGTCGAGTCCGCCCCGGCCGCCGAACGGCGCTCGGCTCCCGTACTCGCCCGGCTGGCCGGCTGGGGGCGGGCCGGGGACGCCCACCACGTCTGCCGCCCGGAGCCGGACGGCGCCGGGGTCGCCCGGGCGATCGAGGCCGCGCTGGGCCGCGCGGGCATCGCCCCGGAGCAGGTCGGCTACGTCAACGCCAACGGCACCGGCTCCGACCTCGCCGACCGGGCCGAGGCCACCGCCCTGCGCACGGTGTTCGGCCCGCACACCGACCGACTGCCGGTCAGCTCCAGCAAGTCCGTGCACGGCCACGCCCTGGAGGCCTCCGCCCTGCTCGAACTCGCCGTCACCGTCGGCGCGTTGGAGAGCGGACTGACCCCGGTCAACGCCGGCTGGCTGGGCCCCGACCCCGACGTCCGGCTGGACCTCGTGCTGGACGGCCCGCACACCGCCCGCCCCGACTACGCGCTCACCCTCAACTCCGCCTTCGGCGGGGCCAACACCGCCCTGCTGCTGGCCGCCGCCTGACCCCGGACACCCACAGATGACCACCCCCGCCACCGCCGCCCCGCGCGTCCTCGCCGAGGCCCGCCGCCCCGGCCCGGACCTCCCCGGGCCCCCGCCACCGCTGCCCGGCTTCACCCCTGCCGGCCTCGCCCCGCTGATCGCCGACACGGCCGACCGCTGCCTGCGGGCCCACCACGGCCCGCCGCCCGCCCCCGGGCGCACCGCCCTGCTGCTCGCCAGCGCGAGCGGCGACCTCGCCACCGCGCGCGCCATCGACCGGAGCGCGGAGCCCGGACACCGCCCGGCCCCGCTGCTGTTCTTCCAGTCCAACCCCAACGCCGTCCTCGGGCACATCGCCGCCCGCTGGGGCCTGACCGGCCCCGTCGTGGCGATCAGCCCGGCCGAGGCCGTACCCGGCACCGTCCCCGTGGACGCGTACGAGCTGGCCGCGCTGCTGCTGGCCGACGGGGACGCCGACCACGTCCTGGTGATCGCCGCCGAGCAGGGCCCCGGCGGTGACCACGCCGTGGCCGTACTGCTCACCGGGCCCGTCGACTGAACCCGCGGGCCGGCGGCGCCCGTAGCCATCGATGAGGCCCGCCGCCTGACGCAGCCGCACCCGGCACACCAGCGACCCGCCCGGCCCACCCTCGCACCGCCGACGCCCCGCCACGGCCGACGCCCACCACCGCCCGGCCGCCGTCCGCGCCGGCCGCACCCCGACACCCGATCAGCCGCCCGGGCCGCCCCGGCCCCGAGGGAGGGATCCACCCCCGTGACCATCCGCAGTCTCCGCACCCAGCTCGCGGACGACCCCGACGTGGGCGCCGGCAACGTGCTGACCGCCCGGATCGCCCTCGGCCAGGGGCTCGACGAGCCGCTGCTCACCTTCGACACCCCGGTGGACGGCCACCCCGCCTGGCAGCCGCTCACCCTACGCGAGCTCGACCGCGCCGTCCGGGCCCGCGCCGCCGCCCTGCACGGCCTCGGCATCACCCCGCGCGACCCGGTCGTGGTCCACGCGAGCAGCGCCGCCGACCACGTGCTCGCCTTCCTCGCCCTGGCCCGGCTCGGCGCCGTCCCCGCCCTGCTCAACCCCAACCTGGACGCGGAGCGCGCCGCCCGCTACATCGCCCGGCTCGGCGCCGCCGGGGTGCTCGCCGACCAGGCCCACCTGGCTGCCCTGGCCGAGCACGACCCGGGCGCACCGCTGCTCCCGGAGATCTCCACCCTCGGCGCGGGCGACCCGGACGCCGCCCCGGAGCCCTACCGGCACTGGTCCGGCGACCCGGTGGCGATCACCCACTCCTCCGGCACCACCGGCATGCCGAAGGCCGTCGTGCACTCGCACGCCAGTCTGTACGCGGCGATCCGCCACCGACTGCGGCTGCCCCGCCCGCAGGGCCAGGACCGGATGCTCAGCGCCCTGCCCGCCCCGCACGCCGCGACCCTGATCGCGCTCAACCTCGCGCTCAGCTCGCACACCGAACTGGCCTGCCTCTCCGGCCAGTCCGGCGCCGGTGTGCTGGACGCGATCGAGCAGTGGCACCCCACCGGGGTGATCGGCTTCGCCGCCACCTGGGCCGACCTCGCCCACCACGACCTGGCCGCACGGGACTTGGCGTCCGTGGCGCTCTGGTGGAACACCGGCGACTGCGCCCACGAGGTGCACATCCGCCGGCTGATCGCCACCGGCAGCCGGGAGACCGTCACCCGCCAGGGCCGCACCAGGCTGCCCGGCTCGCTGTTCGTGGACGGCCTCGGCTCCACCGAGATGGGCCACTCGCACTTCTTCATCACCCACGGCCCCGGCACCGACCGCTACGGCCGCTGCGTCGGCCGCCCGCACGCCTTCGTCGACTGCGAGGTGGTCGGCCCGGACGGCGAACCGCTCGGCCCCGGCGAGGTCGGCGAACTCGCCACCGCCTCACCGACCCTGGCGCTCGGCTACTGGAACGACTCGGCCACCACCTTCCGCACCCGGCTGCGCGGCCGCTTCCTCACCGGGGACCTGATGTACCGGGACGAGGAGGGCTACTGGTACCACGTCGACCGGGCCGTGGACTCGCTCGAACTCGGCGACGGCAAGCGGCTGTTCACCGCGATGTCGGAGGAGCGCGTGCTGGCCGCCCGCCCGGACGTGCTGGACTGCACGGTGGTCGCCGTCCGGGACGGCGAGCAGGTGGTCACCGACGTGCTGCTGCTCCTGGCCCAGGACGCCCGGCGCGGCACCGGCCCGGACGCCGAGCGCGCCGAGGCCGTGGTCGCCGCCCTGGACGAGGCCACCGCCGGGACCGTCCGCCAGGTCCTGGTGGTCACCGGGGACGACATCCCGCTCGGCCCGACCGGCAAGGTCCGCAAGGTGCTGCTGCGTGAGCGCCACCTGGCGGCGGTGAGCGCCCGATGACCGGACGCGAAGCCGCCGTCATCACCGGCATCGGCCTGGTCTCCCCGCTCGGCCGGGGGCCCGCCGAGGTGTTCGAGGCCCTGGCCGCCGGCCGCTCCGGCCTGCGGGCCGTCCCCGAGGACCACCCCGCGCACGGCTGGCTGCCCGCCGCCGGGATCGCCCCCGCGGTGGACGGCCGCGAGGTGCTGCCGCCCACCGAGACCCGCTGCGTGGACCGCTTCGTACTCCTCGCCCTGGCCGCCGCCGAGGACGCACTCGCCGACGCCGCCCTGGTGGTCGGCCGGGACGCCGACCCGCACCGGACCGCCGTGGTGCTGGCCACCGGGGGCGGCGGGCTGGAGACCTTCGAGCAGCAGTCGCACCGCCGGCGGGAGCGCGGCCGTCCCGGCGTCAGCCCGTACCTGCTGCCCGGCATGCTCTCCAACATGGCCGCCGCCCGGATCGCCATCAAGTACGGTATCCGGGGCTACAGTTCGGCCGTGGTGACGGCCTGCGCGGCCGGCGCCCAGGCGATCGCCGAGGGGCTGCGGCTGATCCGCGCGGGCGACGCCGAGGTGGTGGTGTGCGGCGGCACCGAGTCCTCGCTGCACCCGACCATCGCCGCCGCCTTCACCAACGCCCGGGCCCTGGCGCAGGGTTGGGAGGATCCGGAGCAGTCCAGCCGGCCCTTCGACAGCCGGCGGAACGGCTTCGTACTGGGCGAGGGCAGCGCCGTCCTCGTCCTGGAGAGCGCGAGCCACGCCGCCGCGCGCGGCGCCACCGGCTACGCCGACGTGCTCGGCTGGGGCGCCTCCACCGACGCCCACCACCCGACCATGCCCCGCCCGGACGGCGCCGGCGCCGCCGACGCGATGCGCGCCGCGCTCGCCAACGCGGGCCTGGCCCCGGAGGACATCGACTACGTGAACGCCCACGGCACCGGCACCAAGCTCGGTGACGTGGCGGAGACCGCCGCCCTGCACGCCGTCTTCGGCGCGCACCGGCCGGCGGTCAGCTCCACCAAGGGCGCCACTGGCCATCTCCTGGGCGCCGCAGGCGCGTTGGAGGCAGCGGTAACGGCCCTGGCGGTGGCGAGGGGGACGCTGCCGCCGACGCTCAACCTGGTCGACCCGGACCCGGCCTGCGAGCTGGACCACGTCCGGGGCGCCGCCCGGTCCACCCCGGTGCGCGCCGCACTGAGCAACGCCTTCGCCTTCGGCGGCCACAACCTCAGCCTGATCCTCGGCCCGGCCTCCGTCCGCAGGCGCTAGGCCGACACACGGCCCAGCGCCTGCGGGTCCTTGCCGGGCAGCGCCGCCCGGCAGCGCGCCGATCCTCGAACCACCATCCCTCCGGGGGGAGATCCCGTTGTCCATCCAGACCATCGCCCGCGTCGAGTTCCACTGCGCGGACGCCGACAAGACCGCCGCCGAACTGCACGCCGACTACGACTTCACCGCCGCGCCCCCGACCACCTCGGCGGACGGCACCCGCTCCATCGACCTCGGCCAGGGCTCGATCCGGCTGCGCCTGACCTCCGCCGCCGACCCCGGCCACCCGGTGTCCGCCTACGTCGCCCGGCACGGCGACGGCGTCGCCGCGCTCGCCCTCGGCTGCACCGACCCGAAGGCCGCCCTGGAGCGGGCCGAACGGCACGGCGCCCGGGTGCTGGACCGGGAGGCCGGGCTGATCGCCGGATTCGGCGACACCGCCCTGCGGTTCACCTCGATGCACACCCCCGGGCCCGACGAGGCCCCCGGGCCCGACGAGGCCCCCGGGGCGGACGAGGCCGCCGGGGCGGACGAGGCCGCCGGGGCCGGGCTGCTGGACGCCCTCGACCACGTCGCGATCTGCCTGCCCGGCGGCGAACTCGCCGACGCCGTACGGTTCTGCGAGGCCGTGCTCGGCTTCCACGCGATCTTCGAGGAGTACATCGAGGTCGGCGAGCAGGCCATGGACTCCACCGTGGTACAGAGCGCCTCCGGCCTGGTCACCTTCACCCTGATCGAGCCCGACACCGCCCGCCGCCCGGGCCAGATCGACGAGTTCCTCTCCGCCCACGGCGGCGCCGGGGTGCAGCACCTGGCGTTCAGCACCCACGACATCGCCACCGCCGTGCGCACCGCCCGCTCCCGCGGCGTGGAGTTCCTGACCACCCCGGGCGCCTACTTCGACGCGCTCACCGAGCGGCTCGGCCGGACGGCCATCCCGGTGGAGACCCTGCGCGACCTGCACGTCCTGGTGGACCAGGACCACGGTGGCCAGCTGTTCCAGATCTTCGCCCGCTCGACCCACCCCCGGCGCACCTCCTTCCTGGAACTGATCGAGCGCCAGGGCGCGGGCACGTTCGGCACCGCGAACATCAAGGCGCTCTACGAGGCGGTCGAGCGACAGACCGCCGCCGCCCGCTGACCGCCCCCAGAAGGGAAGCACCACCGATGACCACCGTCACCGAGTTCCGCCTCACCGCCGCCGAACACGCCCTGCTGCCCACCCCCGAGGAGGTGGCGCACTACCGCGAGCACGGCTGGTACCTCTCCCGCCGGCTGTTCACCGACGAGGAGCTGGACACCCTCCAGGCCGCCACCGAGCTCTACTACGCGGGCCACCGGGACCGCGAACTCCCCGTCCGCCCGCCCCGGTTGGCCGCCTGGGAGCCCTCGCACGGGCCGGTCCAGCGGCACAACGACTACGTCCACCACCAGAGCGACGCGATCGGCGCGATCCTGCGCAAGCCGCTGGTCGGCGCGGTCGCCGCGCGGCTCGCCGGGGCCGAGGAGATCCGGATCTTCCAGGCCACCCTGATCTACAAGCCGCCGGTGCCCGGGGAGCCCAGCAACCACGTGCCCTGGCACTTCGACAAGCACTACTGGCAGACCTCGACCTCCCAGAACATGCTCACCGCCTTCATCCCGTTCCACGACTGCCGGGAGGAGAACGGCACCATCACCATGGTCGACGGCAGCCACCGCTGGCGGGAGATGCCCTCCGACGAGGACTCCACCCGGCACTTCGCCGACCGCGACAAGTCCGAGCTGGACGCCATCCTGGACGCCAACGCCGCGTTCAACGGGCAGCAGGTGCGGAAGATCCCGATGCTGATCCCGCGCGGCCACCTGTCCTTCCACCACTGCCGCACCTACCACGGCAGCGGCCCCAACCTGGCCTCCTTCCCCCGCCGGGCCGTCTCGCTGCACCTCCAGGACGGCGCCAACGAGTACCGGCACCGCGTTCGGCCGGACGGCGGCCCGGTGGTGTACAACCACGACGTGCTGGTCCGCCGCACCGCCGACGGCCGACCGGACTACGCCGACCCGGCGTTCTGCCCGACGGTCTGGCGGGGCACCCTGTGACCGCACCGCCCGCCGCCGTGACCGCACCGCTGGCCACCCCGGCCGAGCGCTACCGGATGCTGCGGCTGATCCGCGGCTTCGAGGAGGTGGCGCTCGGCCTGGTGAAGTCCGGGGCGATCCCCGGCGGCATCCACCCGTACATCGGGCAGGAGGCCGTCGCGGTCGGCGTCTGCTCGGCGCTCGGCCCGGCCGACCGGCTGACCAGCACCCACCGCGGCCACGGCCACGTGCTCGCCCGGGGCGCCGCCCCGGACCGGCTGCTCGCCGAACTCGCGGGCCGGGTCGACGGGTTGAACGGCGGCCGGGGCGGCTCGATGCACGCCGCCGACCTCTCGCTGGGCATCCTCGGCGCCAACGGCATCGTCGGCGCGGGGGCGCCGATCGCGGTCGGCGCCGCCTGGGCCGCCAAGCACGCCGCGGCCGGTGCCGGCGGCGGCAGTGGCAGCGGTGGCACCGGAGCCGGCGTCGCGGGCAGCCCGGTCGCGGTGGCCTTCTTCGGCGACGGCGCGCTCAACCAGGGCGTGCTGCTGGAGTCGCTCAACCTCGCAGCGATGTGGCGGCTGCCGGTGCTCTTCGTCTGCGAGAACAACGGCTACGCCACCACCCTGCCCGCCGCGACCGCCGTCGCGGGCACCGCCACCGGCCGGGCCGCCGCCTTCGGCATCCCCGCCGAGCAGGTGGACGGCATGGACACCGAGGCCGTCCGGGCCGCCGCCCTGCGCGCCGTCGCACGGGCCCGCGCGGGCGGCGGCCCCGGCTTCCTGGAGTGCCGCACCTACCGCTACGAGGGCCACCACACCATGGAACGCCGGATGAAGCTGCGCTACCGCGCCCCCGAGGAGGTCGCGGCCTGGCGCGAGCGCGACCCGCTGGCCCGGGCCGCCGCCCCGCTGGACCGGGCCACCGTCGCCGGACTGGACCGCTCGGTGGCCGAACAGCTCGCCGCCGCCGAGGAGTTCGCCCTGGCCTCGGCCCACCCGGACCCGGCCGGCGCGCTGGACCACCTCTACGCCGACGGCCTGCGCCCCCGGGCGGGGGTGTCGGCGTGACCAGGCTCTCGTACACCAAGGCGCTCAACCGGGCACTGGCCGACGAACTCGCCGAGGACCCGGCGGTCTGCGTGTTCGGCGAGGACATCGGCGCCGGTCTGGCCGGCCCCACCCTGGGCCTGCTGGACCGCTTCGGCCCGGAGCGGATCGTCGACACCCCGCTCTCCGAACAGGCCTTCACCGCGATGGCGATGGGCGCCGCACTGGCCGGGCGGCGGCCGGTGCTGGAGTTCCAGATCCCCTCGCTGCTCTTCCTGGTCTTCGAGCAACTCGTCAACCAGGCGCACAAGTTCTCGCTGATGACCGGTGGCCAGGCGGCCGTCCCGCTGACCTGCCTGGTGCCCGGCTCGGGCTCCCGCGACGGCTGGGCCGGGCAGCACTCCGACCACCCGTACAGCCTGTTCGCGCACGCCGGGGTGAAGACCGTGGTGCCCGCCACCCCGACCGACGCCTACGGGCTGCTGCGCTCGGCGATCCGCGACCCGGACCCGGTGGTGGTGTTCGCCCCCGCGGCCGCCCTGCCGGTGCGCGAGACGGTGACCTGGGAACTCACCCCCGTGCCGCTCGGCCGGGCCCGGATCCACCGGCCCGGCACGGACGTCACCCTGGTCGCGCTCGGGCACCTGGTGCACGACGCCCTGGCCGTCGCCGAGGAGCTGGCACCGGAGCTCTCGGTCGAGGTGCTCGACCCGCGCACCGTCCACCCCTTCGACTGGCCGGCGCTCGCCGAGTCGCTGGAGCGCACCGGCCGGCTGGTCGTCGTGGACGACTCCAACCGCAGCTGCGGCTTCGGCGCCGAGGTGCTCGCCACCGCCGCGGAGGAGCTGCGGCTGATCGCCCCGCCGCGCCGGATCACCCGCCCGGACGGCGCGGTGCTGCCCTTCGCGCCCGCCCTCGACCGGGCCGTCCAGCCCGGGCGCGAGCAGCTGCGGCACGCCCTGCGGTCCGTCATGAAGGCCCGCTGAGCGACGCCACGCACCCCCGACCCTCCGTCACAACACCCCCCCGCCCCAACGTCACGACACCCCTGACCCCCGTCACGACACCCCTCGGCCACCACCGTGACGGCGATCCCCCGCCCCGAGAACAGGAGCACCGATGTCGACCAACCGCTACCACTGGGACCGTTCCCACCCCGGCCTCACCAGCCTCCAGCAGGCCATCGACCCGCTGCGCCGCGAGGTCGTCGAGCACTCCGTCTACCGCTCGCTGACCAGCATCGCGCGCGTCCGCACCTTCCTGAACAGCCACGTCTTCGCGGTCTGGGACTTCATGTCGCTGCTCAAGAGCCTCCAGCGCGACCTCACCTGCGTGGACGTGCCGTGGGCGCCGAGCGGCCCGACCGCCAGCCGCCGGCTGATCAACGAGATCGTCCTGGTGGAGGAGAGCGACGAGCTGGGCGAGGGCTACACCAGCCACTTCGAGCTGTACGTCGAGGGCATGCGCCAGGCCGGCGCCGACCCCCGCCCGGTGGCGGACTTCCTGGCGCTGCTGGGCTCCGGTACGGCCGTACCCGAGGCGCTCAAGGGCGCCGGGGTGCCGGCCCCGGCGGCGGACTTCACCTCCGTCACCTGGTCGATCGTGGAGAACGCGCCGGTGCACGCCCGGGCCGCCGCCTTCGCGTTCGGCCGCGAGGACCTGATCCCGGACATGTTCACCCAGGTGGTCGGCATCGACGACCCCGACGGCGTGCTCACCGTCTTCAAGGACTACCTGGCCCGCCACATCGAGGTGGACGGCGAGCAGCACACCCCGATGGCGATGCAGATGCTGATCGACCTGTGCGGCGACGACCAGGCCCTGTGGGACTCCTGCGCCGAGACCGTCCGGACGGCGCTGGAGGCCCGACTGCGGCTGTGGACCGCGATCGAGCAGTCCTTCTAGGTCCTTCTGGACCATCCCGGGGCCTTCCGGCCCCACTACCCCCACCCGGGGCCCGCCGTCACAGCACCTTCGGCAGCACCGCCGCCGAGGCGGGCAGCTCGTCGCCCGCCGCCCGGAACCGGTGCAGCGCCGCCCGGCCGTCCGCCCCGCGCACCCGGGCGGCGAGCCGGGCGGGCAGCACCACCGTGCTGAGCCACCCCTCGCCGCGATACCCCTCGATCGTCCAACTCACCCACGGAAGCGGATAGTTGGCGGCCGGACTGACGAGCACCGGGAAGCAGTCCTGGAAGCTCACCCGATAGGCGCCGAAGCGGCTCCAGTTGGAGAAACTGAACCGGCGCTGCTGCGGGTCGAAGCCCAACGGCACGCACTCCCCCAGTCGTGAACGGCCCAGCCCGGCCAGGAAGTCCAGGTTGGAGCGCAGGTTGAGGTGGGCGGTCGGGAACTCCTCGACCGCCGTACGCAGCGCGGCCGCCAGTACCGCCGGGCCGTCCTTCGGCCGGTGCGGCACGTGCACCTCGCTCAGCAGGTTGCCCACCAGGGCGGGCGAAAGGCCCAGCCAGCGGCGGGCGTTGACCGGGACGGTGAGCATCCGCTCGGCCAGGTCGCCGTCCAACTCCCGCAGGGTGGCGAGCACATGGGCGCAGAGCACGTCCCCGGCGGAGAGCCGTCGCCCGGCGGCCGCCCCGAACTCCTCGCGCATCCGGTCGACCTCGGCCTCGGTGAAGGCGATCTGGACGGTCCGGTTGGCGCGCGGTCCGGCCGCGATCTCACGGGCCAGCTGCGCCGCCTCCGCCGGGCCCGGCAGCCGGAAGCCGGGGCGTCCGCAGTCCTCGGCCGGCAGCACGGCGTCCAGCAACGCGTCCTGGTCGTCGACGAGTTCGGCCTCCGGCAGCGGCTCGCCCGCGACCGCCGCGGACCAGATCCGCAGCAGCAGCACGAAACTGTGCAGGTCCCCGATCGCGTGGTGCCAGGAGCAGCCGAGCACCGTCCCGCCGTCGGCGGTGCGGGTGAGCCGGACGGTGAACAGCGGGGCACCACCGGTGCGCGCGGCGACGGCGTCCACCGGGTCGACCAGTCCGGAGCCGGCCGCGACCACCCGGCCCATCGCCTCGGCGAGGGTGCCGTCCACGGTGCAGACCGCCAGCGGCACCCCGGAGTCGTCGCACACCGCCCGGAGCGCCCCGTCCTCGGTGCGCAGCCGGCCGGCGAACACCGGCACCCGCTCCAGGGCGAGGGCGAGTCCGGCGGCGAGCCGGTCCTCGTCCAGCGGCCGGTCGAAGCAGAGCACGACGGAGACGGCGAGGTCGGCGAGCATGGTGTCCATCAGGCCCAGGCTCAGCACCCGGCCGTCGGCCCGGCCGGCGCGGACGGTCCGGGAGCTGCGCGGCTGCGGCCAGGTCGTCATGGGTTCCCATCCGGTGGTTCGGCCTGCGGGCACGCCGAACGATAGTGCCGCGCCGAGGCAGTGGTCCAGTCCAATGTCAGGATCCGGAAAGGCCGTTCGGGCCCGCCGACGATAGAATGCCGAGCATGGGACAGCGCCCCGGCGCACCCACCGCGCCGCCCCTCGTCCTGGTCACCGACCGCGAATCCCGGCTGATCGACCCCACCCGGGCGTACCACCTGGGCCGGGACCCGACCAGCGAGATCGTGCTGGACGACCCCCGGGTCTCCTGGCACCACGCGGTGCTGCGCGCCACCGACGACCACTGGCTGCTGGAGGACGTCGGCAGCACCAACGGCACCTACGACCAGGGCCAACGGATCGACCACGAGGACGTCGGCCCGGGCACCCGGCTGCGCTTCGGCGATCCGGCCACCGGCCCGTCCGCGACCTTCGCCGGCCTGCCCGACCCCGCCCCCGGCGAACGCACGGTGCTGCTCGCCCCGCAGAGCTCCGGCACCTTCCGCAGCCCGAGCGCGGTACTGGAACTGCCCGGCCACACCCTGCGGATCGGCCGCGCCCCCGACAACGACCTGGTCCTGGACGACCTGGTGGTCTCCCGGCACCACGCCGAGCTGCGCGAACTGCCGGACGGCGGGCACGAGATCGTCGACCTGGACAGCCACAACGGCACCTACCTCAACGGCCGCCCGGTGCGCCGCGCCCCGGTCGGCCCGGCCGACCTGGTCGGCATCGGCCACTCCTCGCTCTGCCTGGCCGACGGCCGGCTGGTCGAGTACACCGACACCGGCGAGGTCTCGCTGGACGTCCAGCACCTGGTCGTCCGGGTCGGCCCGGACCAGCGGGTGCTGCTGGACGACGTGAGCTTCCCGCTCGCCGAGAAGGCCCTGCTCGCGGTGGCCGGCCCGAGCGGCGCCGGCAAGTCCACCCTGCTCAACGCCCTCACCGGGCTGCGCCCCGCCGACGAGGGCACCGTGCTGTACGACGGGCGCGACCTCTACCGCGACTACGCGGAGCTGCGCCGCCGGATCGGCCTCGTCCCCCAGGACGACATCCTGCACACCCAGCTGACCGTCCGCCGCGCCCTGTCGTACGCCGCCGAGCTGCGCTTCCCCGGGGACACCGCGAAGGAGGAGCGGGAGCACCGGGTCTCCGAGGTGATCGGCGAACTGGGCCTGGAGGCGCGGGAGCAGCAGGTGATCGCCAGCCTCTCCGGCGGCCAGCGCAAACGGGTCAGCATCGCGCTGGAACTGCTCACCAAGCCCTCCCTGCTCTTCCTGGACGAGCCGACCTCCGGCCTGGACCCGGGCATGGAGCGCTCGGTGATGCACCTGCTGCGCGGCCTGGCCGACGACAGCCGCACGGTGGTCGTGGTGACGCACAGCGTGCTGAGCCTCAACGTGTGCGACCGGCTGCTGGTGCTCGCCCCCGGCGGCCGGACCGCCTACTACGGGCCGCCGACCGAGGCCCTGGCGTACTTCGGCGAGGCGGAGTGGCCGGAGGCCTTCGAGGCCTTCGAGAACGACTCCGAGGGGCTCTGCCGGGAGCGCTTCCGCGCCTCGCCGCAGTACCAGCGGTACGTGACGGCCGAGGCGGCGCACCCGGTGCACCCGGCGCGCCCACCGGAGCCGGCCGGGCGGGCCGGGCCGCCCGTCGGCCGGGAGAAGCCGCAGGGCTGGTTCTCCCAGCTGGGCACTCTGGTGCGCCGGTACGCCGCGGTGCTCGCCGCCGACCGGCTGTTCCTGACCGTGATGATCGTGCTGCCGTTCATCATCGGCCTGATGTGCCGGGCGATGGCCGGCAGCCGGCTCACCTTCGAGAACGCCATCAACTGCCTGCTCACGCTCTGTCTCGGCGGGGTGCTCACCGGCTCGGCGAACGCGGTGCGCGAGGTGGTCAAGGAGCGCGCGATCTACCGGCGGGAGCGGGTGGTCGGCCTGTCCAGGTCGGCGTACCTGGTGTCGAAGGTGGTGGTGCTCGGCGCGGTCACCGTGGCGCAGGCCGCGGTGCTGACGGTGGTCGGCCTGGCCGGGGTCACGCTCACCGCGCGGCCCGGCCCGAACGCCCCGCCGCCGGTGACCAGCGGCGTGCTGATGCCCCAGCTGCCGGAGCTGATCGTCGCGATCGCGCTGCTGGCGTTCACCTCGATGATGCTGGGCCTGGTGGTCTCCGCGCTGGTCGCCAAGGAGGAGGCCACCATGCCGCTGCTGGTGCTCCTCGCGATCGTCCAGGTCGTGTTCAGCGGCCTGATGCTCCGGCTGCACGGCGTGCCCGGCCTGGAGCAGTTCGCCTGGCTGGTGCCGTCCCGGTGGGGCCTGTCGGCGATGGCCCGCACCGTCGACCTGAGCCGGCTCACCGTGCCGAGCTCGATCACCGCGGACCCGATGTTCCGCCCGGAGCGCACCGGGTGGCTGGTCTCGATGGGCGCGCTGGCCGCGCTCGCGGCGGCGTACGGGCTGGCGGTGCTCGCCCTGCTGCGGCGGCACGAGCCGACCGTCATGCGCAAGTAGCCGCCCCCGCCCCCGCCGGTAGAGTGGGAGACGAACTGCGGTGCGAATGCCGCTCGCGACCCCTGCCCCCCGGCACCGGTCGGCGCGGCGGAGGGAATGTAGCCGCCCATGGACGAGTTCGCGTTCCGCCCCACCCACGTCGCCCCGCCGGACGGCCTGGCGACCTGGACGGCGCCGGACCCGGCACGGCCCTCCGCCCGGCTCGACCCGCTGCTCCCGGTCCGGCTGATCGCCCGGCAGGGCGACTGGGGCCAGGTGCTCTGCTCCAACGGCTGGACCGCCTGGGTGGACGCCCGGCTGCTGGTCGTGCTGCCCCAGCCGCCCCCCGCCGCGGACGGGCCGCCCGCCCGCACCGCCGACCCCCGGCCCGCCCTCGCCGAGGCCGGGGCCGCGCTGACCCGGCACCGCGCCCTCCTGGAGGACCTCGCCACGGGCGCCCTGGACCTGGAGTCCTTCCGGGAGCGCACCCGCGGCCTGCGGATCGGCCTGGTGGCGGACGGCGAGGAGCTCTGGGTGTTCGACCCGGTGCACGACCGCTGGTGCTACTGCGACGGGCTCCAGTTGCAGACCTACGCGGCAACCGACCGCTGGCCGGCCGTCGACCGGCAACCAGCTGTCGACCGGCAGGCGGCCACCGACCGGCAGGCGGCCACCGATCGGCAGGCGGCCGTCGGGCCCGCGGCCGCACCGGTGCCCGACCCGCAGGCGCAGGGCCCGTACGCGCCCACCCGGACGGTTGAGCCGTGACCCCCGCCGAACGGCCCCCGGCCACGGCCTCCGCCCAGGTCCCGCCCTCGGCCCCGGCCTCGCCCTCGACCTCGGCCCCGGCCTCGGAAAGCGGGCTGCCCGCCGGCCTGGTCGGGCGGAAGGTGGCGGGCTACCGGCTGGAGCAGGAGATCGGGCGCGGCGGGATGGCGGTGGTCTACCGGGCCAAGGACCTGCGGCTCGGCCGAACCGTCGCGGTCAAGCTGCTGGCCCCCGAGCTGGCCCGCAACGAGGTGTTCCGGCAGCGCTTCATGCACGAGTCCGAGGCCGCCGCCGGGATCGACCACCCGCACATCGTCCCGGTGTTCGAGGCCGGGGAGCACGACGGCATCCTCTACCTGGCGATGCGCTACGTCGAGGGCGGCGACCTGCGCGCGCTGATCAACCGGGACGCCCCGCTCCCGATCGAGCGCGCCACCCGGCTGGCCCTGCAGATCGCCTCCGCCCTGGACGCCGCGCACGACCACCAACTGGTGCACCGGGACGTCAAGCCCGGCAACGTCCTGGTCGCCGCCGGCACCGACAGCGAGCACCCCGAGCACCTCTACCTGGCGGACTTCGGGCTCACCAAGAAGTCCCTCTCGCTCAGCGGGCTGACCAGCGTCGGCCAGATCGTCGGCACCCTCGACTACGCCGCGCCGGAGCAGATCTCCGGCCGGCCGCTGGACGGGCGCTGCGACCAGTACGCGCTCGGCTGCGTGGTCTTCGAGATGCTCGCGGGCACCCCGCCGTTCCGCCGGGAGAGCGACCTCGCACTGCTCTGGGCCCACCTCAACGACCCGCCGCCCGAACTGCACCGGCACCGCCCGGACCTCCCCGAGGCGGTCGACGCCGCGGTGGCCCGCTCGCTCGCCAAGACACCCGGGGAGCGGTACGACAGCTGCCTGCAGTTCGTCGCCGAGCTGCGCGCGGCCAACGGGCCCGCGCCCTGGACGGCGGACGGCCCGCCCACCCGGGTCGTCCCCGCGGTCGCCCGGGCCCCCGGCCCCACCCCGGTGCCGGACCCGCCCGCCTGGGCCGGCCCGGTCGTCCACCCGCCGTACCGGGACCGTCAGGGCCTGTCCTAGGGAGCCGTAGACCATGAACGCCGTGAGCCAGGTCTTCGCCATGCTCGCCGCCGCGATCCACCTCGTGGTGTGGCCGCTGGAGAGCTACCTGTACGGGCACCCGAGGGTGCGCTACCTGCTCACCGGCAGCACGGCGGACGCCCCGGAGGTCCGGCTGTGGCGGTTCAACGTCGGCTTCTACAACCTGTTCCTGGCTCTCGGGCTGGTCACCGGGCTGGTCCTGCTGCACACCGGGCATTCCGGGGCGGGGCGGCCGGTGATCCTCTACATCGCGGCCTTCATGGTGGCCGGCGGGACGACGCTGTTCGTCTCGGAGCCGAAGCTGTGGCGTGGCGCGCTCGGCCAGGCGGTCCCGGCGGCGGCGGTCCTGCTCGCCGAACTGCTCTGAGGCCGGGGCGGCTGTCGGGGCGGCCCGGGCGCCGGTATCCGCTCCGGGCTCAGCCGCCGGGGCCCGCTCCGCTGCTCGCCGCTCCGCCGCTCGCTGCGGCGCCCTTCCCGGCGCCCTTCCCGGTGACCTCGCCGGTGACCTCCCCGGGGTGCCGCACCCGGGCCGCCAGCAGCGCGCCGAGCAGTCCGGTCAGCAGCCCCCAGCCGGCCGCCAGCGGCACCGCCGTCCACAGCTCCGGGCGCAGCGTCAGGCTGCCGCTGCCCAGCGCCGACACCGGGTTGTCCCCGCCGAGCACCGCGCCGAGCAGGTCCCCCAGTCCGCCCTGGCCGAGGCCGACGCCCAGCACGGACAGCCCGTAGTCGGCGTCCATCCGGGTCCACAGGCCGACCAGCAGCACGGTGACGGCGGTGGCCAGCGCGAAGCGGACGGCGTGCTGCCAGAGCCGGACGCCGCGCGGCGAGCGGCGGGCGGCCAGGAAGGCGGCGGCGGTCAGCAGCACGGCGGCCACCGGCAGCAGCCACCAGCTGCGCGCGTCGTGGTCGGCCAGGGTGCCGAGGTCGATGGTCGCCTCCTTCCCGCCGGGGGCCCGCAGCACCGCGCTGAGCGGTTGGGGGACGGGCAGGCCGAGCGCGCCGACCAGCCGGCCGTGCCAGACGGCACCGAGGCCGAGACCGAAGGCCAGCCAGACCAGGTCGGGCAGGGCGAGCAGCAGCACGGCCATGGTCGAGCGGGCGTTGCCGTGCACGAGCGCGGTGACGACCCCGGCCACCGCGCCGATCGCGACGTATCCGAGCAGGACCGTCCAGAGCGCGAACGCGGCCGGGCGGACGGCGAGTTGGTAACGCAGCAGGCCGCGCGGTAGCGGCGCCCGGCGGGAGACCGCGAAGACCGCGGCGAACACCAGCAGCAGCCAGGCCAGCCCGATGCCGATGGTGGTGGCGCCGTCCGCGTGGAAGCCGACCTCCGGGGTGAGCCCGAGGGCGCCGCCGATGGTCTCCACCAGGCTGCCGCCGAGCTGGATCACGAAGGTGTGCTTGGCGGTGACGGTGATCACCACCAGGGCGATCAGCCAGAGCACCACCGTCCGGGCGATCCGGCCCAGCAGTTCACCGCCGCCCGCGACCGCGCGGAACCGCAGTTGACGCAGGAACACCTCGGCGATCACCACCGCACCGACCAGCGAGACGCTCAGCGGCATCGCACTGACCCCGGCGTCCACCGCCGCGAAGCTGCCCGCGCCGCCGTCGAGTTGGACCGAACCGCCGACGGCCAGCGCCAGCGTCGCGGCGAGCACCGGCGGGAAGCCGCCCTCCGGGAGGTCGCTCGCGCCGGCCAGCCAGAGGCCCAGTGCGGCCACCGCCGCCATCGCGACGAGTCCGGCCAGCACCACGGCGAGCGCGTCCAGCCAGCCGCGGACGACTCCGGGCGGGCCGGCGGCCCCGGTGGTGGGCTGCTGCATGCCGCCTCCCTCTGCTCGAACGGGCCTGGTCCGTTCCCAGGGTGACCGACTGCCGCGGGGCACGCTCGGCGACGGCGGGGCCACCTGCTGTTGCGGCGAACGGGGCGCCGGGGGAGAAATGGAACCCAGTGGCAGGAGCTTCCCGTGCCGACCGTACGTGTCGGCCGCCTGCGAAACGGAGCCTCGATGAGTTCCCAACCGCCCCCGTCCGGCCCGCCGAGCGAGCCGCCCTACGGCCCGCCCTCCGGTCCCCCGTCCGGCCCGCTGGCCGGTCCCCCTTCGGGTGGCGGCACGGGCGGACCACCGTCCGTACCGCCGCCGCCCTCCGGCCCGTCGGGGCCGTCCGGGGGCGGTGGGGGTGGCTCCAGCGCGGGCAGCGGGCGGGGTCCGCGCACCCCGTGGTGGCGCTCCAGGAAGGGGCTCTCGGTCGCGGCGGGCGTGGTGGTGGCGGCCGTGGTGGCGACGGTGCTGATCGTCAACAACCAGGGCGGCAAGAACGAGGCCGTTCCGACCGCCAACGAGGTCGCCCTCCAGACCCCGGCCGACCCCGGGCCGGCGCCGTTCACCCCATCGGTGGAAACCCAGGGCGTGAGTGCCCCGGCCCCCGCTCCCACCAGCACGGCGCCGCAACCGGGCGGCACCTCCAAGGCCGGCTCCCCGGCCGTCCTGCACAGCGTGCAGGGCAGCTCGGCAGGGCTGTACGGCGGGACGATGAACCGGCCCAGCTGTGACACCGAACGGCTGATCGGCATGGTCTCCAGCGGTGACGCCGGACGGGCCTGGGCCTCGGCGGCGGGCATCGAGCAGTCCGCGATCCCGTCCTACCTGCGCTCGCTGACCTCGGCGTACCTGCGGGTGGACAGCCGGGTGACCAACCACAGCTACAAGAGCGGCGCCGTGGTCGAGTACCAGTCCGTGCTGCAGGCGGGCACCGCCGTCCTGGTGGACGCCCAGGGCGTGCCCCGGGTGCGCTGTGCCTGCGGCAACCCGTTGAAGCCGGCGGTGCTGGTGAGCAACGCCAAGTACACCGGGAAGGCCTGGACGGGCTTCGAGCCGACCACGCTGATCGTGGTGGTGCCGGCCCCGCAGCCGGTGACCGAGATCATCCTGGTGAACATCGAGACGGGCGGCTGGTTCTCCCGGCTGACCGGTCGGATCGAGGTGGTGGACAAGCGCGCCGAGCCGCCGAAGCAACTGGTGCCGGGCGTTCCGCCGCCCATGCCGTGGAAGCCCACGTCGCCGACGGCGACGGCCTCGACCTCGGGCGCGACCACTTCGGGGGCGACGTCCTCCGGCGCCACCTCCTCGGGGGCGACCTCCTCGACCTCGGGAGCGACCTCCTCGGGCGCGACCTCGTCGGGAGCGACTTCCAGCGGCGCCACCTCCAGCGGTGCGACGTCCAGCGGCGCGACCTCCTCCGGTGCCTCCACCGGGACGGGCTCGGCCTCGGCGACCTCCTCGACCACCTCGGGCAAGCCCTCCGAGAGCACCGCGACAACGCACTCCTCGTCCGCGTCGACGCTCAGCGAGGCACCGACCAGCAAGACCACCACGACCGGGACCGGCACGACCTCCTCCGGCACCACGACCTCGACCGGCACGACGACCTCGACCGGCACCGCGCCGAGGACACCGACCGCGACCTGTGCGAGCACGGCGCCGTCGACCCTGCCGCCCTGTCCGACCACGCCCTGACGCAGTCCCGAGCCGGAGCCCCGCCGCCACCGTCCGTCCGTCGGCCGGTGGCGGCGGCACGTCTCAGGGCAGCAGCACCTTCGCGTCGTCCGGGCCGAGCAGCCGCCCGTCCGCCGAGCGCACCTCCACCGGGGCGACCGGGGCACCCGAGACGCGGTCGACCAGCCGGGCCCGGGGCTCGCCCTCGGCGAAGAACCACTCGTCACCCCACTGCCGCAGCGCGGTGATCACCGGGAACAGCGCGCGGCCCTTCTCGGTGAGCAGGTACTCCTGGTAGGGGCTGCCGTCGGCGGCCGGGGCGAGTTCGAACACCCCGGTGGCGACCAGGTTGGTGAGCCGCGCCGACAGGATGTTCCTGGCCAGCCCCAGGTTCTTCTGGAACTGCCCGAAGCGGCGCAGCCCGTCGAAGGCGTCCCGGACGATCAGCAGCGTCCAGCCGTCGCCGACCACGTCGAGCGGGCGGGCAACCGGGCAGGTCGACTCCTCGTGCGTGGTGCGTTTCGGCACTTCGTCCCACCTCTCGACCGGTCGGCGGCCAGCGTACCGCCGAACCAGTGGTTGCTTATTGAAACCAGGATATGCCAGGGTGGCGTGGTAGCACTTTGAAACCACTGCTGCCCGTCGAGGGGTTCCCGCTCATGACCTCCCCCGCTCCCACCGGCCCGCCCACCACCGACGTGACGCACGCGGCCACGCCGCCGCGCGGCCTGTCACCGGCCGCGGCCTGGCTGCTCTCCGTCACGTGCGGCCTGGCCGTCGCCAACGTCTACTACTCCCAGCCCCTGCTGGACCTGATCGCCCGGGACTACGGCATCGACCCGGCCACCGTCGGCCTGGTCGGCACCCTCACCCAGGTCGGTTACGGGCTCGGCCTGCTGCTGCTCGTCCCGCTCGGAGACCACGTCGACCGCCGTGCCCTGACCACCGCCCAACTCGGGCTGTCCGTCCTCGCCCTGCTCGCCGTCGCCGTCGCACCCTCCGCTCCGCTGCTGCTGGCCGCGATGGCGGCCGTCGGGGTGCTGGCCGTCGTCGCCCAGGTCGTCGTCGCCCACTCCGCCTCGCTCGCCGCGCCCGGCGACCAGGGCCGGGTGGTCGGCACCGTCACCAGCGGCATCGTGGTCGGCATCCTGCTCGCCCGCACCGTCGCCGGGACGATCGGCGACCTGGCCGGCTGGCGCGCCGTCTACCTCGCCTCCGCCGTCGCGACCGGCGCCATGGCCTTCGCCGTCGCGGCCGTCCTACCGCCCGAACGCCGCGGCCCGGCGGCCCGGCGGATCCGCTACCTGCGCCTGGTCGGCTCGGTGTTCACGCTCTTCGCCGAGGAGCGCGTGCTGCGCGTGCGCGCCGTGCTCGCCCTGCTCACCTTCACCTCCGTCACCGTCCTGCTCACCCCGATGGTCCTCCCGCTCGCCGCACCGCCCTTCGAGCTCAGCCACACCCAGATCGGCCTGTTCGGACTGGCCGGCGCCGCCGGGGCGCTCGGCGCCGGGCACGCGGGACGCCAGGCCGACCGCGGCCGCGGCCACGCCGAACGCACCGCCGGCCTCGGCCTGGTGGCCATGCTCGCCGCCTGGCTCCCGGCCGCACTGCTGCCCCACTCGGTGTGGTGGCTGGTGCTCGCCGTGGTCGTCATCGACTACGGCCTCCAGTCCGTGCACGTGGTCAACCAGCACCTCCTCTACCAAGTCCGTCCCGAGGCCCGGAGCCGCCTGACCGCGGGCTACATGCTGCTGTACTCCGTCGGCTGCGGAGCGGGCGCCATCGCCTCCACCCTGGTGTACGACCAGGGCGGTTGGCACGCCGTCTGCGCGCTCGGGGCCGCCACCAGCCTCGCCGCGCTCGCCTACTGGCGCACCGCCAAGGACGGTTGACGCCCGCTCACAGCCCCGGCAGCGGAGCGCCTGCGGTCGGCGGCACCGGTTCCAGGACCTCGCGCAGGGCGCGGATCCCCCGCCGCCACACCCGGTCGGACCCCGACTCGCCCCACAGTTCGGCCAGTTCGGACGCCTCCGCCACCACCCGGTCCAGCGCCGCAACCGCCGGCGCGCGCAGGTCGCCGGGCAGCCCGGGTATCGGCTCGGCCGGGCCGTAGGCGGTCGTCACCGCCGTACCGCCGGGGCACTGGGCGGCGACCAGCGCCGCCGCCGCGACGGCCTCCGCGCCCTCGTCGTCGTCCAGGTACTCCGACCCACGGGCGGCGCGTTCCAGCGCCGCCCGGACGAGCGCCGCCCGCTCGCCCGGCGCGGCGTCGTCCAGGCCGCCGGCGAAATCCGCCGCGGTGTCGTTGTCGAAGTAGCCGGTGCCCCAGGTCCCCATCGTGATTCCCCTCGTGTTCGTGTGCAATGGATGCTGGCACGCCCCACTGACAATTCGCCCGGGCCCCGGAAATTCGCTGGTCAACCACGTGACGGTACGGCAGGGTTCGCCCCATGGACACTCAGGGGCTGGACGAGGACGGGTACATCGCGCGGGAGGGCTCGCTGGAGCGCGTCCGACCGGAGTTCACGCCATTGGTCGACGCCGCCCGGGCGCGGATCGCCGCCGCCTTCGGCCCGGACCGCCTGCACGGCGCCTACCTGTACGGCAGCATCCCGCGCGGCACCGCGGTCCCCGGCGTCTCCGACCTCGACCTGCTGCTGGCCCTGCACCGGGAGCCCACCCCCGACGACCGGCGCGCGGCCGACGCCCTCGGGGCAGGCCTCGACGCGGACTTCCCGCAGGTCGACGGCGTCGGCGTGCTCCTGTTCGGCACCGGCACGCTGCTCAGCGAGCTGGAACGGCACGACCTGGGCTGGTTCGTCGCCTGCCTGTGCACCCCGCTGCTCGGCGAGGACCTCGCCGAGCAGCTTCCCCGTTACCGCCCGGACTCCCTGCTCGCCCGCGAGACCAACGGCGACCTCGCGCTCGCCCTCCCCCGCTGGCGCGAGCGACTGGCCGCCGCCGACACGGACGCCCAGCTCACTGCGCTCAGCCGCGCGGTCTCCCGCCGACTCGTCCGCACCGGCTTCACCCTGGTCATGCCCCGCTGGGGCGGCTGGACCAGCGACCTCACCGTCTCCGCCGAGGCCTTCGCCGCCCACTACCCCGACCACGCCGACCGGATGCGCCTGGCCGCCGCCGTCGCCCGCACACCCACCACCGACCGCGCGGTCCTGGCCGCCCTCATCGACGGACTGGGCCCCTGGCTGGCCGCCGAGTACTCCGCCGTCCACGGCGAGAAGGCCCCGCGCCCCTGACCGGCGGGAGCCCGGCCGCCCGTCGTCCACCGAGCGCGGCCGCCCGCCCGGTGCGGCGCTCGGCCGGCCGCCGCACCCCGGTGACGCGCGCAGGTGACGCACCCCAGTGACGCACGCCGGTGGCGCTCCCCGGTGAGGCGCGCTCAGTCCACGCAGGGGATCCCGCCGGCCTTCACCGCCGGCCCCTGCATCGGCAGCCCGGCGGCCGGGTCGGCGGAGCCGTCGGCCGGCGCGGGGGCACCCGAGGCGGGCGCGGCCGGGCTGGGGGTCGCGGCCCGGGCGGCGGCGAGGGTGACCAGGACGTGGCCCACCGGGACGGCCGAGGACGGGCCGGCGGTGACGCCGTACCGGGCGGCGAGCGCCTGGGCGTCCGCCTTGGCGCCGGTGCCGGTGCCGTAGGTCACGGTGGTGGTGCGGATCCGCGCGGGCGCGTCGCCGATCCGGCCGGCCTGGTAGCCGAGGTCGACCAGCGCCTTGGACTCGGTGGCGGCGGCACCCGCGCCCGCCGCCGCGTTGACGTCGACCACGGACTTGGGTACGGCGCTGGGCGAGGGCGAGGGCGGGGCCGTCTCGCCCGGGGTGTCGCCGGGTGCCGCGGCCGGGGCGGCGGGCGCCTGCTCCCGGCTGAACAGCTGCCGGACGATCTTCTTGATCAGGTCCGGGTTGACGGTGTTGACCTCCTGCCCGCCGATGGTCTTGAACCCGGTGATGGGCAGGGTGTTGAACTCGACGTTGCCGCCGGTGAGGTTGGGCGCCTGCTGGGCGAAGTCGAGGATGTTCCACTCGTTGTCGATCACGACGTCCTTCTTCACCACCCCGAACAGCTTCTGCATCTGTCCGAAGTCGTTGAGGATGCCCTGCTGCTTGAGCTTGTACTCGACCGAGGAGATGAACGCCTGCTGCCGGTGGGTGCGGTCGAGGTCGCCGTTGGTGAGGTGGTGGCGCTGGCGGACGAAGGACAGTGCCTGGGCGGCGTCCAACGAGCTGATCCCGGCGGGCAGTTTGAGGCCGGTGCCGCCGCCCTCGTGCGCGGCGGTCCGGGCGACGATCGGATCGTCGACCGGGTGGTTGAGGCAGACCTGGATCGGTTCCACGGCCTTGGCGATGTCGTAGAAGCCGATCAGGTTGACCTCGGCGAAGTGGTCGATCGGGACGTCCAGGAAGCTCTGCACGGTCTGGATCGTGGCCGAGCGGCCGGCCTCCCGGCTCTGCCGTTCCAGATCCGCCTTGGAGAGGCCCTTGCCCGCGAGCTTCGACTCGGCGGCCTCCTTGGCGATGCCGTAGGCCTCCTTGATCTTGTGCATCTTGCCGTCGGCGCCGGCGGTCTGCACGTAGTCGTCGCGCGGCACGGACAGCGCGGTCACCTTCCCGCCGTTGGCCGGGATGTGCAGCACGATCAGGGCGTTGGTGTTGTAGCCGCCGATCTCGCTGGAGCCGGCGTGCAGTTCGTCCTCGACGAACTGCTTGGGCAGGTCGTTGCCGTCCATGTCCTTGCGGCTGTCGAGACCGATCAGCAACAGGTTGACGGACTTGTCCAGGTGCGGCGGGGCGTTCTTCTTCGCCTCGTTCAGCGCACCGGACTTGATCATGCCGTCGTCCAGGCTGCGGTACTCGTACCAGGTGAAACCGCTGGCACCGAGCACGGCGGCCGAGACGGTGCAGGCCAGGGTGCGGCCGGCCACGGTCAGCGGGGCGGAGCCTCGGCGCGGGGACCGGCCGCGCGGGCGCTTGGCGCGATTGGTGTGGTTGGTGCGGTTGGTGCGCTCAGCCACGGCGGCCCCTTCCGCTCGGGGCCCCGGCCCTGGGGGGCCGGCGGCGGTCCAGCACCGTGCGCACCACGATCACCAGCAGTGCGACCGCCAGCGCCGTCGCCATCACCGGGAACGCCCCGACCACCCAGCGCACCGCGCCGGTGCCCAGCCCCTTGCCCTGGTACTTGGCGGGATCGGCCGCGTACTCGACACCCGAGGCCGTCAGCAGCACCACCACGGGGGTCGCGGTCAGCACCCACCAACGGCCGCTCCGGCTGCACAGCACCGCCGCGACGCCGGTGCCGAGCACCGCGCCGACCGCGAACAGGATGCCGACGCCGGGGCCGCCCAGTTCGTCGCCGATCCCGCCGAGCAGCGGCAGCCCGACCGCGGCGAGCGCGGCGACCGCTCCGCCGCGCCGACGGGCCTGGTGCCTGCGGCGCGAGGCCCCGGCGCGCTGGGTGCGGGTCTCCCGCGACGGGTCGGGGTCACCGCCGGCCGCGCGGGAGCGCTGGGCGGGCACGGCGGGGTCCTCGGTGCGAGGTCCCGCGTCCTGGTACGGCGTTCTCGCCCGCTGGCCGGCCATGCGCACTTCCCTCGATCGTTTCGGCTGCGGCGGCGCGACCACGCCGCCCGTCGTGCCGGGACGCCATCCGTCCGCCGGCAATTCCCGCTGTCTACAGGCCTGTAGAGGCTGGTCTGGAGCATACAAACCCATTTCGGCAAAGTCACTCGCCGCCGTTCCGCAGCGGCGGGCCGCCCGGCCGCCCCTCGTTAGGATGGCCATGATCCCCGCCACGTCGGCACACCAACAGGAACGCACAAGAGGAGTAGAGCGTCACCATGTTTGAAAGTCTTAAGAACATCGCGGACAAGGCCACCGACCTCGCCCGCGAGCACAGCGACGTGCTCGGGCAGGGCCTGGAGAAGGTCGGCGACGTGATCGACGACCGCACGGACGGCAAGTACAGCGGGCAGATCGACACCGGTGTCGAGAAGGCGAAGGACTTCCTGCGCAACCTCGACGGCGACGCGAAGTCCGCCGAGTAGCACCGGCCGGGCCTCCCGCGGGGCGCGAGCGACCGTACGGCGGTCGAACTGGATGACGGGCGAACGGGGAGGGTCGACGGCGGTGAGCGAGGAGCAGAAGGGTCCGCGCTGGGGGCGCTGGATCGTGATCGGCGTGCTGGCGGCAGCCGGGTGGGGCATCGTCCGCAGCGGCGGCCACGAGCCCGGGGCCGCTTCGGCGACGCCCTCGTCCTCGTCCTCGTCGTCCGCCGCCGCCGCCCCATCGTCGGCCGGATCCGGCGGGCCGTCGGCGGCCCCGTCGAAGCCCTCCGGCCCCTACGAGCCCGCCGACTACGCGGCGCCGGTGCGCCAGTACGCGGCCGAGGCCGGGGTCAACCCCCAGCTGCTGATGGCGATCCTCTACAACGAGGCGTACAAGCCGCACGACCCGGACTTCGAGCGAGCCTGGCAGCGCAACAAGCCGGACGCCGCCTTCGGCATCGCCAACATGCACCGGGCCGCCTTCGACGACACCAAGCCGGGCCGCCCGTTCGCCTCCCGCCGCTGGGAGGAGCTGCCGGACGACCGCAACCTGGCCGTCCAGGCAGCCGCCTGGCACCTCCACGACCTCGCCGAACAGCTCCCCGCCAAGGTGGGCGCCCCGCTGAACAAGGACGAGCTGCTCGCCCTCGGCTACAACGCCGGGGCGGGCAACATGCTCGCCTTCGCCAGGGGCGTCAAGATCGGCCCGCAGGCGCAGTCCTACCTGGACCGCCTGCACGACAACTGGGCGAAGTCCGGCGAGGCCGTGAAGCAGCGGTGACGGCCGGTCAGCTCGCGCCGAGCTGGGCGGCCCACTTGGCGCGCCAGGCGAGCGCGTCGGCGACGCCCTCGGCGAGGGTGCGCCGCGGCGTCCAGTCGAGCAGTTCGCGGGCGGCGTCGACGGAGGCGTAGCAGCCGATCACGTCGCCCGGGCGCGGGCCGGCCTCGCGGACGTCCAGCTCGGTGCCGACGGCCTGTTCGAAGGCGGCGACCAGCTCGCGGACGGTGGTGCCCTCGCCCGTCCCGACGTTGATCGCCCGGAAGCGGTCGGCCGCGTCGGGGGCGATCACCTCGTCGAACCGGAGCAGTGCCGCGACGTGGGCCTCGGCCAGGTCCTGGACGTGGACGTAGTCGCGGATGCCGGAGCCGTCCCGGGTCGGCCAGTCGACGCCGGTGACGGTGAACGGGGTGCCCTCGGTGTGGGCCTCGATCAGCTTGCCCAGGGCGTGGCTGGGGTTGAGGTTCTGCAGACCGGTGCGCAGCCGGGAGTCGGCGCCGACCGGGTTGAAGTACCGCAGGGTGATGACCCGCTGCCGCTCGGCGCCCTCGCCCCGGGTCCAGTCCTGGAGCACCTGCTCCATCATCAGCTTGGTGCGGGCGTACGGGCTGTTCGCCTCCAGCGCGGAGTCCTCGTCGACCCGGCCGTCCGGGGTGGGCGCGTAGATCGAGGCGGAGCTGCTGAACACCACCCGGGTGCAGCCGTGGCGCTGGAGGGCGTCGAGCAGTTCGACGGTCTTGGCGACGTTCTCCCGGTAGTAGAACAGCGGCTTGGCCACCGACTCCGGGACGACGATCCTGGCCGCGCAGTGCACGGTCGCGTCGATGTCCGGGTGTTCGGTGAAGATCCGGTCCAGCAGGGCGGCGTCGGCGATGTCGCCCTGGTAGAAGACGCGGTTCTCCACGAACTCGGCGCGGCCCTTGGACAGGTCGTCCAGGACGACCGGGGTGATGCCCCGGTCCAGCAGGACCGAGGCCACCGTGCTGCCGATGAAGCCGGCACCGCCGGTGATCAGGACCTTCCTCATACGCGGATGCTCCCTTGCGATCGGCCGGGCGTCCGGTGACGCCCGGTGATCGCTGAGACGTGCCTCGTGCGCCACAAGGTTCCCGGTTTGCCGTGCGGCATGGATCACGGGTCGCCGACGGCCGGCCGGGGCGGCGCCGCGCTCCGGTCCGTCAGCGGCGGGCGCGTCCGCGCAGCCAGAAGCCGGTGCCGACCAGCAGCACGGCCGCGGCGGCGGTGCCGATGGCGGCCCAGGTGGTGGCGTCGTCGGTGCTCTCGTGGGCGGGCGCGGCGGTGGTGGCCGCGGCGGCCAGCACGGTCGGGCCCGCGGTGGGCGTCGCGCCGGACGCGGCGGAGGCCGAGGAGCTGGCGGAGGCGGAAGCCGAGGCGTTGGCAGACGTGGCGGCCGAGGCGGAGGCGGGGGCGGAGGCGGGGGCGGAGGCGGCCGCGTCCAGCAGTGCCGGGTCGCTGATCGCCGCCGGCTCGACGTCGAGTTCGCGCTCGCCGTGGCCCAGCGAGGGGAAGGCGCAGTCGACGGAGATCTTCCAGTGCCCGGCGGGCAGCAGCTCCCGGGTGGTGTAGGTGCCCGGGCGGCCCGGCACGGCGACCAGTCGCCAGGGGCCGACGGTCCGGCCGTCGGCGGCGGTCGCGGAGAGCGTGCCGGCGAACTCCTCGGTGACCGGGTCGTGGTCGTTCTCCCAGGTGGCGACGGTGCTGATCCGGCCGTCCTGCTGACCGGTCACGTCCAGGTGGACGGTGTCACCGTGGGCGGCGGCGGGTGCGGCGGTGGGCAGGACGGTGACGGCGGCGAGGGCTAGGGAGGCGAGCAGCGGGCGGGTGCGGGTTCGCATGGCGGGCGGTCCTCGGCGGGTGGGGTGAGGGTTCGTGGAGCGGCGGCGCCGGGTGCGACCGCCATCCGGTGACGGCGGCCGCACCCGTGGTGCGGGGTGGTGGTGCGGGGCGGTGCGGGATCGCGCGGTCGTACCGAGCTATGAGGTCTTCAGCAGCGACCAGTCCTGGTACGGCCGGCCGTTCGGCTGCTGCAACTCCAGCAGCCAACCACCGTAGTACCAACGGTCGCTGAGCCCGAGCACCAGGCCGGTCCCGTCGGCGGTGAGGGTGAACCCGCCGTCGGTGGCGGCGAGTTGCCACTTCTGCGCGGCGGCGTCGGAGCACGGCTGCTGCGCCACGTACTGTCCGGCCACCGGGGTGCCGCCGAGCTGCAGGCACTTGCCCGAGCGCGCGGACTTGATCCGCAGTGCGCCGTTGCCGGCGTCCTCGAACTGCCACTTCTGGTTGGCGTAGCCGGTGCGCTGGTAGCCGATCGCCACGGTGCCGTCGTTCATCGAGCTGCCCCACAGGTCGGCGGCCTGGCCGGTGAGGCCGTTGACCATGCTGTAACGGGTGCCGGGCTGCGGGCGGCCGGCGTCGGCGAGGGTGCGGAAGCTCGCCGCGCGGCCGGGCTTGCCGACCGTTCCGGCGGCGTCGCGGACGGCGACGGCCACGGTGTAGCCGCTGCCGGGCGCCAGTCGGACCACGCCGACCACGGTCGAGCGGACGGTGCCGATGGTCTCGCCGTTCAGCTGGACGTCGTAGCCGGCGGCGGCGGGAACCGCGTTCCAGCTCAGCACGACCGAGTTCTGGGTGATCTGACTTGTCGTCACATCGGGGCCGGTGCCGCCCGGGGCCGGGGTCCTGGTCGGCGACGGGGAGCCGGTGGGCGTGGCGGTGGGGCCGCCGGTGGGCGTCGGGGACGGCGAGGGCGTGCGGGTGGGCGTTCCCGTGGGGGTCGGGCCAGCAGTCTGGGTCGGAGTCGGTGTCGGAGTCGGGGTGGGGTTCGGACCGGTCCCGCCGCCGTTGCCCGCGATGAGGAAGCGGTTGTTCGCGACGTTCCAGTGCGTGGCCAGGTAACTGCCGGGCGCCGGGGAGGTGTTGTAGTAGTCGTCGTGGTTGCAGTCGAGCCGGTCGTCATGCGCGCGGTCCGCGCAGGCGATCCGCATCTGCGGGTAGTACGGGGCATCCGAGTAGCACATGATGTCCCACTCGTCCGTGCAGTGACCGGCCTTGCTGGAGTTGGGTGCACTGTTGTTCACCGCGCCCAGGTTGTGGCCGAGCTCGTGCGCGGCGGTGCTCCCGCTCCAGCAGCCCGAGTCGGTCCGGCCGTACGAGGGGCCGAAGTTGCTGAGGTTGTCCTGGCCCGGGCGCTCGTCACCGGCGAAGGTACCGATCCCGCAGTACACCTTGGCGTCGGTGAACATCATGTACTTGCGGTCCTTGCGGTTGAACCCCTGCGCGGCCAGGGCGCGGTTGCTCGCGTTGAAGTCCTGGATCTCGGAGTCGGCGATCTGCACGTTCAACACCGAGGCCGTGCAGTCGGGTTCGGTGACGAAGCGGACGTGCCGCACACCGCCGGTCTCGGCGGCGCTGGCGTTGTAGATGACGTCGACGTCCGCCGCCCACTTCTTGAAGGAGGACAGGTACTGGGCGAACCGGTCATTGCCGGGGGTGTGCACGTACACCACCTGGACGCGGTTGCCGCTGCTGCCGTCACCCTCGCAGACCAGGCCCGATCCGGCGGCCGGGGCGGCGGCGGGCGGGGCGGCGGCGTCCTGCCCGGCGGAGCCCTGGCCGGCCTCGCTGAGCAGCGCCTTCCGGGCGGCGTCAAGGACGGGGGCGCCGCCCTTCAACAGGTCGGCGGCGGAGGGTGGTTGGGATCCGGTGGGCGGGGTGAGCTCGGGCGCCCGGGCGGCCGGGGCGGCGACCGGCGGAACGTCCTTGTGGATGTCCACGTCCTTGGGCGGCGCGTCCGGGCCGTGGCTGCACTGGGCGCTGCCGGTGACCTCCAGCATGTTGCCGCAGCGGTCACCGGTCGGCAGGTTCAACCCCGCGTAGACCAGCCCGCGGTCGGGCTGGTCCTTGGGTATCGCCTTGGGCGGAGCGGCCTTCTCGTCCCGCTTCGGGGCGGGCGCCCTGGTGGCGCCCTCGGCGATGCCGGTCTCCCCCGGGCCACCGTCGTCCGCGACCGCGTCGAGCGGCGCGTCCGCCGCCGTGGCGGTGCTGCGCATCGCCCCGGGCTCCAGCGCGGTGCGCAGGCCCAGGGTGCCCACGACCAGTGCGGCCGCGACCGCCGCGGCGACCAGGGCGCTCCTGCGGGTGAGCCTGCGGCGCCTGCGCCGACGGAGTTCGCTGCTCCGGTGTCCCATCGCGTTCCTTTCCTCGTGCGACGGTCCGGGCCCCGTGGTGAGGGGTCCGAACCTTCCGACACGAGGGAGAGCGGGTGGGGCGGTGGGGAATAACAGAAACCTCTTGCGAAATTCCCGGGCCCGTTCGAGACGGGGCGAGACGTGGCGAGGCGAGACCCGGCAGGGCGAGACGTGGCGAGACGAGACGAGGCGACGCGCGGCCGGGCGGGGCGGGGCCCAGCCGCCCGGGCGGCAACGTGCCGGGGAGCGCACTCGGGGGGTACGCGCTCCCCGGCACAGGGGTGGTGGCGGCCACCCGGCCGGAACCCCCGGAGCCTGCGCCCCGGCGGCCGTGTCGAATGCTAGACCTCCCGCCGGGAGTCGACCAGCGCCCCGGACAGCGAAGTTTCCGCCTCGGACATGCCATCGCCATCCGGGACATGACGATCCGTCACTTGGCTCACTCCAGCCCTCGCCCCGGCCCCCGCGCCGACCGTCAGGCCGCGACCTCCACCCGGGCCGGGCCACCGGCTTCCGGGCCACCAGCTGCCGGGCCGCCGAGCACCGGACCAGCGACCACCGGACCACTCACCGCCCCCGCCGCACCGCGGCCGCCGTACAACCGGGCCAGCCCGGCGGCGAGCACCGCCCGGTCCCCGGCGAGCCACACCCGCAGCGCGGCGGAGAGCGCGGCACTGGCCGGGCCCGCCGACGGCCCGCCGGTGCGCACCAACCGCTCGCCGAGCAGCGGCAGCAGGTCCGCGACCGGCGCGGGCAGCCAGAGGGTGACCGCACAGGGCGCGGGCCGAGCCAGGACCCGCAGCAGCGGCAGCACCGAACCGTCGTCGTGCAGCGAGGGGATGACCTCCAGCAGCCCGTCGACCGCGACGCCGGAGACGTCGCCGCCGTGGCCGCGCGCGAGGTCCCGCAGCAGCGCCCGCTCGGCGGCCGTGATCCGGACGGTCAGCATGACCTCGTCGTCGCAGTCCATGGTCCCGTTCCCCTGTCGTGGAATTGGTGGAGTCTGGAGGGTCGTGGAGCCCGGCGGGCGGTGCGGTCCGACGGGGCGGTGCGGTACAGGCGGGCAGTGCGGTACGGGCGGGCAGTGCGGTACGGGGCATTCCTGCCCCGCGACCGCCGTCCGCTACCGGCGTTATCAGGCCGTAGTGCCCGCCGTAGCGGCGGTGGAGCACCCGGGGGCGGCGGGCCGGGAGAGCTCGGCCGCCCTCGGGGTCGGTGTGGCAGACGAACGGGCGCCCGGGCAGCCGGCGGGCCGGTGGCGCAGACGGGTCATCGGATTCCTCCTTCTCCGCCCACCATGCTGGCCCTCGCGCGGCCTTGCGGCGAGGGTCCAAAGACCCTCCCTCAGGACCCGTACGGCCGCCGGGAAGAGGACATCGGCGCAGGTCAGGGCAGTGGGAGTGAGCCGGCCCGGGGCCGGCGGGCGGGCCGGGCGGCGGGCCTGACGGAGGCACGGGCGCGGGGCCGGCACGATGCTCGTCCGTTGGAGTGATCCGGGCGCGTTCGGCGCAACGCCCGTCGGACCGGCGCGTTTCCCATGGCGTGCGCCCTCTGCCCCGGGCGCACGCGGGGTCCGCGCTCGACGGCCCCCGCCACCCGGCCGGCCGGCCGGTGCCTTCCCCCGGTACCGCCCGCACCGGCCTCTCTGGTGAGAGGAAGTGTCATGACCCTGCCGACCAACGCCCTGCTGGCAGAGACACGGAAACGGATCGTCCCCCCGAGAACCACGCCGCCCCCCGCACCCGCACCCCGAGCCGCCGTCCCCCCGCTCGCCCCCGGCGCCCTGCCCGGACTCGGCCACGCGGCCGCCCTGCTGCGCGACCCGCTCGGCTTCCTCGGCTCGCTGGCCCGCCACGGCGGTGTGGTCCGCATCCGGCTCGGGCCCCGCACCGTCTGCGTGGTGACCGACGCCCGGCTGGTCCACACCCTGCTCGTCGCCCTCGCCCACGACTGCCCGCGCGGCGCCGTCCAGGACACCCTCAAGACCGCCTTCGGCGACGGCCTGCTGATGTCCGAGGGGCAGGCGCACCGCGACCGCCGCCGGATCATCCAGCCCGCCTTCGGCCCCGACCGGATGGCCGGCTACCTGGCCGTGATGCACCAGGTCACCGAGGAGCGGGCCGGCCGCTGGCGCCCCGGCCAAGTCCTCGACGTGGCCAAGGAGATGAACCATCTCGCGCTGGAGATCGTGACCCGCTCGCTGTTCGACGCCCGGCTCAGCGAGGACGCCACCCTCGCCTTCCACCGGGCGCTGCCCGACCTGGTGAAGGGGCAGATCGTCCAGTCCCTCTACCCCCACCCGGCCCTCGCCCGGCTCCCGCTGCCCGTCAACCGGCGCTTCGACGCCGCCGTCCGGGTGCTCAACCGGGTGGTCGACCAGGCCGTCAACGGCCGCCCCGGAACGGCCCTTCCGGACCAGCGCGGCACCCTGCCGGCCCTGCTGCGCGCCGCCACCGACCCGGCCACCGGCCGTCCGCTCACCGAGGCCGACGTCCGCTCCGAGGCCATCACCATGTTCGGCGCCGGCACCGAGACCGTCTCCACCACGCTCACCTGGCTGCTCGACGAACTCCTGCGCCACCCCGAGGTCGAGGCCCGGGTGCTGGCCGAACTGGACGAGCACCTGCCCGCCGGGACCACCCCCACCCCCGAGGCGCTCGCCCGGCTCACGTACACCCGCAGCGTCACCCAGGAGGTGGTGCGGCTGCACGCCCCCAACGCCTTCCTGATGCGCACCGCCCGGGTGCCCGTCGACCTCGGCCCGTACCGGATCCCGGCCGGGACGGAGCTGCTGTACAGCCTCACCGCGCTGCACCGCGACCCGCTGCGCTACGACGATCCGTCGAGCTTCCGGCCCGAGCGCTGGCAGGACGGCGGCGGGCTCGGACGGCCGTCCTTCCTGCCCTTCGGGGCGGGCAAGCACAAGTGCATCGGCGAGGCCTTCGCCTGGGCCGAGCTGACCGTCGCGGCCGCCGCGATCCTGCGCCGCTGGCGGCCGGTGGCGGTGCCGGGGGCGCGGGCCCGGGAGGTGGTGTGGACCACCGTCCAGGCCCACGGCCTGCGGGTCCGGCTGGCGCCGCGCGGCTCCGCCGCGCCGAGTGCGACCGCCTCCGCCTCCGCTCCGGCGGGGCGGGCTGTGGTTCCTGCGGGCGCCGCCGTCCCCGTGGGCCCCGACCGGCCGCACTCCGGCGGCTGTCCGCTCACCGGCACCAGACCCCGCCCCGGCGCGCCCGCCGCCGTACCCCTCCCCCGGCCGCCCGCCGAACTGCGCGCCGCCGCCGACCGGCACGCCGACTGGGCGGTCCGCCACGGCCTGCTCGCCCCCACCGAACTCCCCGACTACCGGGCCTACGCCCTGCACGAGCTGATCGGCCACGCCTTCCCCCGCGCCCGGGGCACCGAACTGGACCTGCTGGTGGACATGCTGGGCTGGTTCACCGTCCTGGACGACCGCTTCGACGGCCCGCCGGGGCGCCGGCCCGCCGAGGCCCACGCGCTGGTCGATCCGCTGATCTCCGCCCTCGACGGCGACGCCCGCCCGGCGGCACCGGGCGACCTGCTCCTCACCGCCTGGCAGGAACTGTGGGAACGCCAGCGCCGGTCCACCTCCCCCGCCTGGCGCGCCCGGGCGGCCCGCGAGTGGCGCGCCTGCCTGGCCACCTTCCCCGCCGAGGCCGAGCACCGCGCCCGCGGTACCGTCCCCGCCCTCGGCCTGGCCGACACCATGCGGCTGCGCCGCCACGGCAGCTGCGTCTACCCGTTCATGAACATACTGGAACGGGTCCACGGCGCCGACGCCCCCGCCGCCCTGCACGCGGAGCCCGCACTGCACCGCCTGCGCGCCAACACCGCCGACGCCGCGACGCTGATCAACGACCTCTACTCGCTGGAGCGGGAGGAACGGCAGAGCGCCGCCGCGTTCAACACCGTCCTCACCCTCCAGCGGGTCCGCGGCTGCACCCGCAGCCGGGCCGTCCGGGCGGTGCGCACCCGGGTCAGCGCCCTGCACCGGGAGAACGAGCGGCTGCGCCGCGACCTGGCCCGCCGCCACCCGGCGGGGCGCTGGTACCTGGACGGCACCCGGGAACTGGTCGCCGGTGTCCAGGCCTGGACCAGCACCAGCGACCGCTACCTGGTGCCGGGCGACCGGGCTCGCTGACGGGCGTCGCGGGCGGCCCGGCCGCTACTTGCGGTCGCCGAGCGCGAACAGCAGCAGGACGAAGCCCGCGAACAGGTGGGTGGCGAAGATGTAGATGCCGGCGCGGATCAGCATCGCCTTGCGGCGGCGCTTCTCCTCGCTGGTGCTGTCGGCACTGTCGCCCATGGGGCTGCTCTCCTCGGGTCGGTCACGGTCACGGTCGCCCGGCCGGTGGGCACGCGGCTCTCGGCTGCGGGGCGGGTTACAGGGCTACGGGCTGCGCACTGCTACCGGCTCAGCGGGGCGACCGGCTTCCGGCGGCGCGCAGCTCGGTGAGCAACGCGCCCTGGTCGGTGATCAGCTCGGTCAGGATCCGCCGCGCCGCGCTCAGCAGCTCGGCGACGTCCGGGGTGCTGAGCGCGTACACCACCGTGTTGCCCTCGCGGGTGGCCGTGACCAGCTGGGTGCGGCGCAGCACCGCGAGCTGCTGGGAGAGGTTGGACGGTTCGATCTCGATCTCCGCCAGCAGCTCGCGCACCGGGCGGGGGCCGTCCTGGAGCAGTTCCAGGACCCGGATCCGGACGGGGTGGCCGAGGGTGCGGAAGAACTCCGCCTTGGCCTGGTACAGCGGGACCGGCATGGCCCGTTCCCTTCCTCGGATCCGGCTCGGTGGTCGTCCGGTCGGCCGGTCGCCACGGCCGGGCGGGGTCCGTACCGCGGCCGGTAGGCATCATCGCTACGGATGAAGATTTCTTCAAGTCGTCACAGTGGAAGGTGACCGCTCCCACATCGACGGCCGGGCCGGGACGGCGCAGAGCCGGGCCCGGGAGGCTGCCAACTCCCGGGCCCGGCAGTCCGAATGACGAGCCGTCAGCAGACTACAGGCAGTTCCAGGGTGACCGGGGCCGGTCCGCGCAAGCTCCCCTCCACCGAGAAGGAGGCGTGCACGAGCGACCCGCAGGACACGGTGGCGCCGACTCCGTCCACCCTGACCGTGCTGACCCTGAACTCGGTGCGCCCGGCCACCGCGCCGAGCGGGCCGACGCCGGCCAGGTCGGCCGACAGCTTGGTGACCAGCTCCTGCGGCGCCGGCGGCCACGGCGTTCCCGGCGAGGGCGGCCCCGCCAGCCCGATCAGGCCGTACAGCACGACGGCGTCACCGGTGACGTCCGCGCAGACCCTGGTGGACAGTCCGGCCTGCAGGCCGGAGCGCCCGCAGGTGGTGACGGTCGCGGACTCCTGCCCGGCGGCGACCGCCGGCAGCGGCGCGCCCAGCAGCGCGACGACACCGGCCGCGCCCGCCGCGATCCGGGTGACGCGGGTGATGCGGTTCATGGCTCCTCCTTCGGAGGGTGTGAGGAATGAACTCGTGGGACGGGGATCGAGCAATGCGTCATGGCACATGTGACATTTCATGTGTGCCTTGACGGCAACTCTGCCATGCGATTCAAACCCCCAAGCGCCACTTCCCCTTCGAACCGATGCCTCCGGCCGAAAGCACGCCTACGATGGCGTGTTCCCATGCGGCAGGGCGAACCCCAACACCTCGCCGGGCATCGGCCCGTTGAACCCGGGATGAACCGTTGGCCCTCCTGCTCGGCCCCGCCGCCCGGGCCGCCGTCAGTCGAGGTCCTCCCGCAGCGCGTCCACCCGGGCGACGGCCTCCGTGAAGGCGGCACGGTCGAGGCCACCGGAGTCCAGGGCCGCCGCCAGGGCGGTGGTGGCGTCCTCGCCCTGCTGGGGGTCGCGGGCGGAGCAGAGGATCAGGTCCATCCCGGCCGCCGCGGCGGCGACGGCCCGCGGGCCGGTCGGACCGTACGGGGTGAGGGCGCCGGCCTCCAGAGCGTCGGTGACGGTGACGCCGTCGAAGCCCAGGCGCTCGCGGAGTTCGCCCTGGACCACAGTGGGCGACAACCCCGCCGGACGGTCCGGGTCCAGCGCCGGGTAGACCGCCCAGGAGGCCATCACCAGGCGCACCCCCGCGGCGATGGCGGCCCGGTACGGGGCCTCGTCGCGGGAGCGCAGCCGGTCCAGCGGGACGGGGAGGGTGACGGGGCGGGCGTCGGTGTTCTCGTCGCTGGCCGCCGCACCCAGGCCGGGGAAGTGCTTGGCGGTGGCCGCCACGCCCCGGCTCTGCTGGGCGGCGAGGAAGGCACTGCCCAACTCGCCCACCGCGGCCGGGTCCTGGCCGTAGGAGCGCTCGTGGCGGTCGATGAAGTTGCCCGGGGTGTCGTAGACGTCGAGCACCGGGGCGAGGTTGACGTTCAACCCGGCATCGCCGAGCGTTCCGGCGGCGCCGACGCCGGAGTCCACGGCGGCGGCGAGCGGATCCGGGGCCGTCCCGGTGCGGCGGGCGGAGAGCTCCGGCGCCCCGGGCAGCCGGCGCACCTTGCCGCCCTCCTGGTCGGTCATCAGCAGCAGCGGGCGCGCCCCCGGGGCCTCGGCCGCGGCCTGCTTCAACGCGGCCACCGCCTCGGCCAGTTGCGCCGGACCGGTGACGTTCTCACCGAACAGGATCACCCCGGCCGCCCGGCCCTCCCGGATCGCCCGCAGCACCCCGGGCGGCGGGGTCGGCCCGGGGTAGGAGAGCACGATGCGCCGGCCCGCGAGCTGCCGCGAGTCCTGCTGCGGTTCGGTCATCGCCAGGTTCCTCTCACCGGGAAGCCCACCACCGCGCGTCACCGACCCGGCCGGAACCGGGCCGAGCGCGGCCGCCACCACCAGCAGCACCGACGTCCACCGGGCGATCCGCCGTAACGGGGCCATCCGTCCCTCCAGAGTCAGCAACGGCATCCGGTCCGCCAGCGTATCCAGGAACCCGCCCGCCGGCAGCCCGTACAACCCCGCACCCAGCGCGACCGTCCAGGACGTGTCGATCACTGTGGGACAACCCTTAGTGTGCTCGCATGTTCGATCACCTGGAGATCCTGTCGGCGCGGCAGCACGGCCTCGGCGACCAGGCGCGGTTCCTGGTCAACGCGGAGGACCTCGTCGCCGGGTCGATCGGCTCCTGGGGCCGCGGCCTGCCGCTCCCGGTCCTCTTCCCCGGGAGCCGGCCGAGCCCGCTGCGGGCGAGCGCCTGGCCCCGCCGGGTGAGGCTGGGCGAGCCGGACTGCACCGGCGGCTGCTGCGGGTACCTGTCCGCCGTCGTGCAGCGGATCGGCGACGTCGTGGTCTGGTCGGCCTGGGAACTGCCGACCGACGCGGGCCGCCCGCCGGAGTTCACCTTCGAGGCCGCTCGGTACGAGGCCGAGGTGGACCGCGCCGAGGCCGACCCCTGGTGGCGGGTGAGCGGCTGAACCTCCCGGGGACGCGAAGCCCCCGATGGCCCCCGGCCGCGAGCGGGGGGGCCTCGGACGGCGTGCTCGACGAACTGGCCGCAGTCATGGAAGCGGGCCGGGACGACGATGTCGAAGGCGTCGTCGGCGAGGCCGCTGTCGGCGACCGTCGGGCCCGCCGCGTCGGTGGCGGTCCCACGCGCGGTGTGGCGGTGCAGGTGACAGGCGGGCGCGGCCGGGTTCCGTGCCGTCCTGGCCAGGACGTCGGCTTGGTCCGGAGCAGTGGGTTCTGTCGCGCCCATGGTGGTTGCTTCGCTCATGCGGGAGCCGGGCGGGCACCTGGAGTGCCGCCGCCGGTTCCGGCCCGGCGGACCAACTCCCCCAGGACGGCGATGCCTTCGGCGAGGTCGCCCGGTGGGACGGCCGCGTAGCCGAGGACCAGGCCGGGCGGGTACGGCAGGCGGGCGTGCCAGGACAGGGGCTGCACCTTGACGCCGCGGGCGAGCGCGGCGGTGGCCAACTCCACGTCACTGCACCCGAGATGCTCCGGCAGGGTGAGCATCAGGTGCAGACCGGCGGCCGCGCCGTGCACGGTCGCGGTGGGGAGGTGGGTGCGGATGGCGGCGATCATCGCGTCCCGGCGTCGGCGGTGCCGGCGGCGCAACAGCCGGAGGTGGCGCTCCAGTTCACCGGACTCCATCAGCCGGGCGAGCACCAGTTGGGGCAGCACCGGGTTGCCGAGGTCGGCGAAGCGCTTGGCGTCGAGCACGGCCGCGCGCAGCGGCGGCGGCACCAGCAGCCAGCCGGTGCGCAGCGCCGGGGCGAGCAGTTTGGAGGTGCTGCCCGCGTAGCAGACCCGGCCGGGCAGTTCGGCCCGCAGCGCGGGGACGGGCGGGCGGTCGTAGCGGTGCTCGGCGTCGTAGTCGTCCTCGATGACCAGGCCGCCCTCGTCCGCCCAGCGCAGGAGTTCGCGGCGCCGGTCGCCACCGAGGACGACGCCGGTCGGGTACTGGTGGGCCGGGGTGAGCAGTACGGCGGGGGCGCCGGTGGCGCGCAGCGCGTCGACCCGGATGCCCTCGGCGTCGACCGGGACGGGCGGGGTGGCGGTGAGCCAGTGGGCGAGGTGCTGGCGGGCCCCGAGCGAGCCCGGATCCTCCACGGCGACCTCGGTGATGCCCGCCCGACCGAGGGCCCGGCCGAGCAGCGCGAGCGCCTGGGCCGTCCCGGCGACCACGAGCACCTCCTCCGGGTCGGCGCGGATGCCCCGGTTGCGGGCGAGCCAGTGGGCGACGGCCTGCCGCAGGGCGGGGGTGCCGCGGACGTCCCCGTAGCCGAGGTCGGCTGCGGCGAGGCCGTCGAGGACGGCCCGTTCGGCCCGCAGCCAGGCGGCGCGGGGGAAGGCGGCGAGGTCGGGCACGCCGGGGGTGAGGTCGATCCGGGCGGGGGTGGCGCGCAGCTGGTCGAAGACCTCGGGGTCGGGATCGTCGCGGAACAGCGCGGGTGCCGGGCGGGCCGGCGGAGCGGCGGGGACGGCGGCGGGTGCGAGGGCGACCACGACCGTACCGCCCCGGCCCCGCCCGGCGACCTGCCCCGCCTCGGCGAGCCGCCGGTAGGCGTCCGTCACCACGCCCCGGGAGACCCCGAGTTCCGCCGCGAGCACCCGGCTGGCGGGCAGTCGGGTGCCGGCGGGCAGCCGCCCGTCGGCGACGGCCTCGCGCAACCGGCGGGCCAGCCAGTCGGTGAGGCCGCCGGGCGGGGCCTCGGCGGCATCGAGCTGGAGGAAGTCGACCCCGGTCTCCCCGGTCTCCCCGGCCGGTCCGGCCTCTTTGGACCTGTCGTTCCCGGCGGCTTTGGACCTGTTCACCGGTCCATACTGACGCGAGGGTTGAGCCATGACCACCGAAACGACCCTGTTCCCCGCCGCCCCGTACGTCCACGGCTACTCCGACACCGAGGCACAGCGCCTCGGCGACCAGGCCGACACCCTCGCCGAGTTGCTGCACTCGGGCACCGCCTACCCGGCGGGCAGCCGGGTGCTGGAGGCGGGCTGCGGGGTGGGTGCGCAGACGGCGCACCTGCTCACCGCCAGCCCGGGAGTGCTGCTCACGGCGGCGGACATCTCGGCCCGGTCGCTGGCCCGGGCCCGGGCCCGGATCGCCACCGCGGCGCCGGCGGCCCAGGTCACCTGGCACCACGGCGACCTGCACCGACTGCCCTTCCCGGACGGCGCGTTCGACCACGTCTTCCTGTGCTTCGTGCTGGAGCACCTTCCCGACCCGACGGCCGGACTGGCCGCGCTGCGGCGGGTGCTGCGGCCGGGCGGGACGATCACGGTGATCGAGGGCGACCACGGCTCGGCCTTCTTCCACCCGGAGACCCCGGCGGCCCGCCGCACCGTCGACCACCTGGTCCGGCTCCAGGCCGGGGCGGGCGGCGACGCCCTGGTGGGGCGTCGGCTGCACCCGTTGCTCACGGCGGCCGGGTTCGCGGACGTGACGGTCCGCCCGCGGACGGTCTACGCGGACGACGGCCGCCCGGCCCTGGTGGAGGGCTTCACCCGGCGGACCTTCGTCCCGATGGTCGAGGCCGTCCGAGCGGAGGCCCTGGCCGCCGGGCTGACCACCCCGGAGGCCTTCGACCGCGGCATCGCCGACCTGCGCCGGGCGGCCGAACCGGGCGGGACCTTCCACTACACCTTCTTCAAGGCTGTCGCGGTCAGGCCGGAGTAGCCCCCGACCACCGCCCCACGCCGGGAAAACGCCTCGCCCCCCGGGCCCGGCGCACTGCGAGGATCCGGGGAATGGGAATGGACATCCACGGCTTCATCGAGTACCGCCGCACGCACGGCGCACCTGTGGACGAGGGCGGCGAGGACACCGCGTGGAGCGCGGCGATGGACCTCTACGCGCTGTACTGCGGCCGGAACTACGACGAGTTCGGCCGCCTCTTCGGGGTCCGCAACCTGGCGGGCTTCCGACCGCTCGCCCCGGACCGGGGCCTGCCCGAGGGCCTGCACGGGCCGGACAACGTGCGGCTCACGGTGTGGTTCGACTCGTAGCACCCGTCGCCGAAGGGTCCGGCGGAAGGTCCGCCGCCCGAAGGTCCGCTGCCGGTGTGGCCGCCGGAGGGCCCGCCACCGGGCTCGCCGAGGAGGTCGGCCCGTACAGCGGCAGACCGAGTTCCGTCATCCGGTCGGCGATCAGGTCGTTGCACGCGCGGATGCCGGGCACGGGCTCCGGCGACGCGTCGCGGATCGCCTTCATCGCGTGGACGTGGCGCCGCACGGCGAGGTGTTCGTCGACCGTGCGACGGACGTCGGCGGGGAGTGCGGTCCAGAGGGGGCGGTCCATGGCCGCCATCCAAGGCGGGGACGGCCGGCCCCGGCAATCGATTAACGACCGGTCGCACTGCCGGCCAACCGTCGGTCAGCCGGCCGGGTCGTCCCCGAGGTCGGCGAGCAGCGCGCGCATGGCGTCGACGAGCGCGGCCCTGCGGGCCTCGTCGAGCCCGGCCAGCATGCGGTGCTCGTTGGCGATGTGGTCGGGGAGGGCGCGGTCGATCAGGGCGTGGCCCTCGGGGGTGAGTTCGACGTCGCGGCTGCGGCGGTCGTGGTCGCTGCGGGTGCGGGTGACCAGGCCGCGGGCTTCCAGGCGGTCGAGGCGCTGGGTGATGGCGCCGGAGGTGACCATGGCGGACTGCATCAGGCCAGTGGGGGTGAGGCGGTAGGGCGGGCCGCTGCGTTTGAGGGTGGCGAGGACGTCGAAGGAGGGCGCGTCCAGGCCGTGTTCGGCGAAGGTGCGGTTGAGTTCGGCGTCGACCAGGCGGTAGAGCCGCTTGAGCCGGCCGAACACCTCCATCGGGGAGACGTCCAGGTCGGGGCGCTCGGCGCCCCACTGCGCGACGACGCGGTCGAGATGATCTGCCACGGGTTCAGGGTAGATGCCCACCAGATCCCTTAGCGATGAGGTAACTGTGAGCCACATCACCGGCGGAATCCGCCAAAGAATGCCTTAGCGCTGAGATACATTGGCTTAGTGCTAAGCAATCGCCTCGCCGTCCTGCTGACGACGGCCCTCGCCCCCGCGGTCTGGGGGACGACCTACCTCGTCACCACCGAACTGCTCCCGCCGCACCGCCCGCTCCTCGCCGCCGTCATCCGCTGCCTGCCCGCCGGACTGCTGTTGGTCGCCCTCACCCGCACCCTGCCGAAGGGCGGCTGGTGGTGGCGCGCACTCGTCCTCGGCGCCCTCAACATCGGCGCCTTCCAGGCCCTGCTGTTCATCGCCGCCTACCGCCTCCCGGGCGGGATCGCGGCCACCGTCGGCGCCGTCCAGCCGCTGGTCACCGCCGGGCTCTCGGCGGCCCTGCTCGGCGACCGGCTCACCCTGCGCACGGTGCTCTCCGGCATCGCCGGCGTGGCGGGCGTCAGCCTGCTGGTGCTGCGCGCCGGCGCCCGGCTGGACGCGGCCGGGGTGGCCGCCGCGCTCGGCGGTGCGGTGGTGATGGCCTTCGGCGTCGTGCTCTCCAAGCGCTGGGTCTCCCCCGCGCCGCTGCTCGCCACCACCGGCTGGCAACTCACCGCCGGCGGCCTGCTGTTGGTGCCGGTCACCCTGCTGAGCGAGGGCGCCCCGCCCACCCACTACACCGCGGACAACCTGCTCGGCTACGCCTACCTCTGCCTGATCGGCGCGGCCCTCACCTACGCCGTCTGGTTCCGCGGGCTGCGCTCGCTGCCGCCGACCTCGCTGTCCTTCCTCTCCCTGCTCAGCCCGGTGGTCGCCACCCTGGCCGGCTGGCTGGCGCTCGGACAGGACCTGAGCCCGCTGCAGGCGCTCGGGGCGCTGGTCGTCCTCGGCTCGCTGATCGTCGCCCAGACCCAGCGGCCCCGCCGGGCCACCCCGACGGCCGCCGGCCCCGGGACGGACCTCCGGCCGGACCCGGTGCCCGAGAAGGCCTGACCCCACAGCACACCCGCCGCAACCCGTACCCCGCACCACCCGCACCCCACAGCGCACACCCCGCACCACCCGTGCCCCATCGCAGTCCCGTTCAGAGGAACCGAGGAGAAACCTTCATGCGCATCACCGTGTTCGGCGCCACCGGCAACGTCGGCCGACGGGTCGTGGCCGAGGCGCTCGCCCGCGGCCACGAGGTGACGGCCGTCGTCCGCAACCCCGCCAAGCCGCACGGCCTGCCGCCCACCGTCACGCTCGCCGTCGGCGACGCCGACGAACCCGCCGACGTCGCCCGGATCGCCGCCGGCCAGGACCTGGTGGTCACCGCCACCCGCCCGGCGCCCGGCCGCGAGCACGAACTGGCCGCCACCACCCGGGGCCTGCTGGCCGGCCTGGCCGGAACCGGCGTGCGCCTGCTCGCCGTCGGCGGGGCCGGGAGCCTCACCGTGCCTGGCACCGACGGCACGATCCTGGTGGAGTCGCCCGGCTTCCCGGCGGAGATCCGGCCGATCGCCCTGGCCTGCGGCGAGCAGTTGGAGCTCTACCGTGCGGACGGGGAGGTCGACTGGACGTACCTGAGCCCGGCCGCCCTGCTCGAACCCGGGGTGCGCACCGGCCGGTTCCGGCTCGGCCGGGACGAGCTGCTGGTCGACGCCGACGGCAACTCGGCGATCTCCATGGAGGACCTCGCCGTCGCGCTGCTGGACGAGGCCGAGCAGCCGGTGCACCGGCGCGCCCGGTTCACCGCCGCCTACTGAAACCGCCCACCAAAGACAGCCTCGTCGGGGCCCGTGGTGCTGGATACGCCCGCCCAGGGGTGTATCCAGCACCACCCCGAGGACGGTGTCCTGCTTCATCGTGCGTCAGCCGCCCGGCGGGACATGATCGTTCCCGTGAACACCACCGCATCCCACGGCCGCCGCGCGGCCGCCGCCCTCGCCGCCGCGCTCCTCGCCGGCCTCGCCCTGCCCGCCACCGCGAACGCCGACTCCGGCCGCAACCCGGGGGACGCCGACCGCGCCCCCGCCCGCTACGCCCGGCAGGCACTCGACTGGCAGCCCTGCGCGGGGCAACCGGCCCTGGAATGCGCCACCATGACCGTCCCGCGCGACTGGCACCACCCCGGTGTCGGCGCCGACCTGAGCATCGCCGTCTCCCGGCACCGCGCCACCGACCCGGCCCACCGCAAGGGCGCACTGATGGAGACGGCCGGCGGCCCGGGCGGACAGGGCCTGCTGCGGCCGATGGACCTCGCCCAGGGCGCCCCCGCGGTGGCCGCCGCGTACGACATCGTCAGCTTCGACCAGCGCGGCGTCGGCCGCAGCACCCGCGTCGCGTGCCAGACCCCGGAGGAGTTCCAGGAGTTCCTGGCCGGGGACTACCGCGACCGGTCCCCGGAGGCGATCGACCGCGTCGTCGCCAACTCCCGCAAACTGGTCGAGGGTTGCGAGAAGAACAGCGGCGACCTGCTGCCCTACCTGACCACCGAGCAGACCGCCCACGACATGGACCTCTACCGCTCGCTGCTCGGCGAGAAGAAGATCAGCTACTACGGTGCCTCCTACGCCACCATGATCGGCGCCTACTACGGAACGCTCTTCCCGCACCGGGTCGAGCGGATGGTGCTGGACAGCAACATCGGCTTCGACGGCACCTGGGAGCAGTTCGAACTGGGCCAGCCGATGAGCTTCCAGCGCCGCTTCGAGGAGGACTTCCTGCCCTGGATGGCCGCCCGGGACGCCACCTACCACTGGGGCTCGACCCCGGCGGAGGTCGGGGCGCACTGGGAGCAGCGGCGCGCCGCCCTGCACGACCGACCGATCACCGACGGGTCGTTGACGCTCGGCCCCAACCAGCTGGACAACGGCACGATCAACGCGATCTACAGCGAGAAGGCCTTTCCGCTCCTGGCGAGCGGGCTGACCGCGCTGGACGACTGGCAGCAGGCCGATCCGGCCGCCAAGGAGACCGCCCGCCGGCTGTTCGGCCAGTACCTCAGCCCGGAGTTCCTCGCCGAGTACTTCTCGGTGACCTGCGGCGACACCCCGTGGACGAAGGACCTGGACACCTGGATCGAGCGCGGGGCGGAGAACACCGCGCGCTACCCGCTGATCGGTGCCCGCACGCTCGCGTTCAGCTCGGTCTGCGCGCTCTGGCCGACCGCCCCGGCGCCCGAGGTCAAGGTCACCGGCGCCCACCTGCCTCCGGTGCTGATGCTCAACTCGCTGCACGACCCGGCGACGTACTACAAGGCGGCGCTCGGCGCGCACCGGGCGCTGCGCGGCTCCAGGCTGGTGACGGTCACCAGCAACGGCAACCACGGCCAGTACCCGGGCTCCGAGCCCTGCGTCACGGACACCGTCGAGCACTACCTGCTGGACGGCCGGGCGCCTGAGCACGACCTCACCTGCCCGGCGCCGCAGGCCGGTTGAGCCCCGGGACACTGGGTCCGACCGGTCAGGAGCGGGACTTCGGCCGGAGCTTGCCGCGCAGGTGCTCGGCGGCCACGGCCAGGGCGAGGAAGCCGCCCACGGACAGCTTGATCCCGACCTTGGCGACGATCCAGCCGATGCCCGGGACGGTCCAGCCCAACCAGTGGAGCGCGGCCAGCATCGCCGCGCAGCCGCAGACGATCGCCAGCACGGTGGCACCGACGGCGGCGGCCCGCGACAGTTCACGCGGGCCGTCGTCACCGTGCTCGGCGCGGTGCTCGTCGCCGTGCTCGCCGCGGTGCTCGTCGACGTGCTCGCCGGCATCCGAAGTCGCCTCTGCCGCAGCCCTGTTGGCGGCGTCGCCCCCGGCCGCGCCGGCCGTCTCGTTCGTACCCCGATCACCCATGCAGGTGATGATACGGCCTCACCGGCGGGAGTGGTGGGTGTCCCCGAGGTGCTCCCCGGTCTCGTCGTCGGGGAAGCTCACGGCCATGGTGACGCGGTACTCGAAGACGTCGTGCCGGTGCCCCGGCACCCGCGCCCAGGCGAGCGAGTGCACCTCGGCCTCCGGGGCCTGGCGGCACCAGGCGGCGGCCTCCTCCAGCGCGTGCGCGGCCGAACGCCCGGTGCACACCACGGCGGTGTAGGCGGCGACCGCGACGTCCCCGCCGGCGGCACGGCCGCTCCGCGACACCGCCCGGACGGCGGCGGCGGCCTGGGTCAGGTCACGGGCCAGGTCGCTCACCACCCGAGGAGGTGCCGGCAGGACCACCGCCCCCTCGGCGACGGTCTCCGGCAGGTTCGCGCTCACGGTTTCGGCCTCCATCCACAGGGTCACGCGGCACAGCATGCCGGACCGGGATTCCTGGCATGCCCACTTTCACCTGAACGTCATCCGTCCAGGGCCGAGTTGGGGAGGCCCTCTGGCGCCGGACCGTCCGTCCTGCTAGTGGAGGCCGCGCACGGCGACGGACATCGGGCCAGGTCAGGGGGTCGGCGACGGGCGCCGCCGGGGAGCCCGAAACGACGCCCACGCACCACCCCCGCGCTTCGAACCGCCCGTCCGACCGCCGGGGGGACCCGGCCGACCGGCGTTGGCCCTACGGTCAACTCCCGTTAGCGGCGACGGAGATGGAGCGGGGCACGGACACCGCGCCCCGGCGGTCGGACGGGCGACCCGCGGCCGGGGCGCCGCGTTCACCCGTCGTCGGGTTCGCGGCCGCCTCCCGTCCATCCTGTCCCTGTCAGATCGTCGTGATACTAATCGTTGCGGCGGCGGGCGCCGCCGATCGGCGGACGGGCACGATGACGAAGGCTCAACCGTTCCGGGAGGGTCCGGACGGCGATGGGGAGGGGCAGCAGATGGCGGCGAGGATCGGCAGTGCCAAGGGCGGGCGAAAGGTACGGATCGGCAAGCGGGTCACCGGCACGGCTGCGGCGTTCGCCGCGCTGGCCGCGCTGACCGGCTCTCAGGTGTCGGGCCTCGGGCTCGCCCCGGCCGCCGCCGCCGACGCCGGGCAGGCACAGGACGCCGCCGCGCAGGCCCCGGGCGGCTCCGCCACCCCCTTCGGCGGCCCTGCCGCCGGGATCCCCGGCACCGCGGCCGACGGCGGCAGCGCCGTCCAGTTGCCGCAGCCGCCCGGCACCCAGCCCGGTCTGCCCGCGGCCGGCCCGTTCACCGCCAACGGACCCTCGCTGCCCGCCACCGTCTTCGCCGCCTACCAGAAGGCCGAGGCCTCCCTGGCGCAGCGTTCGCCGGGCTGCCACCTGCCCTGGCAGCTGCTGGCGGCGATCGGCGAGGTCGAGTCCGGCCAGGCGAACGGTGGCAAGGTGGACACCGCCGGCACCACGCTCACCCCGATCCTCGGCCCGGTGCTGGACGGCAACGGCTTCGCCGCGATACCCGACACCGACGGCGGTCGCTACGACGGCGACTCCCGTTGGGACCGCGCGGTCGGCCCGATGCAGTTCATCCCCTCCACCTGGGCCTCCTGGGGCGTGGACGCCACCGGCAAGGGCACGGCCGACCCGAACAACATCTTCGACGCGGCCGAGACCGCCGGGCGCTACCTGTGCGCGGGCGGCCGGGACCTCTCCGACTCCGCCCAGCTGGACCGGGCGATCCTCAGCTACAACAACTCCACCGAGTACCTGCGCACCGTCCGCAACTGGATGGCGCACTTCGGCAGCGGCCAGGTGACCACGGTCGCGGACCGCCCGGGCATCCCGACCGTGCCCGGCTCGACGCCCTCGCCCTTCCTCCGGCCGTCCGGCACCACCGGCACCCCGGGCACCACCCCGACCGGCGGCAGCGGCACCGGCCCGACGCCGGGCGGCCGGCCGACGGAGCCTGCGGTGACGCCGACTCCGACGCCGTCCGCGCAGCCCACCGGCACGCCGACGCCGAGCGGTTCGCCCTCGCCCTCCGCCAGTGCGACGGCCACCCCCACCGGCACGCCGACGACGACTCCGACCACCACGCCGTCCGGCAGCGCGTCCCCGACGGCGACCCCCACCAGCACCCCCACTGGCACTCCGACCGGCACGCCGACGTCCTGCCCGAGCCCGACCGCGACCGCGACCGCGACGCCCACCGGAACGGCCACGCCCACCGGTTCGCCCTCGCCCACCGCCAGCCCGACGGCCACCCCCACCGGCACCCCGACGGCCACCCCGACCACCGCCCCGAACTGCCCGACGCCCACGCCCAGCGGCAGCCCGAGCGCCACCGCGACCCCCGGCGCCACCTCCTCCGCCACGCCGAGCGGTTCGCCGAGCGCCTCGCTCTCGCCCTCCCCCTCGGCGAGCGCCAAGAAGTAGCACCCACGCACCCACCGAACCGCCGACGGCGGCAGGACGGCCCGACCGGCCGGACTGCCGCCGTCGCCGACTGTCGGCCCCGGCCGGGGACTGCCGGCCCTGGCCGGGTTCCGGCGCCGCGACCGCGGCCTCGACCTCGACCGAGGCGCCGACCGCGGCCGAGGCGCCGGAGCCCGGGTCGGGTCACAGGTGCTTGACCAGCTCCGGCATGAGGTCCTGGAAGGTACGCCCGCTGGCGGGCTGGCCGATCGCGGCCAGCTGCCAACCGCCCGGTGTGCGCTGCACCTTGGCCATGATCTGGGCGGTGTAGGGGCCGCCGCCGGTGAGGGTGTAGCGGGCCAGCTCGACGCCGGTGGTCTCGTCCACCAGGCGGCAGAAGGCGGCCTCGACCTCCTGGAAGGTCTGCCCGGTGAAGGAGTTCACCGTGAAGAGGATCTGGTCGACCTCGGCGGACACCCTGGTCAGGTCGACGGTGATCGACTCGTCGTCGGTCGCGTCCCCGGCGCCGCCGACCAGGTTGTCCCCGCTGTGCCGGACCGAGCCGTCGTTGCTGGTGAGGTGCTGGAAGAAGACCACGTCCAGCGGCTTGCCGTGGGCGAAGAGCACCGCGGAGGCGTCCAGGTCGATCTCCTGCCCGACGGACAGCAGTTTGGCCAGGAAGCCCTTGCGCTGCACCGCCCGCCAGCCCAGGCCCATCCGGACCACGCTCAACTGCCCACCGCCCGGCTTCTCCAGGCTGATCTTCTGCCCCTTGGCCAGCGAAACGGCCATCGTGCCCTCCTCGTTCCTGCCGCCGTCCGTGCCGTGAACCTATCGTGCACAGAGAAACTATGATCATCGGACGGCGTCCGTCCAGGTCCCCTACCCAGGCGGCGACGCTCCCACCCAGCAGCTCCACCGGTTCCGCCCGCGCGGCGGGCCGGGGCCGGGGGACCGGGCGGATCAGGCGTCGCCGTCCAGCAGATGCTGGCGCACCTCCTGGAAGGTCCAGGCCCCGCCGGCCGGCCGGGAGAACACCCAGACCAGGTCGAACCGGTCCGGCCAGGTACCCGGCGCCCCGCTGCCGGCCGCACCGAGCGCCTCGACGATCCGCGGGATCCGGGAGTGCTCCCAGCAGATCAGCACCGGCTGCGTTCCGGCGAGCGCGGCAGCGGCCAGCTGGGACTCCTGGGACTCGGCGTAACCGGTGTCCACGGTCAGTCCGAGTTTGCCGGCCAGCGGGGTGACGGTCTGCCGCATCCGGTGGGCTCCGGCCAGCGGACCCTGGTCGGTGGCGGCGTAGATCCGGACGGGGGTGCGCAGGCCGGTCGCGGGCGGGGCGAACAGGGTGGGCAGCGCCTTGGCCCGGTCCCAGCCGCGCTGGGTGAGGGACTTGCCGTCGTGCTTGCCGTTCTCGTCCAGGCCGGGCTGGTTGCCGTCGGGCTTCTCGCCGTGCCGGATGATCATCACGAAGGCGGCGCCGCCCGGGTCACTGGCCCTGGCCACCGGGCCGGTCCTGTCGGCCTTGTCGGCCTTGTCCTTCGTGCCGGAGGAGCAGCCGACGAGCACCAGGGGGGCGGCGGCCAGGCCGGCAAGGAGCAGTCGGCGAGGGGGACGGGTGGTCATGCGGCACCCCGTTCCAGTCGTACGAGGGTGTCGATCGCGACGCCCTTCGCACCGCCCCGATGGCCGGGTTCGGTGTCGACCTCGCGCCGGACGCGTTCGGCCCGCACGACGTGCAGGCCGTACGGGGCGAGGTCGGCGAGGACGTCCTCCGGGGTGAGGAGCACGGCCGGGTCCTGCGGGCCGCCGACGCCCTCGGTGAGGTTGCTCAGGTCGTGTCCGATCACCAGCAGGGTGCCGCCGGGGGCGAGTGCCTCGGCGGCGCGGTGCAGTGCGGCGCGGCGGTCGGCGGCGGGCAGTTGGAGGTAGGCGACCAGGACGAGGTCGTAGCCGACGGTGGGGGCCTCGTGGGTGCGGGCGTCGCCGTGGCGCCAGGTGAGGCGGTCGGCGACCTCGTCGGGCAGTTCGGCGGTGAGGCGTTCGGCGCGTTCGAGGGCGACGGCGGAGAAGTCGACGCCGGTGACCTCCCAGCCCTGGGTGGCGAGCCAGATGGCGTTGCGGCCCTCGCCGGTGGCCAGGTCGAGGGCGTGGCCGGGGGTGCGGCCGGTCAGTTCGCGCACCACCCACCGGTTGGGCGCGGTGCCCCAGACCAGTTCACTCGCGGCGTAGCGGTCGTCCCAGCCCTGACTGTCCATGCGCTCCTCCGTTCGGCGGGCCTGTTCCGTCCCGGTCAACCTACCGGTCGGCCGCTGGTCGCGGCCCGGGTCGGTCCAGCGGGTGGACACCCTTGACGGCGAAGATTGGTCCAGTCCAATCTGTTCAGTCGAGCACCCGTCAAGCACCTGTCACCCCGCCCGGCCGCCCCCACCGCGTCCGGGCCGGCTCCCCACGGCCCGTCCGGGCCACGCACCGCCGGAACCCCCACACATCCGGAGGACACCCCGCATGCACGACCGCGTCCTGCCCGCACGGCCCGACCTGCCCGCCCAGGGGCGAGCCGCTCGCCGGGCCGCCCGGCACAGACGGGCCACCGCACTGGCCCTGGCCGCCACGCTGACCACCAGCGGCGCCGCCCTCGCCCTCACCCTCGGCTCCGCCGCCGCCTCGCCGGTCAACCTGCTGGCCAACGGCGGCTTCGAGACCGGCACCCTGTCCGGCTGGAGCTGCTCCAACGGCTCGGTGGTCACCACCCCGGTGCACGGCGGGAGTTACGCGCTCAGCGGCGCCGCCTCCGGCTCCGACACCGCGCAGTGCCAGCAGACCGTCACCGTCCAGCCGAACACCAGCTACACCCTGGCCGGCTGGGTCCAGGGCAGCTACGTGTACCTGGGCGCCACCGGCACCGGCGTCAACGCCTCCAACTGGACGCCCGGCGGGTCGGGCTGGAGCCAGCTCAGCAGCACCTTCACCACCGGCGCCACCACGACCTCCGTCACGGTCTTCACCCACGGCTGGTACGGCACCGGCACGTACTACGCGGACGACCTCACCCTGACCGGGCCGGGCGGGCCGACCTCCTCCACCAGCCCGACGGCCTCGGGCAGTCCCACGGCGTCCACCAGCCCGACGGCCTCGGGCAGCCCCACGGCCACCGGTTCGCCCAGCGGCAGTCCGACCGCGACCGGCTCGCCGACCGGGAGCCCCAGCGGATCGCCCAGCGGCAGCCCGAGCGGCAGCCCCACCGGCAGCCCCACCGCAACCGCCACCGCGAGCGGCCCGGCCGGGGACGGCAAGGTCACCACCCCGACCGGCGTCACGGTCAGCAAGGTCACCTCGGGCGCCGTGGTGCTCAGCTGGCAGCCGTCCACCCTGAGCGGCGGCGACGGCCCGGTCGCCTACAAGGTGTGGTCCAACGGCCAGTTGGTCGCCACCTCGATGGGCACCTCCGTCGCCGTCAGCTCGCTGCGGCCCGGGCAGGGCTACACGTTCAGCGTCCAGGGCTACTCGGGCGGCCACGCCTCCGCCCAGTCCGCCCCGGTGAGCACCACGACCGCCACCGCCCCCACCCAACAGCCGGTCCGCGCGGCCTACTTCGACCAGTGGGGCATCTACGAGAACGCGTACTACCCGAAGAACGTCGACACCAGCGGCGCCGCCGGCAAGCTGGACGTCATCCACTACGCCTTCGCCAACATCGACCCCTCGAAGTTCACCTGCTTCCAGGCGGTGAAGGCCTCCGACTCGGCGAACGAATCCGACCCCAACGCCGGTGACGGCGCGGGCGACGCCTACGCCGACTACCAGGACGGCTACACCTCCGCCAACAGCGTGGACGGCAGCACGGACGGCTGGGACCAACCGCTCAAGGGCAACTTCAACCAGCTGCGCCAGCTCAAGGCCAAGTACCCCAACCTGCGCTTCACCATCTCGATCGGCGGCTGGACGTACTCCAAGTACTTCTCGGACGCGGCCGCCACCGACGCCTCCCGGAAGGCCTTCGTCTCCTCCTGCGTCGACATGTTCCTCAAGGGGAACCTGCCGACCGGGGTCGCCGGTGACGCCTCCGGCGGCGCGGCCTCGGCGGCCGGCATCTTCGACGGCATCGACATCGACTGGGAGTACCCGGGCTCGGCGGGCGGCCACACCGGCAACCACTACTCCCCCGCCGACAAGCAGAACTACACCCTGCTGCTCAAGGAGTTCCGCACCCAGCTGGACGCCCTCGGCGCCGCCCAGGGCAAGCGCTACCTGCTGAGCGCCGCGCTGCCCAGCGGCCAGGACAAGATCGCTCAGCTGGAGACGGACAAGATCGGCGCCTACCTGGACTACGCCGACGTGATGTCCTACGACATGCACGGCTCCTGGGACGCCAAGGGGCCGACCAACCACCAGGACCCGCTGCACGACAGCCCGGCGGACCCGACCACGCCGATCACCCCCGGCACCCGCAAGTACAACGTCGACACCGCGCTCACCGCGTACACCACCGGCCTGCCCGAGTACGGCATCCCCGGCGGCTTCCCGGCGAGCAAGATCGTGCTCGGCATCCCGTTCTACTGGCGCGGCTGGACCGGCGTCCCGGCCGGCTCGAACTACGGCCTGTACCAGAGCGCGACCGGCCCGACGGCCGCCAAGCCGCTCAGCCAGGAGGCCGGTCTGGCCGCCTGGAAGGAGCTCAACCCGACCGCCGCGCAGACCCATTGGGACGCGGTGACGGAGAGCAGCTGGGTCTACGACGGCACCAACTTCTGGACCGGCGACACCCCGCAGGCCGTCCAGGCCCGCGGCGCCTACGCCAAGGGCAAGGGCCTGGGCGGGCTGTTCGCCTTCTCCCTGGAGAACGACGACGCCTCCGGGACCATGCTCAACTCGCTGGACAACAGCCTGCGCTGACGTCCGATCAGTGAAACGCCGACGCCGGTGGCCCCGTTCGGGACCACCGGCGTCCGCCCCGGTTCAGCTCTTGAGGTTGAGCGAGGGGAAGAGGTCCTCGAAGGGCTGGGTGGTGACCGAGACGCTCCGGGCGAACGGATCGTCGAAGTCCCAGATCATGAACAGCAGGAAGGCGATCAGCACACTGAAACAGGCCGCCAGCATCAACTCCCTCGGGGTGTGCCGGATCTGCAGCGCGAACATCATGCCGATGGTCACCACCGCCCCGCCGATCAGCCCGAACCACACCACGCCCGGCATGGTCGGCCCGGCGTTCTGGCCGCGCTGGTTGCGGGCGTCGGAGGCCTGGCTGATCCGGTCGGTGATCGGCTGGTAGGCCTGGGACTCCAGGTCCGAGGCCGGCGTCCGGGAGACCAGCTCGTTCTGGATCTTGTCCAGCAGCTGGGTGCCCTTGTCGGTGATCTCGCCGTTCTTGCCCATGTAGTCCCACTCGACGTTCACCACGTAGGTGACATAGGCGTCGACATCGGCCCGGACCTGGTCGCGGAACTCGACCGGGTAGACCACCGCCCGGTCGCTGACCTCCCGCAGCGACTGCGCCTCACGGAACAGGTCGTCCTGGGCTGCGCCGCGCGCCTCCCAGACCCCCGCGATCGCGAGACCGACGACGATCGCGTAGACCACCCCGATCATCATCGTGATGTACTCGATGACGTCCGGCGTCTCGTCGGTCTTCTCGACGGCGCCCGCACTGCGGCGCCGCAGCACCACCACGGCCAACACGACGGCACCGGCCGCCGCCATGGCGATGATCAGCGCCACCCACTCGGACATGGGAACTCCCTTCTCTGGCTTGGCTCGTGACGTGAAAGGTGAACCCCGGGCGCACTCGGCAGGAGGGACCGGGGGAAGGTCGGGAAGGTCGCCGTCAGGACCCTCAGGACCCGGAACCACCGCGGCCGCGGCCGCGGCCGGGGCGCAGCGAGGCCGCCGCCAGCACCGCGGGGACGGTGATCAGCAGCATCGTGGTGGTGGTCGAGGCGCCGTGGTGCGACGGTGCGACGGGCGCCGGCTTGGCGGCCCGCACCACCTTGAAGGACGGATGCGCCGACGGTGTGGGCCAGGCCGGGCTCGGGCCGGCCGGACTCGGGCTTGCCGGGCTCGGCAGCGCGGGGCTGGGCGCCACCACGGCAGGGGCCGTCGGGGCGTCGGGCACCGCCGGAACCGGCACCACCGCGGGCGGTGGCGGCTGCGGGGCGGGGTCCGGGGCCGCAGGCACGGCGGGAACCACCGGGGGCGGTGACGCCGGTGCGGGCGGAGACGCCGGTGCCGGGGGCGACGGCGGCGGGGTGGGACCCGAAGGTGACGGCACCGCGGTCGGGGACGGCGTGGGGGTGGGGCTCGGGGTGAGCGTCGGCGTCGGAGTGGGCGTGCGCGTGGGGGTGGGGGTCGGCGTGCGCGTAGGCGTCGGCGTACGCGTGGGCGTCGGGGTAGGCGTCGGCGTGGGGCTCGGGCAGGGGTGCGGATGGTGGTGGTGGTGATGGTGCCCCCCGTGCCCCCCGTGCCACCAGCCGCCCCCGTGCTCCCCCTGCCCGTCGTCGCCGCCCCCGTGGCCGTCGGCCGGTCGCCCCGGCTCGGGCCGGAGCCCGGCCGTAGCGGAGGGCGAGGGCACCGCGGGCAGCGTCCCGGCCGTGAGCGGCCGGTGGCAGTGGTGGTGGTCGTGCGGCGGCCGGGGTCCGTGGTGCCGGCCGACGTCGGGCGCGACGGTGACGCCGACCTGGACGTCCACGTCCACCCCGACGTCCACGCTGCCGCCCGGGCCCACCGTGGTGGACACGTCCGTCCCGGTGCACACGCAGGTGTCGACGGCCCCGCCGCCCGGGTGCCCGCCGGGGCGTTCGGCCCCCGAGGCGCTGGCCCCGCCGACCAGCGCGCACATCGCCACCACGCCGACCGCCGCACCGATCAGCCGCGCCCGTCGACCGGGGGCCGCGCCCCCGCCGCCGTGCCGCGGTATCCGTCGGTACTGCCGGCGCTGCGGCATGGGCTCCACACACCTCTCGGGTCGTCCGGGGAGGACGGAAGGGATCTGGCTGATCAGCCGGCGGGAACGGACAGCAGTGGTCGGATCCGGATCAGAGCCGATCGGGTGCGACCATGCGCATTCAGACGTGATCAGGCGGACGGCCCGCCTCCGGGGCGGGCCGTCCGCCATCAGGTGGAACGATCTTCGCGCCGACCGGTTACGGCCCGCGCCCGCCGTTCCGCGCGCTCAGTGGCGGCGGTGCGCGATCTCGACGTTCTCCAGCACGCCGACCGCGTCCGGCACCAGGATCGCGCAGGAGTAGTAGGCGCTGACCAGGTAGGAGATGATCGCCTTCTCGTCGATCCCCATGAAGCGGACCGAGAGCGCGGGCTGGTACTCGTCCGGCAGACCTGTCTGGTGCAGGCCGATGACGCCCTGGTTGTCCTCACCGGTACGGATCACCAGGATCGAGCTGGTGTTCTCCTTGGTGATCGGGATCTTGCTGCACGGCAGGATCGGGACCCCGCGCCAGGCCGGCACCTGCTGCCCGCCGAGGTCGACGTGGTGCGGGTAGATGCCCCGGGCGTTGAACTCACGGCCGATCGCGGCGATGGTCTTGGGGTGGGCCAGCAGGTAGTCCGGGTCACGGCGGCGGTTGAGCAGCTCGTCCAGGTCGTCCGGGGTGGGCGGGCCGGAGTGGGTCTGGATCCGCTGGTCGAAGTCGGCGTTGTGGAGCAGGCCGAACTCCGGGTTGTTGATCATCTCGTGCTCCTGCCGCTCGCGCAGGGCCTCGATGGTCAGCCGGAGCTGGTGCTCGGTCTGGTTCATCGGCTGGTTGTACAGGTCCGCGACGCGGGTGTGGATCTTGAGGATGGTCTGGGCGACGCTGAGCTCGTACTCGCGCGGCTTGAGCTCGTAGTCCACGAAGGCGCCGGGGAGTTCGTACTCGCCGCGGTGGCCCGCCGACATGGCGATCTCGGCCTCGCCGCGCTCGTTCTGGGCCTGCAGCGGCAGGGACAGGAAGGTCTGCAGGTGCTCCTGGAGGCTCGGCGCGTTGTCCCGGATGCGGGCGAAGTCGTCCCGGCTCAGGGTGAGGGCGACCCCGGAGGTGGTGGTCTTCGCCGTGTACTCCCAGACGGCGTCCGGGTTGAGCAGCGAGTCGTCACCGAAGCGGTCGCCGTCGGCGGCCACGCCGACCACGGTCTCGTCGCCGTACTTGCCGGTGCCGATCTTGTTGATCTTGCCGTGCGCGATCAGGAAGATCCGGTCGGCCGCCTCGCCCTGAGTGGTGAGCACCTCGCCGGGGCCGAAGTCGCGCTGCTGGCAGCGGTCGGCGAGGGCGGTCAGCACCTCCTCGTCCTCGTAGCCACGCAGCAGGGCGAGTTCACCCAGCTCGGCCGGGATGACGCGGACCTGGGAGCCGGTCTTGATGAACTCCACCACGCCGTTGCCGACGGTGTAGGTGAGCCGTCGGTTGACCCGGTACGCGCCACCGTGGGCCTCGACCCACGGGAGCACCTTGAGCAGCCAGCGGGAGGTGATCTCCTGCATCTGCGGGGCGGACTTGGTCGTGGTGGCAAGGTTGCGGGCAGCGGCCGTCGCGAGGCTCTGCTGCCGGTCCTGCTGTGTCTCCGGGCTCGTCGTGTCCACGGACATCGGCAGGGGTCTCCATTCGTGTGGTCGGATCAGGCAGCCGGGGCCGGTACCGCTCCGTCCCGGTGCATGCTCCGCAACGGATCATCAGATCCGCGAGCTGGTGGGGAAGTTGGCGAGTTTCGTGAGGACGACCGCCATCGCCCGGCGGCCCATCCGGAACCCTAGATCACCAGAACCCGACGGAGCCCGTACGGCGGCCCACTACCCCCCGATAGGGTGAATCTCCGGTGATCCGCCCCCACGGGCCGCGATCGTCACCGGAACACCCGTTCGCCGGTTCGCACCCCGCGCACCCCGCGCACCCCGTACCCCGTGCGCCTCACCCGCTCCACCCCGCCCCGCTCCGCCCTCCTGCCGCACGCGCCTCCCGCCGTCAATCCGGCACACCGCTCAGGCGACCTCCAGGCCCTGCCGCACCCGGTCGAAGCGGCCCGCGACCAGGTCCGCGCCCACGCGCTCCCGCAGGGCGGCGTGGAGCCCGTCCGGCATCGGCAGGTCGTCGTGGGCGGCGGGGTGGCGGGGCGCTCGTGCGTGGGTGTCGGGCACGGTCCGATCCTGTCACCCGGCTCCGACACACGCGGAAGGCCCGTCAGGTGCCGGTACGGGGGTGGCCGGCACCTGACGGGTGTTCGGGGGGTGCGGCCGCGAGGGCCGCGCCGGGGGGAAGGGGTGGATCAGCAGGCGACCTGGGTGCCCGGGATGCCCAGGATGCCGGAGTTGTTGGCCAGACCGCCCTGGTACTCGTAGTACAGGTACGAGTAGAAGTCGATCCGGACGTCCTGGCCGCAGGCCGAGTCCGGGGCCACGGTGTAGGTGACCGTGAAGGTGCTGCTGGCGCCGGGGGCGAGCGGGACGTCGTAACGGGCGATGCCGCCGTGCACGTTGTCGCTGCAGCCGTTGGTCTGGGTGCCGCAGGCCGTGGCGGTGAACTTGAGCCCCGGCACCAGACTGGTGGCGTACGTCTCCTGGACGCTCTGGTAGACGAACTGGATCGGGGTGTCGTACGGGTTGGTGAGCGTCAGGGTCAGCGTGAACTCACCTCCCCGGGTGGTCGTCTGGTGGTCGGAGACGGCCGTCAGGGGCAGCGGGTTGTCGGCGGCCCGGGCGGGTGCCGCAGTCAGCAGCAGTCCGGCGGCGAGGGCCGGGCCCACGGCGAGCGCGGCACGGCTCAGATGTGTTCTGCGCATGTCCAAGGAGCGTAGGGGGCGGCGCCGTCGGGACCGCCCCCCTCGGCCCGAACCCGTACTCGCGTACGAGCGGCGGGCGGACGCCGGGGGCCGACCGTCCGCGTTCCGGCCCGGCGGAACCGCCGGTGCCCTATCCTTCGCCGCCCACCCCGCAGGCCCGGGTCGCGCGCCCGAACGGGCGGGTCCGACCGGGGTCGGTGCGCTCAGGCCAGTGGGCTCAGGCCGTTGCGCTCAGGCCGGCGCCGGCAGGATGTCGCACAGCGCCCGGAGCGCGGCCGGCCAGGCGTGGTCCGGTGGCGTGGCGTAGCCGACCACCAGGCCGTCGACGGCGGGTGTCGCCGCCGGATCGGCCGCCGGGTGCCGGTAGTCGGCGAGCCCCTCGACCGCCAGGCCCCGGTACGCGGCGGCCTTGAGGATGGACCGTTCGGTGCCGGGGGCGAGCCGCAGCACGGCGTGCAGGCCGGCCGCGATGCCGGACACCTCGATGTGCGGGGCGTGGGCGGCCAACGCGGCCACCAGCTGGTCGCGGCGGTCCCGGTAGCGGCGGCGCATTCGCCGCAGGTGGCGGTCGTAGCCGCCGGAGTCGATGAACTCGGCGAGGGTCAGCTGGTCCAACGCACTGACCCAGGCCTCGCGTTCGCCCTTCGCGGCGAGCACCTGGTCGACCAGGTGGTCCGGCAGGACCATCCAGCCGAGGCGCAGCGCCGGGGTGAGGCTCTTGCTGGTGCTGCCGAGGTAGACGACCCGGTCGGGGTCGAGCCCCTGGACGGCGCCGACCGGCTGGCGGTCGTAGCGGAACTCCCCGTCGTAGTCGTCCTCCAGGACGAGCCCGCCGTGTCCGCGCGCCCAGTCGATCACGGCGGCGCGGCGCCCGGCGTGCAGCGGGCCGCCGGTCGGGAACTGGTGGGCGGGGGTGAGCAGGACCGTACGGAGCTCCGGGTGCCGGGCCAACTCCTCGACCCGGGCGCCCTGTTCGTCGATCGGCAGCGGAACGGCGGTGACGCCGGCGGCGGCCAGCAGCCCGCGGTGGAAGCCCAGCCCGTACGCCTCGACGGCCAGCGGACCCTGGTCGGCGGGCGGCAGGGCGGGCGCGGCACCGTCGAAGAGCAGGCGCAGCGCGTGGGCGAAGCCGGAGCAGACCACGATCCGGTCGGGGTCGGTGCGCACGCCGCGGGCGCGGGCGAGGTAGTCGGCGAGGACGGCACGCAGTTCGGGCCGCCCCTGGGGGTCGCCGGGTCCGAAGGCCTCGTTCGGGGCGGCGGTGAGGGCCCGGCGGGCGGCGGCCAGCCAGGCGGTGCGGGGGAAGGAGGCGGCGTCGGGCCGGCCCTGGCGCAGGTCGTGCACCGGTCCGGGGCGGCGCGCGGGGCGGCGGGCCCGGGTGGGCGGGACGGGTGCGGCGCGGTCGGCGACGGTGGTGCCGGAGCCCTGGCGGGCGGTGAGCCAGCCCTCGGCGACGAGTTCGGCGTAGGCCTCGGCGGCGGTGTTGCGGGCCAGGCCGAGGTCGGTGGCGAGGGCCCGGTAGGGCGGCAGCCGGGTGCCGGGGGCCAGTCTGCCGCTGCGGATCGCTTCGCGCAGCGCGGCCATCAGCGCGGCGCGGCGGCCGCCGGTGGCGGGCAGCTCCAGGTGCAGGTCGTTACCGGTCGTGTGGGCCGGCTCGGTGGGGTGCGCGCCCGACGTCTCCGTCATGGTCACGCACCCTACCCGCCGCCCCGGCGCCGCCCGGCGGGCGGCCACTCCCCTTTACGGCCACTCCCCTTTACGGCCGCGCCCCTTTATGGCCACGCCCCCGACAGCCACACCCCTGACGGCTACGGCACCACGGTGACCGGCCAGCGTCCGGCCTTGACCAGCCGGACCGCGACCGAGCCGATCACCTTGTGCCCGGCCTGCTCGGAGACGCCGACCACCACGGCGTCGGCGCGCAGCTCGTCGGCGAGCTTGGCGAGGCCGGTGTAGGGGTCGCCGCGCATGGTGAGGAAGCGCCACTCCACCCGCCAGACCTCGCTCACCCGCTGTTCGGCCTCGCGCAGCGCGGCGAGCAGTTCGTCGGCGACCTCCTGGGTGGTCTCCTCCACGGCGGCCCCGGCGAGGGCGGTGGCGGCGCCGAGTATCGGCTGGATGTAGGCGACGGCCAGCTGGGCGCCCTGCCGGCGGGCCAGTCCGGCGGCGTAGGCGGTGGCGCGCCAGGAGGAGTCGGAGCCGTCCAGGCCCGCCAGGATCACCTTGGGTCCGTCGGTCCCCAGCTCGAAGCCGCTCGGTGCGACGGCCGGCTGGTGCTCCCCGTGCTCGGCGCCGGCCGGTCGGCCCGCGCCCTCGACGGCCCCGGTGTCGGCCGCATCGCTGTCATTGCTCATGGGCGGAAGGCTATGCCCGCCACCGTGGGTGGCCGACGGGGGCACTCCGGGTGAGGGCTGTGGCGCGGGCCACCCGGGCGGGCCCGCGACGGCGCCGGGCCGGTACCGGGGGCGGGCGGGCCGTCACGCGCTGTCGACGGTGTGCGCGGCCTCACACCGGCTCCGGGGTGACGGGGGCCACTTCCCGGGGTGGTTTGATCTTGGAAATAGCTGCAAATCGGTCGAAATCACCTTATTTTCGTGATCGCTACCTGCGGTAACAGGCCTCTGACGTGCTCAAACCTGCGATTCCTTGAAACCGCCACGACCGCCCCCGTACCTTCGAACCCGTTGCACCGAGCGATTCCGCTCCGGCCGGGCCTCACCGCCCCCGAGCAGGAACGGTGCCGGACCGCGCGAGCGATGTGTCCCCGCAACCGACGGCCTTCCGAGGGCCTGGTTCCGCACGCCCGCACACCCCCTCCGAAAGGAAACGCATGACCTTCCGTAACGAGACTGCCGCTGCCACCACCACTGCCACCCCGAAGCGCCGCAACCGCGTCCGGATGGCTCTGATGGCCGGGGCGCTCACCGCGCTGCCGGTGGCCGGCCTCGTCACGGCCACCAGCGCCTCCGCCGCGCCGGCGTCGGTCTGGGACAAGGTCGCCTCCTGTGAGGCCACCGGCAACTGGGCCATCAACAGCGGCAACGGCTTCTACGGCGGCCTGCAGTTCACCTCCAGCACCTGGGCGGCCTTCGGCGGCACCGCGTACGCCCCCCAGGCCCACCTGGCCACCAAGGACCAGCAGATCGCGATCGGCGAGAAGGTCCTCGCCGCCCAGGGCCCCGGCGCCTGGCCGATCTGCTCCGTCAAGGCCGGCCTGGGCAAGTAAGCCCGCCGCACACACGCACGCACACGAGCCGCCGCACCCCCAGGGGTACGGCGGCTTCGTCGCGTCACGCGCCGCCCCGCTCCGGCTCAGCCCCCGCCCCCCGACTCCACCGGGGGCTCAGGCCGATTGGGTGGATCGGGCCGGGCGGTCGGGCAGCGGCAGCGGGAGGGCGGGCAGGCCGTCGAGGCTGGTGCCGACCAGCGGTTTGCGCTCGCAGTAGGCGCCGAACTCCTCCTCGTCCTTGCGGTCGAAGTACTGCGCGTGCAGCTCGCGGTCGGCGCGGTAGTCCATGAACGGCACGGCGTACCCGCAGGAGTCGCTGACCCGTTCGGCCCGGACCAGCACGATCGCCCGCAGGCCCGAGCCGTCCGCCCCGGGCTCGAAGCGGGCGAGCAGCTCGGCGAAGCGCGGGTCGTCCCGGAAGACCGGCTCGCCGCGGCCGTGCACCCGCACCACGGTGGGCGGGCCGTCGAAAGCGCACCACATCAGGGTGATCCGGCCGTTCTCCCGAAGGTGGGCGATGGTCTCGGCCTGCGAGCCGCCGAAGTCCAGGTAGGCGAGGGTGAGTTCGTCGATGATCGCGAGGGTGCCGGAGCGGCCCTTGGGTGACAGGTTGACGTGCCCGTCGCCGGCCAGTGGCGCCGTCGCGACGAAGTAGACGGGCTGGCGTTCGATGAACTGCCGCAGTCGGCCGTCGATGCTTTCGTACTGCTTTCCCATGTGCGCGATTGTGCCCGCATCTCGCTCTCCGAGAAAGGAAAATCCACCCCATGAGACGGCAGGCGGCCCGGCCGGGCCCGCGACGGTACTCGGTCCGCGGGGCCCGGCCGGGGCCGTCGCCCAGGGCGGGCGGGCGCGTCAGTGCTTCATGTAGACGCTGTCCATGAACTCGATGATCTGCTGGTCCGTCAGCCGCTGGCCGTCGCGGTGACCCATCGCCAGGTCGGCCTCGCTGATCATGCCGACCAGCCGTTCGCCGTCGATCACCGGGATGCGCCGGATCTGGTGCTGCTCCATCTTCTTGAGCACCACGTCCATGCTGTCGTCGGCCCGCACGCAGTGCAGGTGCCCGGCCAGTTCGATGGCCGTCATGCTCGCCGGGTCCTTGCCCTCGGCGAGACAGCGCACCACGATGTCGCGGTCGGTGATGATGCCGTGGAGCTTCTGGTCGTCGCCGCAGATCGGCAGCGCGCCGACGTTCTTGTCGCGCATCATCTTCGCGGCCTCGTCCAGCGTCTGGTGGGCGCCGATGCACTGGGCGCCGGTGTGCATGATGTCTCGGGCAGTGGTCACGGGGACTCCTTCGTCGGTGTTTACCCCCCGGCGGCCATCCCCCGGCGGCGCACCGCGCCCTCACAGGGTGACCGTGCCATCACCGTAGGCGACCGCGCTCCCGCCCGCGACCGCGGGCGCCGATACTGGAAGCCGTGACCACGCAAGCCACCGGGACGGTCGACGAGGCCGTCCGCGCCCGTCCCTCGACGGCGCTGCGCCCGTACGTGGCCTGGTACTCGGGCTACCGCCAGCGCGGCCTGGCCCCGGCCGTGCACCGCGGCCTGCCCTCCCCGTACCTGACCTTCATCCTCACCCTGGACGAGCCGCTGGTGATCGCCGGCCACCCCGATCCGGCCCAACCGCCCGGCAGCTACCCGACGCTGCTCGGCGGGCTGCACACCTCCCCCGCGCTGATCACCCACGAGGGCGCCCAGTCCGGGGTGCAGATCGCCGTGCACCCGCTCGCCGCACGTGCCCTGTTCGGGCTGCCCGCCGGGGAGTTGGCCGGGATCGACGTCCCGGCGGAGGAGGTGCTCGGGCGGCTCGGCCCGCAGTTGCAGGAGCGGATCAGGGCCGCCGAGGGCTGGGCGGAACGGTTCGCCGCCCTGGACGGGGCGCTGCTGCGGGCCGCTCGGCCATCCGGGCGGGTGCCGCCGGAGGTGGGCTGGGCCTGGCGGGCGCTGCGGCGCAGCGGCGGGGCGCTGCCGGTGGCCGAGCTGGCCCGCGAGACCGGGTGGAGCGCCCGGCACCTCCAGGAGCGGTTCCGCCGGGAGACCGGGCTCACCCCGAAGGCCGCAGCCCGGGTGATCCGCTTCGACCGGGCCCGGCACCTGCTCGCGACCGGTGCGCCGCCGCCCCGGTTGGCGGAACTGGCGGTGAGCTGCGGCTACTTCGACCAGGCGCACCTGGCCCGGGAGTTCCGCGCCCTGGCGGGGGCGGCGCCGAGCGCCTGGCTGGCGGCCGAGGGGCCGGAGGAGGGCAAGTTCCGAAACGTCCAAGGCGGGGCGGCGAGGGCCGCCGCAGAGTGGGAGGCGTAACCACCCCACCCGAGGAGTGAGAGTCATGGACACCGAGACCCCTGCCCCGCAGGTCTGGCCCACCCTGCGCGCGACCGACGCCCGCGCCCTGATCCGCTTCCTGACGGAGGCCTTCGGCTTCCAGGAGGTGGTCAGCTACGGCGAGGGCGACTTCGTGGCGCACGCCGAACTGGCCTGGCCGGAGGGTGGCGGCGTGATGCTCGGCTCGGTGCGGGAGACCGCGCCGGGCCAGTGGCGGGGCGAGCCGGGCACGTTCAGCGCGTACGTGGTCACGGCCGACCCGGACGGCGTGCACGCCCGGGCCGTGGCCGCCGGGGCCCGGATCACCACCGGCCTGACCGAGACCGACTACGGCTCGCGCGACTTCGCCGCCGCCGACCCGGAGGGCAACCACTGGTACTTCGGCACCTACCCGGGCGCACCCCGGCCCGTCCCGGCGGCGTGAGCACCGTGAGCGCCGTGAGCTCCGCACGTACGGCGCGTGAAGCGGCCTCCGCGGGCTCCGCCCCGGTGGAGCGGCTGCGGGCGCTGTGCCTGGCGCTGCCGGACACGGAGGAGCGGGTCAGCCACGGGGAGCCGACCTGGTTCGCGGGTTCCGGCCGCCGGGCCCGGATGTTCGTGATGCTCGCCGACCACCACCACGACGACCGGCTCGCCTTCTGGTGCGCGGCCCCCGGCGGCGCCCAGGAGCGGCTGGTCGGGCAGGACCCGGCCCGCTACTTCCGGCCGCCGTACGTGGGGCACCGGGGGTGGCTGGGCGTCCACCTGGACGTTCCGGCCCCGGACTGGCCGCGGATCGAGGACCTGGTCGCGGACGCCCACGCCCTGGTCGGCCCGGGCGGCTAGGAACGGCGGCGGCCGCCGTCCCGGGCGGGGGCAGCGGGGGCGGGGGCAGCGGGCGCGGGGCAGACTGGCTGGGGGGCCACCGCAGCACTCCCCGGAGAGCACCGATGCCGCAGATGACGGTCGACGGGCACACCCTCGCCCTGTCCCACCTCGACAAGGTGTACTACCCGAGCATCGGGACCCCCAAGGGCGAGGTGCTGCGCTACTACGCCGCGGTGCACACCGCCCTGCTGCCCCACCTGCGGGACCGCCCGGTCTCCTTCCTGCGCTGCCCGGACGGTGTCGAGGCGGAGGTGTTCGTCGCCAAGAACCCGCCGCCGGGCACCCCCGACTGGGTGCGCACGGTGGACGTGCCGAGCACCGGCGGCGAGCTGCGCCAGGTGGTGCTGGAGAACGGCGCGGCGCTGCTGGCGGTCGCCAACCTGGGCTGCCTGGAGCTGCACGTCCCGCAGTGGCACGCCGCCGCGCCCGGGCTGGCCGACCGGCTGGTGCTGGACCTCGACCCGGGCGAGGGCGCGGACGTGCTCACCTGCCGGGCGGTCGCGCTGCTGCTGCGCGAGCGGCTCGCCGCGGACGGCCTGTCGGCCTGGGTGAAGACCTCCGGTTCCAAGGGCCTGCACCTGCTGGTGCCGATCGAGCCCACGCCCAGCGCCGAGGTCTCCGGGTACGCCAAGGCGCTGGCCGCCGCCCTGGAGGCGGAGCACCCGGAGCTGGTGGTGCACACCATGGCCAAGGCCCGACGGCGCGGCCGGGTGCTGGTCGACTGGTCGCAGAACAACGCCAAGAAGACCACCGCCGCCCCGTACACCCTGCGCGCCCGGCCGCTGCCGACCGTCTCCGCGCCGCTGGCCTGGGCCGAGCTGGAGCGGGCCCGCGGGGAGGCGGAGCTGGTGTTCACCCTCGCCGAGCTGCCGGACCGGCTGGCGACGCACGGCGACCTGTTCGCGCCGCTGCTGGACCCGGAGCAGGCCCGGCCGCTGCCCCAGGCACCCACCGCCCGTGCCACGCCCCAGGCGCCCACCGCCCGTGCCGCGCCCGCGGCCCCCGCGCGGGCCGCGCAGCCCTCCCAGCCCCGGCAGGTGCTGCACCCGCCCGTCGAGGTGATGCGCCCCGCCGCCGTCGCCGCCGTGCCGCCCGCCGACGGGCTGGGCGGGGGCGGCGTGCAGTACGAGCTGAAACTGGACGGCTTCCGCTGCGTCGCCTTCGCGCGTGGCGAGCGGCCGGCCTTCCTGCAGTCCCGCAGCGGCCGCGACCTGGCCCCCGAGTTCCCGCCGATCGCCGCCGCCGTCGCCCGGCTGCCCGAGGGGCTGGTGCTGGACGCCGAACTGGTCGCCTGGCGGGCCGGGCGGTTCGCCTTCGAGGAGCTGCTGCACACCCGGCAGGCCCGGGCCGCCGCCCCGGACGTCGCGCTCGGGCTGATCGCCTTCGACCTGCTCGCCCTGCCCGGCCGGGACGTCCGGCGCCTGCCGCTCACCGACCGGCGCCGGCTGCTGCTGGCCGCGCTGGCCGACGTCCCGCCGCCGATCCAGCCGGTGCTGGCCACCACCGACCGGACGGAGGCCGTGGCGTGGATGACCCAGCTGGCGGACACCGGCGTGGAGGGCCTGGTGTGCAAGGCCGCCGCCTCCCCGTACCGGGCGCGCGGCGCGGGCCGGGCCTGGGTCAAGTACCGGCGCAGCGACACCGAGGACGCCACCGTCCGTGCCCTGACCGGCCCGGCCGACCGGCCGCACGCCCTGGTGCTCGAACTCGACGACGGCCGCGTGCTGTTGACCACCCCGCGGCTCACCCCCGTGCAGGCCCGGGAGGTCGCCCGGGCGGCCGGGCCGCTGCTCGGCCCGCCCGCCGCCGACCCCGACCACGGCCGGGTGCACCCGGTCACCGCCCCGCTGCGCGCCGAGGTCACCCTCACCGGCCGCCCACCCACCGCCACCTTCGTCCGCCTGCGCGGGGACTGACCCCTGGGGCGTGGCCGCCCCTGAACCCCCGCGTCTGAACGCCGATACGCCCCTGAACCCGCGTCACTTCCGCTGTCCGGCCGCCGCGTGGGCGAACTCGGTGACGAAGGTGTCCTCGAACACCGGCAGGTCGCCCGGCGCCCGGCTGGTCACCAGCGGGCCCGGGCCCTCCCGGCAGACCTGCACCTCCTGGTCGACCCAGTGGGCGCCCGCGTTGACCAGGTCCGTCCGCAGGCTGGGCCAGGAGGTGAGGGTGCGGCCACGGACGGCGTCGGCCTCGATCAGGGTCCAGGCGGCGTGGCAGATCGCCGCGACCGGGCGGCCGGCCGCGCAGCAGCCCCGGACGAAGGCGACCGCCGCCGGGTCGAGCCGCAGCGCGTCCGGGTTGGCGACGCCGCCGGGCAGCACCAGCCCGGCGTAGTCGGCCGGGTCCGCCTCCGCCACCAGGGCGTCCACCGCGAAGGTGTCCCCGGGCGCGCGGCGCCGCACGGCCTGGACCCGGCCGGGCGCGGTGGAGAGCAGGCGCGGACGGCCGCCGGCCTCGAGCACCGCCTGCCAGGGCGAGGTCAGTTCGTCCTGCTCGGCGCCGTACGGGGCGACCAGGAAGGCGACCGTCCGGCCGGTCAGGGTGGTGGCGGGCCAGCCCATGGGTCAGCGCCGGCGGGCGGTGGTGAGGTACTCGTCGGGCGACGGGACGGTGCCCAGCCGGGCGCGCGGGCAGTCCAGGTGGACGGCGCGGTCCAGGTGGTCGATCCGGGCGACCAGGCCGACCGGGACGAGCACCCTGGCACCCGGCACCCAGGGCCCGGCGTCGACGGCCAGGTGGTCGCCGGCGTCCTGGTCGACCCGGCCGACCGGTCCGTCGGTAGCCTGCACCTCGTACCCGACCAGGCTGAGGTCGGCGGCGGGGTGGGAGCCCGGGCGGTACTCCCACAGGTCGGTACTCATGCGCACCTCTTCCCGATGGTTCGGCCCCCCGCCGCGTCACGCCTCCGGGCGGTCCCAGGGCCTTCGTTCACGTCCGTCCCGGCCCTCCCCGCGGTCCCGGCGCTCCTGCCCGTCCTCCCGGTCCGGGCCGGTACCGCCGACGACGCCGTCGCCCCGGTCCGGCGCCCTTCGCCGTCGCAGCAGCGCCGTGGCGGCCATCGAGGCCGCCACCGAGGCGGCCCAGACCACGCCGAGGGCGGTCAGCACGGCGGTGGTCGGGGTGCGCACGCCGATGCCCACGCAGATCGACGTCATCACCAGTACGGTCAGCAGCACCCCGACCGAGATCCGGCGCCCGACGCCGCGCAGGGCGTCCAGGACCCGGTTCGGGCGCTTGGCCCCCATCGTGCTCAACTTCCGGTCGAGGCGCGTGTCCTGGCGCAGATCGGACTCGATCTCCTCGAGGAGCCGCCGCTCCCATCCGCTCAACGCGGGTCCGTCCATCTCGGTCACCTCCGACACTTCCGGTGACGTGCTCGCACCCGGCGGTTGCCCGGTACGGGCCGGCGTTAACCGTTCCGGGGGCCGCCGGTTCCGGCGGCCACACGCCCGAAGGCCCGGGGACGGGCGAGCAGGCTGTCGTCCAGGACGCGCAGCAGGGCGGCGGCGTCGCGGTGGACCTCGACCGCGCCGGCCGCCCGCAGCTCCGGACTGGCGTCCCCGCCGGTCTCCAGGGCGACGCAGGGCACCCCGGCCCGCCGCGCCGCCAACACCTCGCGCACGCTCCCGGCGACGGCCACCGCGTGCGAGGGCCCGCCGCCCACCAGCGCCAGCGCGGCCCGCACGGCATCGCCACCGGGGGCGGTCACGGTCAGCGCCCGCACCCCGGCCGGACCGGGGCCGGTCAGCACCACCGTCCAGCCCCGCGCGGCGCACTCGTGCAACAGCTCGGCGCCGCCGGGCAGCCGGGGCCGCCAGTCGGTGCCGATCAGGGCCGCCGAGATCACCGTCATGGCCACCTCTCCCGTGCTCCGGGCCCTGCGTCGGGGCGTGCCCCGCGCAGGTCACGCACCGCGCGCCCTTCCAGGTTAGGACGCTCCCCGGCCCGGCGCGCAGCCTGCCGGGAACGGCCGCCCCGGCACCGGAAAACCGCTTGGCGGGCACCGCGCGGGCCGGAATACTCCGGAGGTCCGTCGACGGGGAGGAGAGCGGGTGGCGGTGTTCGCGTGCGCCGGGTGCGGTACCGAGCTGACGGTGCCGGTGACGGAAGTGGCACTGCCGCCGCACGCCCACCGGGAGGGCGGGGACCGGTACCTGCCGCCGCTGCTGGATCCGGGCACCTTCGCCGTCGACCCGGAGCCGACCGAACAGCCCTGGCGACCGTGGTCCGCGATCACGGCCGCGGAGGCCGCCGAACGCGGCCTGTACGCGCCGGTCGACGGCCTGTGGAGCGGCCCCGGCGGCGCGGTGCTGCTGGCCCCGGGCGACAGCCGTTGCACCGTGCTGGTGCCTGAGTGGTGTGACGGCTGCTGTGCGGCTGCGGGCGACCCGAACCTGGCGTGCGCGGGGTGCGGGCGCACGGTGGGCGCCCGGATCGACGACTGCTACCGCTGGCAGGCGGTGTGGCTCCACCCCCGGGCCGTCCGGCGCCTCCCGGTCGAGGGCCCGGCCCGGCCGGCCGGGGACGGCTGGACGGTCCCACCGGCGCCCCCGGTCGAGCCGGGCGGCTGGTGGAGCGACCGCTGGAGCGCCGCCGTGGGGACGGCCCTGGCCGAGGTGCTGGCGGCCTCCGGTGGGGAGCCGGTGGCCACGGCCCCCGGCCTGCTGACCGAGACCTTCGGCCGTACCCTGCACCGGCTGCTCCCCGGTGCTCCCCCGGCCCGCGCCCTGCGCCCGGCCGGGCCCGGCCTCGCCGCCGTTCCGGCACCGGACATCGCCCTCGTCCCCCGCCACCCGTGGACCGGCGCCGCCTGGCCGGCGCCGCCCGGCACCGTGGCCGTCCCGCTGGACGCCGGGGTGTGGACGTACCTGGCGTTCCCACCGCCCCGCCTCGGACACGCCCCAACCACCAGGCTGCCCGCCGGGGAGGAGCGGGACGATCCGCTGCCGCTGCGCCCCATCCGCCTGTTCGAACCCGACCGCTACCTGCTGCGCCACCGCCTCGCCCGGCTGCCCGCCGTCCAGAGTCCCTGGCTGCGGGCGATCTACGATCGGCTCGGCGACCGCCGCCACCACCCGGGCGCATAGGAGGCCACACCCCATGAGGATCAACCTGACCACCGTGTTCGTCGACGACCAGGACAAGGCGCTGCGCTTCTACACCGAGGTGCTGGGCTTCGTGAAGAAGGCGGAGGTCCCGCTCGGCGCCTACCGCTGGCTCACCGTGGTCTCCCCCGAGCAGCCGGACGGCACCCAGCTGCTGCTGGAGCCCGACAACCACCGCGCCGTCGGGCCGTACAAGACCGCGCTGGTCGAGGACGGCATCCCGGCCGCCCAGTTCGCGGTGGACAACGTGCACGCCGAGTACGACCGCCTGCACCGGCTCGGGGTGCGGTTCACCCAGGAGCCCACGGCGATCGGCCCGGTCACCGTCGCGGTGCTGGACGACACCTGCGGCAACCTCATCCAGCTCGCCCAGTTCCACGGCTAGGACGCTTCCTGCGGGTCAGCACGAACCAGCCGGGCGAGGGCCGGCCACTCGACCAGGTCCTCGGCGGGCGGGTCGTGCCGGGTCAACTCGTCCAGGATCGCGGTGAGTTCGGCCAGGTAGTCCGCCCCCAGCTGGGCGGCCGTGGTCACCCGGCGCCGCCGGGGGCCGAGCTCCGGGTGGGCGCCGAGCTGCCAGGCCTCCTCCAGGCCCGTGCCCCAGCGGGCGACGGATTCGTGGAAGTCCCGTCCGGGACGGTCGGTGCCGTTCATCGGCCCAGGATCGCCGGGCCGACCGGGGCCGTCACCCGGTTTTCCGGACACCCACCTGTCCGGACACCCACCGTTTCCGGACACCCACCGCACAGCGGCCGTCAGCGGCCGAGGGCGACCGCCGGGTCCGTCGCCAGCCGGGCGTGCAGGTGCTCGTCGTTGTACGGGCCGTCGCCGTAGCGGTAGGAGCCCCGCAGGGTGCCCTCGTACGGGAAGCCGGCGCGGGCGGCGACCCGGCAGGAGGACTCGTTGCCGACGGCGTGGTAGAGCTCGATGCGGCGCACTCCGGCGGTGCGCACGCCCCAGTCGGTGACGGCAACAGTGGCGAGGGTGGCCAGGCCGCGGCCGCGGGCGGCGGCGAGCAGCCAGTAGCCGACCATGGCGACGCCCTCGCCCCGGTCCGTCCAGCGCAGCGCGACGTTGCCGCACAGCCGGCCGTCGGCGCGGTCGGTGACGGCGAAGCAGGCGGTGCTGCCGTCGGCCCAGCGCTGGTCGGCGCGGTCCAGGAAGGCCTCGGCGCCGGCCGGGTGGATGGCGTCGTGCAGCGGGTTCCAGCGGACGATCTCCGCGTCGACGGCGGCCGCCGTCACGGCGGCGACGGTGCCGCCGGGCAGGTCGAGGGCGCGGCCCCAGGGGCGCAGCAGGAAGGTTCCCACGTCGAGGACCTCGGGTCGGAAGGGGCGCCGGTCGGTCGCCGCGTCGCTGGTGGTCATCCCGCCTTCCTATCCCCGGCCGCGCCGCGCCCGCCAGTGATTAATCCGGCGGTGACCGGTCCGGCCCGGGCAAGCGGACGACCGTGCACCCGGCCTGGCCCGGGTCGGGTGCACGGTCGTGGGGTCAGATCCGGGCGAGGTAGCCGTTCTCCACGAGCCAGAGCACGTTCAGCTTCGCCGGGCCGCTGGGGACGAGGGTCGCGTCGAGCTGGTACTGGAGGCCCCAGCCGGGCTGGTTGAACCACGGGGCGATCGGGCCGGCGTGTACCTTGAACGGCTTGACCACCTTGTAGTCGTGGTAGTTGCAGCCGGCCGCCGGGGTGCCGTCGAGGCTCTGCGGGGGGATCGCGCGGTTGGCGTAGGGCAGGCCCTCGGGGGCGAGGAAGGAGCCGTACTCGCTGCCGTAGCGGTCGATGTTCTGGTTCGGGTAGAGGGTGAGGTCGAACTCGACCGGGCTGCCGTCGGGGAGGGTGACGTAACCGTCGGACGGCGGGTAGATCCAGCCGCCCTTGCCGCCGTTGGCGGTCGGGTCGTAGTACTTGGCCAGGAAGTCCTGCTCCGCGGCGCCGCCGGTGCGCTGGTAGCCGAGGAGTTGGCGGCCGACCGGACCGGTGGTCGGGAGGTCCTCGGGACCGAGGCGCGGGTCGCCGTCGAAGAACGCCGCCGAGCACTGGTCGGACGGGGTGGCCGCCCTGCTGTCGGCGGCGGCGGGAATGCTCACGGCGGTCAGGGCGGCGGCCGCGGCGAGGGGCGCGACGAACAGGCGAAGGCGCACGGTGTCTCCGTCGAACGAGGATCGGTGGCAGAGGGGCCGCGGAGGGCGTTCTGCTCACCCTCCGTGGCCGGTTCGGCACCAGGCAAGCGGATTCACTGATCATTCGTCAACACGACTTGGCCGAAGGCCGACCTGTTTCCCCGGTTTCGGCCAAGCCCGGGACACCGGGCCGCTCACCCGGAAGGATGAGCGGCCCGGTCGCCGGCCTCACCGGCCCGGGGCGACCCGCCCGACCAGGTGGAGCAGCCGGTCCAGGGCGTCCTTGGAGTCCGGCTCGGTCAGGTTGACCATCAGCCGGAACGCCACCTTCAACAGCGCGGGGTGGCCCAGCCCGGCGGCCCCGGCCGCGCCGAGCAGCCGGGGCCGCCCGAGCAGGTCGGCGGCCAGTCGGCCGACTGCGAAGTAGCCCGCGTAGGCGGAGCGGAGCTTCTGCGGGTAGGCGCGCAGGGCGAGTTCGCGGCCGCGGTCGGTGCGGCGGGCGTGCGCCTGGACCACGGTCTCGGCGGCGTAGCGGCCGGACTCCATCGCGTAGGCGATGCCCTCCCCGGTGCCGGGGCTGACCGTGCCGCCGGCGTCGCCGATCAGCAACAGGCCGTCGGCGTAGTGGGGTTGGCGGTTGAGGCCCATCGGCAGGGCGGAGCCGCGGATCGGCTCGGTGACGGCCTCGGGGTGGTAGCCGTAGCCGGGCGGCAGGTCGGCGCACCAGCGCCGTAGCAGCTCGCGCCAGTCCAGGTCGGTCTTCGCGGTGTCGAGGACGCCGAGGCCGACATTGGCGGTGCCGTCGCCCATGCCGAACACCCAGGCGTAGCCGGGCAGCAGCCGGCGGGCCGGGTCGTCGGGGTGGCGCAGGTCGAGCCAGGCCTCCAGGTAACGGTCCTGGTGGCGCGGGGTGGTGAAGTAGGTCCGGTAGGCGACGCCCATCGCGCGGTCGGTGCGCCGGTAGCGCTTCATCGCGACGGACAGCCGGGTGGAGTTGCCGTCGGCGGCGATCACGAGCGGGGCGCGGTACTCGACGGGCTTGCGCTCCTCGCCGAGCTTGGCGGTGACACCGGTGATCCGGCCGGACCGCTCGTCCGTCAACGGCCCCGCCACATTGGCGCGTTCGACCAGCCGGGCGCCGGCCGCGGCGGCCCGGCGGGCGAGCAGTTCGTCGAAGTCGGCGCGGCGGCGCACGAGTCCGTGGGAGGGGAAGGCGGAGAGCTCGGGCCAGTCGAACTCCAGAGCGCGGTGCCCGGAGATCAGCCGCAGGCCCTTGTTGTGCAGCCAGCCGGCCTCCTCGGAGACGTCGATGCCCATGTCGACCAGCTGTTTGACGGCGCGCGGAGTGAGGCCGTCGCCGCAGACCTTCTCGCGCGGGAAGGCGAACTTCTCCAGCAGCAGGACGTCCAGGCCGGTGCGGGCGAGGTGGTAGGCGGCGGTGGAGCCGGCCGGTCCGGCGCCGACCACGATGACGTCGGCACTGTCCTCGGTCGGGGCGGGCCGCTGCCGCTCCGCTCGCAGCTGCTGCTCTGGGCCGGGCATCGAGCACTCCCCCTGGGGTCGGATCGGCTGCTTGCTCGACCGGTGGCTGACGCGATCGGCCGCACGCACAACGGAATCGGCGGGCTGGGCGGTTCCAGACGGACGATAGAGAACCAGGCCCACCCCCCGCCGCCATGACACGCGGACCCGGGTCGCGGACCGGCCATTACCGGCCACCCGCCGATCACCCCGCCGCCGCCCCGCCGGTCGCCGTCGCGGCCCGCCGAGCCGGGTCCCGATCGACGAACCGCCACGTCAGAAGCCTGTGGCGCACATGAATTCACCACAATCGGGTGATCGGATCGTTGCGGGGAACTAGTCGGACCAATCGCTCTCAGCGCTGCATTCCGGCCAAATCCCCCTTGCGCCACCTTTCGTACTGCGGGAACTTTTGTGCCCCTCACGTCGTACCCGGCTGGCTCCCCTCCGGCGGGCGACCGAAGGCTCCCACCCACCGCGCGGACTCGTCCCGGCCCGCCGTACCCGATGGAACGCCATGCACCTCCGCTCCACCGCCGCCCGCTCCCTGGTGGCCGTCCCCACCGCCGCCGCCCTGCTGCTGCTCTCCCCCGCCGCGCACGCCGCCGCCGGTGGCAACGGCAAGGGCGCCCCCGGCAACAACGGCACCGTGAAGATCCACGACGCCACCACCGGCCAGGAGGACGTGCGCAACGAGCCCAAGGTCTGCACCTTCTACCTGGACTCCTTCGGCTTCGACCCGAACCAGGACGTGCTCTGGGCGATCTTCGACATGAACGGCGACATGACCGAGCCGCTCGTGTACGGCGACCTCCCGGTCGACGGCCAGGGCCACGTCCGCACCGAGGACATCGACCTCCCGGACGGCCACTACAAGCTGTTCTGGGCGACCGTTCCGCTGGTCGACGGCGAGCTGCCGGAGAACCCGGACGTCAGCAACCCCAAGCAGAAGGTCTTCAAGGTCGACTGCGGCGGGCGGACCCCGGCCCCGACCGGCAAGCCGACCGCCGTGCCGAGCACCAGCCCGTCGCACACCCCGGCGCCGTCGCACACCCCCACGCCGTCGCAGACCCCGGCGCCCACCCACACCCCCGCGCCCACCCACACCCCCGCGCCCTCGCACTCGGCCACGCCGTCCACCACCCCGCTGCCGCCGCTGCCGACCACCCCCGCGCCGACCGCCCCGGCCACCGCCCCGGCCACCGCCGCGCCCACCACCCCGGCCACCGCCCCGTCCACCGCCGCGCCCACCACCCCGGCCGCCGAGGTCCCGACCGGCGCCCCGAGCACCGTGCCGAGCGCCGGCCCGTCCACCCCGCCGACCGCCACCGTCCCGGTGCACCCCGGTAACGGCACCAAGGTCAGCCCGAGCCAGCCGCTGGTCGTGCCGGCCAAGGTCAGCGTCCCGACCCCGATCCCGGGCGCGGCCTCCGACGGCAAGAAGCTGGCCACCACCGGTAGCGACGGCACCCTGCTGTACGCGGGCGCCGGCACCGCCCTGCTGCTCGCCGGTGCGGGCGCGGTGGTCTACACCCGCCGTCGCCGTACCTCCGGCTGAGGCATCCCGGTACGCCGGTCCCCGGGGGTCTGAGCCATCCGGGGGCCGCGGTGCCGCGTCTGAGCCGCGGCGCCGGAGCACCCGGCCCGTCGACGTCCGTCGGCGGGCCGGGGTTCGTCCCTGATCCCGTCAGATCAGGGGCGGGGACGACGGAAGCCCCTGACCGCACGGGGGGACGTGCCAGGGGCTTCCGTTCATCTCCACGGCCACCGGGGCCTCAGTGGTTCACTCCTGTCACGGATTCACCGCCAGCACCACGAACTCCGCCAGCACCCCCAGGTGCAGCGCCCCCTGGAGCAGGGTCGCCCGGCGCGGGATGACGGTCAGGGTGCCGAGCACGACCGTCAGGGTCAGCAGCACCAGGTGCGAGGGTTCGAGGCCGAGTACCAGCGGGCCGGAGAGCCAGACCGAGGCGATCGCGACCGCCGGGATGGTCAGGCCGATACTGGCGAGCGCCGAGCCGAGGGCCAGGTTGAGGCTGGTCTGCAAGCGGTTGCGCACGGCCGAGCGCAGCGCAGCGATGGTCTCCGGCAGCAGCACCATCATGGCGATCACCACGCCGACCACGGCGTGCGGCAGTCCGGCGCTGTCCACCGCGGACTCGATGGTCGGCGAGACGCCCTTGGCCAGGCCGACCACCGAGACCAGCGCGACGGCGAGCAGCAGCAGGCTCGTCCCGGCGGCCCGGACGGTGGGCGGCGCCGCGTGGTCGTCCTCGTCCTCCTCCCGGCGGACCTCGCCCTCCGCGGTGACCGGCAGGAAGTAGTCCCGGTGCCGCAGCGTCTGGGTGGTCACGAACAGCCCGTACACCACCAGCGAGGCGATGGCCGCGTAGGTCAGCTGGGTGGTGGAGAACCGCGGGCCCGGGGTGCTGGTGGTGAAGGTCGGCAGCACCATGCTGAGCGTGGCCAGGGTGGCGATGCAGGCGAGCGCCGTGCCGGTGCCCTCGGGGTTGAAGACGGCGGTGCGGTACCTGACCGCGGCCACGATGATGGACAGGCCCATGATCCCGTTGCAGGTGATCATCACGGCGGCGAACACGGTGTCCCGGGCGAGGGTCGAGGACTTGTCCCCGCCGTCGGCCATCAGCGTCACGATCAGCGCGACCTCGATCACCGTGACGGCGACCGCGAGCACCAGCGATCCGAACGGCTCCCCGGTCCAGTGCGCGATCACCTCGGCGTGGTGCACGGCGGCCAGCACCGCCCCCACCAGGAACACGGCGACGACGCCGACCACCCAGCCGGGCAGGTCCTCGTGCCAGGTGAGGGCGAGGACGACGAACGCCGCCACCGGGACGACGACGGTCCATTGCGCGGAGGCCGCGCGGAGCTTCGTGATCATGCGCCCGAGGATCCCAGACCGGAGGCCGGTCGCCCGGGTGCCCGCGCCGGGATGTGGGTGGATGTGGCCCGACCTGTCCCGAACTGCGCGCTCACCCGCCGTAGTCGGCGAGGTACCGGAGCACCCTGTCGACGTGCGGCCGGACCCGCTCCGGGACGCCCCCGGCGGCCGTCACCGTCTTGTCGCTGGTCCGGTACGCGGCGGCGACCAGCGCGGGCAGGTCGCGGGTGAAGCCCTGCCGCTTGAGCTGCTGGTCGAGCCAGCAGACGTAGTTGCCCATCGCGGCGATCGCGTCGCCCGGGTCCAGGTAGGACTTCGGCCCGGGGTGGCTGGCGGCCTTGGCCCAGGCCTCGAAGACCGCGGGCGTCCACATCGCGATGCCGTACTCGCCGGTCTCCGGGCGGGCCGCGCTCGGGTCGAAGCCGCTCTCCGCCTTGAGCATGGCGGCCAGCAGGACGGGGGTGACCTCCGGCTCCGGGCAGCGCCGGGCGGCGTCCTCGACCATGCCCTGGTAGGCGACCGGGACGTCGGAGCCGGGCGGGATCGCCCCGGGCAGCGGCGCGGCATGGTGGTCGCCCGGCCCACCCCGGCCGCTCTGGCCGCTCTGGCCGCTCTGGCTGCTCTGGCCGCCCGGCTCGGGCCCGCCGGTGAGCGCGAGCAGGACGGCCGCGCAGGCCAGCACCCCGAGGCCGGCCCGCAGCACCCGGCGGCGGGCGGCCGGGCGGGTGCCGGCCCGGGCCACCAGGGCGGCCAGGTCGGTGCGGGCGCGCTCCTCCCGGTCCGGGGCCAGGCAGGCCGCCACCACGGGCCGCCAGCGGGACGGCAGCGCCTGGTCGAGCCGCAGCGGGGCCGCGCCGCGCGCGTACGCCTGGGCCGCCAGCGAGCGGGCCCGGGCGGTGGCGCCGAGGAAGGGGTGCAGTCCGCCGGTGAGCAGTTGGTGGGCGATCACCCCGAAGGCCCAGACGTCGGCGCTGGGGCGCACCGCGACCCCGCGCGCGCCGGTGCGCTCGGACCACCACTCGGGCGGGACGTGGTCGGGTGAGCCGAGCGGCGGGGCGTAGGCGTGGGTGCCCTCCAGCTCGGCGGTCAGGCCGAAGTCGGCGATCTTGGCGGTGCCGTCGGGCATCAGCAGGATGTTGGCCGGTTTGAGGTCCCCGTGCACCCAGCCGGCCCGGTGCATGTGGGTCAGTCCGGCGCAGACCCCGGCGAGGATCCGCTCGGCGCCGGGGACGGCCCGGCCGGGGCGCGCGACGGCGAGCAGGTCCTGGAGGCTGCGGGCGGCGCGTTCCATCACCAGCGCGACGGCGCCGTCCAGTTCGGGGTGGTCGGGGTCGTCGACGGTGACCACGGCGAGGGTGCGGATCAGGTGGGGGTGGTCGGCGCGGCGGCTGAACCGCAGTTCCCCGGCGGCCATCTGGGCCACCGTACGGCGCTGGCCGGGGCTGGAGCGGGCCGGCCCGAGCAGTTTGACGGCGACCGGGGTGCCGTCCGGGCCCTCGGCGGCGTAGACGCTGCCCCAGGCGCCCGCGCCGAGGAAGGCGCCGGTGCGGTAGCCGGCCAGGGGGTAGCCCGGGGGGACCTCGAAGGGCGGCCGCCGCACCGACCGCCCCTCCGGTGGCGGCGGCCCCTCGCGGTCGGGCCCCTCGGGACAAGGCTCGCAAGGGCCGGGCTCGTCGCGGTCGGGCCGGTCCGGGTCCGGTCGGTCGGCCGGGGTCACGGCCGGGCGACCGGGCGCCGGGGCGGCAGCAGCGAGAGGTGCTCCTCCCGGACGAGGTCGAAGCGCAGGGCCAGGGCGACCAGTTCCTCGCGCTTGCCCCCGGCCGGGCCCTCCTCGTACGGCTCGCGCAGCCGCAGTTTGGCGCCGACCAGGTAGTCGATGTGGTAGTTCACCGCCGAGCGGGTCAGCCCGTGGCAGGCGGGCAGGGCGCGCAGCCGGGCCAGCACCTCGGTCACCCCGGGCACGGCGGCGGCGGAGGGCGAGCGCAGCCGGGGTTCGCAGAGCGCGAGCAGCACCAGGAAGTACTTGGCGGTCGGGTCCAGGGCGAAGGGGCTGACGGTGTGTTCGCCGTCCGCGTCGGCGGGGTGGCCGTCCAGGTAGCAGTGCTGCGGGGCGAAGACCTTGAAGGCGGCGGGCTCGCCGAGGGCGGGCAGCAGGACCCGGGAGAGCTCGAAGGGGACGGGTGCGCCGAGCCGGCCGGGGGCGACCTTGACGTGCTCCCCCGCGCCCTCGAGGTTCTCCACCACATAGGTGGCGGTGGTGGAGAAGTTGGACAGCAGCCAGTAGTCCTCGGCGGCGACCACTTCGCCGGCCCGGCGGGAGACGCCCTGGTCGGGCAGCGGGATGGGGACGGGCCGGGCGGGCTCGCCCCGGCCGAACACCGCGGTCTCACCGGGGCCCATCCGCAACAGTGCGGGCGCCGCGCCGGACGCCGACTCCGGCCCCTGGCCTGGTAGTTGCACGATGACCGTGTCCACGCCGCCACCTCCGTGGGATCGGTTCGATGGTATCCGTCCGATTCGCCCCGATGGCAAGGCACTTACCCGGACGAGTGACGGGGCCCGGACGGCGCCCGGCCGGGGTCCAAGCGGGGCCCGGACGATCGCTGTCGACAAAAGGGTGGTTCAAGGCCTGGTCAAAGCAGCGGAGTCGGAGTACGGGAAACCCGGCCCCGGGACCCCTCCAGCCCTCCCCCGGCGCACGCACCGGCCCCTGCCCGGCGCCCCGCCGCCCCGAGCGGGACCCCGGCGCCGGGCGCGCTCGGCCATGAACCCTTGCAGGTCAGGACGTTGGCGATGGCCAGGGAAGGTGCGGACCGACTGATCATCCGTCAGGCCGCGACTTGTCCGTGTGCTGAACATCCGGCGAACGATTGCAGCCAGTAGTTGAACCGTCACCATGGGTGTGACGCAACGCACACTTGCCGATCTCATGATGTGTGCAAGACTCATCTCAAGAAGTGAGATTCCCTTTGTTTCCAAGGAGGTTCGTATCATGCGCACTCGGATTGCAGCCGTGATGATGACGGTGGCAGGGATCGCCGGGCTGTCGGCCGCCCCCGCCGTGGCCGCCACGGCGACGTCCGAGGCCGGCACCGCGGCCTGCGCCACGGTGCTCAACCGCCCCTGCATCACCCACCAGGCCGACGGTGAGGGCATCGTCGGCATCGCCCAGGTCAACGCGGACCCCACCCAGTTGACGATGGTTCAGGTAGAGGTGCGCACCCAGCAGGCCTGGGGCAGCCCGTGGGAGACGGTCGCCAGCGCGGCGACCGTCCGACTCGGCTCCGCCCAGGCCGTCACCCCCAAGGTCACCGCCACCGCCCCCCGCATCATCTGCGCCACCGCCGGCCCGGCGCTGGACGCCGCCAAGCAGGTGACCACCTGTACCAACCCGTTCTGATCCGGCGCGCTCCGCTCCGGCAGGCCGGACCCCGATCGGCCACCGGAAGGAAGCCGTCCGCAAGGACAACGCCAGGAAGAACACCGTCCGGAAGAACACCGTCCGGAAGGACACCTCCGTAAGACAGGGCAGCCCGGACCTCCGGGCACCGGGAGCCGGGGCCTTCGGGCCCCGGCTCCTCGGGCTTCCCGGACCCCCGCCCTCCCGGCCTTCCCCGGCGGCGGCCCGGGGCCCGCGGAAAGCCCCCACCAGGCCGGACCTCCGGCTGCGACACCGGCCCCGGGTGGACCTGGGGGCCCGTTCACGGCAAACTGGTCTAGACCTCGAAGGTCTAGACCTCAGCCACGCCTCAGAACGGTGGACCCAGTATGGAAATCGTGATCGTCCCTGACGCCCGAGCGGCCGGCGAGCTCATCGCCGCGGCGATCACCGATCTGCTGACCGACAAGCCGGAGGCCCTGCTCGGCGTCGCGACCGGCTCGACCCCGCTGCCGATCTACCAGGCCCTCGCCGAGCGGGTCCGCGACGGCCGCCTGGACGCCTCCCGGGCGCGCGTCTGCCAGCTGGACGAGTACGTCGGCCTGCCGGCCGGCCACCCGGAGTCCTACCGCTCGGTGGTGTTGAAGGAGGTCGTGGAGCCGCTGGGCCTGACCGAGGAGTCCTTCCTGGGCCCGGACGGCAACGCCGCCGACATCGCCGCGGCCGCCACCGCCTACGACCGCGCGCTGGCCGAGGCCGGCGGCGTGGACCTGCAGATCCTCGGCATCGGCACGGACGGCCACATCGGCTTCAACGAGCCCTGCTCCTCGCTCTCCTCCCGGACCAGGATCAAGACCCTGACCCGGCAGACCCGGGTCGACAACGCCCGGTTCTTCGACAGCATCGACGAGGTCCCGCACCACGTCATCACCCAGGGCATCGGCACCATCCTGGAGGCCCGCCACCTGGTGCTGCTGGCCACCGGCGAGGCCAAGGCCGAGGCCGTCGCGCTCGCCGTCGAGGGCCCGCTGGCCGCCGCCGTCCCCGCCTCGGCCCTGCAGCTGCACCCGCACGCCACCGTGGTGGTGGACGAGGCCGCCGCCTCCCGCCTCAAGCTGGCCGACTACTTCCGCGACACCTACGCGGCCAAGCCGGCCTGGCAGAAGCTCTGACCCTGCGGCCGCCGACGGCGGAGGGCCCGGGCACCGATTCGGTGTCCGGGCCCCGCGCTGTCCACGCCCGACTGTCCCCGCCCGGCCGTCCGCGCCCACTCCGCGCCGCCCGGCCGTCCCCGCGCCGGCCGCCGGCGGGGTGGGGCGGCTCAGCGCTTGCGCAGCCAGTCGGCGAAGGCCTCCAGGGCCGGGCCCGGGTCGCGGCGGCCGACGCCGATCCGGAAGCGGTCGGCCGGGGTGGGGGTGAGCTCGGAGCGGAACATGCTCGCGGGCATCAGCAGCACGCCGGCCTGCTCCACCAGCGCGGTGCAGAAGTCCTCCACGCCGTCCGGCCCGAGGTAGCGCGGGTAGGCGACGCAGCCGCCGTCCGGGGCGCGCCAGTCGAAGAGCTCGGGGAACTCGGCGAAGAAGGCGTCGAAGTGCGGCAGGTTCGCCGCGATGATCCCCCGGTTGCGGTCGAGGATCCGCTCCCGGGCGGTGATCGCGATCCGGGCCAGCACCTCGCTGGGCGCGGAGTTGCAGATGGTGGTGTAGTGCTTGGCCCGCTCCAGCCGGGTGCGCAGCTCGCGGTCCCGGCAGGCGATCCAGCCGATCCGCAGGCCGGGGAGGCCGAGCGACTTGGAGGTCACGTTGAGCGAGAGCGCGGTGGCCGAGAGGTCGGCGGCCTGCGGCAGGATCCGGGCCGGGTCGCGTTCCAGGCCGCGGTAGACCTCGTCCGAGAACAGCCGGATGCCGCGCTCCTCGCAGAGTTCGGCGAGCCGGGCGAGGTCGGCGGCGGCGATCAGGGTGCCGGTCGGGTTGTTGGGGAAGTTGACCGAGAGCACCTTGGTGTTCGGGCGCAGCGCCGCCTCGACCGCGTCCAGGTCGAGCGCCCAGTCCTGCCGCTCGTCCAGGGCGACGCCGGTGACCTCGCACAGCGAGAGCGGGATGGTCTCCGCCGACTGGTAGTTGGGGGTCACCACCACCGCGTGGTCGCCCGGCTCCAGCAGCACCTGCATGGCGAGGTTGATCCCCTCCTGGGCGCCGCCGAAGCAGATCACGTCGTCCGCGTCGACCTGCTCGTACATCCCGGCGATCGCCCGCCGCAGGCCCGGGTCGCCGAAGGTCTCGGTGTAGCCGAGCGCCAGGGTGTCCCAGGCCTCGCGGTCCTCCGGGCCGGCCAGGGCCAGGAGTTCGGCCATCGTCATGGTCTGGGCGTCGGAGGCGGTGAGGTGGTGGCGGGCGGTGAACTCCCAGCGGGTGAAGTAGGTTTCGAGCCGGAAGTCGGGCAGCTGGGTCATCGGGTGGTCCTCAGTTCTTCCTGGGCGCGGCGGGGTGCTTGAGCTCGGCGAGCAGGGCGTAGGCGGTGGAGCGGGAGATCCGCAGCGCCACGGCCACGACGGGGACGGCGCGGCGGACGGCGAACACCCCGGCCGCGTCCAGTTCGCGCAGCACGGCGAGCCGGTCCTCGCGGGTGAAGCGCTCCAGCGGACGGCCCTGGGCGCGGACGTGGCCGCCGACCACGTCGTTGATCCGCTCCGTCCAGTCGCGTTCGAACAGCGGCTCGGGGCGGGGGGCGGTGGGGGCGGCGAAGTTGGTCAGCAGGGCGGCGGCCTGGTCCAGCGGGCCACGGTCCAGGTTGACGCAGAGCACCGCCGAGGGCCGGCCGGCGTCGTCCCGCAGCACCGCGCTGACCGAGGAGAGCCGTCGGCCGTCCGGCAGCAGCTTCTCGTACGGCCCGTAGACGTCCGGGGCCGAGGGGTCCAGTTCGTCCAGCTCGCCGAGCAGGGACCGGTCGCCGGGGGCGCGGGCGGTCATCGGGTTCCAGATGGCCAGCACCCGGTCGGTGGCGGTGTCGTGCAGCACCACCTCGGCGTACGGCCCCAGCAGCTGGGCGACCGCGCGGCAGACCGGCGACCAGGTCCGCACGCGCGGGTCAGGGGTTTCGGCAGGCATGGATGGACTGTACGTCCGACTCGGACACTCAGTCCAGAGGCGGGAGCAGGGCTGGGTGTGGGAGAGGCCCCGCCCGGCGTTCCGGACGGGGCCTCCGAGGGGGCGCCCAGTGGCAGGCGATCAGCGGCAGGTGATCAGTGGCAGGTGATCAGCAGGCCGAGGACGGAGGTGCAGCTGCGGGTCGCCCGGCTGGTGGCGGGCGAGGGGTCGGCGGGGGCGCCGGCGGTGCGGGCCACGGTGACGTCCCAGGAGGTGAGCAGGCTCAGCGCGCCGACCCGGACGGAGAAGTGCCGGGTGGCACTGGCCCCCTTGGCGAGCGGGGCGGCCAGGGTGCAGGTGAGCTTGCCCGCCGCGACCGTGCAGTCGGTCGAGGTGGTGGTCGGCCCGGTGGGCAGAGCGGCGGCGACGGTGGCCGCCGTGATCGGGTCCGGGCCCTGGTTGGTGAGGGTGACGGTGTAGTCGACCCGGCTGGAGAGCAGGTCGGTGACCGGGGTCGCGGTGAGCGCGACGGCCAGGTGGGCGCTGGGCGCGGTGTAGCCGAAGCGGTCGGCGGCGACGGCGGCACTGGTGCCGCCGGGCGTGGTGACCTGGACGTCGACCGGGCCGGTCACCGTGGTGGCGGGGGCGGTCGCGGTGCAGCTGGTGCTCGTGCAGCTGAACGAGGTGGCCGGGCCGGCCGCGCCGAAGGTGACGGCGGTGGCGCCGTTGAGGTCGGTGCCGGTGATGGTCACCGTGGTGCCGCCCGCCCCGGAGCCGCCGTTCGGGCTGATCCCGGTCACCGCCGGCACCGGCAGCGGGAAGTTCAGCACGTCGACGGCGTCACCGGTGAAGTCGGCGAGGTAGCCGCGCCGCCCGTCGGCGCTCAGCGCCAGGGTGTACGGGCTTGCGCCCACCGGGACGGTCGCGGTGACGGTCCGGCCGGCCGCGTCGATGACGCTCAGCGTGTTGTCGGCGTAGTTGGAGACGTAGGCGGTGGAGCCGTCCGGGGCGAGGGCCACCGAGTAGGGGCCGTTGCCGACGGTGACCGTGCCGACCAGGGTGCCCGCGCCGGTGTCGAGCACGGCGGCCGTGGTGTCGTCCCCGTCGGCGGCCCACAGCCGGCTGCCGTCGGGGCTGAGCGCCAGGCCGAAGGCGCTGTGGCCGACCGCGATCGTGGCGCTCACCGCGTTGCTCGCGGTGTCGACCACGTTCACCGCCTTGGCGCCGGAGGCGGCGACGTACAGCCGCTTGCCGTCGGGCGAGACGGCGAGCCCGTGCGGCTCGGCCCCGACCGGGACGGTGGCGGTGACGGTGTTGCTCGCGGTGTCCAGCACGCTCACGGTGCCGGCCCCGGCGTTGCTGACGTAGGCACGGGTGCCGTCCGGGGAGAGCGCCAGGCCCCAGGGCTGGACGCCGACCGGGACGGTCGCGGTGACGGCGTTGCTCGCGGTGTCCACGACGCTGACCGCGTTGTCCAGGTGGTGGGTCAGGTAGGCGCGCCGGCCGTCGGGCGAGACGGCGACCGCGTAGGAGCCCGTACCGGCGGTGAAGCTGCCGGTCACCGTCCGGGTCGCGGTGTCGAGCACGCTGACGGTGCCGGTGTTCTGGCTGGTCACGTAGGCCCGGGCGCCGTCCGGAGTGAGCGCCACACCGGCCGGGTAGGGCGCCACCGGCACATGGGCCGCCACGGTCGGCGGGGGCGCGGCGGCCTCGGCGGGGGCGGGCTGGGAGAGCAGCGCGGCCGTGGCTGCGGATATCGCCGCCACGGCCGTCCAGGTGCGCCGGGGTGCACGCGGTGATCTCACGGATTCTCCAGGGGAGGTCGACCAGGGGGAGGTGGTGAAGGACGTGGCTCCGGAGCCGCTGCGAAGCGTAGATCGCTTGGTGACGGCGCGTCAGGAGCTGATCGGTAATGTCGCCAACTGTTCAGATTCGACCGAGATGCGGCGGGGCCACAGGCGAGGTCACCGGGAGCGCCCGTCGGGGTCGTGCAGGAAATTGGAGTTCTGGAGTCGTATTCGCTAGCGTTTCGATCGTGAGGCTGACCAAGAGCACCGACATCGCCCTCCGCATCGCCATGCGGCTCGCCGTGATCGGCGAGGGCGAGAACCCGACCACCCGCGAGGTGGCCGAGTCGGTCGGCGTGCCGTACACCCACGCGGCCAAGGTGGTCAGCAGGCTGCAGCACCTCGGGGTAGTGGAGGCCCGGCGCGGACGCGGCGGCGGGCTGATGATCACCTTCGCCGGGCGGACCGGCTCGCTCGGCCTGCTGCTCCGCGAACTGGAGGGCGTCGGCGACGTGGTCGGCTGCGAGGACGACCCGCCGTGCCCGCTGCGGGCCGCCTGCCGGCTGCGCGGGGCGCTGCGCACCGCCCAGGAGGCGTTCTTCGCCGCGCTCGACCCGCTCAGCATCGACCACCTGGTGGCCTCCCCCACCGGACCGGTCCTGCTCGGCCTCACCGCCCGACCCGTCGACTGACCCCGGCGATCAACCCCGCCGATCAACCCCGCTCCCCGGGGGGTCGGTCGGCACTCACGGGCTTAAATACGAATCTCAGGTACCAGTTTCTCAGCCACCCGTCAGGAGTTCCTCTGATGCTGTCCGCGAAGTCCGCCGAGGTCGTCGAGGCCACCCTGCCCGTCGTGGGCGCCGCGATCGGTGACATCACCCCGCGCTTCTACGACCGGCTGTTCGCCGCCCACCCCGAGCTGCTGCGCGACCTGTTCAACCGGGGCAACCAGGCCAACGGCACCCAGCGGGAGGCGCTGGCCGGCTCGATAGCCGCCTTCGCCTCCGCGCTGATCGCCCACCCCGACCAGCGGCCGGACGCGATGCTCGCCCGGATCGCCCACAAGCACGTCTCGGTCGGCATCGAGAGTGCCCAGTACAAGATCGTCCACGAGCACCTGTTCGCGGCGATCGTCGAGGTGCTCGGCGAGGCCGTCACCCCGGAGGTCGCCGCCGCCTGGGACGAGGTGTACTGGCTGATGGCCAACGCGCTGATCGCGATCGAGGACCGGCTGCGCGCCGAGGCCGCGGCCGGCGGCGACCCGGCCGAGCTGTGGCGCCCGTACACGGTGATCGCCCGCCACCAGGAGACCTCGACCGTCGCCAGCTACCTGGTCCGCCCGGCCGACGGCCACCCCGCCCCCGTCTCCCGCCCCGGCCAGTACGTCTCGGTGCGCACCCGACTCGCCGACGGCGCCCACCAGATCCGCCAGTACAGCCTCTCCGGCGGGGCCGACGGCGCCCTGCGGTTCAGCGTCAAGCGCGAGCCCGGCGGCGAGGTCTCCGGCCACCTGCACGACCACCTGCACACCGGCGACACCGTCGAACTGGCGCCCCCGCTCGGCGACATCACCCTCGCCGAGGGCGACGGCCCGGTGCTGCTCGCCTCCGCCGGCATCGGCAACACCCCGATGACCGCGATGCTCGACCACCTCGCCGCCACCGGCTCCACCCGGCGGATCGTCTCGGTGCACGGCGACCGCGACCAGCTCAGCCACGCCTTCCGCGCCGACCTGGAGCAGCTGACCGCCAGGCTCGCCGACGCCACCGCCCATGTCTTCTACGAGCAGCCGCTCGGCGACTGGCCGGCCGAGCGCACCGGCCTGGTCGACCTGTCGACCGTCGAGGTCCCGGCCGGCACCACCGCCTACCTGTGCGGACCGCTGCCCTTCCTGCGCGCCGTGCGCGGCCAACTGCTCGCGGCGGGCGTCCCGGCGGCGGACATCCACTACGAGGTGTTCGGGCCGGACCTCTGGCTGGGCGCGGTCAGGGCCTGAGCTCCAGGGTGCAGCACTTCGCCCCGCCGCCGCCCTTGAGCAGTTCGGAGACGTCCACCGGGATCGGCTCGTAGCCCTCCTCGGCGAGCCGGCCGGCCAGGTTCTTGGCCGTGTCCGGGAGCAGCACCCGGCGGCCGTCCGAGACCGCGTTCAGTCCGAGCACCTCGGCGTCGGCCCGGTCGGCGAGGAGCGCGTCCGGGAAGAGGGTGCGGAGCACGGAACGGCTGTGGGCGTCGAAGGCCTCCGGGTAGTACATGACGTGGTCGTCGGAGAGCACGGCCAGCGCGGTGTCCAGGTGGTAGAAGCGCGGGTCGACCAGGGTCAGGCTGACCACGGGGACGCCGAACAGCTCCTCCGCCTCGGCGTGGGCGGCCCGCGAGGTGCGGAAGCCGGTACCGGCGAGCACCCGGCGTCCGACCACCAGGTGGTCGCCCTCGCCCTCGTTGACGTGCCCGGCGCGGCGCACCGCGCGGTAGCCGTGCAGCCGGAACCAGGACTGGTAGGCCTCGGACTCGGCGGCCCGCTCCCGGTGGCGGAAGGTCGCCACCAGGGCCCGGCCGTCCAGCACGGTGGCCCCGTTGGCGGCGTAGACCATGTCGGGCAGGCCGGGCACCGGGTCGATCAGCTCGACGGTGTGGCCGAGGCGGCGGTAGGTTCGGTGCAGCAGCTCCCACTGGCGGACGGCGAGCGCGGTGTCGGTGGGCTGCGCCGGGTCCATCCACGGGTTGATCGCGTAGTCCACCGTGAAGTACGTCGGCCGGCACATCAGGTAGCGCCGGGGCCGCGCCGTACGTGCCGGAGTGTGCGTGGGCATCGCTCAACCGTCCTAGGATCGCGGGGAGTTCGGGTGCGGAGCTGCGGGTCGCTGCTGAGGCGGCTGCCCCGCGATCCCCACTCGCACACCCGCGCGGGCGCCCCCGGCGGGCGCAACCCCCCGCGCACCCGGCGCGAGCCCCGGCGCACGAACCGGCGGGCCGGACGGGGTCACCGGCGGGCCGGGTCACCGGCGAGCCGCGCCGGGCCGGACCCTCACCGGCGGGCCGGACCGCTCACCAGCGCACCGCGGCGAAGTCCACCGGCCCGGTCCGCAGCGCGCGGGCCCGGACGGCGAGGGCGCGCAGCCGGCGGTCCGCCTCCTCGGCGGGCATCCAGTGCTTGTCGCCGTGGCCGGGCAGCAGCCACTCGAAGCGCAGCGCGTCCAGGCTGCGCTCCAGCGAGGCCGCCTGCTCCTCGATCGAGTACCAGGTCACCGCCTCCTGCACCTCGATGTCCCGGTTGGTGCGGGACCAGTACAGGCTGTCGCCGCTGAAGCAGTACCGCTCGTCGGCGACGTACAGCACGCTGCCGCGGGTGTGGCCGGGGAAGGGGTGGGCGACCAGGCCGGGCGACACCTCCACCGGGTCGGTGCCGCGCAGCACCCGGTCGGCGTCCGGGGCCGCGGCGAGGTCGCCCTCGTGGATCCAGAGCCGGGCGCCCAGCCGGTCGGCGTACGCGCGGCCGTGCGCCGCGTGGTCGCGGTGGGTGAGCAGGACGTCGGTGACCGGGCCGAGCGCCTGGTAGCGGGCGGCGAGGGCCTCGCTCCAGCGGGGCGTGTCGATCATCACCCAGCCGTCGGGGCGGCGACAGAGGTAGGCGGTGGCGCCCGCGGTCTGCCGCGAGTTGTGGCCCAGCAGCAGCACCTCGCCGGTCTCGTCGAGGGCCAGCGGGAACGGGTCGGTGGCCCGGTCGAGCGGGCCGTTGCCGGGGCGGATCGAGCGGGTCGGGCAGGCGTGGGCGGCGGCGAGCAGTTGGCGGCGCTCGGCCTCGTCGCGCGGCTGGCGGACCAGCTCGGACTTGCGGTCGCGCTCCCGGATCAGGTCGGGCGCGAGCTGCCGGGCGACGTCGCAGTTGGTGCAGCGGTCGTCGACGGTCCAGTTCTCGGAGCTGTTCATGGCCGGTGCTCCCCCAGGAAAGGTACGGCGGCCGGAGCGGCGCGCCGTCCTTCGAGGATCGTCCGGGCGGGCCGGAAAGCGGAAGGGGGAACGGACCTTGTGCTTTCCCGGACCGGGCGCTCTGCGGCCGGGCGGGGCCGTAGAGCGTACGTGGCCCATCTCACGTTCCGCCAGGCTCACCTACGGTGGCGTAGGTCACTTGAATGGGTGAACTATCTCTTTCATGCCGAACCTCCAGGAGACCCTTGACCTCAGTTCGTACGCCGCCCTCGGGGACAGCTTCACCGAGGGCCTGAACGACCCCGGTGCCGACGGCGCCTTCGCCGGCTGGGCCGACCGCCTGGCCGGGCTGCTCGCCGACGGGCGGCCGCCGGGCGGGTTCCGCTACGCCAACCTGGCGGTGCGGGGGCGGCTGTTGGACCAGATCGTGGCCGAGCAGGTGCCGCAGGTCCGCCGGCTCCAGCCCGACCTGGTCACCTTCTGCGCCGGCGGCAACGACATCCTCCGGCCCGGCAGCGACCCGGACGAGGTGGCCGTCCGCTTCGAGGCCGCCATCGCCCAACTCGCCGAGAACGCCGGGACGGTGCTGATCTGCACCGGCTTCGACACCCGCGAGGTGCCGCTGCTCAAGCACCTGCGCGGCAAGATCGCCACCTACAACGGCCACATGCGGGCGGTCGCCGACCGCTACGACTGCAAGGTCGCCGACCTGTGGTCGCTGCGCGCGGTGCAGGACCGCCGGGCCTGGAGCGAGGACCGGCTGCACCTCTCCCCCGAGGGCCACCAGCGGGTCGCCCTGCTGGCCGCCCGTTCGCTCGGCCTGCGCACCCAGGACGACCCGGAGGCCCCGTGGCCGACCGCCCGCGCGCTCACCCCCGCCGACCAGCGGCGGGAGAACCTCCAGTGGGCCCGCGAGTACCTGATCCCCTGGGTCGGCCGACGCCTGCGCGGGGAGTCCTCGGGCGACCACGTCGAGGCCAAGCGCCCGGAGCTGCTGCCGCTCTGACGCGCCATCAGAATCTGACGCGCCATCAGACATTCGCACCGGGTGCTGCGGGCCGGCTGATCCGGCCGGCCCGCAGCACCCGGTGCGACAGCGCGGCGCCCGCCGCGCCGACCAGGTACCAGAACAGGTCCGGCGGGTTGAAGGTCGACCCGAGCACCAGGTGCACCAGCGCGCTGTGCCGCCCCCAGGCGTCCGGCAGGCCGGTGGCCTGGAACAGCTCCACCGCCCAGCTCACCGCGGCCGCCACCAGGGCGGCCCGCAGCGGCCGCACCCGGGGCGCGACCAGCACCACCAGGGCGTACACCAGCACGGTGTAGAGCGCGTCGCCCGCGCACTTGGCCACCTCGCCGGTCAGCACGGCGCGCACGCCCAGGCCCGCCGCCACCGTCACCAGCGCCGCCGCGGCAGCGGGCAGTCGTACCGTCAGGCCGTTCCGAAGCTCAGTCACCCGCCCCACGGTAGGCCCCGGTCCGCCCGCACGGCACGGCGGGCCCCAGCTGGCCCAGCGGCCCCGGGAACCACCGCGCCATCCCGGACGTCCTCCCCCTGTTGAGCCATCCGTGCAGGTCACGGGCGGGAGTTCGAGCAAGGCGGGCGGGGCGGGGACAGTGACGGAGAACAGAGGCAGCACGGCACGGCGGCAGTTCGGCGTCCCCGGATTCGCGACCGGCCCGGACGGCCGGGCGCAGCGGGCCCGCGAGCAGGGCAAGGCCCTGCGCGAGCGCGTCCCCCGGGAGCGGCACGCGGAGTTCACGCCCGCGCCCGACCGGCCCACCGCCGTGGCGGCGATCGAGGCCTCCAATGCCGGCCGGATCCCCGGGCTGGTGCCGATCCGGGTCGGCCGGATGGCCGCCACCCCGTTCGCCTTCCTGCGCGGGTCGGCCGGGCTGATGGCCGCCGACCTCGCGGGCACTCCGGTGACCGGCGTCACCGCGCAGCTGTGCGGGGACGCCCACGCGGCCAACTTCGGCCTGTACGGCGACGCGCGCGGCCAACTCGTGATGGACATCAACGACTTCGACGAGACCGTGCCCGGCCCCTGGGAGTGGGACCTCAAGCGGCTGGCCACCAGCCTGGTGCTGGCCGGGCGGGAGACCGGGGCGAGCGAGACCACCGCCCGGGCCGCCGCCGCGCACGCGGCCGCCTCCTACCGGCGCACCATGCGCACCCTCGCCAAGCTGCCCGCCCTGGACGCCTGGAACGCCGTGGCGGACGAGCAGTTGGTGTCCTTCACCGAGGCGCACGACCTCACCGAGGTGCTGACCAAGGTCGGTGCGAAGGCCCTCGGCAACACCAGCGCCCGGTTCGCCGCCCGCAGCACCATCCGTACCGCGGACGGCGGCTGGCGTTTCACGGCCGCCCCGCCGGTGCTCACCGAGGTCACCGACGCGACCGCCCGGGCGGTGGCCGGGGCGCTGGGCCCGTACGTGGCGACGGTGCCCGCCGAGGTGCGCACCCTGCTGTCCCGCTACCGGGTGCAGGACGTGGCGTTCCGGGTGGTCGGCACCGGCAGCGTCGGCACCCGCTCGTACGTCGTGCTGCTCACCGACCACCGGGACCAGCCGCTGGTGCTCCAGGTGAAGGAGGCCCGGCCGTCCGTGCTGCTGCCGTACCTGGACGGCGGCCGGGGGCAGCGGCCGGAGGAGCACGAGGGGCGGCGCGTGGTGCTCGGCCAGAAGCACATGCAGGTGGTCAGCGACACCCTGCTCGGGTGGACCACCGTGGACGGACTCCCCTACCAGGTACGGCAGTTCCGCAACCGCAAGGGCAGCGTCGACCCGGCCGCGCTGCTGCCGGGCCAGCTGGACGACTACGCCCGGATCACCGGGGCGCTGCTCGCCCGGGCGCACGCCCACACCGCCGACCCGGGGCTGCTCGCCGGGTACTGCGGCAAGAACGAGGCGCTGGACGAGGCGGTCGCGGCCTTCGCCGTCACCTACGCGGACCGCACCGAGGCCGACCACGCCGAGCTGCTGGCGGCGGTGCGCAGCGGGCGGCTGCCCGCCGAGCAGGGGGTCTGAGGGGGCAGGCGTCGACCGGCGGGGTCCGGGTGGGACAGCCGGGTCGCTCAGGGCGCCAGGAACGGCGCCACGGCGGCGACGTACTCGGCGGGCCGGGTGCGGTGCACCAGGTGCCCGGCCTCGATGGTGACCAGGCGGCAGTCCGGGACGAGCCGGGCGAGTTCGGCGACCCGCTCCTGCGGGATGTGGCTGGTGGCACCGCCGACGACGACCAGGGTGCGGGCGGTGATCCGGGCCAGCCCCTCCCGCCAGGCCGGGTCGGGGGTGTCGAGCTGCGCCTTGACGGCCCGGACCATCGCCCAGTCGAAGTGCGCCGGTTCGTCCGCGCCCTCGGGCGGCACGCTCGACGGGCGCGGGTACAGGGCGGCGATGTCCTCCAGGACGAGCCGGTCGACCCGCTCGGGTGCGGCCTGGGCGAGCAGGTAGGCGACCACGCCGCCCATCGAGTGGCCGACCAGGTCGACCCGGGCCAGGCCGAGCGCGTCGAGGAAGGCGAGCACGTCCTCGCGCATCTCGGCCAGGCCGTAGCGGGCGGTGCGGCCGCTGTCGCCGTGGCCGCGCAGGTCGAGCGCGTACACGTGGTGGTCGGGGGCGAGCTCGGGCAGCACCGGCTCCCAGTCGGCGGCGCGCTCGCCGAGGGCGTGCAGCAGCACCAGCGGCGGGCCGTCGGGGCGTCCGCTCTCCCGGTAGGCGAGCGTGACGCCGGGCAGTTCCACCGTTCGTACTGTCGTCATGGCGACACCGTACGCGCCGACCGGCTGCTACCGGACGGCCGTTCGCCCTCGGCGCACCGGGGCGGTGCCGTCGGGGGTGCGTTCCGGCCCGGCCGGCCGGCCGGCGAACACCGAGGCCAGCACGGCGAGTCCGGCCACCGCCGCGCAGACCAGGCTCGCCGCCAGGTAGGCGGAGCGGTGGCCGCCGCCCCCGGCCGTCTCGCGCAGGTAGACCCCGGACAGCGCGGAGACCGCGACGGCCGCCGCGATCCGCTGCGCCATCTGCAGGATCGCCCCGCTGACGCCGGCCGCCTCGGCGGGCGCGTGGCGCAGCACGTAGGCCTGGTTGGTGGAGCCCATCAGGCCGACCGAGGCGCCGCTGAGCAGTTGGAGCAGGGCGAGCAGCCAGGGCAGCACGGCGGCCGGGGCCCAGTGCGCGACGGCGCCGCTGAGCAGCATGGCGAGCGCGGAGCCGGTCATCCCGAGGGTGACGGTGCGCCGGCCGAGCCGCTGCACCACCCGCCAGGCGAGCGCGGAGGCCGCCGCCATGGCCAGCGCGGAGGGCAGCGAGACCAGGGCGGCGCCCATCGGGGACAGCCCCAGGCCGTCCTGGAGGAACATGGTGAGGACGAGCGAGGCGGCCAGCGAGGAGCCGAACTGGGCCATCGCGGTGGCCGTGCCGAGCGCGTACGGCGCGGAGCGGCTGAGGGCGGGGTGGATCAGCGGGTGCCCGCCGGTCCGGGCGTAGCGGCGCTGCCATCCGACCAGTGCGCCGAGCAGGGCCAGGGCGCCGGCTCCGAAGGCCAGCCAGCCGGCCCAGCCGGGCGGTTGGACGAAGGGCAGCATCAGGGCGAGGGTGAGCGCGCCGACCAGCAGCAGGCCGAGCAGGTCGAGGTCGGCGTGCCGGGTGGCCGGGCGGGGCGCGGGCAGGTGTCGGACGGCCAGCAGCAGGGTCGCCAGGCCGAACGGGAGGTTGAGCAGGAAGGTCAGCCGCCAGCCGAGTTCGGGGCCGGCCGCCGCCAGGACCAGGCCGCCGACCGGCGGGCCGAGGGCGAAGGCGAGGCTGCCGGTGACGGCGTACATCCCGAGGGCGCGGGCGCGCAGCTGGCCGTCGAAGACGTCCTGGAGGGTGCCGATCATCTGGGAGTTGACCAGTCCGGCGCCGACGCCCTGGAGCAGTCGGGCGGCGATCAGCACCTCCGGGGCGGTGGCGGTCGCGGAGACCAGGCTGACCGCGGTGAACAGGGCCAGGCCGGTGACGAAGAACCACTTGCGGCCCTTGACGTCGCCGAGGCGGCCGCCGGGGATCAGCGCGAGGCCGAAGGCGAGGGAGTACCCGGCGACGATCCACTGGAGGTGGGCGGGCTGGGCGTGCAGGGTCTGGCGCAGGGCGGGGAGGGAGGTGTTCAGGACGGACTGGTCGATCAGGGTGGTGAAGCCGCCCGCGACGCAGACCAGCAGGACGCGGCGCCCGGCGGCGTCGAAGCGTTGCCTGCCCGCCCGCTCCGGTATCGGGCCGGTGGCGGTGCTCATGACTCGACCACCACCAGGGCGTAGCGGGCCTCGCCCGGGCCGAGGCTGCGGAAGCGCATGCTGCCGGAGCCGTAGCGCAGGCAGTCGCCGGGGCCGAGGAGTTCGGCCTCGCCGTCCAGGGTGAGTTCCAACTGCCCCTCGAACAGCCAGAGGTGGTGTTCCAGCCCGGGCAGGCAGGGGCGGTCGTAGGCGATGTCGGCGCCGGCCGGGAGCCGGCCCTCGATGATCTCGGCGTGCAGCGAGCCGTGCGGCGGGGAGACCGAGCGACGGACGAAGCCGGTGGCCTCGTCGCGCCAGAGCTGCTGGTCGCCGGCCCGGACCAGCCGGGCGGGGCCGGACTCCACCTCGGCGAGCAGCCGGGACATGGTCCGCCCGTACACGGTGCACAGTCGCCCGAGCAGGGCGGCGGTCGGGCTGACCTCGGCGCGTTCCACCCGGGAGAGGGTGGACCGGCTGACGTCGGCCAGTTGCGCCAACTCCTCCAGCGTCCAGCCGCGTTCGACCCGCAACTCGGCGAGCCGTTGTGCCAGCCGTTCGTCGGCGGCGGTGTCGATTCCCATATCCGTGATGCTATCCCGGATCTGGGACCGCCTCCCGGGAGTTCTCCGGAAGCCGTGAAGGTCTGACGGCGGCTCGGTCTCGAGGCGGCCTCGGTTCGGCCGCCCGTCGACCGTCACCGAGCCGGTGATCATATGATGTTCGGCGACAAAGGGGCCGGTCAGCGGCCCGAGGGGCCGTGCCGCGGCCCACCGGCGAGGGGGAGCAACGATCGTGTTCGGCATCATCAGACCGTGCGGCCACCGGCTGTCGGAACGCCTCCGCACCTCCTGGATGGCGCACCTGTGCGGGCTCTGCCTCGCCCTGCGGGACGACCACGGGCAGCTCGCCCGGACCGCCACCAACTACGACGGCCTGATCATCTCCGTCCTGGTCGAGGCGCAGGCCGCCCCGACCGACACCAACTGGCGCCGCACGGCCGGGCCCTGCCCGCTGCGCGGCATGCGCACGGCCTCCGTCGCCAAGGGCGAGGGCGCCCGGCTGGCGGCCGCCGTCTCGCTCGCGCTCGCCTCGGTGAAGATCCGCGACCACGTCGAGGACCGGGACGGCGTGTTCGCCCGCCGCCCGGTGGCCGCCGGGGCCCGCGCGGTGACCAGGCGCTGGGACCGGCAGAGCGCGGGCAGCGCCTCCGCGGTCGGCTTCGACACCGCCGTGCTGCTCGACGCCGCCTCCCGGCAGGGCGAGTTGGAGCGCTCGCTGCGGCCCGGCGGCTCCGTGCTGCTGGTCACCGAGCCCACCGAGACCGCCACCTCGGCCGCCTTCGCGCACACCGCCGTGATCGCCGGGCGGCCCGGCAACGCCGCCCCGCTCGCCGAGGCCGGGCGGCTGTTCGGCCGGCTCGCCCACCTGCTGGACGCCGCCGAGGACCAGGCGGCCGACGCCGCCTCGGGCGCCTGGAACCCGCTGACCGCCACCGGCACCGACCGGGCCGAGGCCGAACGGCTCTGCCGGGACGCCGTGCACGGCATCCGGCTCGCGCTCCGGGAGGTCGAACTCACCGACCGGGCCCTGGTGCACGTGCTGCTCGCCCACGAGACGGAGACCGCGGTGGACCGGGTCTTCGGCCGGGCCGGGCACGCGGCAAGCTGCCGGCGCGGTCCGGTCGGGGCCGAGCACGCCACCGCCGACACCCCGCAGGACGCGCCGCCGCGTCAGGTGCCGCCCGGCCAGGCCCCGGAGCAGGCGCCCCTCCCCCCGTGGGTGCCGCAGGGCCCGGGCTTCGGCCCGCCGCTCGGCGGGAAGCCGCCGCACCCGCGCAACCTGCTCGCCGGGTGCGCGGTGTGGGCCCTGATGGCCTGCTCCTGCCAGCTGCTCTGCTGCGAGCACGACGACCCGTTCAGCCGGGAGCGCCGCAAGGGCTTCTGCGAGCGGCACGACTGCGGCAAAGCCTGCGACTGCTGCGACCCCAGCTGCTGCGAGTGCGGCAAGTGCGGGTGCGACTGCTGCGATTCCTGTGGCTGCGAGGGCTGCGACTGTGGGTGCGACTGCTGACGGTCGATCAGTTCCGTTCCGACACCGGCACCGGCGCCCCCCTGGGCGCCTCCTCCGGCTCGGGCTCCGGCTCCGGCTGATCCGACGCCACCGGCCCGGGGTGCCCCCGCAGCACCCCGGGCCGGTCCGCGTCCCGGTGCTCCTCCCCACGCCGCCAGAGCGGCAGTACCGCCACCGGACCGCGCGCTTCGGCGGCCTCAGGTCTCACGCCCCGCCACCTCCCGGTCCGCCGCCAGCGAGCTCTCCAGCCCGGCCAGCAACTGCCGGAACCGCTCGGCGTCCTGCTCGGTCATCCGCCCCTCGGGCGCCGCCCCCGGCCACTCGGCCGTCCTGTCGTCCATGGCCCCGACGCTAGGCGGCGGCGATCAACGGGCGATAAACGAGGGGCGCGTGGGGCGCAAGGGGCGTACCCGCACCGAACTCCACCCCGCCCGACGGCTTGGCGGGGGCAGCGGTCGGTGGTTCAATGCCAATTGTTAGGAAGGTTTCCTAACAAGGAATCGCCGGATCCGAGCACGACCTCTTCCCCCCACCGAGAGGACGACCTCCCCATGGACCGCAGCACCGCCGGCAGGACCACCAGGAACACCGCCCGGGCAGTGACCACCGGGACGGCACTCGCCGCCTTCCTCACCCGCAAGTGGCAGCGCGAACTCGACTACCGCCTGGTCAAGGAGCTGTGGGCGCACGACGGCGACCGGATCGCCGTCCGCTTCGCCTACGAGTGGCACGACGACGCCGGGCAGTGGTACCGCTCGCACGGGAACGAGAACTGGGAGTTCGACGCGAACGGCCTGATGGCCCGTCGGCTCGCCTGCATCAACGACCTGCCGATCGCTCCCGGGGAGCGCCTGCTGCACTGGCCGGCCGGCCCACGCCCGGACGGCCACCCGGGCCTCACCGAGCTCGGCCTCTGAGCGCTCGGCCTCCGAGTGCTTCGGCCCTTGCGGGCGCGGCCGGTTGACGCGGCGTCCGGCTGACGCGGCGTCGGGCGGCCCGGCCCCGGTCCCCACCCCGGCGGCCCCGCATCACTGTTCCAGGGTTGTGACGAAGCCCGCACCGGCCGCGGACCTCGGACTGGGAACCTCCTTGTCGAAAGCCACAGCACCACCGAGGGGGACCAAGAGATGTCCGTGCGCAACAGATTCGGCAGCGCCGCCGCCATCGCCCTGATGACCACCGCGGGCGCGGTCCTGCTCTCCGCCTGCGGCCCCGAGAACGGCGACTCCGGATCGACCGCCGCCCCCAGCGCGCCGGTCACGGCGGCGCCGGGCGGCGGATCGCACTCCGGCAGCCCGGCGCCGGGCGGCAAGGAGCCGGGCGGCAAGGAGCCAGGGGGCAAGGAGTCCGGCGGCAAGGAGGTCAACGGCACCTCCGCGGCCAACCACCTGACCATCAGCACGGGCACCCGGACGGTCGCCATGAACGGCACCACCGTCGACTTCGGCACCGTGGTGCGCGACCTCGCGTGGTCCCCCGACGGCAAGAAGGCCGTCTTCGTCGACGGCGACGGCAACCTGCTGACCGCCGCCCCGGACGGCAGCGGCAGGGCGACCCTCGCCAAGGCCCCCAGTGGCGAGACCTGGTCCCACCCGACCTGGCAGCACGCCGACAAGGGGCCGAGCGGCGGCGCGGTGCCCGACGAGACCGACCGCTACAACAACATCGTGTTCACCTCCAACAAGGGCGGCGTGCTGCGGCTGGAGAAGGTGCCCGCCAAGGGCGGCGCCGTCGAGGAACTCGCCCCGCACAACTCCGAGGCCGGCGACGCGGCCGGCGCCCCGCAGCCGCCGCAGACCGGCAACACCTGGGCCAACGCCGGCGGGCAGCGGGCCGACATCGCGTACGCCAACACCCCGTCCGGCGAGGTGTACATCTACGACGACTACATCCGCCCGGCCACCCGGGACATCGGCAAGGGCTCCCAGCCCGCGCTGTCCCCGGACGGCGGGAACATCGTCTTCGTCCGCTCGGTGAACGGCCACGACCACCTGTTCACCCGCTCCACCGAGCACGACCGGACGACCGAGAAGGACCTCACCCCCTCGGCCACCACGGACTACACCGAGCCCGCGTGGTCCCCCGACGGCAGGACCGTCGCGGCCCGCACCCCGGACGGCATCAGCACCGTACCGGCCGACGGCTCGGCGGCCCCGGTCCAGGTCTCCACCGTCAAGGGCCTGCCGGTCTACCGGCCCTGATCCGGGGTCGGGCGCGCCAACTCGGCACGCAGTTCAGCGAGGTGCTCGTCCGCCGACTCGTGCGGCAGGAACTCGACCAGGTCGAGGAAGCGGAACAGCACCCGCTCCTCGGTGACGGCGTACTCGTAGTCGCCGAACCCGACCACCGCGCCCGTCCCACCGCGCGCCGCACCGCGGACGGCGGCGGCGGTCAGCCCCTCCCCCGCGCCCTCGGCGCTCACCCGCCGACGGGCGTTGGGCCGGGCCAGGTACGGGCACACCATCGACGCGTACAGCATGCAGGCGCGGTGACCCGGGCCCTCCATGGTGGGCGCCAGATTGCGGTACGGGCGCCCGGCCCCGAGCGCCTCCGCGATCGCGGCGCTCTCCGCCGGACCGACCACCCGCCAGACCGGACCGCGCGGCATGAGGGCGCCGCACACCGAACAGCGGCGCTCCAGCGCGCAGTCGGCGCTGCGCCCGTGGTCGGTCAGCGCGAACTGCGGCTGCCCGTCCTGCCACGGCGTGATCGCCGGCACCGGGTACCCGCGGGCGTCCCGGGGGCGCTCCCCCACCTGCTCCGGCATCGGCACCTGTTCGAATCGCACGCCCCTATCGATACCAGCCGGGCACCCGCCGCCGCTACCGACCGGCCCCGGCCGGCCGTCCGCCCCGGAGCAGCGAGCGCAGCGCCGGGCGGACCTTCGGGCCGTGCCGGCGCCACCAGGCCCGCGCCCACAGCCCCTGGGTGGCGACCAGGGCGACGACCGTGGCGACGGCGTCGGCGAGGGAGACCGGGTCGGCCGGGCCGCCGAGGGTGTGCAGGGCCCGGGTCAGCAGCACCAGGGTGACCCGGACGAACACCAGGTAGGCGAGGACCAGCGAGCCGACGGTGCCCAGCACCATCAGCACGGCGTAGCCGCGCACGATCCGCCGCTCCCGGGGCCGCAGGGCGGTCAACGGGTCGGAGTGGGCCCGGCCCGCGCATCGGGCCGCGAGGTGGCGGCAGTGGGCCGCCGCGTCCCGGTAGAGGTTGCGGCAGGAGAGCAGGTCTTGGAGCAGGAAGTACACGTCGGTCCGCATGAAGACCATCAACTCGACGGCCACGGCGAGCAGTTTGCTGAACGCGAGGAGGGAGAGCAGCCGGTTCGGGCCGGTGCCGGTCTCGATCAGCACGCACCCGCCGGCGATGCCGAGGTCCAGCACCATGCCGGAGAGGTAGACGGTGCAGCGGACCTTCCGGGGGCACTGCCAGATGCCGGAGACGTCGGTCTGCATCACCAGGAACTGCAACCGGGTGCCCAGCCGGATCCTCCCCGGGACCCCGGCCGCGCGGGCGGTCAGCAGGTGCGACAGCTCGTGGACGTAGAGCAGCGCCCAGGTGAGCGCGGCCTGCCCGGCGAGCACGAAGGTGCCCCGGTCGCTCCAGACCAGGTCCTGCCAGCCCGGCCGCAGCTCCGGCCGGGCGGCCAGCAGGACCGCGGCGGCCGCCGCGACCGCGAGCAGGACGGCCGGGAGGAACGGGCTGAGCAGCCAGCGGACGTGCTCGGTACGGATCCACGGCAGGCTCGCCCGCACCGGCGGGGCGGAGTCCACCGGCCGGCCGTCCACGGAGCGGACGAAGCCCAGCCGCGTCAAGGACTCCACGAAGGGTGCCACGGCGATCCGCCGGCCGCTGTCCCGGTGGATGCGGGCCGCCGTCTCGTCGACCGTCAGGCCGGACCGGAGCAGCCGGATGGCCTGGACGCCCGAGGGCGGCAGGGCCACGAAGTCCCCGGTGTCGGCCCGGCCGACGATCCACTCCCCGGCGTCCTCGCGCATCCCGAGCGGATGGAACTCGACCGTTCCGAGCACGGCCGGTCCGCCGTCGCCGGGCCGGTCAGCCACGGCAGTGGGGGCAGTCGGGCCGACGCTCGTGACGGATCAGCGGCTGGTCGTCCGGGGCGATCAGGTTGACGGCCCGCAGGTAGCCGGGGGCCAGCCGGGACGTCCCGGTGAGCAGGGCGACGACCTCATAGGCGACGAGGTTTCCGGAGATGCCCGCGGAGGCCGAGAGCACGCCGCTGCCACCGAGCCGGGGCGGCGGGCCGTCGGGCAGTCTGGCCTCCTCACCGGCGGCGACGCACTGGAAGCAGGGCCCTTCCCGGGTGAAGGTGCCCACCGAGACGAACGGGCCGTTGTAGCCGCCGCCGACCCAGGGCACGCCGGTGCCGGCGCAGACCTCCGAGGCCCAGCCCCGGAGGGTCTCGCCGTCCGGCTCGTCCGCGCACAGGGCCAGGGCGTCGTGCCCGGCGACGGTCTCGGCGAGCGCGTCCCGGCCGTCCACCCGCCGGGTGTCGTGGGTGACCCGGATCCGGGAGTTGACGGCGCGCAGCCGCTCGGCGGCGACCTCCGCCTTGGGGCGGCCGAGGTCGGCCTCGGTGTAGAGCACCTGACGGGTCAGGTTGGAGAGCTCGACCCGGTCCGGGTCGACGCAGTGCACCCGGCCGACCCCGGCGGCGGCCAGCGCCCAGGCGGCGTGGCTGCCGGTGCCGCCGAGGCCGAGGACCACCACGCTCGCGCGCTTGAGCCTCAGTTGGGCGTCCCACTGGCTCTCCCGGGGCCGCAGGTCGATCCGGCGGAAGAACGCCTGGTTCTTGGTGTACCGGGCCCGCTCGGCGGCGTCGAGCAGCTCGGTGTCGGCGCCGACGGCGTCCTCCAGGTAGCCCGTGGCGATCAGTGCGCCGACCAGGCCGCGGGCCGAGGCGGCAGTCAACTCCGGATGCGCGGAGCGGAGTTCGTCGACGACGCGGTCCTCGGCGCGGGTGCCGTCCAGCAGGCCGAGGGCCGTCCAGACCCATCCGTGCGGGTCGCGGATCTCGGCCCCGAGGCCGTAGAGTTCGCCGCCGATCCGCACCGAGCCGTCGGCGGTGCGGTACGGCAGGTGGTCGAATTTGACCTTCGGAAGTCTCATCGGAGCTGCTCCTCCCGGGAGTTCGGTCTGCTGGCGGCACGCCGGGTGGCGCGGGCGGCGCCGGGCGGCGCACGGGGTGGCGCGCGGGCGGCGGCGTCCGTCGAACTGCCCCGGGACGCCGACGTGCCGGCGGGGGGCAGCCCCGCCGGCACTGGGTGTCGCGCTGCGCGTCGGAGGATCAGCCCTCGACGGCCTTGGAACCGATGGTCTCGATCCGGTCGAGCAGGCGGATCTCGATGGCGGCGGCCTCGTCCTCGACCTGGACGGTGACCTTCTCGGTGTTCTCGTTCTGCATGGTCGTCTCCTTCGCTCTCTGGATCCCGGGCCGGACCGGGTCCGGTCCGGCCGCCCCGCCGGGCGGGACCCGGTGGGGCTGTGGTCACCATCCTCGGCGGCCCCGCTACTCACCCCCTCTCCATCCGCTACCCGCCCGCCCCACCCGCCCCGAACTGCGGTTGCACTGCGCCGCACGGTCAGGCCGACTCGGCGAGGCGGTCCCGGACGGCCCGCTCCAGCCGTTCCCCGTCCTCGGCCGCCGGGCTGCCCAGCGCGGCGAGGCAGAGCCGGTGGGCCGTCGCGTCGTCCAGGTCGCCGAGGTACAGCCGGGTGACGGCGGCGCGGCGCAGGTCGCCCAGGGCGAGGAAGCCGGTGACGGCCCGCAGGAGGTACCCGCGGGCGCGGTCGTCCCGGCGGATCGCGAACGCGATGCCGAGGCTGCTCGCGAGCGTGGCGGCGGCCAGGTCGTGCCCGGCCAGGACGGCCGCGCGCTCGCCGAGCTGCTGGGTCTCCACCAGGGTGTCGAGGCCGTGGCCGCCGATCAGGTGACTCTGCTGCACGGTGGCCAGTTGCCAGGTGGTGCGGTGGTCGCCGAGCGAGGCGGCGAGCCTGGTCAGGGCGAGCAGGGTGGCACCCTCCGCCTCGAACCACTCCCGGGCGGCGGCCGCCCCGTCGAAGGGGTGCGGGCCGCTCCAACGGTGGCGCGGCTCCACCGGGACGTGGGGGGCGGCCGGAGCCATCAGCCGCTGGGCGGCGTCGGCGACCGTGACGTACCAGTCGAACATCCGGTCCCGGGCGGCGGCCGAGGCCGCCTCGTCCCCGGCGGCGAGTTCCCGGCCGTACAGCCGGACCAGGTCGTGCATCCGGTAGCGGCCGGCCGGGCCGGCGGGCTCGATGAGGTGCAGCGACTCCAGGATCCGCAGCAGCGGCCGGGCCGGTGCTCCCGAGGCGCCGAGCGGGGCGTCCGCCGGGCCGAGCAGGGCGGCGGCGACGGCCTCCGTGACGGCCTCGGCCGGGTGCAGGCCGAGCAGCCGCAGCAGGCGGGCGGCGTCCGGGCCGAGCCGCCGGTAGGTGTGCTCCAGCGCCCTGGAGACGGTCAGTCCGCCGTCCGGCAGACTGAGGGCGGTGAGCCGCTCGTCCTCGGGGGTGAGTTCCGCGGCCAGGCCGGAGAGCGGCAGGTCGGGCCGCTCGACCAGCCGCACGGCCGAGATCCGCAGGGCCAGCGGCAGTCCGCCGCAGAGCCGGGCGAGTTCCCCGGCGGCCTCCGGCGATCCGGCGATCCGGTCCCGGCCCGCGATCCGGCCGAGCACCTCGACCGAGTCCGTCGGCGACAGCACGCCGAGCCGCAGGGGCACCGCGCCGGTGGCGGCGACCAGGCTACCGAGCTTGCCCCGGCTGGTGACCACGGTGAAGCTCTGCGGGGAGCTCGGCAGCAGCGGGCGGACGTGCTCGTAGTCACGGGCGTCGTCCAGCACCACCAGGAGCCGGCGCCCGGCCACGGTCGACCGGTAGAGGTCCTCGCGCAGGGCCGCGTCGGACGGGATCAGCGGCCCGGGGACGCCGAGGGCGATCAGCAGGCGTTCCAGCACCCGGGCGGGCGGCTCGTGCTCCGCCCGGTCGTAGCCGTGCAGGTCGACGAAGAGCTGGCCGTCCGGGTACCGGGCGGCGAGGTCCTGGGCGGAGCGCAGCACCAGGGAGGTCTTCCCCACCCCGGCCGGGCCGGTCACCGCGACGATCCGGCCGGCGCCGTCGCCCGCCGCGGACAGCTCGGCGAGGCGGTCGATCTCCGCCCGGCGGCCGACGAACCCGGAGGCGAACCTGGGCAGTTGGGCCGGGACCGGCAGGGCCGGCGGAAGCCGCGACTGCGACTGCGGCTGCGGCTGCGGCTGCGGCTGCGGCTGCGGCTGCGGCTGCGGCCGTGTCCCCACGAGGTCCGGCCCCGCGAGGTCCGGCCCCGCGAGGTCCGGCCCGGCAGTGTCGGCCCGGGCCAGCGGGGCGGCGGGCAGTTCGTGCCGCAGGATCGCGGCCTCCAGTTCCAGCAGCCGCTCACCGGGGTCGAGCCCGTACTCCTCGGCCAGCACCCGGCGGGTCGCCCGGACGACGGCGAGCGCGTCGGCCTGCCGCCCACAGCGGTAGAGCGCCTGGGCGGCCCGTTCGGCGATGGACTCGCGTGCGGGGAACTCGCCGGCGAGCGCCGTCAGTTCGGGCACCAGTTCACGGTGCCTGCCACGGGCGAGTTCCAGGTCGGCCAGCAACTCGTGGGCGGCGAAACGCTCTTCGGCCAGCCGGGCCCGGGCCGCGGCGGCGAACGGCGCCTCGATGCCGCTCAGGGCCTCGCCGCGCCACAGGGCCAGAGCCTGCCGGAGCCGGTCGGCTGCCTCCTCCGGGCGGCCCTGCCCGGCCAGCACCCGGGCGGCGGCCAGCGCCGCGCCGAACCGCTCCGCGTCCAACTCCTCCTCCCGTACGACCAGTCGGTAGCCGACCGCTTCGAGGGTGAGCCCCTGCGCGGCCTGCGGCGGAAGGGCCCGCCGGACGGTGGAGACGACGGTGTGCACCTGCGCGCGGGCGGTGCGCGGCGGCGCCCCGCCCCAGAGCGCGTCCACCATCCGGTCGATGCCGACCGGACGGTTGGCGTTGAGCAGGAGCAGGGCCAGCCCGGCACGCTGCCGCGGGCGCGGCACCACCACCGGAACGTCGTCGAACCGGACCTCGAACGGCCCCAGGATCCCGTACCGCACCTCGCGACTCCTCCCCGTACCCGGCCCACCCGCAGCCGGTCCGGGCTGCGGGTGTCGCACCGCGCCGACCCCGGCCGGCCCGGCTGCCGGGCGGGGCGGTGATCTCTCGTGCGCGGGTCAACGTCCCCGGGAGCCGGGGCGTTCCGAGTTCGGCGGTGGCCGAATCGTCAGCGGGAGCGGCGCCGGAACGAAGGGCCGACGGAGGGACCGACGGAGGGGCCGACGACCGCGGGGCGGTCGCCGGTCCGGGGTGCCGGTCGGCTGTGCGGGGTCAGTTCCAGATGCCGGAGATGTCTGTCGCGCCGGCCGCGTTGCCCGCGTGGCCGCTCGCCCCGGACAGGTCCTCCAGGGTGCGCAGCACGTTGTAGTGGTTGTAGGTGGTGGAGCTGCTGCTGCCCGGCGTCACGTGGGCGCCGTAGACCAGGGTCGGGATGCGGTTGCCGGACAGGCTGTTGTCCTCGTCGAAGGTGACGACGAGCAGGCTGTTGTGGCTCTGCGCCCAGGCGGCGTACCCGCCGAGGTTGTTCTTGATCCAGGTGTCCCCGGTGCCGACCGAGCAGTCGTGCATGTCGCTGCACAGGTTCGGGACCACGAACGACACGTTGGGCAGCGTGGTGTAGTCGGTCGGGAATTGGGCGAAGGTCTTGGCGCTGTCGAGCGGGACGTTCCCGAAGCCGAACCAGGGGTTGTGCTTCTGCGCGTACTTGCCGCTGCTGCACACCGTGCTGCCCTGGCTGGGCAGGGTCTCGTTGTAGCTCGCCCAGGTCTTCCCGGCGGCGAGCACCTCGGAGGCCAGGTTCGGGGCCTGGAAGCCGCCGACCGTCACGCAGCTGTCGTCGACCCGGCCCTGGGTGGAGCCGGAGAACAGCGCGTAGTAGTTCGGCTCGCTGGGGTGGGTGATGGCGTAGGACTGGGTGAGGTTGGCGCCGCCCGCCTTGAGGGTGTTGTTGAGGTAGGGGGCGCTGCTGCTGCCGATGACCTGGCTGTAGGCGTGGTTCTCCATCACCACGACCACGATGTGGTCGGGCGTGGGCAGCCCGGCGGCCTGCGCGGTGCTGGCGGTGGCGGCCCACAGCCCGGCCGAGGCGGCGACCAGGGCGACGGCCGAGCCGATCGCGGTCGCGGTGCGGCGGGAGCGGGAGCGCGGACGGGGGGCGTCGTTCAGGGGCTTCGCGGACGAAGTCATGACGTTTCCTCGGGTGGAGGGCGGCCCCGGCTGGGCCGCCCGGACGGGAGGTGACTGAGCTACCCGGAGTGCGACCGGGGACCGGCCTGCCGGACCGGCCAACGGCACGCCCTAGTACGGCGTGCCGTTGGCGAAGTCGGTGGCGAAGGTCGACTCGATCGTGGTGAGCACCCCGGAGTCGGAGACGATCAGGCCCAGCTCGCGGTTGTTGTTCAGCGAGTTGTCGGAGAAGTTCTCCGAGCCGGCGAACACCTTGGCGGTGGGCGTGCCGTAGTCGGCGACGATGGCCTTGGCGTGGATGTACAGGCCGGTGGTGGAGGAGTAGGTGACCACCTTGGCGCCGGCCGTGGTGACCTCGTCGAAGGAGGAGCCGTAGGTGTCCGGGTTCATCCCGACGACGCGGACGGTGACACCGCGGTCGGCGGCAGCGGTGATGGCGTCGACCAGGGCCGGGTCGCCGAACTCCAGCTGCTCGACGTCCAGCGAGGTCTGGGCGCCGTTGATCAGCGCCAGCAGGCGGTCCTGCGAGTCGGTGGGCGACCAGACCAGGTTGTCGCCGTCCGAGGGGGTGATCGAGGTCTTGGCGTAGTCGGCGGCGAAGACCTGCTCGATCGCGGCGACGTCGTTGGCGTCGGTGTCGACGACCCCGTAGTCGCGGCTGCTGGAGTAGTAGGTGGCGTCCAGGTTCCCGGTCAGGATCAGCGACTTGGCGCCGTCCACGGTGACGGTCTTCTGGTGGGTGTAGACGAACGCCGAGGAGGAGTACGTCACGCCGACGCCGGCGGCCTTGAGCGCGGAGTAGGCGGCGCCGTTGACCGAGCTGTGCTTGCCGTCCAGGATCACCCGGACCCGAACCCCGGCGCGCTGACGGGCAATCAGGGCGTTCACGGCCGTGGTGTCGCGCAGCTCGTACATCGTCACGTCGACGGACCTGGTGGCCGAGTTGATCAGGCCGTAGACCGCGCTGTGGTCCTGGTCCGGGAAGACGATCGTCGAGTAGCCAGCGGTGACGGCGGCGTCGGCGTGGGCGGCGCCGGAGGCGGATATCAGGCCGGCGCCGACGAGCAGCAGGGCGCCGGCGCGGCGCGCGAGGGTGGCCAGGGGCATGGGGACTCCATGGTCGGTGAGGGGGAGGTCGGCGCGTGGCGGCACCGGGAAGCGGACGCGTCAGGTGGCGTGACCCACGTGGACGACGTGACCCACGTGACCCACATGGGCGACGTGGACACGCCGAACGGAACGGCCCGAACAGCATGCGGTGGCAGTGGTCGACGCGGGTAGATGACGGGAGGTAAAACCTTGCCCCCGAGCCGGAGAACGGATCGTGCCCCGGCAAAACGGCCCGACAACGGACGAAGCGGGCACGAAGGTTCACATTGCCACGGACCGCCCGAGCCGGTGATAGTGATCACCGACCCGACGCGATCCGACACCGCGTCAGCGCACGAGAGAGCCGAGGAACATGGCGAAGACCCGTCTGCTGCGTCCGCTCGCGGTGGCCGCCGCCGCTGCCGTCCTGGCGGCCACCGGAGCCGTACCCGCCCTGGCCGCCGGCCAGGACGGCCCGGCCCTGCCCACCCCCGACACCGCGGGGGTGCAGAGCGCGCTTCAAGCCACCATCGCCGCCGGCGCCCCCGGCGCCTTCGCGGTCATCCGCGACCACGGCGAGGACGAGCTGACCCGCTCCCTGACCGCCGGCAAGGCCGACCTGGACGGGACCCCGATGAACTCCGCGTGGAGGTTCCGGGTCGGCAGCAACAGCAAGATGTTCACCGCCGTTCTCGTGATGCAGCTGGCACAGGAAGGCCGGATCGACCTCGACAAGCCGCTGCGCGACTACCTGCCGGCCGGCACCCTCCCGGACGGCTGGACGATGACCGGCCGCCAGGTGATGGAGCACCGGGCCGGCGTCTACGACCACACCAACGACCTGCTGGAGCAGGCCGGCGAGGAGACCACCAGCGCGTTCGAGGCCCGCATCCGCAGCACGGTGTACGCCCCGGCCGACCTGGTCGCGATGTCCGTCAAGCACGGGCAGCAGTACCCGCCGGGCAGCCGCTACTCCTACTCCAACACCGACTTCGTGCTGCTGGGCCTGGCCGTCGAGCACCTCACCGGCCGCCCCTACGCCGACGTGCTGCGCGAGCGGATCATCGAGCCGCTCGGCCTCGGCCGGACCTCCTTCGTCGTCCCCGACCAGCGGATCGACGGCCCCCACGTCACCGGCTACCTCACCAACGACGACCGCACCAAGCCGCTGCTGGACTCCACCGAGCAGAACGGCTCCTGGGTGTGGGCCGCCGGAGCCGTCATCTCCACCGCCGAGGACCTCGACCGCTTCCTCACCGCGCTGATGGCCGGCGGCGACGGCGGGCTGGTCTCGGACGACTCGCTCCGCCAGATGGAGGCCGCGCTGCCCACCCCCACCGCCAAGATCTCCTACGGGCTGGGGCTCCGCCGCATCTCGCTGACCTGCGGCGACGTGTACGGGCACGGCGGCATCGTCCAGGGCTTCCAGACCCAGTCCTTCGCCACCCCGGACGGGCAGCGCTCGGTGGTGGTCTTCGCCAACGCCTCCAACAACGGCTCGGTCACCCAGGGCCTGATGAACGCGCTGGAGCCGGCCTTCTGCGGGAAGAAGCCGGCGACGGCGAAGGTCGCACCGCGCACCGGCAGCGCCCCGGCCCAGCAGAACCAGCGGACCGTCCAGCACGACCAGGGGCTGCCGGTGGTGGAGGACACCCGGATCTGACCCAGGATCTGACCCTGATCTGACCGCGGGTCTGGCCCAGGACCGGCCGCCCGGGGCGGACCGTCGCTACGGCGCGACGGCCCGGCCCGGGCGGCCGTCCGCGCTCAGGTCGGTGAGCGCCTCGGTGAGGATCTCGCGGGCCTCGTCCGCCCGCCCCTGTTCGATCAGCGCGGTGCCCAGCTCGGTCAGCGCCTTGGTCATGCTGTCCGGGCGCCCGACCGCCTCGTAGTGCACCAGGGCCTGCCGGTAGGCCTTCTCGGCGGCCGGCCAGCGCTTCAACGCGGCCCGGTCCTGGCCGAGTTCGTGCGCCGTCATGGCCGCCAGCAGGTGCATCAGCGGCGAGGACCAGCGCTCCACCAGCTCCAGCGCGCCGGCCAGCGCGCGGCGGCGGACGTCCACCGCCTCCTCGGCCCGGCCCAGCTCGCGCAGACAGGTCGCCGCGCCGCGCAGGGTGACCAGCCGTCCGATCATGGCGGCCCGGTTGTCGACCTCGGCGAAGGCGTCCGCCGCCCGCTGGTAGCTCTCGCTCGCCTCCCGGTGGCGCTGCAGGTGCCGCAGCCCGGAGCCGAGGTAGGTGAGCGCCCAGCCCTGCTGCTCGTGGTCGCCCAGCGCGCGGGCCAACTCCAGCCCCTCACCGGCGAGTTCGATGCCGCGCTGGTAGCGGTGCAGGCAGGTGGTGTACGTCCAGGCCAGGTAGTTCACGTGCACCGCCTCGGCCTGCCGGTCGCCGCAGGCCCGGGCGGCGTCCACCGACAGCTGGAACACCTCGCCCCAGAGGTCCCAGCTCAGCAGCCGGTCGGAGAACCAGTGCATGGCCTCGGCGGTGTCGATCACCTCCCGGTGGCGGCCCTCCCGCTGGGCCCGGTACAGCGCGGCCAGCCACTCCGGGTGCTCCTCCTCCAGCCAGCGGGCCGACTCGGTGAGCAGCAGCGCCGGATCGTCGGCAGAGCCAGAGGAAGCGGCAGCTGCCGCGCCCGCGGTCGCCGTGTGGTCGGGGTCGAACCGCAGGCCGTGCCCGGCCGCCTCGCGCAGCAGTCGGCGCCCGGCCTCGGTACGGGCCTCGGCGACGGCCTCGGCCGACTCGTCGGCGGCCAGTCGCTCGCCCGCGTACAGCCGCACCAGGTCGTGCAGCCGGTAGCGCTCCGGGGTGGCGGGCTGCACCAGGCCGGCGTCGACGAGCTGCTCCAGGACCAGCTCGGTGCGCCCGGCCGACAGCCCCGCGTAGTGCGCCAGGACGGCCGCGGTGAAGTCCTGCCCGGCGGTCAGCGCGCAGCGCCGCAGCACCAGCCGGGCTTCGGCGGGCAGCCGGCGGTAGGACAGCTCGAAGGCCGGACGGACCGCCAGGTCCCCGGTCTCCAGCAGGTCCAGGCGGCTCTCCTCGGCGGCGAGCTGGCGGGCCAGCTGGGTCACCGGCTGCTGTGGCCGGGCCACCAGCCGCTGCCCGGCGATCCGCAGCGCGAGCGGCAGGTAGCCGCACAGCCGGGCCAGGTCGGCGGCGGCGGCCGGCGCGGCCTCGACCCGTTCCGGCCCGGCGATCCGGGCCAGCAGGGCGGTGGCCTCGACCGGGGAGAGCACGTCGAGCCGCAGCCGGTGCACGGCCTCCAGGCCGGGCAGGGCGTGCCGGCTGGTCACGATGGTGACGGCGGGGCCGGCGCCGGGCAGCAGCGGGCGCACCTGGCTCTCGTCGACGGCGTCGTCCAGCACCAGGACGAGCCGGCGGTCGCGCACCAGGGCGCGGAACAGCCCGGCCCGCTCCTCCGTCCCGGCGGGAACCTCGCCGTCCTTGACCCCGAGGGCGCGCAGCACCTGGCCGAGCGCCTCCCGGGCGGGCAGCGGGGTGGCGGCCGTGCCGCCGAGGTCCAGCGAGAGCTGGCCGTCCGGGAAGGCCGGGGCGAGGGCGTGGGCGGCGTGCAGGGCGAAGGCGGTCTTGCCCAGGCCGGGCTGACCGCTGATCAGCACCACCCGGGGGTGGGCGGGCCGCCGGTCCGCGGTGAGTGCGGCGAGGTCGGCGAGGGCCTGTTCGCGGGCGGTGAAGTCGGCCAGGTCGCGCGGCAGGGCGAGGGCGCCGGGCACCGGCGGGTCGGTGCGGGGCTCGGGACCGGGCGGTGCCTGCCCCGGGGCCGTACCCGGTCCGGGCGCCCCGGCGGCGCGCGACGGGCCGGCGGGGGCAGCGGACGGGCCGTCGGTGACCGCCGACGGGCCCTGCGCGGGCACCTGCCGCACGCCCCGGGGCCGGCCGGACTGCGCGGCCCGCTCCAGCGCGGCGGTCTGCGGGCCGTCCAGGCCCAGCGCGGCGGCCAGCGCCTGCACGGTGCGCCGCTGCGGTCCTCGGGTGCGGCCGCGCTCCATGTCCCCGAGGGCGCGCAGGCTGACCCCGGCCGTGGCCGCCAGGTCCTCCTGGGTCAGCCCGGCCGTCACCCGGTGGCCGGCCAGCAGGTGGCCGAACTCCCCGGTTCCGCTCGCAACCGCCATCTCCCCGCCCCGCCCCCTGGTCCGCGCTCGCGCAGTTCCGCCGCAGTTCTGCCGGGCCGCGCGCCGGGCAGTTCGTCTCAGGCAGAAGTATGCCCCGTGGGACGGACCGCGCGTACCCGGCCGCGGCCTGCGGGGATGCCCGGGACACGGGCGCCCGGCGGGCGGATCCGCCCAGCGGAACCGCCTGTAGTTCCGCCTGCTCCGCTCGGCCGGGAGGCAGTTGTGCTGGTTGCACTCCCCCTCGACCACCCCGAGCCGCCCCGAGGCCCCCCTGAGCCGCCCTGACCGCCCTGACCGCCCCTCAGCGTTCCCCCGCGGCCAGCGCCCGTTCCCGCCGTCTGGCCTCCGTCCCCTCGACGCTGCGGCCGAAGGCGAACAGCAGGTCGGCCAGCAGCCCGTGCGAGCGCGCCTCCACGGCCGGGTCGCCGACGGTACGGCCGAGGGCGACGGCGAGCCGGGCCGAGGACAGCGCCGCGTCCCGGCGGCCGAGGGCGTGCAGGGCGCGGGCCCGGCCGTGGGTGGCGAGCACCGCCGCGCGGTCGGTCCGGACCGACCCGCCGGAGCCGGAACGCTCCGCGCCCGGCCGGGCGGGGTCCGAACGCCCCCGGGCCGTACGGTCGGTGGCGAGCCGGACCGCCTCGTCGGCATGCGCCAGCGCCCGGTCCGGGGCACCGACCCGTACCAGGGCCTCGGCGAGCTCGGTGAGCGCCCCGACCAGCAGGTGCCCGGCGGCCGGGGCGCGGGCGGCGGTCACCAGCTCGGTGAGCAGCGGCACCGCCCGGTCGTACTGCCCGGCCCGGGCCAGGGCGGCCGCCACCCGGCGGCGGCAGTGGTGGCGCAGCAGCGCGTCCCCGGCCCGGTCGGCGGCCGCGACGGCGGCCGCGAGCTGGTCCAGGGCGGTGCGGTGGGCCGCCCGGTGGACGTGCAGGACGGCCAGGTCGGTGCCCAGCCGGGCGAGCGCCGCGTCGTCCCGGGCGGCCTTCGCGGCGCGCAGCCCGATCTCGGCGACGGCCCGCCGGTGCGCCCGGTCCTCGCCGCCGGTGTCCCCGGACAGTTCGTACAGCCGGCCGATCCGGTGGGCGAGCTGCCAGGCGGCGCCGGTGCGCCCGTACTGCTCGGCGCACAGGACGACGGCGCGCAGCGCGCTCTCCTCCCGGCGGAACCAGGGCGCCGGCCGGGCACCGCCGTCGCCACCACCATCGGCGCCGTCGCCGCCACCCTCGCCGTCGCCGCTGCCGTCCGGCCCCCAGGGGGCGGTGAGCTCCAGGTAGTGGGCGATCAGCCGGTCGAGGGCGCCGAACCGTTCCTCGCAGTCCAGTTCGGCGGCCTGCCCGGCGGCGTAGCGGCGGACCAGCTCGCGGCGGGCGTAGTGGCCGGGTGCGGTCTCGGCGAGCAGGTGGACGGCGTCGAGCGCGGTCAGCAGGGTGCGGGCGGCGGCGGGCCGCAGATCGGCGAGCGCGGCGGCGGTGGCGGTGTCGATCACCGCGCCGGGGTGCAGTCCCAGCAGGGTGAACAGCCGGGCGGCGGCGGGCGGCAGCTTCCGGTAGGTGCGGTTCAGGGCGGCGGTGATGCCGCTCGGGTCGGGACCGCCGCCGACGCCGGCCAGGGCGGTCAGGCCGGTCTGCTCGTCGGCGAGTTCGGCGGCGAGGTCGCCCGGCGTCCAGTCCGGGCGGGCGGCCAGCCGGGCGGCGGCCAGGCGCAGGGCCAGCGGCAGGCGGTCGCAGCGGTCGGCGAGTTCGTCGAGTTCGGCGGCGGTCCGCGGGGCGGTGGCGGGGCGGTCCGGGCCGAGGCCGCGGGCGAGCAGCGCCCGGGCGTCCTCGGCGTTGAGCGGGCCGAGCGGGAGCGCCAGGGCGTCCTCGTGCAGCAGCAGTTCGCGCAGCCGGTCGCGGCTGGTGACGACGGCGACCGGGCCCAGCACGGAGCCGGCCGTCGCGGGTCGGCCGGGCAGCAGCGGGGCGAGCCGGGGGTGGTCGGCGGCGTCGTCCAGCAGGATCAGGATCCGGCGGTCGGCGAGCAGGGCGCGGTAGCGGGCGGCGCGTTCCTCCAGCCCGGCGGGGACGGCCTCGGGGTCGACGCCGAGGTCGGTGAGGAACCCGGCCAGGACGTCCGCGGGTTCGCGCGGCCCGTCCGGGTGGGTGCCGCGCAGGTCGGCGCGGAGCACGCCGTCCGGGAAGCGCTGCGCCGCCCAGTGCTGGACGAGCGCGGTCTTGCCCGCTCCGGCCGGGCCGGTCACCAGGATCGGACGGCCGGTCCGGGCGGCGACGGCCAGGGCCTCGTGCAGGCCGGCGAGTTCGGCGGCGCGGCCGACGAAGCGCCGGTCGGGCGGCGTGTGGCGGGCCAACTGCTCGCCGGCCAGCCGCAGTTCCGGCCCGGGCGGGCCGGACAGCCGGGTCAGCGCGAGGTCGTACCGGGCCCGGGCCTCCAGCCCGCGGCCGGCCTGTTCCAGGCACTGGACCAGCCGGGCCGCCAGCGGCTGGCGGCCCGGGTGGGCGTCGGCGGCCTCGCCGAGTTCGGCGACCAGTTCCCCGCCGCGCCCGGCCAGCAGCAGCCGTTGTGCCAGCCGGTCCAGGGTGCGCAGCCGCAGGTCGGTGAGGTCCGGGAGGGTGCGGGTGCGCAGCAGCTCGGAGCCGCAGTCGGCGAGCGCCGGGCCGCGCCACAGGTCGAGGGCGGCGCGCAGCAGCGGGACGGCCGGGTCGTCGGCGCCGAGCCGGGCGGCGGAGCCGGGCAGCAGCACCCCGGCCCGGTCGTGCAGCGCGCCGAAGCGGACCAGGTCGACCCGGTCCGCGTCGCCCTCCAGGACGTACCCGCCGCCGCGGGTGCCGAGCACCAGCCGGGGGTCGTCCAGGCGCCGGCGCAGCGCGGCCACGTGCCCCTGGAGGGCGGCCCGCGCGGTCGGCGGCGCGGCGCCGTCCCAGACCAGTTCGATCAGTTCCTCGGCGCCCACCGGCTGGTTCAGCCGGACGGCCAGCGCCGCCAGCAGGGCGCGCCGTTTCGGGGCCGAGGGGGTGACCACCGTGCCGTCGGCCCGCCGGACCGTCATCGGCCCGAGCAGCTCGATCTCCATGCTCCCCTTCCCGTCGGGGGTCGTCGGCTCCCGGTGCCGCGCCGTCGCCCCCGTAGGGAAGGACGACGGGGCCGACCGGCGCGGTTCAGTTCCCGGGCCCGTCGTCCGGCCCGCCCGGGGCCGGTTCGCGGTCGGCCCAGGCCGGTACGGTGCGGCGCTCGGGCCCGGCGAGGACCTGGACGTCGTACGGCGCGTACGCGTTGCCGTGGTCGCGCACGGTGTAGCCGGCCGCCGTGAGGATCGTGATCATCGCGGTGGCCATCGCCGTCCGGGCCTCGCCCGACTGCCGGACCGCCGGGCTCTCGCCGTCGGCCCGCCGCGCCTCCTCGCCGGCCCGGCCGCGCAGCCGGGGGCTGACGTGCCAGCTGACCAGGACCTCCGGGTCCGCCGCGCCGAAGTGCTGGTTCCAGGTGCTGACCCGGACCTCGGCGCCGGTGGCGAGGCCGAGGTCCAGCCCGGGGGCCGTCACCGGGAGCCCGGCGGCGGCGAGTTCGTCGCGGACCCGCTGGGCCAGCCGCTCGTACCGGGCGTTCACGTGTCTCTCGGAGTGCTCGTCCATGCCCGCACGCTATCCGGCCCGGGCAGCGCCGCGGCAACCGGCGGCCGCGGACCGCCGCGAGGCCCGCGAGCGCTCCCAGGCAACCATCCGGCCCCTCCTGGGACTCTGTACCGCTGGCGGCCCCGCGCGGCGACGAGCGTCCGGGCACGAACCGGGCCGGTGCGCGCAGGACGACTGCTCCGTCCCGGGGGTCGCCGTCGGGTCTCGGGTGAGGTGAGGTGGGGGTACGGGTGCGGATTCGGCTGCTCGGGCCGGTGGAGCTGCGGCTCGCGGCGGGCGGCCTCGCCACGCTGGCGGGGGCGCAGCGGCGCGCGGTGCTGGCGCTGTCGGCGCTGCGGCTGGGGCAGGTGGTCGGCATGGACCAGTTCTGCGAGCTGCTCTGGGGGGAGCGGGCGCCGGCCAGCGCCCGGGCGGCGGTGCAGGGGCACGTGGCGGCGCTGCGCAAGGTCCTTGCGGACACCCCGTTCGAGCTGCACACCCGGGCCCATGGCTACCTGTTGAGCGGGCCGGCCGAGGAGGTGGACGCGCTGCGGTTCGCGCGGCTGGCCGGCCGGGCCGCCGACCGGGCCGACCGCGGTGCGGACGGGGAGGCGGTCGCGCTGCTGGAGGAGGCGCTGTGGCTGTGGCGCGGGGAGGCGCTGGCGGACCTGCCGGACACCCCCCTGCGGGCCGCCACCGCGGAGCAGTTGAAGCAGTCCGCGACGGCGGCCCTGCTCCGCTGGGCCGCGCTGCGGCTGGGGCAGGGCGCGGGGGCGGCGGCGGTGCCGCTGCTGGAGCAGAGCGTCCGGCGGGACGGGCTGCGCGAGGAGCTGGTGGCGCTGTTGATGCGCTGTCTGCACCAGGCCGGACGGCCGGCGGAGGCGCTGAGCGCCTACCACCGGACCAGGCTGCGGCTGGACCGTGAGCTGGGCATCCGGCCCGGGCCGGCGCTGCGGGCGGCGTTCGCCGAGGTGCTGGCGGACGACCGGCCGGCGCCACCGGCGGTGCCGAGCGCGGCCCCGGCGGGCGTCCCGGTGCCGGGGGCGGCCGGCGGTGCCGCTCCCGGCACCGGGACGCCCGCCGAACCGGTCCTGACGGTCCCCCAGCAGCTGCCCGGGCTGCGGGTGGAACTGATCGGCCGCACCGCCGAGTTCCGCTGGCTGGACCGCGCCTGCGCCCCCGACCGGGCCACCGACGGCCCGGCCCTGGTGGTGGGCCCCGCCGGGACCGGCAAGAGCGCCCTGGTCACCGCCTGGGCCCACCGGGCCGCCGACCGCTTCCCGGACGGCCGGCTGTACGCGGACCTGCGCGGCCTCGACCCGGCCGGTCCGGCCGATCCCGGCGCCGTCCTCGGCCGCTTCCTGCGCGCCCTCGGCGTCCCGGAGTGCGCCGTCCCGGCCACCCGGGCCGGCCGGGTGGCGCTCTACCGCGAGCGCACCCGGGGCCGCCGGCTGCTGGTCGTCCTGGACGACGCCGCCGACGCCGACCAGCTCGCCGACCTGCTGCCCGAGGGGCCCGGCTGCGCCGCCGTGGTCTCCGCGCGCTGCTCCCTGGAGAAGCTGGTCGCCACCGACGACGCCGCCCTGCTGCGACTGACCGCGCTGCCCGAGGACGACGCCCTGGCCCTGCTGGAGCACCTGCTGACGCCGGGCCGACTGCGCCCCGAGCCGGCGGCCGCCGCCGAACTCGTCCGGCTCTGCGAGGGCCTGCCGCTCGCCCTGCGGATCGTCGCCGCGCGGCTGGCCGCCCACCCGGACTGGACGGTCGCCGCGCTGGTCGCCGACCTCGCCGACGAGGAGGGCCGGCTGGCCGCCCTGGAGCTCGACGAGCGCACCGGCCTGCGCCAGCAGCTGCTCCTCACCCACCGCCAACTGCCGCCTTCGGCAGCCCGGTTGCTGGCCCTGCTGGCCGTCCACCCGGGCCCGGAGGTGGACGGCCAGGCCGCCGCCGCCCTGCTCGACACCGACCCTGCGGCCGCCCACCGGGCGCTCGCCGAGCTGGCCTCCCGCCACCTGCTCACCGGCACCGCCCCGGGCCGCTACCACCGCACCGAGCTGGTCCGGCTGTTCGGCGTCCAGCTGCTGGCCGAACAGCCCGGGCAGCTCAGGGAGCAGGCCCGAACCCGGCTGCTGGACCACTACCGGGCCGCGCTGCAGCACTGCGGCAGCTACCTCGACCCCGGCCAGGAGGAGGCCGGGGCGCCCGCCCGGACCCCGCAGGCCGTCCCGCCCGCGGTGGACATCCGCACCGCGCTGGACTGGTTCCGCGCCGAGGAGCCGGTGCTCCGGGCGCTGATCGACGAGGCCGCCGTCAGCGACCCCGACCGGGCCTGGCGGCTCGCCCTGACCACCGGTTCGCTCTACTACGGCGCCAGCCGCTTCACCGACTGGCTGGCCCGCGCCGAGGTCGGCCTGGCGGCGGCGGAGCGCTGCGCCGACCCGGTCGCGGTGGCGTTCCTGCACAACTGCCGGGCCCAGGCGCTGGTCGCCCTGGAGCGCCGGCACGAGTCGGCCGAGGCGGCCCGGCGCGCGGTGGCGGCCGTCGAGTCCGTCGAGGGGCCGGCCGCCGCCTCGGCGCGGGTGCGGGCCCAGGCCACGCTGGCCCTGGTCACCGCGATGCTGGGGGACTCCGCCGGGGCGCAGCGGCTGGCGGCAGCGGCGACCGCGCTCGCCGTCCGGTCGGGCGACCGGAAGCGGCTGGTCGACGCCCTGGTCCACCAGGGCTGGGTGAGCCTGGCCACCGGCGATCCGACGGCCGCCGAGCGGCTGTCCCGGGAGGCCAGGGAGCTGCTGCCGCCCCGTCCGGTCACCCAGGTGCACCTGTGGTCGCTGCTGACCGAGGCGCAGGCCCTGCCGCCGACCGTCCGGGAGCACGCCGCGGACCTCGCCTGGCACCGGCTGCTGGCCGCCTGCGAGGAGGCGGGCCTGCTCTACCTCCACGCGGTCACCGAACAGTCCTACGCGGCCCACCTGGTGGCCCGGGGCCGCGCGCCGCAGGTGCGGCAGCGGCTGGCCTCGGCGCTGGAGCGCTTCCGCCGGCACGACCGGCTGGCCGGGCACCGCAGCGAGTTCACGGCCGGTCTGGAGGCCTCGCTCAGCCTGCGCGCCGGGGACGGGCCGGAAGCCGGAGACGGGCCGGAGGCCGGAGACGGGCCGGAGGCCGGGGGCACGCCCGGCGAGCCACCGGGCGGAGCACCCGGCGGCGGCCGGACCGCCGTGCACGGTCCGGTCGCCCGGAAGGACTGACCACGGGGGTCGGTGCCGGGTTCAGCCGGTGGCCGGCGCGTACCCGTGCTCGGCCGCCAGCACCGGCCGCAGGGCCCGGACGGCATAGAAGTTGCGGGACTTGACCGTCCCCGGCGGCACTCCCAGGTTCGCCGAGGCCTCCAGCACCGAGCGGTCCTTGAGGTGCAGCTCGACCAGCACCTCGCGGTGGTGCTTCTGCACCCGCCGCAGCGCCAGCGCGATGTCCCGGGCGACCACCACCTGCTCGTACGGGTCCTCGGCGAGCGGGCGGTCCTCCACCGGCTCGCCGAGGGCCTCCTGGGCCCGGGCGGCGGCCATCCGGTAGTGGTCGATCGCGATCCGGCGGGCGACGGTGAACAGCCAGGGGCGGCTGTGCTCCGGGCCGGCGGCCAGGGCCTCCGGGTGCTGCCAGGCGCGCAGCAGGGTCTCCTGGAGGATGTCCTCGGCCTTGCCGCGGTCGCCACCGGTGTTGCGCAGCAGGGCGCGCAACAGGTAGCCGCCGTGCAGCCGGTGGATCTCGGCCAGGGTGTCGGGGTCGAGGGTCCGTCGGACCGGGGCCGGCTCCGCCGCCGCGAGGGGGTCGGCAGGGGGGCCCGCGGGCGGCTGGGCGACGGACGTGGACGGAGCGACGGACTGCTTCGACACGCGCTACCTCTCAGGTCGGGCAAGGGCACATGGCAGGGCTTCCGCCGGACATCCCCCGTGGCGGCAGACAGCAGCCTGCCGGGCGCCGCCAAGGACCTGCCAACGATCCGCCAACGCCCGGACCGGGCGGCACCCGGCGCGGCCCCGGATGCCGCCCCAGCGTGCCCGGGCTCAGTCCGTGCCGGGTGCCGCCGGGCCGTCGTTGAGCGCCTCCACCAGGTCCTGCACCCCGTCCTCGCCCCGGTGCTCGATCAGCACCGCGACCCAGCCGGCCAGCCGCTCCCGCTCGGCCACCGTCCACCCCGGTGCGGAGGGGTGCTCGTCCACCACCAGCGCCCGGGCCAGGCCCAGCAGCCCCGGGGTGGGCTCCACCCGCCGCTGCCGCTCCGGCAGCACCCCCAGCGCCAGCCGCCGGGCGACGGCCGTCACCTCGGCCGCGCCGCAGGCCGGCACCGCCAGGCCGGACGGCCCCGGCAGCACCGGTGCGCCCATCTGCACCAGGGCCGCGATGTACTCCCGCACCTCCGGCCCGTCCGCTTCCATCCGGCGTTCCTCCCCCGTCCCGTTCCGTCCCGCTCAACGGCGCCCGCCCCGGTCGGGGTTCAGCCGTAGCCCACCGACCGTACCGGTCGGTACGGTCACGGCCCGAAGCCGCCGGTCCGTCCGTCGGTCCGTCGGTCCCGTCCGCCGTTCCGTCCGCCGCCCGGCCCGGTCGGGCCGGTCGGGCCGGATCGCATTGTGCCGGTCGGTGATGAGAAAACCGCGGGCGAGGCACCGCCGGGCAGCGGCGCGGCCGTCTAGGGCGTGTCTTGTGGATCAGGTCGGACCAGACCGCGGCGTCAGGGTGCGTGCATCGCAAGGCGGAGGAGGGAGTCCATGCGGAGCATCGGCGACCGACGACAACGCGGCGAGGTGCGTGCCCTGGCGTCGCGGGCCTGGCCTGATCCACAAGACACGCCCTAGGGACGGCTGCCCCCGGCCGGCCGCCGGTACCGCGTGGGGCGTCACTTCTTCGGCGGCGCCACCGGGGTTTGGTACGGGTGGTGGTGGGTGCCGCCGACGTGCAGCTCCTCCTCGGGCCTGCCGGCGAGCCTGGGCAGCACGTGGGTGCCGAACGGGTCGGTGACGGTGACGGCGGTGCCGTTGCGGCGCACCTGGTGCGGCGAGCCGGTCGAGTACGAGGCGAGCGCGAGCCCGGCGCTCGGACTCGCGCCACTGGTGGCGGTCCCGAAGAGGGCGCTGGACACGGTGAGCGTGGTCGGCGCGGTGCCGAGCGTGGTGTACCCGGACTGCTCACCGGCGTAGGCGCTGCCGAAGGCGGCGCCGCCGCTCACGGTGGTACCGGTGGGCACGGTGACCGGGACGGCGGTGCCGGCCGGGCCCTGGACGGTGACCACGCCGCCCTGGACGTAGCCGCCGACGGTGCCCGCGGTGCGGGTCTGCTGCCAGGCGGTCTGCTGCTGGAGGGTGGTGCCGGCGTCGGTGAGGGTCTGGTTGACCAGCGGGGTGTCGGCCGAGTACCAACCGCGGTAGGTGGACAGGATGCCCGTCAGGGTCTGCAGGGCGAGCCGGTCGTCGGTCAGGTTCGACTGGTGCATGAAGAACGGCCGCGGGTCGTTGCTCAGCACGTACCCGAGGGTGATCCTCACCTGCAGCGGCAGCACGTAACCCGCCCAGCCGCGGTTCAGGTCGAGCGGCGCGATGCAGGTCGTGGTGGTCGGGTTGGCCTCGCAGTTGCCGCTGCCGCCGTTGGCCTTCGAGGTGTAGAGCCAGTTGTACTCGCTCACCTCGTCGGACTGGGTGGAGACGTTGTAGAAGACGTTGACCGGGTGCCGGGGCACGCCGAGCGCCGAGGCGATCTGCCGCTCGCCGGTCTCCCGGGAGGCGTCCACGCCGAGCCACTGGATGTTGTTCCGGCTGAGCGCGGCGAGGAAGTTCGGGTTGTCGGCGGACTGCTGCGGCAGCATCACGGTGCCGGAGTGCTCACCGGCGACCAGCTCGCCCGGCCGGAACGGCAGCCCGTTGGCCTGGCCGAACTGGATGTTCTGCCGGATCTGGCTGTCGACGGTCGCCTGGTCGACGTACTGGACCGCGCCCGTGGAGTCGGTCTGGCACTTCCACGGGATCACGGTGAAGTTCTGCACGCAGCCCAGGAACGGGTGCTGGTAGGTGTGGTTGAGCCACATGAAGCTGTTCTTGTTCGCCAGCAGGGCGGTGGTCAGCGGGTCGGTGCCGCCGTTGGCGTCCGCGTAGTCCAGGCTGGGGCCGCCGTTGAACAGGAAGTCCAGGGTGTAGCCGTTCTGCTGCTCCCAGGCGACGGTGGCGGTGACGTCCGCGGGCGTCATCCGGATCGGCGTGGTCGCCGGGACGCTGCCGACGCAGTCGCCCTCGCCCGGGGTGCAGTTGCCGACCTGGCTCCACCGGGAGTTGGCGTTGAAGAGGTCGTCGATGTGGGCGGAGAAGTAGTTGCGCCAGTAGCCGAGGTGCACGCCCTTGGTGACCCAGTCCACGATGCCGTGCGCGAGCAGCCGGAACTGCTGCTGGTAGTAGTTGTAGGCGAAGGTGAGCACCAACTGCTGGCGGCCGCCGGAGGTGTAGACCCCGGCGAGGGTGCCCTGGGTGCCGGTGCCGGGGACGGTCTCGGTCAGGTACGGCTCGAAGTGCGAGCCGGTGGCCGGGTCGTCGGGCAGCGGGGTCGGCAGGTAGCCGTACGATCCGCTGCCGCCGGCGGTGCCCTCGAAGGCGACCGGGCCGTTCAGGTAGCGGAAGGCGTCGCCGCGGGCGGCGGCGGTCGCGGTGGCGGTGGTGGCGTCCAGCGAGCCGGACCAGGCCGGCGCGGTCAGGCCGGTGTTGGCGCCGGGCCAGACGTAGGCGTCCACCTGGCGGACCTGGTAGGTCCGCTCGTACCCGGTCAGCGTGCCCAGTTCGGCCGCGGAGAGCTGGGTCGGCGCGTCGTTGGGCAGCACCACGCCCTCGAAGTGGCCGTGCGGGGTGCCGTCGGCCAGGGTGTCGGCGAGGAAGCCGGCGGTGATCGTGGCCCGGCTGCCGCTGGTCAGGTCGATGACGGTGGTGGGCACGCCCTCGGCGGCCAACTGCTGCCGGATGCCCTCGACCCAGGGGTTGCCGTCGGTGACCACCAGGACGTTCAGGTCCACCCGCGAGCTGGTGGCGGCGGCCGGGACGACGGTGGCCAGCCCGATCACCGCGGTGGCGACGGCCAGTGCGACGGCGGGGAGGAAGCGGAAGGCTCTCACGCGAAAGCCCCCTGCGGTATTGCGGGGAGTCGGCTCATGTCAGCCGATCATGCCGGTCCGGAAGGGCCCGGCGCAGCAGCCTGGGAACAAGGTTTGCCAAGGGCTGGGGAATTGCTGGGAAAGCCCGCGGGGGCGCCGACCCCGCCTCAATGCGGGGCACGTGGACGAAATTTGACGATTCCGACCGCACGGCCGTGACCAGCGACTCCCCCTCCCGGAGCCCTTGGCCGAGTCCGGATCCACCGGTTCTGGCGGGCGCCTGACAAATTCACTCCCCGAGCGTGCCCCCGGGATTTTCCCCACCACCCCCGGAATACCGGTCAGGTCAATTCCGGGGCCCGCGCGTAGGCCCGGCGGGGCCCCAAAGTGCTGTGTACTACTGGAGTCACGCGGCCCGACCGAAAGGACACGGATGATCCGAGGCCCTTTTCTTCCGCCGGGCTGACGCTAACTCTTTAGCTCGTTGTCACGGCACACGATCGAGTGTGCGGTGTCGGCATTGTAGTAGAGGATGGGAGCTTCAATGTCCTTCTGCGTCGTCCAGACATTGCCTTCCACCCAGAGGCCGGTTCCCAGCTCGGCGCGAATGCTGCCGCGCTTCTCCTTCGCAACCGGCGCCTCCTTGAGATTCGTCACGCGGTTTTTCCTGATCACCAGGTCCTTGAACGAGGAGGCATCTACTGCGGGGCCCGGCATTTCTGTAAATTCGTTCTCCTCAAGCAGCACTCCATCGAGCAGGGGATACGCAGTGTTGACCTCGCGGACCGTCGCGCCCAACTGAATGGCTGGTCCATTGTCGGCTCCGAAGGAATTGGATGACTCGAACTTGTTCCCCCGGATGATGACGTTGCGCGCGCCGAAGCCCTCTGCCCAGAGCCCCGGGGACACGTCTGGCTTCAGAAGCATGGCGGCGTACTGGTTATGAATGAAACGGTTATCTTCGACGAGCCAGTCGGCGCTGTTGCACAAGATGCCTCGTGCCCGATTCTCATGGAAGTAGCAATTGCGAACAATGACATTGTGTGAACTATAGCGTCGATTGAAGAGAATGGCGTCATCGGCGATGTGCGTGGGAATCTTCTGGCTGAAGACCAGTGTGACTTCGCTCTTCTCGGAGTCCGGTCCGACAGATTTCAGCTCGGCGGTAAAGTCGGTCGGCGACAGATCGGCGTTGCGGAACTCGACTGGATCGCCAGGCGAGAAAGGACATCTCCAATCGACGTAGTTAGTTGCGACCAGGGTGTAGTCATCCACGCGGCGGAAACCCATGTGGATGTTGTCGTGAATGTTCACGCAGTCGTCGCCCATGAAACTGAACTCGCATTGCTCCAGCCGGATGAAGCCTTGCGACTGCATGACATGAAATCCGTCGGCCGTGGTGGTGATGGGGCGGCGCTCGTTTGCTGGAGGAGCGATGCGGCAGTTGACCAGCTCGAAGTGATGCTGATCGCCGCCAGTGACGAATCCCTCGCCAGGAAACGTGTAGATGTTCACGTTGCGGAACGAGAGATGGGAATTGTCGCCCATGACAACGGCGTGCTTTTCGTAGGTGTAATGGCGCAGTAGGTAAAGCTGCCCTACGATGGGGTTGATGCGATTTTTTGGCCACACGCACACCGTGTGCGCATCGAGCTTCTCAATCTTGGTGGGTGCGAAGCCGTCGAACTCCGTGCCGGCGCCCGGCGCACGCAGATCTTCATCGAGCGGGTTCATCGTGACCCAAGCCTCGGGATCGAGCGGCGCAGCCGTCTCGAAGCGCATCACGAAATTCGATCGATTTTCGGCCAGTTCGGTAACTCTGCCTACCCAAGCCGGCGGATCGATCGCGCAATCCCAGTCCAGATTGAAGTTGGAGAACACCGATCGTTGGCAGTTCTTGATCGAGACGCCTGCGCCACCTTGGATCAGGTGGAAGAGAAACGTCGCCCCGCCGCCATCGAAGGTGAAGTCGGTGAGAGAGTCGAAGACAATCGTTTTGCCGGAGGCGATGCGATATACCCCCTTGTCGGCGACGAGTTTAGAGGCCCCCACGTCGCGGCAATGGCGGAGTGCGGCTTCGAGCGCGGCCAGGTTGCGGTCCGGACCACTGGAAGGCGGCTCCGCTCCATCCGCCACCGCGCCGAAGTCCCGGAGGTGGACGACCGGGCCATTCGGGTTCCTTGGCGCGTCGACAGTGAAGAGCTCCACTCCCCTGGGCAACGGCGGCTCCGCTGCGCCTCCCAAAGTGCTCGTCAGCGGATGCTTCACCCATCCCGAAGTGCTCGTCAGCGCCTGCTGCGCCCGTCCCGATCTGCGCATCGCGCCTGGCGCGAAGGACAACGGAATTGCCACGCCCACCGCGGAGAGAACGCCATTTCGGATAAACTTCCGGCGCTGCATGATAGCTCCCCTGTCCTGAATCCGAATTCTGGAATGCCGTTGCGATGTCAGGTTGATATTCACTGCGGGCTGTAGGCAGCCGGTTCGCGGCCGCACCGCGAACCGGCAATGTCGAGGCCGGCCGTCCCATCCGTGGGGGGTCGAAGTGAGGCCTGGCCGTCGTGACAGTCAGGAGTATGGCAGCGGGAACCTGAGGTTTTGATGAGCTGTGAACATGACGATGCTGGCGCTTCCGTGGATCAGCCATGACGTACCCGTAAGGGTTATCGCGGTGGTGCGAGTACCCGCTGCGAGGGTGGGGAACCATGCAGGGACCCGGCGGGCGGCGGCCTCGCGGGTGGCCGCGGCGGTGGCCAGGGCTGCCTGTAGTACAGCAGCACTTTGATTAGTGGATCTTGTTCTGTCGGATCATGGAGTAGCCGGGATGGCGGACGAGGTCGCCGCGGCGCCGGTAGTGGGACCATTCGGCGCGGGCTTGGTGGAGCTGGCGCCAGCGGCTCCACCGCAGGTGGAACCAGTTCACCCGAACGGGGTGGAATACCAGGGTGGCCAACAGCGTGGCGATCTCGTTGCAGGTGAAGGGGATTCCTCCGCCGTACAGGCGGTGGGGTCTGCCGGGATCGCGGCGCCGGAACGGCGCGGCCGTCAGGGGCCCGTCAGCGACGCGTCAGCAGTACGTCAATCCGGCCGGGCGCGGGGCCGGAGCAACGCAAGCTGGGGGACGTACCTGCACGTTCCGCAGGTCCTTCCGGAGGTGAGTCGCTTGTCCGTGGTCGCTGCGTTCCATTCCGTCGTGCCCGACGTCCGCCGCCGGGGTCAGGGGCTGCGCGCCGCGTTCTCCCAGGTGCTGGAGCGGCTGGCCGCCAGCCCCCTGGACAGCCCCGTGCTGGGTGCGATGGGCGCGCCGCGCTCGACCGACCGCCCCGCCGGCGGGCTGCACGCCCACTGGCACACCGTCACCCGCCCGGACGGGAGCAGGGCGCTCGAAGCCGGTTGGTGCCCCGGCCGCTGAGGCGACCGGCGCCGACGGCCGTCCCGCACTCCCCCGAGAGGGCGCGGGACGGCCGTCGTGCGCCGGCACCCGGCGGGCCGCGCCGGTGATTTTGCCCTTCCGGATCGGGCACCGGTAGACACGGTCCCGACACGGTGCGTGACGACACCGTGCGTGACCTCCGGAGGCCCCGCCATGAGCGTGACGAATCGGTACCGGGACGCCTGGGAGGGCTTCTGGAGCGAGGCGCCCGAGGAGCCCGGCGCGGTGATCTGGGACGCCGAGCCGGCCCTCACCGCGGAGCGCCACCTCGCCCTGTTCCGGCCCCACCTGCACGACCCGCACCTGCCGGTGGTCGACCTGGGCTGCGGCAACGGCCGCCAGACCCGCTTCCTCGCCGAGCACTTCCCCCGGGTCGTCGGCGTCGACCTGTCCGGCACCGCCGTCGAGCTCGCCCGCCGCCAGGACCGGGCCGGCCGGGCCGAGTTCGCCCAGCTGGACGCCACCGACCCGGCCGCCGTCCGGGCCCTGCACGCGCGCCTGGGCGATGCCAACGTGTACGTGCGCGGGGTGATCCACCAGAGCGATCCGGCCGACCGCCGACCGGTCGCCGAGGCCGTCGCCACCCTGCTCGGATCGCGCGGCCGGGCCTTCCTGGTCGAACTGGCCGAGTCCGCCAAGGAGGTGCTCAAGGGGCTCGCCCAGTCCCCGGCCGGGCCGCCCGCGAAGCTGCGCCCGGTTCTCGCCCACGGACTCGCCCCCGCCGAGGTGGCCGACGCGGCCTTCGACGGGCTGTTCCGCTCGGCCGGCCTCACCGTCCTCGCCACCGGAGAACTGCCGCTGTCCCTCACCGAGTTCACCCCCGAGGGCGAACGGATCGAGCTGCCCGCCTGGTGGCTGGTGGTCGGCCCGGACGGCCCGCTGCCCGACCCGCGCTGAACCCGTTGACGCCGCGGCGGCGTTGGACGAGTGTCAGGACGGAGTGGTCGTCAGGACCGGCCGGTCGTCGGGACGGACGGTCCTCAGGACTTGTCGTCGCAGCCGCTCGCGGGGCGGAGGGAGCCGGGCCATGGGCATCGCACGTCGTGATCTTCTCAGGTGGGGCGCGGGGGCGGGCGGTGCGGCCGCCGTCGGCGGCCTGCTCGGGGCACCCGCCGCCCGGGCCGCGGGCAGCGCGGCCACCCCGGGCGGGGTGCCGACGGACAACTGGATGGGCCGGCTGGACGGCAGCCTGTCCCTGCTCGACCTCACCGTCCCGGGCACCCACGACTCCTGCTGCCAGAACCCCTGGTACGGGACGGAGTGGTCGCACACCCAGAACTGGGGCATCCCTCAGCAGTTGCAGGAGGGCGTCCGCTTCCTCGACATCCGCTGCAACGGCCTCCAGGGGGCGCCCGACGAACTCGGGATCTACCACTCCGACAACTACCAGCACATCCGGCTGCAGGACGTGCTCGACCAGTGCCGCGCCTTCCTGGCGGCGCACCCGGGCGAGACGCTCCTGATGCGCCTGCGCAACGAGCGGGCCGGCGGCCAGGCCCTCGACGACCCGGAGTTCCAGCGGCGGGTCGACCACTACCTGGACACGCTGGGCTACCGCGGCCTGTTCCACCTCTACGGCTGGCCCACCCTGGGCGCGGCCCGCGGCAAGGTGGTGCTGCTCGCCGACTTCGCCAACCCCTGGGGCCTGATCGACTGGTCCAGCGGCCAGAACGCCTGGTTCGACACCCAGGACGTCTGGCAGACCGGCGGCACCGACCCGCTGGGCGACAAGGGCCGGTACGTCGTCGCCCAGTTCGACAAGGCCTTCGCCAATCCGCAGTATCCGCGGATGTTCGTGAACTTCCTCAGTTACGCGGGCGGCTACTGGCCCCGGACCAGCTCGCAGGCCGTGATGGACCGGGCGGTCTACCCGTACCTGAGCGCGCGCACCCGGCAGCGCGCCCGGTTCGGCATCGTCCCGATGGACTTCCCGGACCTCCATGTGAACGTGCTGCAGATGCTCGTGGACAAGAACTTCGTGTGATCACCGGCGTCCGCTCCGGTGGCCGGGGCCAGACCCGCCCACCGGAGGGACCGTCAGGAGGAGGGCGTCGCCGTCGGCGTGAGACCGGGGGCGGTGGTGGACAGGGCCTGTGCGCGGGCGGCGGGGCCGGAGAGCGGCAGGGTGCAGTTGTCGCCGTCCTTCTGGTGGCCGCACACCTGGAGGATGGTGCCGGGCGCATCGGCGTCCACCATCATCGAGTAGTTGTCGTAGCCCCAGTGGATCAGGGCGGTCTCCTGCCCGCCGGTGCCGGTGGAGACGGTGGCGCTGTCCCCGGGGGAGCCGTCGGTGATCCCGGCCCAGGCGGCCCGGCAGCGCGGGCTGTAGTGGAGGTACAGGACGACCTTGCCGATGGTGCCGGTCAGCACGGTGTGGTCGTCGGCCTCGCAGCCCATGGCCTGCGGGTCCTTGCCGGCGCAGCCGACGGACTGGCAGAGCTGTGCGGGCAGGCCGCCCGTGCTCACCGCGGGCGGGGCGGTCGAGCGCCCCGAGGAGGAGGCGGCGGCGCTGCCGCCGCCGTTCAGGCCGTGCAGGTAGAGGCCGGCGACCAGGAGGAGCACGGCGACGGCGGCGACCGTGATCAGGGCCCGCGGCCGCCGCCAGCGGGCGACGCGGGCGACGGGGAGGGACACCGGGACGGGCAGCGGGACGGGGACCGGGACGGGTACGGGGTCGGCGGCGGGGGCAGCAGCCGCGGTCGGCTCCACGGCGGTCGCGGCGCCGGGCGCGGACTCCGCGTCGCGCGCGGCCTCGGCCTGCCGCAGCAGGGAAGCGAGCAGCACGGCGTCGCAGTCCAGCGCGGCGATCAGGCCGGCCAGGGCCTGGGAGGTGATCAGCCGCTTGCCGTTCAGCCAGCGTTCCCAGGACGCCTTGCTGAGGTAGGTCAGCCGGCCGAGTTCGGCGAGCGAGATCCGGTGCGCGTCCTTGACGGCGCGCAGTTCCTCGACCAGGCGTCGAGCGGGCTCCGAAAGATCGTCAGGGAGCGGTTTCCAGTGCTGACTCACGTGGGGGGCACCTCTGGCGGGTCGACGACAGGCGCGAACTGATCTTCTTTCGGATGATCAGTTTAGTCTCTCCGTCCCTGGGCTCCCGCCCGGTTCGGCGCCACGTCCCGCGGAACGTCTCAAGGGATTCCTGATCCGCGTCCCAACCCACAGCTCAGGGCCCCGGGGACGGCGCACACCGTCTCAGAAGCCCCGGAGACGGTCGAAGATCGGTGCCCGATCCCGCAGAGTTGGCCGCGCCGGGTAGCCCAGAAGTCAACACCGGTTCTGGCCCGGGTAAAGACCTCGACGCAGCCAGAGCAGACGGGGGGCGCTCGGTGCGGTTTTGGATCAATGCACCACAACGGTCATCTCAGAGGAAGTTCGGGGAAACCTCATGGGCCGCCACTACGCGTCCGAGATCACGTCACCATCGCCTGAGTCACTCACATCACTCACGTCACGCACATCGCCCACGTCACGCACATCGCCCGCAACGGTCGCAGCACCCACCGCGGCCGTATCGGCCGAGTCGGCCGCCGACCGGCTCGCCGGTGAGCTGCAGTCCTTGAAGAACGGTTCGGGCCTCACCTACGCCCGGCTCAGCGAACGCACCCACTACGCGAAGTCCTCGTGGGAGCGCTGGGTGAACGGGAAGCAGTTCCCCCCGCGCGACGCGGTGCAGAGCATCGCGACCGTCTGCGGGGGCGATGCCGAGCTCCTGCTGGAGCTCTGGCACCTCGCGGAGAGCCGACGCCTGATGTCGGCCGCGCCGGGCGCCCCCGCGCCCGGCGGAGCCAGCTCCCCGGCCAGGACGGCCGACGGACCGTCGGCCGATGCCCCGGGCGGGGAGGACCACCCGGAGTGCCCGCACCGTCGGCAGGCCGCCCTGCTGCGGCGGGTGGCCCTGGTCTCCCTCGCGGTCGGCGCGGGCGGGGTCCTGGCGGCCGCCGGCCGGCGGTCCGTCCGGCGGGAGGCCTGACCTACCTGGTCCCTGTGGGCAGCACAGGAACCTCGACGAACCCGCCGGCACCACCGGCACCACCACAACAGAGCGGCACCGCGCCCTTGGGGAGGGCGCGGTGCCGCCGCCGGTGTGGCGTCCGCCGTTACGCGACGCCGTCCTGCCACCACCAGAAGCCCGAGCCGTAGCCGGAGTGCTCGATCCGGCTGTCCACGTGTTGCCAGGAGACGGTGTGGGTCTCCAGGCCCGAGAAGCCGCAGGTCTCGGCGATCCGGTAGACGTCCAGCGTGGACAGGCCGGAGACCGCGGTGTCGGCCGCCACCCCGTAGGTGTGCATGGAGTTGGAGGCCCCGCCCACGGAGGCGTTGTACGCGGTGCTGCGGAAGCCGGAGTTGATGGTGACCGCGCGGTCGCCCGCCTTCTTCCGCAGCGCCTCCAGCTTGTACATGGTGCGGCGGACGTTCTCCTTCACCTCGTCGGCGCCGACGTTGCCGCCGCCGAAGCCCGAGCCGTCGTGGCTGGTGAACTCGGACCAGTTGAAGTGGGCGGTGGAACCGTCCGACTTCTCCAGCGAGTTCAGCACGCCGAAGGTCTGCGGGCCGGCCACGCCGTCCGCGCTCAGCCCGTAGGCGGCCTGGAACCGGCGCACCGCGGCCGCGGTGCCGGGGCCGAAGGAGCCGTCCACGGCCACGTAGGTCTGCGAGGCGGAGTCGGCCGCCCAGCCCGCGACCCGGATCTGGAGTTCGGCCACGGCCGAACCGGAGGAACCCTGGCTCAGGTTGCCGGACCAGCCGTAGGCGGCGGCCGGGCGGGCGAGGCCGAGGTCGGCGACCGCGGCGAGCCCGGCGGCGGCCACCGCGCCGGTGCCGTAGCGCAGCAGGGCGCGACGGTTGAGGGAAGAGCTGTTCACCACGTGCTCCTTCGAGGAGTCGACAGGGAAGGGCGTCGGACGGGGCGGTGCGGGTGACCGGTCAGGACCTGCCGTCCGGTCAGTACCAGTTGTGGGCCTGCCAGAAACTCCAGGCCGAGCACGGGTCGCCGTAGCGGCCCTTGATGTAGTCCAGGCCCCACTGGAGCTGGGTGGCCGGGTTGGTCTGCCAGTCGGAGCCCGCGGAGGCCATCTTGTCGCCGGGCAGCGACTGCGGGATGCCGTAGGCGCCGGAGGAGGGGTTGGTGGCGTAGACCTTCCAGCCGCTCTCGTGGGTGTAGATCTGGTCCAGGCAGCCGAACTGGCCGCTGACGCTCCAGCCGTGGCTGGGGAACTTCCACTGCGCGGTGATCTGCACCGTCCGGGCGACGCCCATCGCGTTCATGGTGGCCGGGCCGGCGATGCCGTCGGCGCTCAGGTTGTGGGAGTGCTGCCAGGTGCTGACGGCGCTGGTGGTGCCCGCGCCGTAGGCGCCGTCGGCGCCCGAGCCGGCCACCCGCTGGACCTCCTCGACCTTGTTGTGCAGGGCGAGTTCGGTGCGGCCGCCGTACACGCCGTCCTCGTCGAGGCCGTTGTCGTGCTGGAAGCTGCGGACGGCGGCGGCGGTCTGCGGGCCGTAGTTGCCGTCGACGCCGCTGCTCGCGAGGTAGCCGATGCCCACCAGGTTGCGCTGGACCCAGGTGGTGCTGTCGATGGCCTGGGCCTGTGCGGGCAGCAGGGCCAGCACGGCGGCGGCGAGCACGCCTGCGGCGAGCGCGCGCAGGGCCGGGGTTCTCTTCACGGTCGATCCCATTCCGTCGGGTGCCTGTCGGTCGATCAGGCGGTGCCGACCACTCTCGGGGGGCGGCCGCCCGTCCCTCCAGCAGTCGGCGGCACCAGGGACGTCCCGGGCCCGCCGGGGACGGTGGGCGGCGGCCGTGGGACAGGCGTGGGACAGGCGTGGGACGGGCCCGGCCGGGAGCGGGAGCGGCGTGGGACGGGCCACGGAGACGCGTGGGACGCGCCGCGGAGACGCGTGGGACGCCGGTGGCCGGCCCGTCGGCGCGGACGGGCCGGCCACCGGGAAGGCGGGTCAGGCCAGCAGCCGGCTCCAGGTGCGGGCGTCCACCAGGCCGTCGGCCGGCAGCCCGGCGGAGGACTGGAAGGAGGTCACCCCGGCCTGGGTGCCCGGGCCGAACGCGCCGTCCACGCTCACCTGGATGCCGTGCGCGACCAGCTGGCTCTGCACGGCCTGCACCGCGCTGCCCGAGGCACCACGGGCCAGCGGCGCCACGGCCTGGCTCCAGGTCTGGTTGCCCGCGACGCCGTCGGCCGAGGCGTGGGTGGTGTTCTGGAAGGCCGTGACGGCGGCCTGGGTCGCGGGCCCGTACGCGCCGTCCACGGTCAGCGACTGGCCGCGCTGCACCAGCAGGTACTGCAGCGTCCTCACCTGCTCGCCCGAGGCGCCGCTGCTGAGCACCGGCCAGACCGGGCCGGTCGGGTCCCCGCCGATCCGCGCGGCGACGTCCCGGCGGATCTGCGGGATCAGCGCGTAGAGGCGGTCCCCGGGGCACTCGGTGTTGTTGAAGTCCCGGTGCCCGTAGACCTGGTAGGCGCGCAGCCCGTACTGCTGGCAGATGTAGGTGATCAGGTCGATCAGCGCGGCGTACTGCTGGCTGCGCGGGTCGACGGTGCTGTACGTGCCCTCGTTCTCGATGCCGATGGCCACCGTGTTCTGCGCGGTGCAGTGGGCGCCCTCCACGTGCTGGCCGCCGCCGCGCAGGGTCGCCAGGCTGCTGTGACGGCCCTCCATGATGTAGGCGCCGCGGCTGACGGTGAAGTGCTGGCCGGTGTCGATCCAGTGCTCGCTGTCCATCTGGTAGGTCTGCATCGAGCGGGCCAGCGCGAACGCGGCGGCCTGGGAGTAGTCCGTCACATTGGGTGTGGCGGTGTGGTGGACGATCACCTTGTCCGGGGCGCCGGACACGAAGTTGAGCGGGCTGCTCGCCGGGCGGGCGCCCCAGGCGCCGGTGTCGGCGATCACCGGGCCGGTGGCGGCGGAGGCCACCCCGCTGGTCAGGGCGGAGCCGAGCAGGGCGCCGGTGCCGACGGCGAAGGCGCCGGCCAGGAAGGTGCGGCGGCCGGGGCCGACGGGGGCGGAGGCGGGGTCAACGGCGTTCATACGGGACTACCTGGTCCTTCGGGGAGCGGGAGGAGACTGAAGGACCCCCTGCCCCGGGCCTGCTGACGGCGCGGGGGCAGGGGGCCTGGACGGCAGTCACGCTAGGAGCGGTGCGAGCCGGTCCGCCACGCTTCGCCGTCCCCTCCCGCGTCCCAGCGCCGTCCCGGGACGACGCCGCCCGGGGTCCGGACGCCGGGCCCCGCTCGTCAGGCCCTGATTGTCAGGCCCTGACAGTCAGGCCCTGACTGTCAGGCCCCGAGCGCCGGGCCCCGCTCGTCAGGCCCGCCGCACCCGGACGCCGATCTCGGCGATCGCCTGCTCCTGGGCGTCCGGCAGCCCCGCGTCCGTCACCAGGTCGTGGACGTCGGTGAGCGGGCAGATCGAGGCGAAGGTGACCCGGCCGACCTTGGTCCGGTCGGCGAGCACGACGGTGTGCGCACTGCTGCGCAGGAACGCCCGGTCGGTCTGGGCCTCCATCTCGTCGTGGGTGGTGCAGCCCTGCTGGACGGTCAGCCCGTCCACGCCGATGAAGGCGAGGTCCAGGTGGTACTGGTCGAGCATCCGCTCGGCGGCCGGGCCGACCAGCTCGTAGCTGGCCGAGCGGGCCAGGCCGCCGATCACGACCAGGCGGACCTCGGGGCGGACGATCAGCTCCGCGGCGATGTTCACCGCGTTGGTGACCACGGTCAGGTTGCCGCGCTCGGCGAGCACCCGGGCCAGCTCGGTGGTGGTGGTGCCACCGGTCAGGCCGACCACGGCGCCGTCCGGCACCAGCTCGGCGGCGGCCCGGGCGATCCGGCGCTTCTCCTCCGCCTGCTGGTCGCTCCGGTGCCGCAGCGGGATCTCCAGGTTGACCGCCCCGGTCACCGCACCGCCGCGGGTGCGCTGGAGCAGCCCCTGGTCCTGCAGTTCCTGCAGGTCCCGGCGCACGGTCGCGTCGGACACCCCGAGCAGGTCGGAGAGCGTCCGCACGTCCGCGCTCCCCGCCTCGGCGATGTGCGAGACGATCCTGGCGGCGCGATCAGCTTTGAGCATGGACGGAGTGTAGTTCAGCCCGGGCCGACGGTCGGTGACTGCACCCGCGAACAGCTCCGCGCACCCTCGCGCAGCCAACCGCGCACCCCGGCGGCGGGCGGCGGTTCAGGGCGAGACGGCGGCCCGGTCCGCCGGTCGGGGCGCGGTCAGGACGCCGAGCAGCCGGGTGACCTCGCGGGCCACCGCCGCCCTCCCCTCCCCCAGGTACGTCCGGGTGTCCACCAGTGCGGGGTCTGCGGCGAGCCGGCCGCGGACCGCCTCGGTGAAGGCCTTGTTGAGGTGGGTGGCGATGTTGACCTTCGTCATCCCGTGGGCGACCGCCGCCGCGAGCACCGGATCCGCCACCCCGGAGGAGCCGTGCAGCACCAGCGGCACCGGGACGGCGGCCCGCAGCGCGGCGATCAGCTCGAGGTCCAGCGCGGCGGTGCGGGTGAGCATGGCGTGCGAGGTGCCGACGGCGACGGCCAGCGCGTCGACGCCGGTGCGGGCCACGAACTCGGCGGCCTGCGCCGGGTCGGTCCGGGCACCGGGGGCGTGCACCCCGTCCTTGCCGCCGACCTCGCCGAGTTCGGCCTCCACCCAGACGCCCGCCGCCCGGCACTGCCGGGTCACCTCGGCGGTGGTGCGCACGTTCTCCTCGTACGGCAGCGCCGAGGCGTCGAACATCACCGAGCCGAACCCCAGGGCGAGCGCCTCCGCCACCAGCGACCGCTCGGTCGCGTGGTCGAGGTGGACGGCCACCGGCACGGCGGCGGCCCGGGCCACCGCCAGCGTCGCCGCGCCGATCGGCGCCAGGCCGCCGTGGTAGCGCACCGCGTTCTGGCTGAGTTGCAGCACCACCGGTGCCCCGGCGGCCTCGGCCCCGGCGACGATGGCCTCGGCGTGTTCCAGCTGGATGACGTTGAACGCCCCCACGCCGTGGCCGCCGCTCACCGCGGGCGCGACGATCTCTCCGGTTCCGATCAGGGTCACGGTGCTCCTCCGGGCTGTGCCGTCAGTGGGCGGGCGGGGCCGGCCGCGGGCGGGTGCTCCGCGGGCCGACCGGTCACGGCTGGTCCAGCACGATGGAGCGGGTGAGGTGGCGCGGCCGGTCGGGGTCGAGGCCGCGCCGGACGGCGAGGCCGACGGCCAGGCGCTGGACCCGGACCAGTTCGGCCAGCGGGTCGAGTCCGGGCACACTGATCGCGGCCCCGGTCGCCCCGGCCTGGTCGACCAGGCCGGTCGGCGGGGTGTCCAGGAACCAGACCAGGCCCTCGGGGCCGCTGACGCTGATCGGGCCGTGCCGGTACTCCATCGCCGGGTAGGCCTCGGTCCAGGCGGCGGAGGCCTCCCGGACCTTGAGCGCGGCCTCGTTCGCCACCCCGCAGCTCCAGCCGGTGCCGAGGAAGGTGAACTGCCGTGCCTCCAGGGCGCCCCGGGGCAGCGGCTCGGCGAGCGCCGTGCGGGCCTGGGCGGGCAGGTCGGCGGGGGCGGCGCCGAGGTGGGCGCGCAGCAGGACGAGGGCGGTGGTGGCGAACCTGGTCTGGACGACGGACCGCTCGTCGGCGAACTCCAGCGCCACCAGGTGGCGGGCGGCGGCGCCGACCGGGGTCCCGGGGTCGGCGGTGATCGCGACCGTCTCGGTGCCGCCCACCCGGGCGAGGGCGTCGAGCACCTCGGTGGTGGTGCCGGAGCGGGTGAGCGCGACGATCCGGTCGTACCGGCGGCCGAGCGGGAACTCGGAGGCGGCGAAGGCGTCGGTCTCGCCGAGTCCGAGGGATTCGCGCAGCGCCGCGTAGGCCTGGGCGATGTAGAGCGAGGTGCCGCAGCCGATGACGGCGACCCGCTCACCGGGTTCGGGCAGGTGTTGCGGGGCCAGTTCCAGGGCGCGCTGCCAGCAGTCGGGCTGGCTGGCGATCTCTTCGTCGACGTGGGCCATCAGGTCCTCCTGCGCGAGACTGCACGATTGTGCGTGAAGATGATCGATTTATAGTCGAGACCTCCATCATTGCGCAACAGTGCGCAGCCCCGATCAGCTTCGAGCAGCACGCCTCGCGGTCGGCGATGGCGTGAAGAACCGGCGAAGATCATCACCCTATTCACCGATCCGAGCGATTCCGGCGCCTCGTTGTATCCGGCTGTGGCTATGCTCCCCGTACTGTGACTGAACGTCAGACGAGCCGAACAGCCCAGGAATCCGCCGATGTCGTCATCCTCGGCGCCGGACCGGCCGGACTCACCCTCGGGAACCTCCTCCACGCCGCCGGGATCGACTGCGTCGTCCTCGAACGGGCCGACCCCGACCACGTCCGCACCAGGGCCCGGGCCGGGTTCCTCGCCGCCAACACCGTTCGGGTGCTGGACCGCCACGGCCTCGCCGACGGCCTGCACCGCCACGGGAAACCGCACGGCACCTGCGAGTTCCGCACCGAGGACGGCAGCTTCCGCCTCGACTACGGCACCCTCGGCCGCCGCGAACTCCACACCGTGTACCCCCAACAGGACCTGGTCGCCGACCTCCTGACGCACTACCTGGCAGCGGGCGGCCGGATCGCCTTCGAGACCGAGGCCGAGGTCGTCGAAGGGACCGACGGCCCCGACCCCACCGTCACCGTGCGAGACCCCGAGGGCCGCCCCGCCCGCTGGCGGGCCCGCTACGTGGCCGGCTGCGACGGCCGCCACGGCGCGGCCCGGCGCTCGCTGCCCCCCGGCACCCGCCGGTACCAGCGCGACCACGGCGTCTCCTGGCTCGCCCTGCTGGCCGAGGCGCCACCGAGCATGGACGCCGTCGGCTACGCGATGCACCCCGACGGCTTCGCCGGCCACATGACCCGCACCGCCGACATCACCCGCTACTACCTCCAGTGCCGGCCCGGCACCCCCGCCGACGCCTGGTCGGAGGACCGGATCTGGGCCGCGCTCGACCGGCGGCTGCGCGCCGACGAGCACGGACCGCTGCAGCACGGCCGGATCCTCCACCGCTCCGTCGTCCACCTGGAGTCGGACGTGCTCGACCGACTCCGGTACGGCTCACTGCTGCTGGCCGGGGACGCCGCCAGCCTCCCCGCCCCGGCCGCCGCCAAGGGCGCCAACCTGGCCGTCCTGGAGGCGGAACTGCTCGCCGAGGCGCTGATCGACGAGCTCCGCCGGGGCGACGCCCGGGCCCTCGACCGGTACTCCGCGCGCTGCCTCACCCACATATGGCGGGCCCAGGAGTTCGCGCACTGGATGATCCAGCTCCTGCACTCCCCCGTCGGCCAGGCAGCGGAATCGTTCTTCCACGAAGCCATGCGGCGCTCCCGCGTCGAATCCCTGCGCACCTCGCGCACCCACCAGGACTGGTTCGCCGAGAACTACGTCGGCATCTGAGCCGCCCTGCCCACCGGGCGCCCCCGCCCCCGCACCGAGGACACCCTCCCCATGACCGCGACACCCCCGGACGACACCGCCCGCCTGCGTGCGACGGCCGAGTTCGTCAGGGAGCACGACACCGCGACCCTGCTCCCGCTGCTGCTGCCCGACCTCGACGGACCGGAACTGCGGGCCGTGGCCGACCGCTGCCGCTTCTCGCACGCCGCCCTGCTCGTCCTACCCCCGAACGGCGCCGCGCTCCGCACCCAACTCGCCTCCTGCGGACTGGAACCCGACGCACCCGCGCAGCCCAGCGTGGTGGTCCGCAGCCGGCTCGCCCGGCGGCACCGCCGCGCCGAGGCCGAGATCGACGTCAGCATCCTGCGCCCGCCGGTCTCCGGCCCCGACGGGGAACGCAGCGTCGAGGTGTTCGTGCTCACCGTGCCGCCCGGCTCCGACCTCACCGAACTCGCCGCCCACGAGCGCGCCCACGAGCACGAGGCCCACCTCGCCTTCGACGTCGCCCACCCCGACCCGCTGGCACTGCGCGGCCTGTGCGCGCTGCTCACCCGGCACGGCGCCGCCCCGGACGGCGGCGGCTACAACCCCCACGAGGACTCCACCGTCCTCTACTTCACCACCCCGGGCGGCTCCCGCACCGGCTACCGGCGGGTCGAGCTGCACGCCCACGGCGACCACCGCACGGTGCTCGCCGACCACCTGGGCGAGGACCCCACCCAGTGCTCGGCCGAGACCCTGCTGCACCAGCTCACCGGCGCCTGGACCACCCAGGCCCTGGCGGTCAGCGCCCGGATCGGCCTGCCCGACGCCCTGGACACCCGCACCGCCACCGCACCGCGGCAACTCGCCGACGCACTCGGCGCGGACCAGCAGAGCCTCGCCACCCTGCTGCGCTACCTCGCCATGCTGGGCGTCGTCGCCGAACACCCCGACGGCTACCGGCTCACCGGCACCGGCGCCCTGCTGCGCGCCGACGCCCCGGCCTCGATGCGGCCGCTGGCGCTGATGTACGGCGGCCCGTTCTACCGGTCCTTCGCGGAGCTGGAGCACACCGTGCGCACCGGGGAGGCCGCCTTCGACCACCTCTTCGGCGAGAACCACTTCGACCACTTCGCCCGCGACGCCGAACTCGCCGAACTCTTCGACCTGTCGATGGTCGCCGGCTCCCGGATGTTCGACCCGCTCCCGGACCACCCCGTCATCACGGCCGCGGGCTCCCGCGCTCCCGCCGGCACCGTCGTCGACATCGCCGGCGGCAACGGCGAACTGCTCGGCCGACTGCTCGCCGCCCACCCCCGGCTGCGCGGCGTCCTGCTGGAACGCCCGCACGCCGTCGAGGCCGCGCGCCGCCGGCTCGACGCCGCCGGCCTCGGCGGGCGCTGCGGGTACCTCACCGGCGACTTCGCCGACGTCCCCGGCGACGGCGACGTCTACGTGCTGTCCCGGGTGCTGCACGACTGGGACGACGGGCGCTGCGCCGAGATCCTGCGGCACTGCGCCCGGGCGATGCCCGCCCACGCCGACCTGCTGATCGTCGAACGGCTGCTGCCCGCCGACGGCTCGCCCTCGCTGGCCACCGCGTGGGACCTGCACATGATGGTCAACACCGGCGGCCGCGAGCGCCGCGCCGACCACTACGGCCGGCTGCTCGCCGACGCCGGGCTGCACCTGCTGGAGCACCGTCCGCTCCCGCTGGGCGCCGCCGTCCTGCACGCCCGCCGGGCCGCTGTCCCGGCGCCAACCGACCCGTCCCCGACCGGCCCGTCCCCGGCCCCGGCCCGCACCGGCGCGTAGTCCTCGGGTGCCCCGCCGTCGCCCCGGCGGCGGGGCGCCCGACCGCGGGTCAGGACCGGCGCGGCGCCACGTACTCGACGGTCTGCATCATCCCGAGGTCCTCGTGCTGGAGCTGGTGGCAGTGGGCGACGGCCCGGCCGGTGAAGTCCTCGTACCGGACCAGGAAGGTGACGGTGTCGCCCGGTCTGCCGCCGGCCAGGTCGACGGTGTCCTGCCAGACCGGCGGGTCGAGCCGCTCGCCGTCGCGGTGGGTGACCAGGACGTGGTTGGTGTGCAGGTGGAAGGGGTGGTGGAAGGCGGGGTTGGTCTCGGCGGTGCGCAGCGTCCAGCGCTCGACGGTGTCGAGCTCCAGGGTGTGGTTGACGTAGCCGGGGTCGAACAGGCCGTAGGCCGGGTCCCGGGTGGGGTCGCCGGCGGGGTCGGCGGCGGGGGTCGGGTTGCTCCCCAGCATCCGGAAGGCGTTGGGGAACGATCCCGGGAAGACGCCCGGATCGACGTGGAAGACCACCTCGCGGTCCGCGTCCGGGTTCGCGATGTCGCCCTCGTCGAGGAACGGCTTGCCGGCCGGCAGCGTGGTCGGCAGCTCCATCGGCGGGTCGACCGCCTCGCCCGTCACCTCGACCGTCATCAGCGGCGCGGTCAGCCCCTCGACCCGCAGTTCGTAGCTGCCGGGGTCGTCGACCCGGACCAGGACGTCGGCCCGGCCGCCCATGGTCAGGCGCACCGCGTCGGTGGCGACCGCGGCCGGGAAGGTCACGCCGTCCTGGGCGATCTGGTGGAGGGTCAGGTCCCCGCCGTCGCCGGTGAGCCGTAGCACCGGCGCGGTGAACGCCGTCGCGCAGACCAGCCGCCAGCGCTGCACCTCGCCCGGGCGCAGCGTCACGGTGGGGCCGACCGCGCCGTTGACGGTCAGCACGGCCGGGACGGCGGCCAGCGCGTTGCCGGAGTCGAAGTCGGGGACCGTGCCGTCCTTGAGACGCAGCTCGTTGAGGCAGACCACCAGGTCGGCGGCGGCCGCGATCTCGGGGACCTCGTCGACGTCGCCCTCGATGATCAGGACCCCGGCCATCCCGCCGACGATCTGCACGGAGGTGGCCCCGTGCAGGTGCGGGTGGTACCAGTAGGTGCCGGCCGGGTGGTCGGCCGGGACCTCGATGGTCGTCACGTACTGCGGTTCCGGGGCGTCGGCCTCGACCTCGTCGGCGGTGCGCGGCTCGAACACCCGGAGCACGTTGTCGGCCTCCCCGGTCGGGTCGACGTGCAGGCCGTGGGTGTGCAGGTTGAAGCTGTTGAAGCCGTGCGGCCGGTTGTGGTCGCCGTCGTGGGGTTCGTTCGGCGGCAGGCCGTTGACCTGGGTCAGCCGCAGGGTGTCCCCGGCGCGCAGCCGCAGGGTCGGGCCGGGGATCGTCCCGTTGTAGGTGCGGGTGGTGACCGTCCCGTAGCCGGGCACGACGGTGTCCGTGAACCGGACGTCGAGGGTCTGCTCCAGCAGCGCCCCCGCCCGGTCGGGCACCCGCCGCGCGGTCCGCACGGCGGGCTGGGGGAACGGCTGGGGGAACGGCTGCGGCGCGGGGACGGCCGCCGCGTGCCGCCGGGAGAGGATCCCCTCGGACGCGGCCACCAGCGCGGCGGTGGGCAGCGCCTTGAGCAGCGACCGACGACTGATTCCGACATTTTCGCTCATGCTCGGGCAATCTAGGTCAACCCGTCCAGGCGGTCCGGAAAGCACACCGGGCACCCGCCGGACATTGCCCGATCATGACCTCGGCCCGGCCACCTGACAGCCACCTGACGGCCACCTGACCTCAGCCGGACCAGACGGTCACCGTCGCCTCCAGCTGGTAGTCCGCCGGGGCGATGGAGTCGACCTTGATCAGCGCGGTGCGGCCCCCCGGGGTCCTGAGGCAGATCATCGTCCCGACGCTGACGTGGGCCGAGTCGCCCGGATGGCTGGCGGCCCAGTCCGCGCAGGCGGCGCCGGAGGGCGGCGCCTGGCCGGTCCAGATGCCGAAGCTGTCGTGCTCCGAGTTGATCTCCTCGCGCACCACCGCCGTCGTGGCGGTGAAGCCCGTCGCGTAGATGCCCTGGGGGAAGCCGGGGTGACGCCCCGGCGGGGTGAGGTCAAAGTCCGCCCCGCCCTCCATCGTGATGGCGACCTGGCCGCTCCAGACCACGGCGGGCCCGGCCGAGGAGGGCTGCCCGGCCGAGGAGGGCGGCGCGGCCGTGACCCCACCGGCGTTGGTCGCCACAGCAGTGGCCGGCCCCGGAGCCGCACCTCCCGACCCCGGCCCCGACCCCGCGCTCGCCGGCGGCGCCGTCGGCGTGCCGTCGTTCGGCAGGACCGCCGTCCCCAGGATCAGCGCCAGCACCCCGACCGCGACCACCCCGACCCGGGCGCCCCCGCTCTGCGGCCCCGGCAGGTTGATCCCGGCGCCGCTCGCCGCCTCCTTCGCGAAGGCCACGACGAAGCAGAGCAACCCGAACACCCACAACGTGATGGTTCCTGCCACGGACCCCGTCCCCTGCCTGTGCAACCCAACGCGAACGCGCAGATGCTACAAGGAAGCTGACATCAGGGCAGGTCATTTCCCCCGAAGCCGGTCCGCCGCCGACCGCGACGGCCCGGCCCCGGCGGGAGGCAACGCCGGGGCCGGGCGGTCGTCCGTCGCCGGAGCGTCAGTTGGCCAGGCTGAGATCGCCGCCGACCGGGGCGGCGATCTTGTCGACGCCGGTCAGCGCGGTGAGCGAGGTCACCGGACTACTGCTGTCCGTCGTGGTGGTGGGCCTGGGTGGCGGACTCGCCGCAGGGCGACACCGGGCGCACCCCGGTCGGGGCGGCCGCGGCGGCGGGGGTGCCCGGATGCTCCGGTGCCCGGGTGCTCCGGTGCCCGGGGTGCGTCGGCTTCCCCATCCTCCGCGAGAGTCGCATCACAGGCGAACGGTCGGCGCGTGATCGTGCGCGATTCGATGATCCGTCAGTGCGCGCCCGTCAGTTGCCGGGCCGATCCGGGGGCCGCGCGTCGATCTCGGCCCAGACCGTCTTGCCGTCGTCGTGCGGCACCGCGCCCCAGCGGGTGGCGGCCTTCTGCACGATGAACAGGCCGTGCCCGCCCGGCAGGCCCGGGCGGTGCGGCCGGCGCGGCTCGGGCAGGTCGGTCGAGCGGTCGCTGACCTCGATCCGCAGCCGGGCCGCGGAGGCGTCCAGGACGAGGTCGACGGGGCCGCCCGCGTGCAACATGGCGTTGGCGACCAGTTCGGCGACCAGCAGCACGATGTCGTCCTCGGCCCCGCCCGGGCCGGTCGGCCAGGACCAGTCGGCGACGGCCTGCGCGGTGTACGCCCGGGCCCGGGCGACGGGCTTGGGCTGCCCGGCCAGGTGCAGGCGCCGGCGCTGGCCGCCGGGCGGCAGGGTGGGTCCGGTGCCCGGCCGGTCGCCGTCCAGGGTGGCCCGGCTGGTCGTCATGTGCGGGTTCCCCTTCGGTTCCGGTTCGGTTCCCGTTCGGTTCCGGCGCCGTGCTCCCGGCGCCGGGTGCCGCTGTGTACGGCTGTGTACCACTGCGTGCCGCTGTGTGCCACGTCGTTCCGCTGTCGTCTGCTCGGTTTCCCGACCACAAACGAATTATGCGTGCCGACGGACGGCCGCGGCGCTCACCGGGGTGCGGTGGCCGCGGCCTCCACGGTTTGGTGGAGCGAGAACACGGCGTCCGTGCAGGTCAGTTCCAGCAGCCGCTGGACCGTGACGGACGGCGCCGCGAGCCGGAAGTCCACGTCCGCCGCCGCGGCCGAGAGCCGGGTCTGCAGCAGCAGGTTGAGGCCGGAGGAGTCGCAGAAGCCGACCTGGGCGAGGTCGACGACGAGCAGCGGCGGGCGCTGCTCCACCAGTTGGTCGAGGGTGCTCCGGGCGGGGGCCAGGGTCTCGATGTCGAGATCGCCGGCCAGGGCACAGACGGCCGCCCCCGCGTCGGTGCACCAGGTGTGCACGGCCAGGTCGGGCCCGAGCGGGGCGCCCGCCCCGGAGGCGTCGGAGGGTGCGGTGGTCGGCGGCACGGTCACGGACTCGTTCTCTGCGGGCATCGTCTTCTCGGCTGGCATCGTCGTCGTGTTCCCCTCAACGGGTGTGCTCCACGAGCGTACGCACGCCACCCGGCCCGGGACCAGGCCGGGGGCAGACCGACCGGGTTTGCGGTGGGCTGCGGCGGGTGGCGTGCGTCGTGTGGCGGTGCGCCCGGTGACCGTGCGGCGGTTCAGTCGGCGGTGAGGTCCGCGCGCAGGTGTTTCAGGGTCCGGCTGAGGAGCCGGGAGACGTGCATCTGGGACAGCCCCAGGCGGGCGCCGATCTGCGACTGGGTGAGCTCCTCGCCGAAGCGCATCGACAGGATCTGCCGGTCGCGTTCCGGCAGGGCGGCGACCAGGGGCTTGAGCACGATCAGGTTCTCCACCGTGTCGAACCGCGGGTCCTCCTCGCCGAGCCGCTGGGCGAGCGGGCCCAGCTCCTCCTCACTCTCGGTCACCGGGGCGTCCAGGGATCCCGCGGTGTGGCCGTTGGCGGCGGCGAGGCCCTCGACCACCTCCTCCGGCGACAGGTCGAGGTGCTCCGCCAGCTCGGCCACCGTGGGCGCCCGGCCCAGCCGTTGGAACAGCACGTCGCGGGCCTTGGCAAGGGTGATCCGCAGTTCCTGGAGGCGGCGCGGCACGTGCACGGCCCAGGTGGAGTCCCGGAAGTGCCGGCGGATCTCGCCGAGGATGGTCGGCAGCGCGAAGGTCACGAACTCGGCGCCGTGGTCCGGGTCGTAGCGGTCGATCGCCTTGATCAGGCCGAGCGAGCCGACCTGGAGCAGGTCCTCCTCGGGCTCCTGCCGGTTGCCGACCCGGCGGATCGCGAAGCGCACCAGCGACAGGTTGAGCTCGATCAGCGTGGCCCGGACGTACGAGTACTCGGGGGTGCCCTCCTCCAGCGTGGCGAGCCGGGCCAGCAGCACCCTGGTCAGCTCCCGCGCGTCTGCGGGGGCGACCTGCTGCGGGTCCTCGATGCCGGCGAGCTCGGGCAGTTCCGGGTGCCCCGGGTGCCCCGGGTGCCCGTGGACGACGGCCCGGCGGGCGGCCGGCGCGGCCTGGTCCGGGGCCGGGGCGGTCACGCGGTGGAGGAGTTCGTCACTGGTCGTGGCCATGTCGGTCCTTTCCCCTCGGCGTACGGTCCGTCCCCGGGTACCCGCCGTGGACCGTTCCATGCCGGTTCCCCTTGTGAGGATTGCGTGAACGAACGACCCGGGCCGCGCTGCGGTGACACTCGCCACACTCCGCGCATGCCGCCCGGGGAACGGGGCACCCGGACGGGACAGGACCGGAGCGCGAGGAGGAGAGGGAGGACCGGACGATGGGACGGATCGAGGAATCGGTCGAGATCGCGGCGCCGCTCGGCGAGGTCTACCGGCACTGGGTGCACTGCGAGGACTTCCCGCAGTTCATGCGCGGCGTGGTCAGCGTGGACGTCACGGGCGGCGGCGCCAGCAGCTGGGTGGTCGAAACGGCCGGCGGCCGCCGGGAGTTCGAGGCCGTGACCACCGAGGTGGTGGAGGGCGAGCGGGTGGCCTGGGACGGCGGAACGGGCCCGGTGCGGCACAGCGGCGTGGTGACCTTCCACCACGTGGACGACCGCACCACCCGGATCATGCTCCAGCTGGAGGTCGAACCGCACGGGCTCTGGGCCCACCTCGCCGAGGCGCTCGGCTTCGTGGACCGCCGGATCATCGACGACCTGAACGACTTCAAGCACCACGTCGAGCGGGACACCGCGCCCGGCACCGCCCCGGGGGCATGAACGCCCGGATCGGGGGCAGCCGAGCCGTACCGGCCCGAACGGGACCGGACGGGACGGAACGAACGGAGGCAGTCATGACCGCACGCCGCACCATCTGGGAATTCCGCACCTCCGCCGGCCACACCGCCGGCACCGACCTCATCGGCTTCCACGTCGAGGCCACCGACGGCGCGATCGGGAAGGTCGACAAGCTGTCCGAGGAGGTCGACGAGCAGTACCTGGTCGTCGACACCGGGCCGTGGATCCTCGGCCGACGCGTGCTGCTCCCGGCCGGGACCGTGACCCGGATCGAGATCGGCGAGCGGAAGGTCTACGTCGACCGCTCCAGGGACGAGATCCGCAACAGCCCCGACCTCGACGCCGGCGGGCCCGACCAGGAGATCGACACCCGCGGGCGCTTCGGGCCCTACTGGGACCCGTACTACGGCGGCCGGATCCTCTGACCGGGCCGCCCGAAGCACAGACCGAGCAGTCAGCGACGACGGACGGGGGGCGGCCCCAGGCTCCCCCCGTCCGGACCACCCGGGAAGGGGAACCCTCCATGGAACGTCTCACCACCCGGATCACCATGCGACTGATGACCGGCGACGACCGCAGCCGGGACCTGGACGTCGACTGGTCCTACCGGGACGACGAACCCCACGCGGCGGAGCTGGACTTCACCTCCTACCAGGAGAACGCGGTCTGGTCGCTCTCCCGCGACCTGCTGCTCGCCGGGCTGCACGCGCCCGCCGGCGAGGGCGACGTCCACGTCACGCCGTTCGACGACACCCACGTCCTGATCGCGCTGGCCGGCGCCGAGGGCGTCGCCCTGCTCGCGGCCCCCGCGGCGGCGGTCGCCGGGTTCCTGGCCCGGACCGTACGGCTGGTCCCGCCGGGGCAGGAGCACGAGCGGATCGACTGGGACCGCGGCCTGCACGACCTACTGGCCGCCTGAACCACCGGCGGCCACCCGCACCGACTGCACCGAACCCGCCGAGTGCACCGAACCCGCCGAGCCCGGCGGACCCGCCGCGCCGTACGGCACCGCACCGAGAGGAGCACCCGCCCATGACCACCGCCCCCGCCCGCCCCGGTCAGCCGCCGCCCGCGCCGGAGCCCCCGGCGCCGCCGTCCAGGCCGCTGCTGCCCGACCCGCCGCCCCCGCCCGGCTCGCCCGTCCCCCCGCCGGGCCCGCGCCCGGTGCACCGGCCGGCCCCCGAACCGGCCGCCCCGCAGCCGGGCCGGCCCCACCCGGTCGAGCCGCCCGACTGAACCGCCCGACCGAACCGGCCTCCCGAGCCGGCCCGCCCCCGGGCCCCGGCCCGGGTCCCCTCCCCAACTCCCTTGCCAGCAGCGGAAAGGAGAGCCGCAGATGTGGTGGAGCCTGCTCCGCCTGGCCGTCGTCGGCGTCGTGGCCGCCCTCCTCACCTACGGCCTGGACCGGGCCGTCCGGTCGGCGGCCCGGCGGCTGTCGGCCCCCCGGGGTGTCGGTGACGTGCCGGAGGTGCTGCGCCGGTGCCGCCACCCGGTGCTGGCGCTGACGGCCTGCCTGCTGCTCTCCGCCGCCCTGCCGTGGATCGCCGCCCCGCCCGCCGCCCGCGAGGGGCTGCGGCACCTGGCGGTGATCCTGGCGATCACCTCCGGCGGCTGGCTGTGCGGCCGGCTGGTGGCGATCCTGGCGGAGGGCGCCGCCCGGCTCGCCGTGCACCGCCGCGAGCCGGCCTGGGCGGGCCGCGCCCGGACCCAGGCCGTCCTGCTCGGCCGGATCTGCCAGGCGGTGGTCGCCGTGGTGACCCTGGGCGCGGTGCTGATGACCTTCCCGGCGGTGCGCGGCGTGGGCACCAGCCTGCTGGCCTCCGCCGGACTGGTCGGCGTGGTGGCGGGCGTGGCCGCCCAGAGCACCCTGGCCAATGTCTTCGCCGGGGTGCAGCTGGCCTTCGGCGACCTGGCCCGGATCGGCGACGTCGTGGTGGTGGCCGGTGAGTGGGGGACGGTCGAGGAGATCACCCTGACCGCCGTGGTGATCGAGACCTGGGACCAGCGGCGGCTGATGATGCCGATGTCGTACTTCGTCGGGCGGCCGTTCGAGAACTGGTCCCGCCGCTCCAGCCGGATCACCGGCACCGCGCTGCTCCACCTCGACCACCACGCCCCGATCGGGCTGCTGCGCGAGGAGTTCGAGGACTACCTGGCCAAGTGCGAGCTCTGGGACGGCCGGGGCAGCGCCCTCCAGGTGGTCGACACCACGCCGACCACCATCGTGGTCCGGGTGCTGGCCACGGCGGCGGACGGCAGCGACGCCTTCGAACTGCGCTGCCGGCTCCGCGAGCACCTGATCGGCTACCTGCGCGACCGGCACCCGTACGCGCTGCCGCGCATCCCGGTGGCGGAGGCGCCCGCGCGGGACCCGGACGACCGGGGTGGCCCCCGTACCCCCCGGCCGGGTCCGGCCCCGGGCCCGGACCCGCGCACTCCGCCGCCGCGCACACCGCCGCCGCGTACACCGCCGCCGTGACGGCCCGGCCGATCGGCCGGAGGCTCTGCGGCAGCCCGTCGGCGGATCCGTCCGACCCACCGGCGTCCGTCCGAGCCACCGGCGTTAGGGTGATCGGATCGAATGATCACCAGGAGAGTCATGACCGCCGCCAAGCCCAGCGTCCTGCTCGTCACCGACCTCGCCTACCAGGCCCGGGGGCGCCGCTACTGCGACGAGGACATCCAGCTCTCCGCCCGGCTGCGCGAGGACTTCGACCTCGCCCTCTGCCACCCGCTCGACGCGGCCGCGCTGCTGGACCGCTTCGACCTGGTACTGGTCCGCAACAGCGGTCCGGTGCTCAACTACCGCGCCGCGTACGAGCGCTTCCGGGAACAGGCACTCGACCGCGGCACCCGCGTCTACAACCAGCTCACCGGGAGCGCCGACCAGGCCGGCAAGCAGTACCTGCTCGACCTCACCGCCACCGGGCACCCCGTCATCCCCACCGTCGACCGCGTCGCGGACCTCGACCGGCTGCCCGTGGTGGCCGAGTACGTCGTCAAGCCGAAGCTCGGCGCCGACTCGATCGGCCTGCGGGTCGTCCCCCGCGAGCGGCTCGACACCGTCGCGCAGGCCCGGGACGTCCTGATCCAGCCGCTGGTGCCGTTCCGCTACGAGGTCTCGTTCTACTTCGTCGACGACGCCTTCCAGTACGCCCTGCACGCCCCCGACCCGGAGCGGCGCTGGCACCTCGAACCGTACGAACCCACCGCCGCCGACCTGGAGTTCGCCCGGCGCTTCATCGCCTGGAACAGCATCGAGCACGGCATCCAGCGGGTCGACGCCTGCCGCACCCCGGAGGGGGAGCTGCTCCTGGTCGAGCTGGAGGACCTCAACCCCTACCTGTCGCTCGACCTGGTCGACCCGGCCGTCCGGGACCGCTTCGTGGACGCCCTCAAGGCCGCGCTGCACGCCTTCGTCAGGCCCGCCTGACGCCCGTCACCCGGCCCTGACCCGCCGGGCGGCCTCGGTCAGCACCGCGCCCAGCGGCAGGTCGACCCGGGCCACCGCCAGCTCGTCCCCGCGGGTCGCGCCCTGGTTGACGATCACCACCGGCGTGCCCGCGCGGGCGGCCCGGCGCACGAAGCGCAGCCCCGACATGACCGTGAGCGAGGAGCCCAGCACCAGCAACCCCTGGGCCGCGTCCACGAGTTCGAAGCAGCGCTCGACCCTCGGCCGGGGCACGCTCTCGCCGAAGAAGACCACGTCCGGCTTGAGCACGCCCCCGCACGCCGCGCACGGGGCGACCCGGAAGGCGGCCACCGGCTCCGGCGCCAACTCGGCGTCGCCGTCCGGGTTGACCCGGGCCGGGCCGTCCCGGAAACCGCCGTTCAGCTCCTCCAGCCGGCGGTCCAGCTCGCTGCGCGGGCTGGTCCGGCGGCAGTCCAGGCAGACCACCCGGTGCAGCCCGCCGTGCAGTTCCACCGCCGTACGGGTGCCGGCCGCGCGGTGCAGGCCGTCGACGTTCTGGGTGATCACCGCCGAGACGTGCCCGGACCGCCGCAGCTGCTCCACCGCCCGGTGCCCGGCGTTCGGCTCGGCCCCCGCGATCGCCCGCCAGCCGACGTGGCTGCGCGCCCAGTACCGCTGCCGGGCCGCCGCGCTCCCGGTGAACTCCTGGAAGGTCATCGGCGCCGCGCGCCGCCGGCTGCCCGTCTCGCCCCGGTAGTCCGGGATCCCGGACTCGGTGGACAGGCCGGCCCCGCTGAGCACCACCGCCCCGCGCCCGGCCAGCAGCCGCACCAGCGCCGCCAGGCCGGCCGCATCGGCCGCCGTGGCGCTTGGAGTCGTCGCGAACGCGTCCATGCCGTCCAGGGTAGGACGGCGGCCCGGAAAACCGGTGGTCGCCGGTGGGGCCGGGCGTTACCCTCGGGGGCATGGACGTCATGGACCGAAGCACCAGCGCAGCCGCGCGAGCCGCCAGCTCGCCGGTTGCCGCCGCCTGACGTACCCCCTCCCCCGGCGACCGGAAACGGTCCGCCGGTGGTGTTCCCGGGGCGTTCGCTCCCCCGGTCCCGATGATCGCGCGGCTCGTTCTCCGGCGCCTCCCTCCCCCGAGAAGGAGCCACCGCCATGAACACCGACCAGCTCGTCCGCGTCTTCACCGAGTACTTCGAGGAGCGCGGCCACCGCCGGATCACCGGCTCCACCCTGCTGCCCCCGCCCGGCGACCCGGTGCTGTTCACCACCTCCGGCATGCACCCGCTCACCCCGTACCTGGAGGGCCGTCCGCATCCGCTCGGGAGGCGGCTGGTCAACCGGCAGCGGTGCCTGCGCACCACCGACCTGGACGAGGTCGGCGACCGCACCCACCTCACCGTCTTCGAGATGCTGGGCAGTTGGTCGCTGGGCGACTACGAGGGCCCGCAGAGCCTCGACTGGGGCTACGGACTGCTCACCGACGGCCTCGGCGTCGACCCGGGCCGGCTCCACGTCACCGTCTTCGGCGGGGACGACCGGGTCGGGCCGGACACCGGCTCGCTGGAGCTCTGGCAGGACCGCGGGGTCCCGGTCGAGCTGACCGTCGAGGACAACTGGTGGTCCAACGGGCCGACCGGCCCCTGCGGCCCCGACTCGGAGATCTTCCTCTGGACCGGCGACACCCCGCCGGAGTCGACCCCGACCCGGGACGACCGCTGGGTGGAGGTGTGGAACCACGTGATGATGCGTCACCGCCGGCTCGACGACGGCTCGCTGGTGCCGCTCCCCCAGCGCAACGTGGACACCGGGCTCGGCCTGGAGCGGCTCTCCTCGCTGCTCCAGGGCCGCTCCTCGGTCTTCGAGTGCGACGTCTTCGACCCCTGGCGCCGCCTGCTGCCGCCGCTGTGGGAGCTGGACGAGCCGTCGCTGCGCCTGGTCGGCGACCACCTGCGCTCGTCCGTCGTGGTGATCGGCGACGGCGTGCTCCCCGGCAACACCGGCCGCGGCTACGTGCTGCGCCGCCTGGTCCGCCGGGTGCTCACCGTGCTGCGGCGCGACGACCCGCGGCGCGGGCTCGGGGACCTGCCGCAGGAGCTGGTGCGGCACACCCTGGACCGCTTCGGCCAGGACGTGGACCCGGGGTCGGTGCGCCGGGTGCTGCTCGACGAGGAGCAGCGCTTCGACCGGCTGCTGGAGCGCGGCCGCCGGCTGCTCTCCCGCCCCCGCTTCCGCGGCCCGCTCGGCGAGGACGACCTCCGCTACCTCCACGACACCCACGGCCTGCCGCGCGAGCTGGTCCTCGAACTGCGGTCGCAGTGACGGACGGTGGCGGGGGCGGTACGGACGGCCGTGCCGTTCCGCCCCCGCCACCGCCCCGGACCCCGCCCGGACCCCGACCCCGGCCTCGGTCGCCGCCGCCGAGGGGCGCTGACCCGACCGGCGCGGCGGCCCTGGTGGATCGGGCTGGTGCGTGTAAGGTAAGTCGACTTTTCGGGGGGCGGGGGAACGGAACGTGGTTCAGGACGAGTGCGCGCCGGCACGGCTGCGGTTCAGCCTGCTGGGGCCGATCGGCATCGAGGCCGACGGGCAGGCCGTGCCCCCGGGCCCGCCCCAGCAGCGGGCCATGCTGGCGGCACTGCTGCTGCGGGCCGGTCGCCCCGTCACCCTGCACGAGCTGCTCGACGCGCTGTGGGGTGCCGAACCGCCCTCGTCCGCGGTGATGGTCCTGCGCACCTACGCCTGGCGGATCCGCCAGCGGCTGGCCGGCCCGGACGCCGACGGGCCCAACGGCACCCGCGCCGACGGCACCCGCCCCAACGACACCGGCGACGGCGGCGGCGCGCCCGTGACGCAGCTGCTCAGCTCGGTGGGCGACGGCTACCGGCTGTCCGTACCGCCGGAGTCCGTGGACGCCCACCGGGCGGAACGGCTGGCCGCCACCGCCGCCCGCGCCTGGCGCAAGGGGCGCCAGAAGGAGTGCGCCACCCTGCTCACCGAGGCGCTGTCCCTGTGGCAGGGCGAGCCGCTGGCCGGCGTGCCCGGGCCGCTCGCCGAGGCCGAACGCTCCCGCCTGGCCGAGCTGCGGCTGACCCTGACGGAGCAGCGCTTCGCCGCCGAGCTCGCCCGCGGCCGGCACCATGCCCTGGTGTCCGACCTCACCGCGTTCGTCCAGCAGCACCCGCTGCGCGAGCAGAGCTACGGCTTCCTGATGCGGTCCCTGTACGCGGCAGGCCGACAGGCGGACGCACTCGCCGTCTTCGCCCGGGCCCGGCGGACGCTGGGCGAGGAGCTGGGGATCGACCCCGGCCCGGAGCTGTGCGGGCTGCACGGCCGGATCCTCGCCGGCGACCCGGGCCTGCTGGCGCCCGCCCCGGCCGCAGTCCTCACCCCGGCGCCGGAGGGCGTCGTCCGCCCGGCCCAACTGCCGCCGGACATCTCGGACTTCAGCGGCCGTGCCGAGGCCGTCCGGCAGCTGGCCGCGGCCCTGACCGACGCCGACCGGTCCGTCCTCGGCGTGGCCTCGATCAGCGGCATGGGCGGCATCGGCAAGAGCACGCTGGCCGTCCGGGTCGCCCACCAGGTCCGCGACCACTACCCCGACGGCCAGTTCTACGCGGACCTGCGCGGCACCAGCGGCGAACCGGCCGACGCCGCCGCCGTCCTGGGCAGCTTCCTCGGCGCGCTCGGCGTCGCCGCCACCGAGCTGCCGCGCGCCGTCGAGGACCGCTCCCGACTGCTGCGCAGCCTGCTCGACGGCCGCCGGGTCCTGCTGCTGCTCGACGACGCCCGCGACCTCACCCAGCTGCGCCCCCTGCTGCCGGGCTCCGGCGACTGCGCGGTGATCGTCACCGGCCGCACCCGGGTCCCGGGGCTGTCCTCCCGGGCCCACCTCGATCTCGACGTGTTCGCCGTCGACGAGGCGCTGGACCTGCTGCGGCAGGTCATCGGCGGGCCGCGGGTGGCGGCCGAGCCCGCCGCGGCCGACGACGTGGTCGGCCTCTGCGGCCGGCTGCCGCTCGCCGTGCGGATCGTCGCCGCCCGGCTGGCGGCCCGGCCCCGCTGGGCACTGGCCCGGCTGGTCACCGCGCTCACCGACGAACGCCACCGGCTCGACCAGCTGCGCGTCGGCGGCCTGGCCGTGACCACCGTGTTCGAACTCGGCTACCGGCAGCTGAACGGCGTCCAGGCGTACGCCTTCCGCACCCTCGCCCCCTTCACCCGGCCGACGATCGCCCTGGACGCGGCGGCGGCCGCGCTCGGCCTAGGCCCGGAGGACGCCGAGGAGGTGCTGGAGTCCCTGGTGGACGCGGCCCTGCTGGAGTCGCCGCAGCCCGGCCGGTACCGCTACCACGAACTGCTGCGCAACTACGCCGAGCAGCGGTTGCTCCCGCCCGAACGGCCACCGGTGGCCGCCCGGCTGCTGCGCTTCCTGCTGGCGGGAGCCGTCGCGGCGTTCCAGCGGGCCGTGCCGGGGGATCCGGTCGGCACCACCTTCACCGTCGCGGGCGCCGCCCGCTTCGCCGACCTGGCCGGGGCCAGGGCCTGGGTGGTGCGGGAGTTCGACGGCATCGCCCACGCCGTCGGCGCTGCCGTGCGCTCCGCCCCCGATCCCGCGCTGCTCGACGTCGCCGCCGATCTGCTGGTCGCGTGCAGCGCCTTCGGCCGGGACATCTCCTCCGCCCGGCTGGGTTCGGTCGCCCGCGAGGTCGCCGAGGCCGCCGAGTCGGCCGGCCACCACCGGGCGGCCGGCCGGGCCCGCTTCGTCTGCGGCAACGTGGCCGTCCAGGCCACCCGGCTGGACGAGGCCCGTGAGCACACCACCCGGGCGGCGGACTCCTGCCGGCGCGCGGAGGACACCGTGATCCTCCGGCAGACCTGCAACGACCTCGGCGTCATCGCGCTGTTCCAGCAGCGGTACGCCGACGCGGTGCGCAACTTCGACCAGGCGCTCGCGCTGGCCCGCCTCCTCGGCCATCGGTCCGGGGCCCTCGCCACCGCGCTGAACGCCGCCGTCGCCCGGCTGCGCAGCGGCGCCGCCGAGGAGGCGGTGGCGATCTGCGACGAGGAACTGCTGGCCCTGCGGGACGTCCCGGACAGCCACGGAGCCGCCCACGCGCTGGGGATCCGCGGCCGCGCACTGCACGAACTCGGCCGCCACGACGAGGCGTTGGCCACCTACCAGGAGTGCCTGGAGCTGTGCCGCACGGCCGGGCTGCCCCGCCAGGAGGCGATGGCCCGCTACCGGCGCGCCGACACGCTGCGGGTGACCGGCCGACCGGCGGAGGCCCTGACGGAGGCCCGGGCGGCGGTGACCCACCTGGAGGGCGCGCGCGACGGGGAACGGGACCTGGCGTACGCGCTGCAGGTCCTGGCCCGGACCGAGGCCGAGCTCGGCGACCGCGCGGCGGCCGAGGAGCACGCGGCCCGGGCCTACGGCTCGCTGAGCGCGCTGGGGCTGCCGGAGGCGGCGGAGGCCCGGGAGCTCCTCGACCGGCTGCGGTCCGGGGCCTGAGCGGCGGATCGCCCGGATCGCCCGGACCTCTCGGGGATCCGCCGCGCTCGGGGATCCGCCGCGCTCGGGAGCCGAGGGCTCAGAGCTGCTGGCCGGGCGGCAGCGGCCTGGAGGCGATGGTGTTCCACTCGTCGGTCACGTCGATCCGCAACCGGGGGTTGCCGGTCTCGGCGCCCGGGGCCGTCGTCCCGGTCTGGAGCGTGGCCGCCGACGGCGACGGCTGGACGGAACGCTCCGCTGCGGCCGGGGCCGCCTGGGCGGCCGTGGCCGCGAGCAGGACGGCACCGGCGGCGAGGCCCAGCAGGGTGGCGGCGCGCTCGGCGGCCTTGGGAACGCGGTTCATGGGGAGGACTCCAGTTCGTTGCGGAGGCGGTTGCGGAGGCGCACCGGAAGGTGCGCCGACTCGGTGAGCCTCGCAGCCGCCGATAGACAAATGATCAACGCGCCTCCCGGGCGGCCCGCAGGCCCTACACCGGGAAGCCGAGCGTCGGGCCGGGCCTGGGGGTGCCGATGTGCAGGGCGCTCAGGCTGGTCAGCCCGTCGGCGGGGAGGCCGAGGGCCTCGTCGGTGGCGGCGCAGGAGGCGTCGGACCGGATCCGGGCGGACAGTCCCAGTGCGGCCGCCGCCAGGGCGGCCCGTTGCAGGGCCAGCCCGGCCTCGATGTGCGCCAGGCGGTACCAGCGGTCGCCGTACACGTCGATCCCCGCCTCCAGGGCGGCGACCGGCAGGACCGTCAGCGGCGCCTCCAGGTAGTCCAGCCGGGTCGGCGGCGCGGCCAGCCCGGCGGCGATCCGTTCCGGCGCGCCGGGCGGGACGGGCAGCGGGACCAACTCCCCGCCGCGGTACGCGTAGCAGCCCGCAGTGAGGCCGGTGACGTCGCGGACCACGCAGCACAGCGCGACCGCCGCGGGTGCCGTCCCGACCCCGGCGAGGTCGCCGGGGTACCCGGCGGCCGCGGCACCGAGCACCGCCGCCACCGCCCGCCGGTCCATCGGCACCGGGAGGAACCCGTTGCTCGCCGAGGCGCGCCGCGCGACCCCCGCGCGGAGCCCGGCCGGACCCAGGGGGGCGGCGTCGGGCAGCGGGACCGCCGGCCCGGCCCCGGGCGCGGGCACCGGCCGGGCGGGCTGGACCGCGTCCGGCCGTTCGGCCAGCGAGGCCCCGTGCACGGCGGCGGTGTAGGGCAGCAGCCCCAGGATCGAGGTCGGCGGTGTCACCGGTACGGCCGCTGCCGACGGCGCCGACGGCGGTTCGCCCGGGCCGGGGGCGGGGCTGGGGCTGGGGTTGAGGCCCGAGCCTGGACCTGGGCCGGGGGCCGGGGCGGCCGGGTGGCGGAGCGTCAGGACGGCCGTGACGCTCTGCCGGTACGGGTCGAGGCCGAGCAGCGCATCGACCGGCCGGTCGTCCTGGCGCAGCCGCACCCCGACGGTGGCGCCCAGCGACTCGGCGACCGTCTGGGCCTGGGCGAGCAGTACCCCGGTCTCCTGCTGTTGCAGCCGGTAGCCGAACTCCCGGTACTTCACGGCGCTTCGCCAGAACACCGCCGTGAGCACGAGGACCAGGTCGGGCGCCTCGCCGGTGCCCGGGGCCAGGGCCGTGCGGTGGTCCCCCGGGCGGACGGCGACCAGCCGGTGCCCGACGCCGTCGTAGTGGTACACCGCCGCCGGCCGTCCGGGGGCCGCGCCGAGCGCGAGGTAGGCCTCGATCGGGTAGCGGGCGCCCCCGCTCGGCGCCGGGCGGCAGTCGCCCTGCCCGGGCGGTGCGGCGAGCGCGGTGCCCGTCGCCGGGTCCACCGGGTACATCCAGTTCGCCCTGGTCCGGCCGAGCAGTTCGCGCATCAGCGTGCCCAGGACGGCCGGCCAGTCGGGCGGGCCGTCCGCCGGTTCCCACGGCAGCGGCACGGTGGGGCGGTCGGCGTGGACGAGGGTCGCGGGCGGGAGCGGGCCCGGGGACTGCGGGAGCGGTCCGGGGTGGCGGCCGTACGGCAGGTAGGCACGGGCCGCCGCCCCCGGTGCCGGGTCGGTGGGAGGAGCGCTGGGTGACACGGATGACCTCTGCGGAGTGTCGGGGCGGTGGGGCGGTTCGGTCGCGGCGGTCCGCCGACGGCGGTTGGGTCGCGGCGGTCCGCCGACGGCGGTTGGGTCGCGGCGGATGGGTCGCGGCGGTTCAGGGGAACGGGTGCGGGTCCGGGTTGAGGTCCGCCGGGGTGAGGTCCCGGTCCCGGTGGCCCAGCAGCCGGGGCACCGTCAGCAGCCGCGGCAGCCCGTGGGTGCGCCGGAACCGGTGCCCGAAGGTCATCGGCAGCGTGCCGGGGACCAGCACCTTGACGCAGGACAGCCCGCCGGCCCGGTGTTCGGCCGAGGTCTGGTCGACCACCACCACGTCCAGGCCGGTGCCGGTGAACCGGCCGACCAGTTCGGTGAGGTCCCCGATCAGGTCCCGGTGCTCCGGCCAGGGGGTACCGGCGGCCACGGCGGCCAGCGGCACGGGCGGCGCACCGGCGCCGAGGAAGCCCAACCGCTCCCGGGCGGCCGGGTGGCCGTACAGGGTGGCGTGGTCGTCCATCGTCCGCACCTCGGCCGGGTCCGCCAGCATCCGGGCCGCCCGGTCCGGGTCGTGCCGGCGGTCGGCGCCGGACAGGAAGCCGGTGAGCTCGGAGAGGCTGCGCAGCAGGGCCCGTTCGGCCGTCAGCGCGGTGCCCGCGCCGCAGAGCAGGTCCAGCCCGCGCGGTGGGGCGGATCCGGCGGCGGGGTCGGCCTCGGCCAGCACCCAGAAGGCGGGCACCCGGTGCTCGGTGGCGGTGGCGAACGCGCGCAGCCGGTAGCCGAGCCGGTGCCGGGCGAGCTCGGCGAGCAGCGGGATCCGGCGGTCGGCGGCCGAGGCCAGGTCGACCTCCGGCGCGGGCAGCCGGGCGTACCAGGTGAGCAGGAAGGCGTCGCGCTCGGCGACCTCCAGCAGGCCGTGCAGCACCGCCTCGGCCGGGCAGTTGCCGAGGGCGCAGCCGTTGGAGGTCTCGAACACGAAGGAGTCGTCGAGCCGGCCGCGGTTGTAGTAGGCGTAGCTCTCGGGCACCAGGACGGGCAGGCCCTGGGCGAAGGAGTACCCCCAGACCCAGCGCAGTTCCCGGTCGGGGGTGTACGGCGCGAACGGGAAGCCGGGGAGGTCGTGCTGCTCGGGGTGGTGCAGGCCGAGCCGCCGGGGGTCCACGGCGTGGTCCGCGATGTCGCGGAACCGGGCCGTGACGGTGGTGCGCCGACCGCGCGGCGCCTCGCCGCCCAGGCGCTCCAGGGCCTCCAGGACGGCGGCGAGCCGGGTCGAGCCGAGGTCGGTGGCGTGGCCGTAGCCGTTGGCGCTGGCGTGCACGGCCCGGGAGGGGGCCGTGCGGGCGGTGGCGCACAGGGCGGCGGGGGTGGACCAGGTGTCAACCGATGCGATCACGCCGGTGACCGGGTCGACGTAGCGGTCCGCGAGGAGCTCCAGGTCCGGCTGCGCGGTGCGGGGCACGTCCGGGTGGAGCTTCGGCGCGGGCGGCAGCGCGAGCACGGCCGCCGCCGCGCTGTCGGCGGGCAGGGCGCCGCAGTCCGGGCAGTACGGGTGCGGCAGCAGTGCGCTGCGGGAGGTCTCGCCGCTGTCCGCCGCCACCCGCAGCACCGCGTCGGCGGTGCGGGGCGTGACGGGGGCGGGGGCGGGGGTGGAGGCCGGGTCGGCGAACGCGGCGAGCCGGGCCGTCTCCTCGGTGACGAGCTCCCGGACGGCGTCGAGCAGCAGCGGGTTGGTCCGCAGCGCCGGGAGGTCGGGCGGGAGCAGCTCACGGCGGGCCGGCTCCGCGCTGTTGTCGCGCTCACGCAGCTCGGCGCAGCCCGGGCAGCCGGGACGGCCGGGGAGACCGGCCGGCCCGAGCACCACCTGTCCGGCGAGCAGCCGGACCGGCAGCCAGGGGCGGCCGTGCGCTGCCGCCCAGTCCCGTCCCCGGCGCAGCGGCTCGCGGTCGCCGGGGCCGACGGTGGTGACCACCAGGACGTCCGGGACGTCCGGGACGTTCGGGACGTTCGGGACGTCCGGGCCGGGCTGCCCCAGGTCCTCGGCGGTGACGGTCCGCCAGTCGGGGGCGGCGGCGAGCCAGGGCGAGCCGAGCAGCGCGACGGTGACCGCGCCACGAGTGCCACGAGCGCCACGAGCGCCACGAGCGGGTGTGCGGAGGTCAGTCACGGAGCAGCACCACCCGGGTGAGGTCGGGCAGGACGGCGGTCGCCTGCGGGTCGAGGTCCAGCGGTACGGCGACGGCCCGCAGGCCGGTGGTGGTGCGCAGCGCCACGGCCAGCGCCGCCAGGTCCGCGGCGACGGCCGCGGGCCGGGCCGCGGGCTCGGGCACGCCGATCGGCGGAACCGGCTCGGGCCGGTAGCCGGGCTGGTCCTCCGTCCTGGACTGCCAGGCCAGCAGCGCGCGTTCGGCCGAGCGGGCGACCGCCTCGGCCAGGTCGCGCCCGGCGGCGGCGACGGTGTCGCCGCCCAGCCGGGTGGCGCAGGCCGGCACCCCGGTCGCCGCGGTGAGGTCGTAGAGGGCGGGCTCGCCGACCGTGCCGAGCAGCCGCAGCAGGTGGCCGGTGCGGGGGTCGGCGGCGAAGTCCGCCGGATCGAGTGCGGTGGTCCCGGCCCGGGCGCCGCCGGGCGCCTCGGCCAGCAGTGCCTCCACCTGGTCGGCGAGGCCGAGCCAGCGCGCCTCCTCGGGCGAGCGGCCGCCGGCCGTGCCGTGCGGCCGCTGCCCGGCGGTGCGGTCCGGGAACGCGGTCGACAGCGCGACCGGGACGGTCCGGCCGTCGGCCAGGTCCACCCCCTGGAGGGTGGTGCGGCCCTCGTCCGCGGCCCGGCCGCTGGTCGCGTCCGCGGCGTAGGCCGCCAGACCGGCCAGCACGGCGCCGACCCGCGCCTCGTCCCGTTCGAGGCCCGAGCCGACGGCCGGTACGTCCAGCGGCTCGCCCCGGTAGCCGTGCGGGACGGCCCGGCAGACCCAGAGCGGGGACTGGGTGAAGTCGGCCTCGTCCACCGCGCCGAGCAGGCCGGTCCGGGCGTCGACGACGCGCGCCGCGCGGGCCAGCAGGTCCGCGTCGGCGTCCGCATCGGCGTCCGCGTAGGCGTCGGCGGGCTGCGCCGCCGCGCCGCCGGCCACGGCCGCCGGGTGGGGCAGGACCGGGTGGCGGGAGCCGGCCAGGGTGTGCAGGTCGGTGCGGGCCAGGGCGGGGGCGGCGGAGGTCCCGGGGGCGGGCGGCAGGTCGTCCAGGCCGGTCAGGGCGCGGAACAGGCCGAGGACCAGCCGGTGGGCGAGCAGCCCCGGGACGGCGCCGCCCAGCGGCGCCTCGCGGTCGCCGTCGCGCGGCGGCAGCAGCCGGTGCCAGCCGGATGCGGCGGCCCCGGCGTCGGCCGGGCCGAACCAGGCCTCGCCGCCGCCGAGCAGCAGCTGGGCCGGGGTCAGGCCGGCGGCGGCGCAGTGCTCCGCGGTCGCGATCAGCGCCCGGCGGGCGGCCCCGAATCCCCCGTGCGCCGTCCGGACCTCCAGCACGGCCCCGACGCGCGGCCCCTCCGGCAGGTCCGACCCGTCCGTCAGGTGCACTCGCTGGTCCCGGTCCCGTCGTTGCGCCGACGCGGCCCGGTCCAGCTCGCCGAACGCGGCCGCCTCGGCGACCACCTCGACGTCCCGGCACCCGGTCCGCAGCAGCGCGCGCAGCGCCGCCGCCCGGAGCGGCCCGTCGGCGATCAGTCGCACCCTCGTCTCCCGGTAGCGCTGGAAGCGGTGCTCGGCGGAGTCCAGCGCGTAGCGCAGGAACGCGATCTCCGGTGCGTACTCGCGCAGTTCGTGCTCGGCGAGGCCGTGCGGCAGGTCCTCCCGGGCGTCCTTGACGAAGCCCAGCCGGTGCAGCAGCAGCACGAGGTCCCGTACGGCGCCCTGCTTGTCCGCCGGGAGCGGGGCGGTCAGCTCGTCCAGGGTGTGGCGGCCGGTCAGGTGCGGGGTCAGCCGTCGCAGCCACTCATACGCCTGTGGTCCGGGCAGGACCCGGGAGCGGTGGCCGGCGTGCAGGTAGGCGCCCTCGGGGACCGGCACGCAGCGGACGTCGTCGTTGAGTTGGGGTCGCATCCGGCTCAGCTCCGCTGCGGGTCGGTGGGTGCGGGGACGGGTTCGGGGACGGGTTCGAGGGCGGGTTCGAGGGCGGGCTCGGCAGGGTGGCGCTCGCCGGGGTGGCGCTCGGCGTAGGCGCGGGCCCGCTCCAGCGCGCTGACCCCGAAGGTGGACTCGACGGTGCGGGCGGTCAGGTAGCAGAGCAGGAAGCGCTGGGTCATCGAGAGGCCCAGCCGGTCGAGGTGGGTGTACAGCTGGTTGATCGCCAGCCGGTGGCCGCGGAACCACGTCGTGGACATCACCTCGCTGCGGTACGACTCGTTGCCGAGCAGCAGTCCGAGCAGTTCGCCGAGTCGGGGCTCGGCGAGCAGGGGGGTGCGGGCCGCGTGGTCCAGGTCGATCAGCCCGCCCTCCAGCAGCGGCAGGGCGGCGGCCTTGCGGTCCCGCACGTACCCGGCCCACTCGGCGACGAAGGGCAGCTGCCCGGTGCCGTCCAGGGTGTCGAGCACCGCGGCCAGGTCGCGGCCGAGTTCGCCGCGCAACTGCTGGAACCGTGCCTCGAAGGCGGCCCGGACGGCGGCCGGGTCCACGCACTGGGCGAAGAAGCCCTCGGCGTGCGAGGCGAAGGACATGAAGCCCCTGGACACCGGCGGCAGACTGGTGTGCGCGAAGGCGAACATCAGCCACAGCGCGGGCCGCAGCCGGCTGTGGCCGGTGCGGCGGACGTGCTCCAGCACGGGGAAGGCGAGCCGGCTGCTCGCGGCGTGGCCCGCGTCCAGCAGTTCGGCCAGCAGCGGGCTCCCCAGGACGTGCCGGCGGTCCTCGTACGGCTCGGTCTGGAGGGTGTTGTCGGGGTACCACGGCGACAGCGGGCCGCGCTCGTCCAGCAGCGCCGCCCTACGGGCGTGGCCCGCGGTCTCCCGGGCCTCGTCCAGGACGGCGGTGGACGGGCTGCGCCGCAGGAAGGCGGCCAGCCGGAGTTCGGCGGCCGGCTGCACGATCTCGCGCCAAGCACTGTCCGTGGTACGGAAGTTGAGCCGAACGTGCGGGCCACGCCGCCAGTGGCGCTGGAAGTACGGCTGCTCGATCACGTCGGAGAGTTCGGCGAACAGGGGGCGGACGGCGTCCAGCAGCAGCGCGTCCTTGTCGTCCTGGTAGTAGCGGATCTGGAGGCTGCGCCAGTCGGTGTCAGTCACGGTGGTACCCGGTCCTCGCGGGGTCGGTGGATGGGTCGGCGCGGCCAGCGCCGGAGGGGGCCGCGGTCAGCCCGGACTCGACGACGCGCCGGATGCGCTGCTCGACGCCGTGGTCGAGGCCGAGCCGGTTGTGCAGCAGGTGGACGCAGCGCAGCAGCACGGCCAGCACCGCGCGCTGCCCGGGCGCGGCGGAGCCGGGCGGCGGGACGGCGGTGGGGTGGGGGGCGGTGATCCGCAGCCGGCCGCGGGCGTGCAGGCCGAGCAGTTCGGCCCGCAGCTCGCGCACCGAGCGCAGCCAGCGGTCCTTGGGGCCGCTGCCGGTGGCCGGGCCGTCGGCCTGCCGCCAGCCGCGGGCCACCCGGTCCGCCGTCGCGGGGTCGGGCGCGCCGCCGGGGCGGGCCCGCAGCGCGGCGGCCAGCCGGCCCCGGTCGGGCTCCCAGGCCGCGAGCGCCAGGATCAGCGCGTCCGCGCCGAACCCGGCACGCTGCGGCCCGGTCGCCCCGTCGGCGAGCAGCCCGAGCGCGAGGTCGCTGGAGAGGGTGAAGTGCCGCTCCACCGCGCGGACCGCCTCCGGCCCGCCGAACACCGCTTCCTCGGGCCGGTACCGGATCTCCTCGACGGCGTCGTGCTCGCGCACCGACCGGTCGTGCTCGGCGAGCCCCTCGGCGGCGGCCAGCCGCTCGGCCCAGGCCGCGTAGTCGGCGGGCGGCATCCGCCCGGCGGACGGGTGGGCGTCGAGGTGCCGGCCCAGCGCGGTCCGGGCCCGCTCCCGCACCGCGGCCGCCCGGGCGGCCGTGCGCGGCAGCAGCCGCAGCCGCAGGTGCGGGCCGCCCTCCCAGTAGCGCAGGTAGAAGTACTCGTCGATCAGCCCGTCCCGGCGCAGTTCGGCGACCAGCGGCCGGACGGTCCGCACCAGCAGCGCGGTGGCGTCGGCCGTGCTGAACGCGTGCAGGCTGAGCCACTCCCGGCCGCTCCCGGGCCCCGGCTCAGCCACGACCGGCCCCCGCCGTCCGAGCGGCGGCACCGGGGTCGGCGCCCGGGTCGACCCCCGGGTTGACCCCCGGGTCGACCTCGACCACGTACTCCACGACCCGTCGTCCGAGGCCGCCGAGGACGGGCGCGGCCGCCGGGTCGGGCAGCGCCTCCTGGAACAGCAGGACGCGGTCGGGGCGGGCGAGCAGGCGGTGGAACAGCAGGACCAGATCGGGGTTCGCGAGGTCGAGGAACATCGGCTTGCGGTCGCGCAGTTCGCCGAGGTCCCCGGGGCGGCGCGGCTCCCGTCCGCCGGCCGACCGCTGCGGCGCGGGGCGGTCGGGGACGGCCCGTACGAAGGTGCGCTCCGGTACGCCGTGCCGGCGGGCCCAGTCGGTCAGCCGCAGCAGGTAGTGGGCCTCGTGCTCGCCGCGGCTCTGCCGTGGGACGGCGTCGGCCCGCACGCACCACGAGGCCCGGGCCACGACGACCCGGCCGACGGCGGTGCGCGGCCGGTGCAGGACCTCGCGGGAGTGCTCGGCGGGCGTGGTCGTCAGCAGCTCCCACAGCCCGGCCGAGGGCCCGGGGGTCTCGCCGAACAGCCTGACCAGGAGCAGCGTCAGCGGCGGCAGCAGCCGGTCGGCCATAGTGCCCAGGTGCAGCGGCCGGACCTCCGGCCCGTCGGGTCCGTGGCGCAGCACGAGCCGCCGCCGGACCGGGTCGTGGTCGACGAAGAGCTCGGCGGCGGGCAGGCGTTCGGCGGCGGGCCGACGGCTGTCGACGCCCGGGGTGTCGATCTCGAAGCGGACGCCGTCGGCCCGCAGGTTGAGGTTGCTGCCGAAGGCGCCGGCGCTCTCGGCGAACAGCACGCCGCCCGGGACGTCTGCACCCAGGTCGGTGTCCGCCGTCCGGTCCGCGAAGTCCGCCGTCCCGTCGGCGAGTTCCGGCAGGGCGCGGCGCAGCCTGGCGGTGCCGTGCCCGTGGCCGGCGCCGACGCCGTTGAGGACGAGGTCGAGGTCCCCGTCGTCGTCCCGGCCGGCCTCCTGCACGTAGCAGGACAGCCGCCCCGCGACCGACCGGTCGGGTGCCAGGCCGGCGAGCAACCGGTCGACGGCACCGGCCGGGAGACGGACGACGCCGTCCCCGTCGGCGGGGTGGTCGCACAGGAAGCCGATCGCCTCGGCCCGCAGCCCGGCGAGCTCCCGGACGGCGGGCACCGGGCTGGCGCCCGGCGGGTGCCCGGCGGCCGTGGCCGGGTTGAGCAGTGCGCCCAGTTCGGCCGCGGCGCTGCCGGGCCGGGCGTCCCGGAGCCGGGTGACCAGGGCGCGGTGGAACAGCGGGAACGGGACGGGCCCGGCGTGGTCGGCGAAGACCTCGGCCGCGACCAGCCGCAGTGCGGCGTCGGGCCGGAACAGCGCGAGCAGCCGCCCGACGGCGGCGAGGTCCGCGAGCGCGCCCGCCCAGCGCCGGGGGTCGCCGTGCAGGACGACCTCGGTGAAGACGGCGTTCTCGTGGAAGAGGTTCTTGCGGGGCGGCGCCTGGGTCCGGTCGCCGGGCGTGCCGTGGGTCTCCAGCAGGCCGGTGATCTCCCGGTCCACCCGCCGGTGCAGCGCCGTCCGGACCGCCGCCGACTCTCCGGGGTAGGCCGCCAGGGCGCGCCGGACGGCCTGCAACTCCCGCTGCCCGTCGGGGAGTTCCCAGCGTTCGAGGTGGCGCAGCAGTTCGCCGAGGTGGTCCGGGGACTGGTCGGCGAACGGCAGCGCCGCCTCCAGCAGACCGACCTCGACCAGCTTGGCGAGATAGGCCGTCGCCGCCGCCGTGTCGGGCCGGGCGGCCGGGCGCCCGGCGCGGGCCGCGAGGTGGTCGCGCAGTTCGGCCCCGGTGCGCGGGCCGCCGGCCCGCAGGAAGTCGACGCAGGCCCGGGTCGCCCCGTCCGCGGCGACCGACAGCACCCGCTCCGACCAGCCCGGTGCGACGAACCAGAAGCGGCCGTCCTCCTCGCACAGCGTCGGGTTGACCCGCAGCACCCGGCCGCGCGGCGGCGTGCGCGGTCCGGCCAGCGCGTGCGCCAGCCGCTGCATCACCCAGACGTTCGGCTCGACGACACTGCGCCAGGCCGTCGCCCCGGTCGGCGCGACGGCGGAGCCGCAGCGGCGCCACTCGCCGAGGCCGGTCACGGCGAAGGTGGCGTACGGGCTGGTCTTGGCGGCCGCTCGGGCCAGGTACTTGACCAGGCGCAGCCTGGTGCGGCGGGCCGGCTCGGTGCCGGCCGGGGCGTCGAGCCACGCGGTGAGCGCGTCCGAGAGCATCGGGTTGCCCTGGACCAGCCCGTGGCGGAAGGCCGGGGTCGCGGCGTGGCGGCGCACGGCTGACAGGGCGTCCGGGAGGTCCCGGTCGTAGCGGTCCGGGAGCGCCGCGAAGTCCGCCCGGTGGGCGCGCAGCGCCGCCAGCCAGGCGTCGATCCGCTCGGTGAGGACCTCCGGCAGGGCCTGCCGGACCGCGTCCGACCAGACCGCCGGACCGGGCGCGCTCGCGCCGTGGAGGCTGCGGCGCAGCGCCACCACCCGCGGTTTCAGCTCGGAGCCGGCCAGCGCGCCGATCACCGGGTGGAGGGCGTCGGCCAGCAGTGCGCCCTCGCGGGCCAGCCGGTCGCGTTCGGCGAGCAGGTGGTCCACGGCGGCTCGGACGGCCGGTCGGCGCAGCTCGTGCAGGGCGTCGGCCGGCAGGCCCGCGACGCGGACGGCGAACCGGCTGACGGCAGGGGTGGTGGGGGCAATCACGGTGGGAACGCCGTTTCGTCTCCAGAGGGTCCGACGGGCTCTTCCCAGCGCGCCGGAGGGGTACCGCCGGTCAGTCACCGGTGGTCGTGCTGGCGGGGAGCGTCCCGCGGGCCCTCGCCGGGTCGGACGGGACCCGCGGGACGCTCCTCAGTGGCTACCCGTGAGCCGGGTGCCCTGCCCGGTCGATCAGGTCAGGCTGAAGTAGCAGTGGCAGCCGTAGGGGGCGCAGGAGGCGCCGACCTCGGTGTGCGCACTGTCGGTGGCCAGCGAACCGATGGCGTCGCCCTCGGCGAGCTCGATGCCGGTGACGTCCAGGGCGTCCAGGTCGAGCGAGTTCAGCTGCATGTCCATGGTGACGGTCCTTCCTCTCGTTCCGTCGGCCCGTTCGGGCTGACAGGAGAACCTTCACAAGCGCCGATCTACAGCCGATATACGGAAGTGCCGTCAGGTCATGGGCGCCCTGCACCAGGACCCCGCCCGGCCGGCGGACGCGGGGCCGGTCCGGCGCGGCGCGCGGCGAGGGGCGGGGTGGGGTGCGGCGAGGGGCGGGGTGGGGTGCGGCGAGGGGCAGGGTGGGTGCGGCCCGGTGGCGGTCGGGTCAGGGGCGGCCGAGGACGGCGGTGACGGTGATCTCGATGACCACCCGGTCGGGGTTCTCGCGCGGCGGGCGGTAGCGCTCGGCGTAGCGGCGCTCGGCGTCGGCGACCTGCTCGGCCGAGTCGCGCAGCACCGCGACGCCCTCCAGGGTGGACCAGCGGGCCCGGTCCACCTGGCAGACCGCGACGCGCAGTCCCTCGGGGCCGGCCGCCGCCACGTTGCGGGCCTTGCGGCTGGTGCGGCTGGTGATCACCCGGGCGGTGCCGGTCTCCGGGTCGAAGGTCACGCCGACCGGCACCACGTGCGGCGTGCCGTCGGGCCGGGTGGTGGTCAGGGTGGAGATGTGCCGCTCGCGCCAGAAGGCGAGGAAGGCGTCGTCGAGGTCACGCGGGTCATGGGCCATGATCGCGATCGTACGACCCCCGGGGCGGCGCTCAGCCCGGGGGCCGTACGGCGTGCGGCAGGCGGCCGGGGCCTCGGTGGCCGCGGGCGGTCCACTCCGGCAGGGCCGGGGCCTCAGTGGCCGCGGGCGATCCACTCCGGCAGGGCCGGGGCCTCGGCGCCGATGGTGGTCGGGTCGCCGTGGCCGGTGCGCACCACCGTGTCGGCCGGGAGCGACAGCAGCCGCTCGCGGATGGACTCGATGATGGTCGGGAAGTCCGAGAAGGAGCGTCCGGTCGCGCCCGGGCCGCCGTGGAACAGCGTGTCGCCGGTGAACACGGTGCCGAGGCCGGGGGCGTGGAGGCAGACCGCGCCGGGCGCGTGGCCCGGGGTGTGCAGCACGGTCAGCTCGGTGCCGGCCACCTCGATCCGCTGCCCGTCGGCGAGTTCGCCGTCCGGGAGCCGGTCGGGGTGGGTGAGCTTCCACAGCGGGAGGTCGTCCGGGTGCAGCAGGATCGGCGCGCCGGTGCGCGCGGCCAGGGCCGGGGCGGCGTCGATGTGGTCGTTGTGGGCGTGGGTGGAGACGATCGCCAGCAGCCGGCGGCCGCCGAGCGCGGCCTCGATGGCGTCGGCGTCGTGCGCGGCGTCGATCACCACCGCCTCCTCGTCGTCACCGACGATCCAGACGTTGTTCTCCACCTCCCAGCTGCCGCCGTCGAGTTCGAAGGTCCCGGCGGTGACCAGGCGGTCCACCCGGGCGGTCACAGGATCACCACCGAGCGGAGGACGTCGCCGTCGTGCATGCGCTCGAAGGCCTGCTCCACCTCGTCGAGCCCGATCCGCTCGGTGACGAAGGCCTCCAGGTCCAGGCGGCCCTGGAGGTGGAGGTCGATCAGCATCGGGAAGTCCCGGGAGGGCAGGCAGTCGCCGTACCAGGAGGACTTGAGCGCGCCGCCGCGGCCGAAGACGTCCAGCAGCGGCAGTTCCAGGGTCATCTCCGGGGTCGGCACGCCGACCAGGACGACGGTGCCCGCGAGGTCGCGGGCGTAGAAGGCCTGCTTGTACGTCTCGGGACGGCCGACGGCCTCCACCACGACGTCGGCGCCGTTGCCGCCGGTCAGCTCACGGATCGCCTCGACCGGGTCGGTGGTACGGGAGTTGACGGTGTGGGTGGCGCCCAGGGAGCGGGCCTTCGCCAGCTTGCGGTCGTCGATGTCCACCGCGATGATCTTCGCCGCGCCGGCCAGCCGGGAGCCCATCACGGCCGCCCCGCCGACGCCGCCGCAGCCGATCACGGCGACGGTGTCGCCGCGGCCGACGTTGCCGGTGTTGATCGCGGCGCCGAGGCCCGCCATCACGCCGCAGCCCAGCAGGCCCGCGACGGCCGGGTCGGCGGCCGGGTCGACCTTGGTGCACTGGCCGGCCGCGACCAGGGTCTTCTCGGCGAAGGCGCCGATGCCCAGCGCCGGGGACAGCTCGGTGCCGTCCAGCAGCGTCATCCTCTGCTTCGCGTTGTGGGTGGCGAAGCAGTACTGCGGGCGCCCGCGCTCGCAGGCCCGGCACTGGCCACACACCGCACGCCAGTTGAGGACGACGAAGTCGCCCGGCCCGACCTCGGTGACGCCCTCGCCCACCGACTCCACGACGCCCGCGGCCTCGTGGCCGAGCAGGAACGGGAACTCGTCGTTGATGCCGCCCTCGCGGTAGTGGAGGTCGGTGTGACAGACGCCGCACGCCTGGATCCGCACCACCGCCTCGCCGGGCCCCGGGTCCGGCACCACGATCGTGGTCACCTCCACGGGTGCGCCCTTGGCGCGCGCGATGACTGCCTTGACCTGCTGGGCCATCCGATTCCACCTCCGTCGGCCGGTACGGCTACGCACCGGCGTGACCTGCGACAAACGACTGCGGGAGAACTCTAGAAGCACTTCCGAAGGAGTGCCTACGAAGGGTAGCGCCCGCCCGGCCGGGGGCATGTGCCACGGGCATGCCCGGTAGTCCTGCCCGGACCACCCGGCGCTCGCCCCCGGTGCGCCCCCGGTGCGGCCCCGGCGCGGCCCCGGACCAGGGGCGCGCGGGCGGCGCTGAGCGCCCGTCAGCGTGCCACGAACTGCCCGGAAAGCGCCGCCGTTGGCTGGAACTGCCGCAGACGGGCACCCCGCCGTCCACGTACGGTCGTAGCAGAGACGGTCCACGCGACCACGCTCAGCACACCCGCCCCACCTGACGGCACGCCACCGCGCGCCGCTCGTGCCGGGCGCGTACCGACCGTACGCCCCCGCACGTTTCGCGCCATCCCGCGCCATCCCGGGCACGGGCCCGCGCCCCCGCGCGGGCAGCGTTCCCGCGTCCCACCGCGTCCCACCGCGTCCCACCCGCACCGCCGGCCCCGAGTCGAGCCGCCCCGGCCGAACCGCCCGTCCCCGCACGAACCCCGGATCCACCCCCCGTCGGGCCGCCCCGCGCGGTCCCTGCCCTGGAGTCTGGAGTACGGATGTCCACCGAGAACAGCGCGACCGGTGCCGGCACCGGCACCGCCCCGCTCCCTCCGCTGCACTGCCTGCGCCACCTGGAGCCCGGTCCGCCCCGGCTCGCGGCGCTGCCCACCGGCACGCCGGTCTGGCTGGTCAGCCGGCACGCCGACGTCCGGCAGGTGCTCACCGACCCGCGGCTCGGCCGCGCCCCGCTCTACGCGCCGGACGCGCCGCCGCTCATGGTCACGCCCAACATCCTGGACGACCCGCAGAGCATGCTGAACATCGACGGCACCGAGCACCAGCGGCTGCGCCGCACCGTGCAACGGGCCTTCACCCCGCGCGCGATCGCGCGCTGGAAGCCCTGGGTCGCCTCGGTGATCGAGTCGCTGATCGACGAACTGATCGACCACGGCTCCCCCGCCGACATCGTCGCCACCTACACCCGGCCGCTGCCGGTCCTGGTGATCAGCCGGCTGATGGGCCTGGACAACCTCGACAGCAAGCGGCTCGCCCACTGGAGCGACCACGCGCTCTCCACCACCGCCTACAGCGCCGAGGCGATCGCCACCGCGATGACCGAGTTCGCGGCCTTCGGCGCCGAGGTGATCGCCGAGCGCCGTGCGGCGCCCGGCGAGGACCTGGTCAGCAGCCTGCTGGCGGCCGCCGCCGAGGACGGCTCGATCACCGAGGGGCAGCTGATCGCCCTGGTCATCGGACTCGTGGTGGCCGGTCACGAGACCACCATGACCAGCCTCGGCAACGCCCTGGTCTACCTGCTCCACGACGGCCGGGACGCCTGGCAGCGGCTCGCCTCCGACGAGGCCAGCGCCGCCGCCGCGACCGAGCAGATCCTGCGCGCCGTACCGCTCGGCGACGCCGCCGAGCACATGCCCGGGCTGCTGCGCCGCACGGTGGAGGACGTCGAGATCGGCGGGGTGGTCATCCCGGCCGGCAGCGTCGTCGCCGCCGACACCGGCGCCGCGAACCAGGACCCGGAGGTCTTCACCGGGGACCTGCGCACCGAGCTGTTCTCCCCGCTGGCCGCGCCGATGCTCACCTTCGGCGCCGGACCGCACCACTGCCTGGGCGCCTGGCTGGCCCGGATGGAGCTGGAGCTCGCCCTGCACCGGCTGGCCCGGCGGCTGCCGGCGCTGCGGATGGCCGACGCGGCCCGGGACATCGACTGGCGGCGCGGGCTGCTCACCCGCAGCCCCAACACGCTGAGGGTCACCTGGTGACGGGGCCGACCGGGCCCGCCGACACCGCGGCGGCCGAACCCGTGCTGGTCCGGGTCGACCGGGACCGCTGCATCGGCTCCGGGATGTGCGCCCTGAGCGCCCCCGAGTCGCTGGCCCTCGACACCGACGGGCAGGCCCGGCCGGTGGCCGGGTACGCGGACGGCGGCGCGGAGCTGACGGACGGGCTGACCGAGGCGGTGGAGTACTGCCCGGTCGAGGCGCTCACCCTGCTCTCGGCCCGTGGCGGCCACCGGATCGAACCGCCCGAGTGACCCGCCCCAGGCCGGGTGGCCGCACAGCCCCGTGACCCAGTGATCCCGGTGGCGCCGTGATCCCGGTGGCGCCTGCTGAGACTGCGGCAGCAGGCGCCACCGAAACGGACCGGCGGGTCAGTCCGCACCCGGCCCGGTCCGCCGCCACCGAGCCCACGGCTCGTCCTGGCCGGCCCGGTCCTCCCGCTCCCACCACTGCAGGACCGTCGGACTGCTGCCGAGCAGCGCCGACACCCGCAGCCCCTCCTCCCGTGACGTCACCCGGGTCAGGGGCGCGAACTCCTCGGGAAACACGTCCAGCAGACTGAACAGCGTCTCGCCGCTCCGCAGGGTCAGCAGCAGTTCGCAGCGCACCTGGCGCGGCAGCTCCGGGCGGCCGAACACGGTGTTCCACCCGACGGGCCACAGGTGGTGGGTGCCGTCCGGCGCCGCGTGCTCCCGCACCCAGCCCGGGTCGAGCCGCTGGTTGAGGACGAACTCGTCCGCGCGCTCCTCCAGCCGCAGCAGGGCGGCCGTGCCGACGGCCTTCACTTCACGGGGAACGGGCTGATCCAGTGGCATCCCGCTATCCTGCCCGACGCCCGCAGACCAGGGCGGCGCGGAGTTCGGCGGCCGGGTCGCCCTCGTGGTACGGGCGTTCGCTGGGCTCGATGTGGTCCAGGAACTCCTGGTAGCGCAGCGCGTAGAACACGTGGTGGAGCGGAGCGGCGAGTTCGAGGGCGCGGTGCGGGTCCGAGCCCGGGGCGTGCTCGCGCCAGGCCGCCGTCCAGACCTCGGCGTGGTGGCGCCAGGCCGCCGGGGTGAGGTAGGCACGGGGGCGGAGCCCGTCCAGGGTCGGGTGGCCGAGGCAGGCGTCGGCGTAGTCGACCACGACCGGGCGGGCGTCGCCGGTTCGCCAGTTGCCGGGGTGGAAGTCGCCGTGCAGCAGCGTCTCCGGGAGGCCGCAGGCAGCCAGTTCGTCCAGCAGCGCGGGCAGTTCGGCGGCGAACCCGTGCAGCCGGTCGCGTTCGGGCGCCGTCAGGTCGGTCTCGGCGGGGAGCCGGTCCAGCAGCGCCGTCAGCTGGGCGTGCAGGGTGGCGGGCGTGCGGTCGCGCAGCCCGGCCAGGGCCGTGGGCCGTCCGGCCAGGGCGGCCTGGGCGGCGACGAAGCGCGGGACGACGTCGGCGACGGTCGCCTCGTCCGGGCTCCAGCAGTCCTCGCCGGGGACGTGGTCGAGCAGCAGTCGGCCGGCGGCCGGGTCGGCGGCGAGCACCGGTGGGACGAGGGTGGGGTCGACCCCGCCGAGCAGCGCGATCACCTCCCCCTCGGCGGCGTTGAACTCCGGGCCGGTGGTCTTCAACCAGGCGTCGGCACCGGTGGGGGAAGGGAAGCGGAAGAGGCCGGACAGGTTCCAGGTCCGGATCTGCCGCGCCGGCCCGGTCGGCCGGCCGAGGTCGGCGAGCCGCTCCTGCGCCCAGCCCAGCGCCGAGCGCAGCCCGTCCGGGGTGGCCCAGGCGGCCCGCCGGGCGGCGGGGGCCAGCAGCGCGGCCGTCCCGGCGTCCGGCGGGCGGGGTGTCAGGGCGGCGGGCGCCCGGAGCGCCTCGGCGTGGTAGCGGACCCGGCCGCCGTGGCCCGGGTCCGCGCTGTGCCCGTCGAGCAGTCTGGTCACCAGGACCGGCACGCCGGCCAGTTCGGTGGCCCGGGCGACCACGCCGTCCACCGCGGACCACCAGCCGAGGTCCGTCTCGAAGGGGCCCAACTGCCCGTAGTAGGCGCTTCCGTGGGTGAGGTCGACGGTCACGGTCCGGCTGTTCGCTCGCTGCATCCGAGCAGCTTCGCCCACGGCGCGACGCGGCGGCGACCGGTTTTCCCCGGGGCCGGACCTGCTCGCCGCCGGGGGCCGCCGTGAGGCTGCGCTGCCCGAAGCCTCCTGCTGGGGTTCCCGCCCGGTCCGTCTCACCGGGGAACGCCACCCCGGTCCGTGTCACCCGGGCACTGTCACCCGGGCGCTGTCACCGGGGCCGACGTCAGAGGTCGTCGAGCGGCTCGTCCAGGACGCCTTCGCGCGCGATGATGTAGCCGAGGTGGCCCCGGCTGCGGCTGCCGAGGAGCTCGCTGGCCTTCTGGATGTGGCTGGAGACCGTGCGGGTGCTCATCCCGAGGCGGGTGGCGATCGCCTCGTCGGTGAAGCCGTTGACCATCAGCCGCAGGACGTTGCGGCGGGTGCGGTCGGTGAGCAGCTGGGGGCGGTGGTGGCCCTCCAGGTAGGTGACGGGCTCGGCACGTTCCCACATCAACTCGTAGATCTTGAGCAGGTACTCGACCAGGGGCGGGAACTGGATGAGCACCGCGGCGGCCTCGCGCTGGGCGCCGGCCGGGATGAAGGCGGTGGAGCGGTCGCAGATGATGACCCGGTCGAAGACCTCGTTGAGGGTGCGCACCTGGGCGCCGCGGGCGGAGACCTGCTCGATGTAGGCCAGGGTCGGGCCGTGCGAGCGGACGGTGTGCTGGTAGAGGGTGCGCTGGCGGACGCCGCGTTCGGCGAGGGCGAGGTCGCGCGGGAGGGCGGCGGCCAGGTGGTCGGCGCCGCGGCCGCCGCCGGGCTGGGCGGTGCGCAGTTCCTCGGTGCAGTCGGCGACGGCCTTCTCCAGCGCCGGGTTGATCTCCTCGCCGGCCAGCTGGCGGATCGGGAGCTGGGCCTGTCTCATCACGTCGCGGTAGGCGTGCTCGGCGGCGGTGAAGGCGGTGCGGAGTTCGGCGAGCTGCTCCTGGTGGGCCAGCACGGCGAGTTCGAGCGGCCGGGTCAGGCCGGTGACCGCGAGGTCGGGCGGGACGGGGGCGAGCCGGTGCCCGGCGCCGGGCAGGGTGCGCAGCAGGCCCATACTGAGGAGGCATTCCGGGGCCTGTCCGGCGACGGCGCCGCCCTCGGCGAGTGCGACCCGGTAGAACTCGACCCCCCGGTCACACAGTTGGGGTGTCCCCTTTTCCGTGCTGGTGTCCTGGCATAGGCACATCTGGGCATCCTTCCGGCTTCGGCATTGCGCTTTCACGAATGCCCGCACCGGCAACAGCCAGACGTCCGGAAGGGCAGGATGGTGCTCACCTGCCGTTCGGACGCATCCCCCCCGGGCCACGACAGCCGCGAGTGTACGCGCTAAGGACGCGGAAATCAGCGGTTGTCGGCGAAACCGGGCATGCCCGGCGACGGCGTCCGACGGTGGTGACGGCGAGGACGACCGTACCCGGTTGCGGTAACGGGCGGGTGGCCGCCGCATTGCGCGCGTCGCCCCGTCAGGGCGGCCGGAGCGAAGGGCCGGTGAACCGGCCCGGCCGACGGACGGAGGGCACCCCTTGTTGCGAGCTGATCCCGACCCGCCCCCGCCGGTGGAGACCCCCGGCCCGGTGAACCCGGCCCGACTGGTGGACCCGGCCCTGCTCGGGGACCCGGCCCTGCTGGGGGACCCGGCCGGGCTGGTGGACCCGGCCGGGCTGGTGGACCAGCGGCTGGTGCGGCAGCTCGCCGAGGCGGCGGCGGCCCAGGTCGGCGCGGGCTCGGTGCAGTTGCTCGGCGACGGCGGCCTGCTCCAGGCGCTGGCCAAGCAGTTGATCGAGCGTGCGTTGGAGCTGGAGTTCCAGGAGCACCTGCGCGGCCCGGGCACCAACAACCCCACGGGGGCGGCCGGCGGCTCCGGCGGGCCGGCCGGCCACCGCGGCCGCAACGGCCCGAACGGCGCCCGGGCCAGGCGCTTGCTGACCGAGATCGGGCCGGTCGAGGTGCGGGTGCCCCGGGACCGGGAGGGCAGCTTCGCCCCCCGTACGGTCCGCCCCCGGGCCCGCCGGCTGCCGGGGCTGGACCGGCTGGTGGTCTCGCTCACCGCGCGCGGCCTCAGTTCGAGCGAGCTGGTGGCGCACCTGGCCGAGGTGTACGGGGTGGAGATCAGCCGGGAGACCGTCTCGGTGATCACCGACCAGGTGCTCGACGAGCTCGACGACCGGCGCGGGCGCCCGCTGGACCCGGTGTACCCGGTGGTCTTCGTCGACTCGGTGCGCAGCGGGCGTTCGGGCGGCCCGCTGGTGCACCTGGCGCTGGGGATCTCCACGGACGGGCTGCGCGAGGTGCTGGGCCTGTGGCCGGCCGCGGACGGCGAGCAGTGGCCGCAGGTGCTGGCCGGGCTGGCCGAGCGCGGGGTGCGGGAGGTCTGGGTGCTGGTCGGCGCCGCCGGTGCGGGGCTGGCCGAGGCGGCGGCCGCGCGGTGGCCGCGCACCGTGGTGCACACCTCGGTGGCGCATCTGCTGCACGCCGCGCTGCGGCACGCGCCGGGCGAGGACTGGGGCGGGCTGGCCCAGGTCCTGCACGAGATCTGTACCGCGCCCACCGAGGCTGCGGCGCTGGAGCGGTTGGGCCGGGCCGAGCGGGAGTGGGGGCCGGGCCACCGCGAGGTGTTCCGGGTCTGGCGGGCGGCGTGGCCGCTGCTCGCCCCGGGGTTCCGGTTCGGCCCGGAGGCGCGGCGGCTGCTGGCGGGCGGCGGGGCGCTGGAGCGGCTGCACGCCCGGCTGCGCCGGATCGAGCAGGCCGCGGGGCGGGTGCGGGACGAGCGGGCCGCGCTCAAGCGCGTCTATCTGGCGACCCTCGCCCTGGAGTCGTCGGCGGGGGTCCGCCGGCCGTGGACCGGGGACTGGCCGGCCGTCCGTGCGGAGTTGCGCCGCGGGTCTCGACGTTGACGCCCAACTGCCTTGGTCTGAACCGTAGTTGAGACTGCCTCAGCAAGCCCGACGGTGACCTGTCGCGGGCGCCACCGACCTCCGTCGACCCCCGGCTCCCGACCTCCGGGGTGGGGTTCCGGCCACGGGCCGGACCTTCGCGCGCCCGCCCTCCCACCACTGATCTGACAGACCCAGGTGCTCTTTGCATCAGTTCTGCCCGATTTTGGCACAGTCTGTTCACGCTTCCGGTTCCCGCATTGCGTGATCCCGATAACGGCCAGAGCTTCCACGCCAGTTTGGGCCTCGGCAGGATTCATTCACAGCGAGGAGCGCACACACCGCCCGCCTCAGGAAGAGGAATTCGCCATGACGAATCTTGCCGATCGCATTCACAAGATGCTCGGAATTCTCGCCGTTCTGCTGGTCGCCGGGATCGGCCTCCAGATCCACGCCGCACCGTACCAGTCCACCATTGCCGCAGGTCCCTCGGCCGTGCACGGGGACGACTCCGGCTGGGGCCCGTGAACGCGCTGGCGCAAACTCGGGGCGAACTCGGTGAACCGCCGACCGACATGAGCCGTTCACCGCGCGCCGAGGAAATTCCCCCCTCCTCGTAATTCTCCGAACAGAGAGGAAACCGACGATGGCGAACCCGTTCGACGACCCCGAGGCCGACTACCTCGTCCTGGCCAACGACGAGGGCCAGCACTCGCTGTGGCCGGTGTTCAGCCCGGTGCCCGACGGCTGGCACCAGGTCTTCGGCGCGGCCCGCCGGCCGGAGTGCGTCGAGTACGTGGAGCAGCACTGGCAGGACCTGCGGCCGAAGAGCCTGATCGCCCACCTGTCCGGCCACTGACCGGCCGTCACTGAGGAGCCTCAGTAGGGCCACCGGTTCACGGGACCACCGCCACCGAGCGGGCCGACCGCCCGCGGGTCACGCAGCAACGAGGGAGAGAGAACCAGATGTCCGGGGACCAGCAGACGCACAGAACCGACCCGCGGCCGGGACCGGCCGAGGTGCTGTGTCGACTGTTCGCGGAGGTGCTCGGCCGGGATTCGGTCGACCCCGCGGCGGGCTTCTTCGAGCTGGGCGGCGACCGGCCCGCGGCCGTACGGCTGCTGGCCCGGGTGCGCGCCGAGCTCGGGTTCCGGGTGCCACTGCCGCTGCTGCTGGACGCGCCGTCCCCGGCCGACCTGGCCACCCGGCTGGCCGACCCGGCCCCGGCCGCTCCCGACCCGCGCCCGACCCTCACCTCCCTGGTCGACGCCCAGGTCGCCCGCACCCCGGACGCCCCCGCGCTGTACGCCGGGCCCACCACCCTCACGTACGCCGAACTGGACGCCCGGGCCAACCGGTTGGCCCGGGTGCTCGCCGCCCGCGGCCTGGGCACCGAGGACGTGGTCGCGCTCGCCCTGCCCAAATCCCCCGAGGCGGTCGCCGCGATCCTGGCCGTGGCCAAGACCGGCGCCGCCTGGCTGCCCGCCGACCCGGCCTACCCCGCCGAGCGGCTGCGCCACATGCTCACCGACTCCCGCGCCGCGCTGGTGCTCACCACCGCCGGCGCCGCCGAGCGGCTGCCCGACACCGGCGCCCCCCGGCTGCTGCTCGACTCCCCCGAGCACCTCGCCGACCTGGCCGACCGGCCCGGCACCCCGTTCACCGCGGCCGAGCGGGTCCGGCCGCTGAGCGCCGACCACACCGCGTACGTCATCTACACCTCCGGCTCCACCGGCCTGCCCAAGGGCGTGGCCGTCACCCACACCGGGCTGCCCAGCATGATCGGCACCCAGGTCGCCGTCACCGGCGTCGGCCCCGGCAGCCGGGTGCTCCAGGCCGCCTCGCTCAGCTTCGACGTCTCCATCTCCGACCTGGCCGTGGCGCTCACCACCGGCGCCGCGCTCGTCCTCCCGCGCGAGCAGAGCCAGCTGGTCGGCGAGGCGCTGGCCGAGCTGATCGACCGGTACGGCGTCACCCACGCCGACCTCGCCACCGCGATGGCCGCCACCCTGCCGGACGCCCCGCTGCCGACCCTGCGCACCCTGATCGGCGGCGGCGAGGCCATCCCGCGCGAACTGGCCGCCCGGCTCGGCCGGGACCGGCTGATGCTCAACAGCTACGGGCCGACCGAGACCACCGTCATCGTCACCATGAGCGAGCCGCTCACCGGCACCGAGCAGCCCCCGATCGGGCACCCCTGCCAGGACGCGCGGATCCACCTGCTGGACGAGCGGCTGCGCCCGGTGGCGCCGGGCGCCGTCGGCGAACTGTACGTCTCCGGCCCGCACCTCGCCCGCGGCTACCTGGGCCGCCCCGGCCTGACCGCCGACCGCTTCGTCGCCTGCCCGTTCGGCGCCCCCGGGAGCCGGATGTACCGCACCGGCGACCTCGGCTCCCTCCGCCCGGACGGCCAGCTGGACTTCCTCGGCCGGGCCGACGACCAGGTGAAGATCCGCGGCTTCCGGGTCGAGCTCGGTGAGATCGAGCAGACCCTCTCCGCCCACCCCGGGGTCCGCCAGGCCGTGGTGCTGGTCCGCGAGGACCGCCCGGGCGAGCGCCGGCTGGTCGGCTACACCGTCGGCGCCGCCGACCCGGCCGAGCTGCGCGCCCACTGCGCCGGGCAGCTGCCCGACCACATGGTGCCCGTCGTCGTGGTGCTGGACCGGATGCCGCTGACGCCCAACGGCAAGGTGGACAAGCGCGCCCTGCCCGCGCCGGTGCTCGGCACCGCCGAGGAGGGCGGCCGGGCCCCGGCCGGCGAGGTGGAGCACACCCTCGCCCGGCTGTTCGCCGAGGTGCTGGGGCTGCCCCGGGTCGGGGTCACCGACTCCTTCTTCGAGCTCGGCGGCGACTCCATCGTCGCCATCCAACTGGTCTCCCGGGCCCGGCAGGCCGGACTCCGGCTCACCCCCCGCGCCGTCTTCGAGGCGCCCCGCGTCGAGTCGCTGGCCCTGCTCGCCCGCCCGTTGGAGGGCCCGGTCGCCGTCGAGCCGGCCGGGGCCGGCCTCGGCGAGGTGCCGCCCACCCCGATCGTGCACTGGCTGTCCCGGCAGCAGGGCGCCGTCGGCAGCTTCTACCAGTCCACCCTGCTCACCCTCCCCGCCGGGACGGGGCACGCGGAGCTGGTCACCGCTCTGCAGGCGCTGCTCGACCACCACGACCTGCTGCGCGCCCGCACCTCCCCGCTCGCCGAACGCCCCTGGACGCTGCACGTCCCCGCCCCCGGCGCCGTCCCCGCCGAGGGCCTGCTGCGCACCGCCAACGGCCCGGCCGAGCCGGAGGCCCTGCGCGCCGCCACCGAGGCCGCCCGCGACCGGCTCTCCCCCGAGGACGGCCGGATGGTCCAGGCCGTCCGCTTCGACGCCGGCCCGGACCGGCCCGCCCGGCTGCTGCTGGTGATCCACCACCTGGTGGTGGACGGCGTCACCTGGCGGATCGTCGAGGAGGACCTGCTCGCCGCGCTCGCCGCCGCCCGCGCGGGCCGCACGCCCGAGCTCCCGCCGGTGCCCACCTCCTTCCGGCGCTGGGCCCAGCGGCTCACCGCCGAGGCCCGCACCGACCGCCGGGCCGCCGAACTCCCGTACTGGCAGGCCGCGCTGGCCACCCCGGACCCGCTGCTCGGCGCGCGCCCGCTGGACCAGGCGAAGGACACCTACGCCACCGGCGGTGCCCTGCGCGTGGTGCTGCCCGCCGACACCACCCGGGCCCTGCTGACCGAGGTCACCGCCGCCTACCACGCCCAGGTCAACGACGTCCTGCTGACGGCGCTGGCCCTGGCCCTCACCCACTGGCGCGGCGACTCGGCGGACCCCGACGGCGCCGTGCTGGTGAACGTCGAAGGCCACGGCCGCGAGGAGGTGGTCGAGGGCGTCGACCTGCACCGGACCGCCGGCTGGTTCACCTCCGTCTACCCCGTCCGGCTCGCCCCCGGCCCGCTCAGCTGGGCCGAGGTCACCGCCGCCGGACCGGCCCTCGGCCGGGCCCTCGGGCTGGTGAAGGAGCAGCTGCGCGCCGTCCCCGACAACGGCATCGGCTACGGCCTGCTGCGCCACCTCAACCCGGCCACCGCCGAGGTGCTCGCCCAACACGCCGAGCCCCAGGTCGAGTTCAACTACCTGGGCCGTTTCCAGCCCGAGGGCGTCAGCGCCGAGGACGTGCTCGCCGGGGCCGAGGCGATGACCGAGGGCGCCGCCCCCGACCTCGGGCTCGGCCGGGTGCTCGGCCTGGACGCCACCACCGTCGACACCCCGCAGGGCCCGCTGCTGGTCGCCCAGTGGTCCTGGGCCGGCGAACTGCTCGACGAGGAGCGGGTGCGGGCGCTCGCCGAGGCCTGGTTCACCGCCCTGCGCGCGCTCGCCGAGCACGCCGAACGGCCGGACGCCGGCGGGCACACCCCCGCGGACTTCCCGCTCGTCTCCCTCGACCAGGACGAGATCGACCGGCTCGCCGAACTCCACGCCCCCGCGGAACTGGTGGACGTCTGGCCGACCTCCCCGCTGCAGCAGGGCATGGCCTTCCACGCCGCGTACGACACCGAAGGCGCCGACGTCTACACCTCCGTCTGCACCTTCGACCTCACCGGCCCGGTCGACGCCGACCGGCTGCGCGCCGCCGCCGAGGCCCTGCTGCTGCGCCAGCCCAACCTCCGGGCCGGCTTCCACCAGCGCCCCGACGGCCCGCCCGTCCAGGCCGTCCCGGACCGGGTCGAACTGCCCTTCACCGTCCTCGACCTGACGGGCCACGCCGAGCCGGAGGCCGAGGCCGACCGGATCGCCACCGCCGAGTACGGCCGCCGCTTCGACCTCGCCCGGCCGCCGCTGCTGCGCTACACCCTGCTCACCCTCGCCCCCGGCCGGCACCGGCTGATCGCCGCCGCCCACCACATCCTGCTGGACGGCTGGTCCACCCCGCTGTTCGCCGAGGAGCTCTGGGCCCTCTACTTCCGGCAGCCGCTGCCCCCGGCCGCCCCCTACCGGGAGTACCTGCGCTGGATCACCGGGCGCGACGGCGCCGCCGCCCGCGACGCCTGGGCCCGGGCCCTCGCGGGCGTGGACGAGCCCACCCTGCTCGCCCCCGGCCGTACCGCCGCCGCCACCCCGCGACTGCCGCTGCGCCTGCACACCGGCCTCACCCCGGACGTCACCGAGGCGCTCGGCCGCACCGCCCGCCGCTACGGCGTCACCCTCAACACCCTCGTCCAGGCCGCCTGGGGCGTCCTGCTGGCCCGGCTCACCGGCCGCACCGACGTGCTCTTCGGCACCACCGTCTCCGGTCGGCCGCACGACCTGCCGGGCGTCGAGCGGATGATGGGCCTGCTCATCAACACCGTGCCGGTGCGGGTCACCCTCGACCCGGCCGATTCCTGGGGGCAGCTGCTGCTGCGCCTCCAGCACGAGCAGTCCGCGCTGCTGGACCACCAGCACCTCAGCCTCACCGAGATCCAGCAACTCGCCGGACTGGGCGGCCTGTTCGACACCGTCACGGTGTACGGCAACTACCCCGACCCGTCCGCCCTGGACACCGCCGACCCGAGCGGCGCCACCCGGGTCACCCTGGTCGAGGACGTCGACAGCGCCCACTACCCGCTGCTGCTCGCCCTCACCCCGGGCGACGGCCTCCAGCTGCGGCTGGACCACCAGCCGGACGCCTTCGGACCCGCCGAGGCCCGTACGCTGCTGGACCGCTTCCTCGCCCTGCTCGACCGGATCGTCGCCGATCCGGCCGAACTCCTCGGCACCGTGGACGTGTTGACCGAGGTGGAGCGCGCGCAGCTGCTGTCCGGCCGGCACGGGCCGGTGGCGGAAGTGCCCTCGGGTACGGTCCCCGAGCTGTTCGAGGCGCAGGCCGCCGCGACGCCCGAGGCGATCGCCCTGGTCGCGGGTTCCGCCGAGCTGACGTACGCCGAACTCAACGCCCGGGCCAACGGTTTGGCGCTGCGCCTGGTCGAGGCGGGCGTCGTCGCCGAGACCCCCGTCGCCCTGCTGCTGGAGCGCTCGCCCGCGCTGGTGGTGGCCGTGCTGGCGGTGCTCAAGGCCGGCGGCAGCTACGTCCCGCTGGACGACGCCCAGCCGCAGGAACGCCTCACGGCCGTGCTCGCCGACGCGGGCGCCCGGATCGCCGTCACCGACCGCGACCACCCGGCGCTGGCCGGACTGACCACCCTCGCGGTCGGCGAGGAGACCGCCGCCAACCTCGATCTCCCCTGGCGGGCGGCCCAGTTGGCCTACGTGATGCACACCTCCGGCTCCACCGGCACCCCCAAGGGCATCGGCATCACCCACCGTTCGATCGTCGACCTCGCCCTCGGCGGCACCTTCGCGGGCGGCGCCCACGACCGCGTCCTGGTCCACTCGCCCACCGCCTTCGACGCCTCCAGCTACGAACTCTGGGCCCCACTCCTCTCCGGCGCCCGGCTCGTCCTCGCCCCCGCCGGACGCCTCGGCGTCACCGAACTCACCGACACCATCGAACGCGGCGGCGTCACCGCCGCCTGGATGACGGTCGGCCTGTTCAACGTGCTGGCCGCCGAGGCACCGCAGGCCTTCGCCAGGCTGCGCGAGGCGTGGACGGGCGGGGACGTCGTCTCGCCGGCCGCGCTGCGCCGGGTGCTGGAGCACTGCCCCGGGCTGCGGGTGGTGAACGGCTACGGCCCCACCGAGACCACCACCTTCGCCACCCACCACCGCATGACCACCCCGGCCGAGGTGCCCGACAGCGTCCCGATCGGCCGCCCGCTGCCCAACACCCGGGCCTACGTCCTCGACTCCGGCCTGCGCCCCGTCCCGGTCGGCGTCCCCGGCGAGCTCTACCTCGCCGGGCCCGGGCTGGCCCGCGGCTACGTCGGCCGCCCGGGCCTGACCGCCGAGCGCTTCGTCGCCGACCCGTACGGCGCCCCCGGCACCCGGATGTACCGCACCGGCGACCTGGCCCGCTGGACCACCACGGGCGAACTGGAGTTCGCCGGTCGAGCGGACGACCAGATCAAGCTGCGCGGCTTCCGGATCGAACTCGGCGAGGTGGAGGCGGCGTTCACCGCCCACCCGGCGGTCGGCCAGGTCGTCGCCGTGGTCCGCGAGGACCGGCCCGGCGACAAGCGGCTGGTCGTCTACGTGACCGGCGAGGCCACCCCCGAGGACTTGCGCGCCTTCGTCGCCGACCGGCTGCCCGGCTACATGCTCCCGGCCGCGACCGTCCCGCTGGACGAACTGCCGGTCACCCCCAACGGCAAGGTCGACCGCCGCACCCTGCCCGCCCCCGACTACCGGGGCGCCGAGGGCCGGGCCCCGCGCACCGAGGCCGAGCGGGCGCTGTGCGAACTCTTCGCCGGGGTCCTCGGATTGGCGTCGGTGAGCATCGACGACGACTTCTTCGACCTGGGCGGCCACTCCCTGCTCGCCACCAAGCTGGTCAGCCGGATCCGCACCGCCCTGGGCGCGGAGCTGCCGATCCGTGCCCTCTTCGACAGCCCGACCGTGGCCGCGCTGGCCACCGCCCTGCCCGCAGCCCTGCCCGCCGTCGACGCCCCGGCCCGCCCGGCGCTGCGCCCGCAGGCCCGGCCGGCCCTGGTGCCGCTCTCCCCCGCCCAGCAACGCCTGTGGTTCATCGAGCAGTTCGAGGGCCCGAGTGCCCTCTACAACACGCCCGTCGCGGTCCGGGTCACCGGCGCGGTCGACCGCCCCGCCCTGGAACTGGCGCTGCGCGACGTGGTGGCCCGGCACGAGGTGCTGCGCACCCTCGTCCCGACCACCGACGGCCAGCCGCACCAGCTGGTCACCGACGCCCCCGAACTCGCCCTGCGCGCCGAGCCGGTGGCCTCCGAGGAAGCGCTGCGCACCGCCCTGGCCGAAGCAGGCCGGGAGGTCTTCGACCTCGCCCGCGACCTGCCCGTCCGCGCCACACTGTTCTCCCTGCCGCACGACGAGCACGTGCTGCTGGTCCTGCTGCACCACATCGCCGGCGACGGCTGGTCCGTCGCCCCGCTCTTCCGCGACCTCGCCACCGCCTACCGGGCCCGCCACGCGCACACGGCACCCGACTGGCAGCCCCTGCCCGTCCAGTACGCCGACTACGCCCTCTGGCAGCGCGAGCTGCTCGGCGACCAGGAGCACCCCAGCGCCCTGCTCACCGCCCAACTCGCCCACTGGCAGCAAGCCTTGGCGGACGCACCGGAGGAGCTGGCGCTGCCCTACGACCGCCCGCGACCGGCCGTACCGACCCACCGCGGCGGCCTGGCCACGGCCGTCGTCGACGCCGAACTCCACGCCGCGCTCACCGAGTTGGCCGCCGATCGGCAGGCCAGCCTGTTCATGGTCCTGCAGGCCGCCGTCGCCACCCTCTACACCCGCCTCGGCGCCGGCACCGACCTCCCGCTCGGCACCCCGGTCGCCGGACGCACCGACGAAGCCCTCGACGACCTGGTCGGCTTCTTCGTCAACACCCTCGTCCTGCGCACCGACACCACCGGCAACCCCGGCTTCCGCGAGCTCCTCGACCGCGTCCGCCGCACCGACCTGGACGCCTTCGAGCACCAGGACATCCCCTTCGAGCGCCTGGTCGAACAGCTCAACCCCACCCGCACCCCGGCCCGCCACCCGCTCTTCCAGACGCTCGTCGCCCTGGAGAGCCGCGCGGCCGTCCCGACCGCCTTCGGCGACCTGGCCTGCGCCGAGCACCCCTTCGAGCTGGACGTCGCCAAGTTCGACCTGTCCTTCCGCTTCACCGAACAGGGCCCGCAGGCGGGTCTGACGGTGGCGATCGAGTACGCGACCGACCTCTTCGACCCGGCCACCGCCACCACCCTCGCCGAGCGCCTGCTGCGGGTGCTGCGCGCCGTCACCGCCGACCCCGACGCGCCGATCGGCACCATCGACGTCCTCGACCCGGCCGAGCGCGAACAGCTGCTCACCGGCTGGAACGACACCGCCGTCCCCGTCCCGGACGCGACCCTGCCCGAGCTGTTCGAGGCCCGGGCCGCCGCCACCCCCGACGCCCCCGCCGTGGTCACCGACGGCGGACGGCTGAGCTACGCCGAACTCGACTCCCGGGCCGAACACCTGGCCGCCGAGCTCGCCGAAGCGGGCGTCGGCGCCGACACCCCGGTGGTCCTGCTGATGGACCGCTCCGCCGAGCTGCTGACCGCCCTGCTGGCCGTCCTCAAGGCCGGCGGCTGCTACGTCCCGCTGGACGACCGGCACCCGGCCGAGCGGCTGCGGCAGATCACCGCCGAGACCGGGGCGGCGCTGGTCCTGGTCGACGCGGCCCACCGCGGCCACCCGCTCGCCGCCGACGCCCCCTGCCCCGTCCGGACGCTCACCCCGGAGTGCTTCGACGGCCCGCTGCGGCGCCGCTCCCACCGCCCCGCCGTCCACCCGGAACAGCTCGCCTACGTGATGTTCACCTCCGGCTCCACCGGAGTGCCCAAGGGCATCGCCATCACCCACCGGGACGTCGTCCAGCTCGCCACCGACCCGTGCTGGCAGCACCCCGACGGGCTGCGGGTGCTGTTCCACGCCCCGCACGCCTTCGACGCCTCGACCTACGAGATCTGGGCGCCGCTGCTCTCCGGCGGCCAGGTGGTCGTCGCCCCGGCGGGCGACCTGGACGCGGCCGCGATCGGCGCGCTGATCCGGGCGCACGGGCTCACCCATGTGCACGTCACCGCCGGCCTGTTCCGGGTCATCGCCGAGGAGGACCCGGGCGTCTTCGCCGGGGTGCGCGAGGTGCTGACCGGCGGGGACGTGGTCTCCGCACCCGCCGTGCGCAGGGTCCTGGCGGCCGTCCCCGGGATCGGCGTACGGGTGCTCTACGGCCCGACCGAGATCACCCTCTGCGCGACCCAACTGCCGCTGCCCGCGGCCGATTCGGTGCCGGACACGGTGCCGATCGGCCGGCCGATGGCGAACACCCGGGCGTACGTCCTGGACGACGGCCTCCAGCCCGTCCCGGTCGGCGTCCCCGGCGAGCTGTACCTCGCCGGAGCCGGCCTGGCCCGCGGCTACCTCGGCCGCCCGGCGCTCACCGCCGAGCGCTTCGTCGCCTGCCCGTACGGCGGCAAGGGCGAGCGCGTGTACCGCACCGGCGACATCGTCCGACGCCGTGCGGACGGCGTACTGGAGTTCCTCGGCCGAGCCGACGACCAGGTGAAGATCCGCGGCTTCCGGATCGAACTCGGCGAGGTCGAGGCCGCCCTCACCGCCCACCCCGCCGTCCGCCAGGCCCTCGCCCTGGTCCGCGAGGACCAGCCCGGCGACAAACGCCTGGTCGCCTACGTCACCGGCGAGGCCACCCCCGGCGAACTGCGCGCCTTCGTCACCGACCGCCTCCCCGCCTACATGCTCCCGGCCGCCGTCCTCGTCCTCGACGCCCTCCCCGTCACCCCCAACGGCAAGGTCGACCGCCGTGCCCTGCCCGCCCCCGACTACACCGGCACCCCCGAAGGACGCGCCCCCCGCACCACCCAGGAGCGGAGCCTGTGCGAGCAGTTCGCCCAGGTGCTCGGGCTGGCCACGGTCAGCATCGACGACGACTTCTTCGACCTCGGCGGCCACTCGCTCCTCGCCACCAAGCTGGTCAGCCGGATCCGCACCGCCCTGGGCGTCGAGATGACGATCCGCACCCTCTTCGACCACCCCACGGTCGGCGAGCTCGCCGACGCGCTGCCCGCGGCCCGCAAGGCCCGGCCCGCCCTCCGGCCGATGCGCCGGCCCGGCGGCCCGGCGTAGGCCCTCCCCGGTCCTGCGCGGATCCTCACCGGTCCCCGCAGGCCCTCCCCGGCCCTCGCGGATCCTCACCGGTCCCCGCAGGTCCACGCAGCTCACCGCTCGTCGCAGCTCGGGCGGGGCCACCGGCCGTCCCCGGTGGCCCGACCGCCCAGTCCCCGCTCAGTACGTCATCCGTCGGAGGCAGACCGTGATCCCGTTGTCGTTCGCGCAGCAGCGGCTGTGGTTCATCGAGCAGCTGGAGGGCCCGAGCGCGCTCTACAACACCCCGTTCGCCGTCCGGCTGACCGGTGGGCTCGACGCCGCCGTCCTCACCCTCGCGCTGCGTGACGTGCTCGCCCGGCACGAGGTGCTGCGCACCACCTTCCCCGCCGTCGACGGCCGCCCGGAGCAGTCGATCGCCGAGCCGCGGAGCCCCGCCGTCGCCGCCGTCGAGGTGGCCGCCGTCCCGGTCGCCGACGAGACCGAGCTGACCGCCCGGCTGGCCGCGGCGGCCAGGCACGTCTTCGACCTTGCGACCGAACTGCCCATCCGCTGCACGCTGTTCTCGCTCTCCGCCGAGGACCACGTGCTGCTGGTGCTGATGCACCACATCGCCAGCGACGGCTGGTCCGTCCCCCCGCTCTTCCGCGACCTGGACACCGCCTACCGGGCCCGCCGGGCCGGCAGCGCGCCGCAGTGGGAGCCGCTGCCCGTCCAGTACGCCGACTACACCCTCTGGCAGCGCGAACTCCTCGGCGAGGAGGACGACCCGGAGAGCGTGCTCGCCACCCAACTCGCCCACTGGCAGGGCGCCCTGGCCGAGGCCCCGGAGGAACTGGCCCTCCCCTACGACCGCCCGCGCCCGAGCTCGCCCACCCGGCTCGGCGGCGCCGCCGAGCTCGCCCTGGACGCCGAACTGTACGCGGACCTGGCCGAGTTGGCGGCCGCGGAACGGGCCAGCCTGTTCATGGTCCTGCAGGCCGCCGTCGCCACCCTCTACACCCGGCTCGGCGCCGGCACCGACCTCCCGCTGGGCACCGCGGTGGCCGGGCGCACCGACGAGGGCCTGGACGACCTGGTCGGCTTCTTCGTCAACACCCTCGTCCTGCGCACCGACACCTCCGGCGACCCCAGCTTCCGCGAGCTGCTGGCGCGCGTCCGCCGCCTCGACCTGGACGCCTTCGACCACCAGGACATCCCCTTCGAGCGCCTGGTCGAGCAGCTCAACCCGGCCCGCGTCCCGGTCCGACACCCGCTGTTCCAGACCATGCTGACGCTGGACAGCGACGAGGACCTCCCCACCGACTTCGCCGGGCTCGACTGCCGGGAGCACGTCCTCGACCAGCACCTCGCCAAGTTCGACCTGTCCTTCGCCTTCGTCGAGCAGCACGACGCGCAGGGCGTCGCCAACGGCCTGACCGGCGCGGTCGAGTACGCGGCGGACCTCTTCGACCACACCACCGCCGCCACCCTCGGCGAGCGCCTCACCCGGGTCCTGCGGGCGGCCGCCGCCGACCCGGACGCGCCGATCGGCAGCATCGAGATCCTCGACCCGGCCGAGCGCGAGCAGCTGCTGACCGGCTGGCACGGACCGGTGGCCGAACTGCCCTCGGCTACGGTCCCCGAGCTGTTCGAGGCCCAGGCCGCCGCGACGCCCGGGGCGATCGCCCTGGTCGCGGGTGCCACCGAGCTGACCTACGCCGAACTCAACGCCCGGGCCAACGGCCTGGCCCTGCGCCTGGTCGAGGCGGGCGTCGTCGCCGAGACCCCCGTCGCCCTGCTGCTGGAGCGCTCGCCCGCCCTGGCCGTCGCCCTGCTCGCGGTGCTCAAGGCCGGCGGCAGCTACGTCCCGCTGGACGACGCCCAGCCGCACGAGCGCCTCGCCGCCGTACTCGCCGACGCGGGCGCCCGGATCGCCGTCACCGACCGCGACCACCCCGCCCTGGCCGGACTGACCACCCTCACGGTCGGCGAGCAGACCGCAGAGAACCTCGAACTCGGCATCAACGGCGAACAGTTGGCCTACGTGATGCACACCTCCGGCTCCACCGGAAAGCCCAAGGGCATCGGCGTCACCCACCGCTCGATCGTCGACCTCGCGCTCGGCGGGGCCTTCACCGGGGAGCACCTCGCCCGGGTCGCGGTGCACTCCCCCACCGCCTTCGACGCCTCCACCTACGAGTTCTGGGCGCCGCTGCTCTCCGGCGGCCGTCTCGTCATCGCCCCGCCCGGGCGGCTCGGGATCGCCGAACTCGGCGACCTGCTCGGCCGGCAGCAGGTCTCCGGCGCCTTCATCACCGTCGGCCTGTTCAACGTGCTGGCCACCGAGTCGCCGCGGCTCTTCGCCGGGCTGCGCGAGGTCTGGACCGGCGGGGACATCGCCTCGCCGGCGGCCATGCGGCGCGTCCTGGAGACCTGCCCCGGCCTGCGCGTGGTGAACGTCTACGGCCCGACCGAGACCACCACCTTCGCCACCCGCCGCGCGATGACCTCCCCCGAGGAGGTGCCGGCCGCCGTGGTGCCGATCGGCCGCCCGCTGCCCAACACCCGGGCCTACGTGCTCGACTCCGGCCTGCGGCCCGTCCCGGTCGGCGTCCCCGGCGAGCTCTACCTCGCCGGGCCCGGCCTGGCCCGCGGCTACGTCGGCCGCCCGGCCCTCACCGCCGAGCGCTTCGTCGCCGACCCGTACGGCGCGCCCGGAAGCCGGATGTACCGCACCGGTGACCTGGCCCGCTGGACCAGCGCGGGCGAACTGGAGTTCGCCGGCCGAACGGACGACCAGGTCAAGGTCCGCGGCTTCCGGATCGAACTCGCCGAGGTGGAGGCGGCGTTCGCCGCCCACCCGGCCGTCCGGCAGGCCTTCGCGACGGTCCGCCAGGACCAGCCCGGCGACAAGCGCCTGGTCGCCTACGTCACCGGCGACGCCCCGCTCGACGAGCTGCGCGCCTTCGTCGCCGACCGGCTGCCCGGCTACATGGTCCCCGCCGCCGTCGTGCCGCTGGCCGCACTGCCGGTCAACTCCAACGGCAAGGTCGACCGGCGCGCCCTCCCCGCCCCCGACTACGCCGCCGCCACCCCCGGCCGGGCGGCCCGCAACGCCACCGAGCAGACCCTGTGCGCGCTCTTCGCCGAGGTGCTCGGAACCGCCGAACCGAGCATCGACGACAACTTCTTCGACCTCGGCGGGCACTCCCTGCTCGCCACCAGGCTCGCCGGCCGCATCCGCACCGCCCTCGGCACCGAGCTCCCCCTGCGCACCCTCTTCGACCACCCCACCATCGCCGCCCTGGCCCAGCACCTCGGCGAGTCCGCCACCCCGGTGCGGGCCGGGCTGACGGCGCGCACCCGCCCGGAGCTGGTGCCGCTCTCCTACGCCCAACAACGCCTGTGGTTCATCGACCAGTTCGAGGGCCCGAGCGCCCTCTACAACACCCCCTTCGCCCTCCGGCTCACCGGCCCGGTCGACACCGGGGCGCTGACCGCCGCCCTGCACGACCTGCTGGCCCGGCACGAGGTGCTGCGCACCCTCTTCCCCGTCGCCGACGGGCAGCCCCACCAGCTGGTCGCCGACTCCGTCGAACCCGCCCTGACCGTCACCGCCGTCGCCGACGAGACCGAGCTGGCCGGGCTGCTGGACCGGGCGAACTCGCACGCCTTCGACCTCGCCACCGAACTGCCGCTCCGGGCAGTGCTGTTCTCGCTCCCCGGCGAGCGGCACGTGCTGCTGCTCCTGCTGCACCACATCGCCAGCGACGGCTGGTCCGTCGCCCCGCTCTTCCGCGACCTGGGCGAGGCCTACCGGGCCCGCTGCCAGGGAGCCGCGCCGCAGTGGGAGCCGCTGCCCGTCCAGTACGCCGACTACACCCTCTGGCAGCGCGAACTCCTCGGTGACGAGGAGGACAAGGACAGCCTGCTCGGGCAGCAACTCGCCTTCTGGCAGCAGTCCCTGACTGACCTTCCGGAGGAACTGGCCCTCCCCTACGACCGGCCGCGCCCGGCCGCACCGAGCCACCGGGGCGAACTGGTCGAGTTCACCGTCGGAGCCGAACTGCACCAGCGGCTCACCGAGTTGGCCACCGCCAACCGGGCCAGCCTGTTCATGGTCCTGCAGGCCGCCGTCGCCACCCTCTACACCCGCCTGGGCGCCGGCACGGACCTCCCGCTCGGCACCCCCGTCGCCGGACGCACCGACGAAGCGCTCAACGACCTGGTCGGCTTCTTCGTCAACACCCTGCTGCTGCGCACCGACACCTCCGGCAACCCCGGCTTCCGTGCACTCCTCGACCGGGTCCGGCAGTCCGACCTCAACGCCTTCGAGCACCAGGACGTGCCCTTCGAGCGCCTGGTCGAACAGCTCAACCCCACCCGCACCCCGGCCCGACACCCGCTCTTCCAGACGCTCATCGCCCTGGAGAACCAGGCGAAGGCGCCGCAGGCCTTCGGGGATCTCCCCTGCGGTGAGCTGGAGTTCGACCTCAACGTGGCCAAGTTCGACCTCTCCTTCGGCTTCGCCGAGCTGAGCGGACCGGGCGGACAGGGCGGACAGGGCGGACCCGGCGGCCTCTCCGGCGCGATCGAGTACGCGGCCGACCTCTTCGACCACGCCACCGTCGCCACCCTCGCCGAGCGCCTGCTGCGCGTCCTCCAGGCGGTGGTCACCGACCCAGACGCGCCGATCGGCACCATCGAGATCCTCGACCCGGCCGAACGCGAGCAGTTGCTGACCGGCTGGCACGGGCCAGTGGCCGAACTGCCCTCGGCTACCGTCCCCGAGCTGTTCGAGGCGCAGGCCGCCGCGACGCCCGAGGCGATCGCCCTGGTCGCGGGCTCCACCGAGCTGACCTACGCCGAACTCAACGCCCGGGCCAACGGCCTGGCCCTGCGCCTGGTCGAGGCGGGCGTCGGCACCGAGACCCCCGTCGCCCTGCTGCTGGAGCGCTCCCCCGCCCTGGTCATCGCCCTGCTCGCGGTGCTCAAGGCCGGCGGCAGCTACGTCCCGCTGGACGACGCCCAGCCGCACGAGCGCCTCGCGGCCGTGCTCGCCGACGCCGGCGCCCGGATCGCCGTCACCGACCGCGACCACCCGGCGCTGGCCGAACTGACCACCCTCACGGTCGGCGAGCAGACCGCCGCCAACCTCCAACTCACCATCACCAGCGAGCAGTTGGCCTACGTGATGCACACCTCCGGCTCCACCGGCACCCCCAAGGGCATCGGCGTCACCCACCGCTCGATCGTCGACCTCGCCCTCGGCGGCACCTTCGCGGGCGGCGCCCACGACCGCGTCCTGGTCCACTCGCCCACCGCCTTCGACGCCTCCAGCTACGAACTCTGGGCCCCACTCCTCTCCGGCGCCCGCCTCGTCCTCGCCCCCGCCGGACGCCTCGGCGTCACCGAACTCACCGACACCATCCAGCACGGCGGCGTCACCGCCGCCTGGCTCACCGCCGGACTGTTCAACGTCATGGCCACCGAGTCGCCGCGCCTCTTCGCCGGGCTGCGCGAGGTGTGGACCGGCGGGGACGTGGTCGCCCCCGCCGCCGTCCGCCGCGTCATGACCGCCTGCCCCGGCCTGACCGTGGTCGACGGCTACGGCCCCACCGAGACCACCACCTTCGCCACCCACCACCGCATGGCCACCCCGGCCGAGGTGCCGGACAGCGTCCCGATCGGCCGCCCGCTCCCCAACACCCAGGCCTACGTACTGGACGACGGCCTGCGGCCCGTCCCGGTCGGCGTCCCCGGCGAGCTGTACCTCGCCGGAGCCGGCCTGGCCCGCGGCTACGTCGGCCGCCCGGCCCTCACCGCCGAACGCTTCGTCGCCGACCCGTACGGCGCCCCCGGCACCCGGATGTACCGCACCGGCGACCTCGTCCGCCGCACCGCCGAGGGTGTGCTGGAGTTCCTCGGCCGCGCGGACGACCAGGTGAAGATCCGCGGCTTCCGGATCGAACTCGCCGAGGTCGAGGCCACGTTCGCCGCCCACCCCGCCGTCGGCCAGGCCCTCGCCCTGGTCCGCGAGGACCAGCCCGGCGACAAGCGCCTGGTCGTCTACGTCACCGGCGAGGCCACCCCCGGCGAGCTGCGCGCCTTCGCCGGCGAGCGCCTCCCCGGCTACATGGTCCCGGCCGACGTCCTCGTCCTCGACGCGTTCCCCGTCACCCCCAACGGCAAGGTCGACCGCCGCGCCCTGCCCGCCCCCGACCACACCGGCACCCCCGAGGGCCGCGCCCCCCGCACCGGCACCGAGCACACCCTCTGCACCCTCTTCGCCGAAACCCTCGGCCTGCCCGCCCTCAGCATCGACGACGACTTCTTCGACCTCGGCGGCCACTCCCTCCTCGCCACCAGACTGGTCAGCCGGATCCGCACCGCCCTGGACGTCGAACTCCCCATCCGCACCCTCTTCGACCACCCCACCGTCGCCGCCCTGGCCACCACCCTGCCGACCGTCGACGCCCCGGCCCGCCCGGCGCTGCGCCCGCAGGCCAGGCCCGAACTGGTGCCGCTCTCCCCCGCCCAGCAACGCCTGTGGTTCATCGACCAGTTCGAGGGCCCGAGCGCGCTCTACAACACCCCGTTCGTCGCCCACCTCAACGGCGCCCTCGACACCGAGGCCCTGGCCGGGGCCCTAACCGACGTGGTCGCCCGGCACGAGGTGCTGCGCACCACCTTCCCGGCCACCGACGGCCGGCCGCACCAGCTGATCGCCGCGAACGCCGAACCCGCCCTGCACACCCGCACGGTGGCCGACGAGACGGAGCTGCGCGCCGCCGTGGCCGAGGCCACCGGCGAGGTGTTCCGGCTCGCCGAGGACCTGCCGATCCGGGTCTCGCTGTTCTCGCTGAACGCCGAACGGCACGCCCTGGTCGTCCTGCTGCACCACATCGCCAGCGACGGCTGGTCCGTCGGCCCGCTGCTGCGCGACCTGGACACCGCCTACCGGGCCCGCCGCGCGGGCGCGGAGCCCGACTGGCGGCCGCTGCCCGTTCAGTACGCCGACTACACCCTCTGGCAGCGCGGCCTGCTCGGCACCGAGGACGACCCGACCAGCGCCCAGCACACCCAACTCGCCCACTGGAAGCAGGCCCTGGCCGAGCTGCCGGAGGAACTGGCGCTCCCGTACGACCGGCCGCGACCGGCCGCCCCGAGCCACCGCGCCGGCACGGTGGAGTACCGGCTGGACGCCGAACTGCACCGGCGGCTCACCGAGTTGGCCGCCGCCAACCGGGCCAGCCTGTTCATGGTCCTGCAAGCCGCCGTCGCCACCCTCTACACCCGCCTCGGCGCCGGTACCGACCTCCCGCTCGGCACCCCCGTCGCCGGACGCACCGACGAAGCCCTCAACGACCTGGTCGGCTTCTTCGTCAACACCCTCGTCCTGCGCACCGACACCACCGGCGACCCCGGCTTCCGCGAACTCCTCGACCGCGTCCGCCGCACCGACCTGGACGCCTTCGAGCACCAGGACGTGCCCTTCGAGCGCCTGGTCGAGCAGCTCAACCCCACCCGCACCCCGGCCCGCCACCCGCTCTTCCAGACCGTCCTCACCGTGAGCAGCGACCCGGTCCCCGTGCTCACCCTGGGCGGAGTGAGCGGGGCGCTGGAGGGCGCGGGCGAGTCCCAGGCACACTTCGACCTGAACTTCAACTTCACCGAGCAGCACGACGAGGACGGCACACCGCTCGGCGTGACCGCGGCCGTGGAGTACGCGGCGGACCTCTTCGACCACGCCACCGTCGCCACCCTCGCCGAACGGCTGCTGCGCGTCCTGGACGCCGCCGCCACCGACCCGGACGCGCCGATCGGCACCATCGAGATCCTCGACCCGGCCGAGCGCGAGCAGCTGCTCACCGGCTGGAACGACACCGCCGTCCCGATCGCCGACAGCACCCTCTCCGAGCTGTTCGAGGCCAGGGCGGCCGCCACCCCCGACGCGGTGGCCGTGGTGTCCGACACCGAGCGGCTGAGCTACGCCGAACTCGACGCCCGGGCGGGCGCGCTGGCCGCCATGCTGCTGGCCCGCGGGCTGGCGGTGGAGGAGCCGGTCGCGATCCTGATGGACCGCTCGGCCGAGCTGGTGACGGCGATCCTGGCGGTCACCAAGGCGGGCGGCACGTACGTCCCGCTGGACGCCCGCTACCCGCTGGACCGGATGCGGCACATCCTCGCCGACACCCGGGCGCAGCTCGTCCTGGTCGACCCGGCGCACCGCGCGCACCCGGTCCTCGACAGCGGCACCGGCGTCACCGCCCTCGACATCACCACCCCCGACATCACCGCCCCCGACGTCACCGACGCGTCCGCCGCCCGGACCGCCCCCGCCGGCCGCCGCTCCCACCCCGGCCAGCTGCTCTACGTGATGTACACCTCGGGCTCGACCGGCCTCCCCAAGGGCGTCGCGGTGACCCACCGCAACGTCGTCGACCTGCTCACCAACCCGCACTTCCACCAGGGCCACCACGAGAGCGTGCTGCTGCACTCGCCCACCGCCTTCGACGCCTCCACCACCGAGGTGTGGGCGCCGCTGGTGACCGGTGGGCGGATCGTGCTGGCCGCCCCCGGGCAGCTCGACCTGCCCGCGCTGGCCGCGACCATCACCCGGCACGCCGTCACCCTGGTGCAGGCGCCCTCCGGTCTGCTGCGGCTGATGGCCGAGGAGACCCCGGAGGCCTTCCGCGGGGTGCGCCAGGTGTGGACCGGCGGTGACGTGGTGCCGCCGGAGTCCGTCCGGCAGCTGTTCCGGGCGTGCCCGGAGACGGACGTGGTCGCGGTGTACGCGCCGACGGAGACCACGGCCATCAAGACCACCTTCACCATGACGCCCGGCGGGGACGTCCCGGCCGTGGTGCCGATCGGCCGCCCGCTGGCCAACACCCGGGCGTACGTGCTGGACGACGCCCTGCGGCCGGTCCCCGCCGGGGTGCCCGGTGAGCTGTACCTCGCCGGATACGGCCTGGCCCGGGGCTACGTCGGCCGCCCGGGGCTGACCTCGGAGCGCTTCGTGGCCTGCCCGTTCGGCGGCAAGGGCGAGAGGATGTACCGGACCGGCGACATCGTCCGGTGGAGCGCGGACGGCCTGCTGGAGTTCCTCGGCCGCGCCGACGACCAGGTGAAGATCCGCGGCTTCCGGATCGAGCCGGCCGAGGTGGAGGCGGCGCTGGCCGCCCATCCGGCGGTCGGGCACGCGGTGGCGACGGTCCGCGAGGACCGGCCCGGGGACAAGCGCCTGGTCGCCTACGTCACCGGCGGCGCCACCCCCGGCGAACTGCGGGCCTTCCTGGCCGACCGGGTGCCCGGCTACATGGTCCCGGCCGCGATCGTCACCCTGGACGCACTGCCGGTCACCGCCAACGGCAAGGTGGACCGCAGCGCCCTGCCCGCCCCCGACCACACCGGCACCCCCGAGGGCCGCGCCCCCCGTACGGCCACCGAACGGGCCCTCTGCGCCCTCTTCGCCGAGACCCTCGGCCTGTCCGCCCTCAGCATCGACGACGACTTCTTCGACCTCGGCGGCCACTCCCTGCTCGCCACCAAGCTGATCAGCCGGATCCGCACCGCCCTGGACGTCGAACTGCCCATCCGCGCCCTCTTCGACCACCCCACCGTCGCCGCCCTGGCGGGCCACCTGGGCGAGGGCACCGGTCCGGTCCGCGCCCGGCTGCTGCCCCGGCCGCGCCCGGAGCTGGTCCCGCTCTCCCACGCCCAGCAACGCCTGTGGTTCATCGACCAGTTCGAGGGCCCGAGCGCGCTCTACAACACCCCGCTGGTGCTCCGGATCGGCGGCACCCTCGACGCCGAGGCGCTGGCCGCGGCGCTGACCGACGTGGTCGCCCGGCACGAGGTGCTGCGCACCACCTTCCCCGGCGCCGACGGCCGGCCGCACCAGCTGATCGCCCCGAGCGCCGAACCCGCCCTGCACACCCGCACGGTGGCCGACGAGGCGGAGCTGCGGGCGGAGCTGGCCGCCGCGAGCCGGGAGGCCTTCGACCTGGCCGCCGAACTCCCGCTGCGGGCCACGCTGTTCTCCCTTCCGCAGGGTGAGCAGGTGCTGCTGGTGCTGATGCACCACATCGTCAGCGACGGCTGGTCCGTCGGCCCGCTGCTGCGCGACCTGGACACCGCCTACCGGGCCCGCCACGCAGGCGCGGAACCCGACTGGCGGCCGCTGCCCGTCCAGTACGCCGACTACGCCCTCTGGCAGCGCGAGCTGCTCGGCGCGGAGGACGACCCGGACGGCGCCCAGCACCTCCAACTCGCCTACTGGCAAGAGGCGCTGGCCGGGCTCCCGGAGGAACTGGCGCTCCCCTACGACCGCAAGCGGCCACTGTCACCCACCCGGCGCGGGGACACCGTCGAGTTCCGGCTCCCGGCCGAACTCCACGCCGCCGTAGTCGAGTTGGCCCGGGAAAGCCGCACCAGCGTGTTCATGGTGGTGCAGGCCGCGCTGGCCGCCACCCTGGGCCGGCTGGGCGCGGGCACCGACATCCCGCTCGGCACCCCGGTCGCGGGCCGCACCGACGAGGCCCTGGACGAGCTGATCGGCTTCTTCGTCAACACCCTCGTCCTGCGCACCGACCTCTCCGGCGATCCGAGCTTCCACGAGCTGCTGGAGCGCGTGCGGCGGGCCAACCTGGAGGCCTTCGAGCACCAGGACGTGCCCTTCGAGCGGCTGGTCGAGGCGCTCAACCCGGCCCGCTCGACGGCCCGGCACCCGCTGTTCCAGGTGATGCTGACCTTCGCCGCCGGGCCCGAGGCCGAGGCCGCCCTCGACTTCGCCGGCCTGCCCGCCCGGGTGGAGCCCTCGGCGGCCGAACTCGCCAAGTTCGACCTGGCCTTCGGATTCAGCGAGCAGCTGGCCTTCGACGGTCCCGCTGGGCCCGGCGGCCCGGGAGGTGCCCCCACCCCGGCCGGGATCGGCGTGGTGGTCGAGTTCGCCGAGGAGCTGTTCGACCCGGCCACGGTGACGGCGATCGGCGAGCGCTTCGTGCGGCTGCTGGCCGCCGTGGTGGCCGACCCGGCCCGCCCGGTCGACGCGGCGGAGATCCTCGCCCCCGCCGAGCGCGCCCTGATCCTGGACCACTGGAGCGCGCCCGCCGGTCGGCCGGACGCCGCACCCGCCGATCGGCCGGGCGCCGCCGAACTCCGCACCGTCCCGGAGCTGTTCGCGGCCCAGGCGGCCCGGACCCCGCAGGCCGTGGCGGTGGTCGACGGGGAGGAGCGGATCGACTACGCCGAACTGGACGCCCGGGCGAACCGGCTGGCCCGGCTCCTCGCCGACCGCGGCGTCGGCCCCGAGCGCCTGGTGGCGCTGGCGCTGCCCCGCTCGGTGGAGCTGGTGGTCGCCGTGCTCGCGGTGCTCAAGGCCGGCGGCGCCTACGTGCCGATCGACCCGGACTACCCGGCCGACCGGATCGCCTACACCCTGGCCGACTCCGCCCCCGCACTGCTGCTCACCACCACCGCGGCCGCCGAGCGACTGCCCGACCCGCAGCTGCCGTTGCTGCTGCTCGACACCCCGGGGACGGCCGCCGAACTGGCCCGGACGCCCGCCGGGCCGCCCACCCCCGCGCTCGGCCCGGACCACCCGGCGTACGTCATCTACACCTCGGGCTCGACCGGCCGGCCGAAGGGCGTGGTGATCCCGCACCGCAACGTCGCCCGGCTGTTCGCCGCCACCGACCACTGGTTCACCCCGGGCCCGGAGGACGTCTGGACGCTGTTCCACTCCTACGCCTTCGACTTCTCGGTCTGGGAGCTGTGGGGCGCGCTGCTGCACGGCGGCCGCCTGGTCGTGGTGCCCTTCGACACCAGCCGTTCGCCCCGGGAGTTCCTGGAGCTGCTGGTGCGCGAGCGGGTCACCTTCCTCAACCAGACCCCGTCCGCCTTCTACCAGTTGATGCAGGCCGACCAGGAGGAGCCGGAGCTGGGCGCGCGACTCGCCCTGCGCCGGGTGGTGTTCGGCGGCGAGGCGCTCGACCTGGCCCGGCTGGAGCCCTGGTACCGGCGGCACGCCGAGGACGCGCCGCTGCTGGTCAACATGTACGGCATCACCGAGACCACGGTGCACGTCTCCTACCGTCCGCTGGACGCCGCCACGGCCGCCGGGCAGTCCCGGTCGCTGATCGGCGCGGGCATCCCGGACCTGCGGCTGTACCTGCTGGACTCCCGGCTGCGCCCGGTGCCCGCCGGGGTGCCCGGCGAGCTGTACGTCGCCGGGGCCGGCCTGGCCCGCGGCTACCTGGGCCGCCCGGCGCTGACCGCCGAGCGCTTCGTCGCCGACCCGTACGGCGCCCCCGGCACCCGGATGTACCGCACCGGCGACCTCGCCCGCTGGACGGCCTCCGGCGAACTGGACTACCTGGGCCGGATCGACGCCCAGGTGAAGATCCGCGGCTTCCGGATCGAGCTGGGCGAGATCGGCTCGGTGCTCAGCCGCCGCCCCGAGGTGGCCTCCGCCGCCGTGGTGGTGCGCGAGGACGCCCCGGGCGAGAAGCGCCTGGTCGGCTACCTGGTGCCGGCCCCGGACGCCGGGCCGCCGGACCTGGACGCGCTGCGCACCCACCTGGCCGCCGAGCTGCCGGACTACATGCTGCCCGCCGCCCTGGTGCCGCTGGAGCGCCTGCCGCTGACGCCCAACGGCAAGCTCGACGAGCGGGCGCTGCCCGCCCCCGAGCCGGGCCGGGCGGGCGGCGGCCGGGCGCCGCGCACCCCGCTGGAGGAGGTGCTCTGCGGGCTGTTCGCCGACGTGCTCGGCCTGGAGCGGGTCGGCATCGACGACAACTTCTTCGAGCTGGGCGGCCATTCGCTGCTGGCCGGGCGCCTGGTCGCCGGGCTGCGCGAGCTGACCGGCAGCGCCGAACTCGGCGTCCGGGCGCTGTTCCGGGCACCGACCGTCGCCGGGCTGGCCGAACTGCTGGCCGCGGCCCGGGACGGCGCCCCCGCCGAGGAGGACTTCCCGGTGCTGCTGCCGATCCGCACCCGGGGCTCGCGCCCGCCGCTGTTCTGCGTGCACCCGGCGGCCGGGATCAGCTGGGTGTACACCGGTCTGCTGCGCCACCTGGACGCCGAGCAGCCGATCTACGGCCTCCAGGCCCCCGGCCTGGCCGACCTCTCCCGCCACCCGGCGAGTCTGGCCGAGATGGCCCACCGCTACCTGGCCGAACTGCGCGCGGTCCGCCCCGAGGGCCCGTACGCCCTGCTGGGCTGGTCCTTCGGCGGCCCGGTCGCCCACGCCGTGGCCGCGCTGTTGCGGGAGCAGGGCGAGCGGGTCGACCTGCTCGCCGTGCTGGACGGCTACCCGGAGCTGGACGAGTACGCCCGGTACGCCGGCGGCTCCCACGACCGCGACCCGGCGCTGCTCGCCGCGATCCTGGAGTCCCTCGGCCAGCAGGCCGGCGAGATCACCGACTGGCCCGCCGACGAGGCGGGCTACGCGGAGCTGGTCCGGCACGGCGCCGGCCCGCTGGCCGGGCTGAGCGGCGCCGGGGTGGCCCGGGTGGTCGAGGTCTTCCTGGCCGACCTGGCGCTGGCCGGCGACGCCCCGCTGCCCGGCTACGACGGCGACGCACTGGTCTTCGTCGCCGCGAAGGACCGCCCGGCCGACGCCCCCGACCCCGAGAGCTGGCGGCCCCACGTGGGCGGCCGGCTGGAGGTCCACGAAGTGCCCAGCACCCACGGCGCGATGACCGGCCCGGAGGCCCTCGCGGTCATCGGCCCAGTGCTCGCCGACCGCCTGCGCGCCCCCGCGCAGGACCCCACGACCCGCCCCTGAGGCTCCCCCGCACCACCGCGACACCCACCGCACCACCACGCCGAGCGGCCGCGACCCGGCCACCACGAGGAATGGACACACCGATGCAGACTGCCGTCATCCCCGACACCTGGCGCGGCGTCACCCCGGCGCCGATCTCGTCGACCGACGCCTACAACGGCTTCATCGCCGCCAACGTGATCTTCGCGCTGGACCGGATCGGCGTGCTGGAGCAGATCGGCCGCGGCGAGGCGCTCTCCGCCGCCGCAGTGGCCGCCCAGGGCGGCGACACCGCCCGCACCGAGGCCGTGCTGCGCGCCGCCGCCGACTACGGCTACCTCAAGGCCGACGGCGCCGGCTACCTGCCCACCGAGGCGGGCATCGAGATCGCCGCCGCCCGCGGCTACTTCACCTGGGCGGTCGGCGGCTACCACGACGTGTTCGGCCGCGCCGGGCACCTGAGCACCGGCTCGCACCACTACAACGCGGACGTCTTCCGCGACGAGGCGATGGTCGCCCTCGGCTCCGCCCAGTGCGACCAGTCGATGTTCGCCGCGCAGCTCACCGACGTGCTCTCCGGCATCGACTTCCGCACCATCGCCGACCTGGGCAGCGGCACCTCCGCCCGGGTCCGCCGGGTGGTCTCCCAGCGCGAGGGCAGCCGCGGCCTGGGCATCGACATCAGCCGCCCGGCCACCGACATCGCCCGCGCCGACATCGCCGCCGCCGGGATGCAGGACCGGGTCACCGCCGTCCGGGCCGACGTGCTGGGCCTGCTCGGCACCCAGATCGACAACGACGCCGAGGCCGCCGAGGTGGCCGAGGTCGACACCGTGATGAGCTTCTTCCTGCTGCACGACCTGCTCGCCGACCCGAGCACCCGCTCCTCGATCTTCACCCGGATGCGCGAGGCCTTCCCCAAGGCCCGCACCTTCGTGCTCGGCGACACCATGCTGCGCGGCCCGGGCGAGTCCCAGAGCGCGATGCCGGTCTTCTCGGTCGGCTTCGAGCTGGCCCACGCGATGATGGGCGTGCCGCTGCACACCAAGGAGACCTACGAGCAGCTGTTCACCGACGCCGGGCTGCGGATCGACCGGGTCGAGGCGCTGGCCACCCCGCACAGCTGGCTCTACGTCCTCCAGGCCGACTGATGGCCGCCGCATCCGGGGCCAGACACCTGCTGGCCCAGAACGAGCACCCGTACCCGCCGCTGCCGTCCGTACTGACCGCCCTGGCGGGGGCGGTCGGCGACCTCAACCGCTACCCGGACTTCCGCCCGGAGCGCTTCGCCGGGATCATCGCCGACTGGCAGGGCGTCCCGGCCGCGCAGGTCGTGGTCGGCCACGGCTCGGCCGGCGTCGCGCTGGACCTCTTCCACTCCGTCGTCCGCCCCGGCGACAACGTGGTCCACTCGGACCCCTGCTTCGACGCCTACCCGCTGTTCTGCGAGATCGCCGGCGCCGAGGCCCGGTCCGTCCCGCTCGGCGCGGACGCCCGGCACGACCTGGCCGCGATGGCCGCCCGGGTGGACGAACGCACCCGGATCATCGTGCTCTGCAACCCGCACAACCCGACCGGCACGGTCTACTCCTGGGCGGAGCTGACCGACTTCTTCCGCCGGGTGCCGGCCACCGCGCTGATCCTGCTGGACGAGGCCTACGTCGACTTCGCCGGGGGCTGGGCCGCCCCGGCGGTGCCGGACCGGATCGCCGAGTGGCCCAACCTGGTGGTGCTGCGCACCCTCTCCAAGTCGCACGGCCTGGCCGCGCTGCGGATCGGCTACGCGGTCGCCGAGGAATCGGTGGCGCGACGGGTGCGCGGCGTCCAGGTGCCGTACGCGGTGAACCGGCTCCAGGAGGCGGGCCTGCTGGCCGCCGTCGCCGCCCAGGACGAGGTGGACCGGCGGATCGCCGAGATCGCCGCCGAGCGCGACCGGCTGCGGGCCGAACTGCTCGCCCTGGGCCGGTCGGTGCCGCCGAGCCTGACCAACTTCCTCTGGGTGACGGCGCCTTCGCCCGAGGAGCAGCTCCCGGTCAAGTCGGAGCTGGAGCGGCTCGGGGTGGCCGTCCGTTTCTACCCGGGTCAGGGCATCCGGATCGCCGTCGGCGAGAAGGACGCCAACGACGCCGTGCTCGAGGGCTTCACCCGCGCCCACCGGGCCGCCGCCGCGCCGCCCAACTAGCCCCGCCCCGGACCGGCCCCGGACCGGCCCCGGACCGGCACCATCCATCGCCAACGCAGCAGTCAAGGACAGGACAGCACATGCACCCACTTCTGGCGCGGCCGGAGTTCCGGCTCTACATCGCGGGACAGACGCTGTCCGTCCTCGGGGACAGCGCGCTCTTCATCGCCCTCGGCATCTGGGCCAAGGTCCTGACGGGGAGCAGCTCGGCGGCCGGTCTGGTGATGTTCTGCTACGCCGTCCCGATGCTGCTGCTGCCGCTCGGCGGCCTGGTCGCCGACCGGGTCCGCCGACGGCCGCTGCTGGTCACGGTCAACCTCGTGCTGGCGGTGGCGGTTTCGCCGCTGCTGCTGGTCGACGGCCGCGGCCACCTGTGGATCATCTACGGCACCGCGGTGCTCTACGGGCTGGCCGGGGCCGTCCTCACCCCGGCCCAGAGCGCGATGCTGCGCACGATCCTGACGGAGCGTCAGGACTTTGGCGCGGCCGTCGGGTTCACCCAGACCATGCGGGCGGGCACCACCCTGGTCGCCCCGCTGGTCGGTTCCGGCCTGTACGGGTGGCTCGGCGGCCGGGCCGTCGCCCTGGTCGACATCGGCATCCTGCTCTCGGCCGCGCTCGCCTTCCTGGCGCTGCGGGTGCCCGAGACCAAGCCGGAGCCGTCCGGTCGGCACTGGCGCACCGAGGTGCTGGCGGGCTTCCAGCACCTGCGCTCCACCGCCTCGCTGCTGCCGCTGCTGATCGCGACCACCGCCACCGCGACCGTACTCAGCTTCCTCCAGCCGGTGCTGTTCTCGCTCATCCAGCACGGGCTGAACCGCTCGCCGCAGTTCCTGGGCGTGCTGGAGACGGTGGAGGCGGTCGGGGCGCTCGCCGGCTCGGTGCTGGGCGGTGTCCTGATCGGCAAGCTCGGCCCGCGCAAGACGGTGATGCTCGGCTCGGCCACCTTCGGGGTCGGCGCCCTGCTGCTGCTGGCGCCCTCGGTCTGGGTGGTGTCGGCCGGTCTGCTGGTCGCCGGGGCCGGCATGCCGGCCGGTGTGGTCGGCCTGGCCACCGCCGCCCAGTCGCTGACCCCGCCGCAGCTGATGGGCCGCACCCAGGCGGCCGTCAACCTCTCCCTCACCGCCCCGCAGGCGATCGCCATCGGCGTCGGCGCAGGCCTGGTGGCCGCGCTGGACTTCCGCACGGTGCTGGTCGCCATGGTGATCGGCGCGCTGCTGTCCGGCCTCTACCTGCTGGGCAAGCCCGACGCGGTGATCGACGAGGACGAGGACGAGGAGGAGTCGGCGGAGCAGGCGGTCGGCGAACTCACCCCGGCCCCGGCCGAGGACGCCGAACCGGCCGAGGTGCCCGCCGAGGCCACCCCGCGCCTCCAGTCCACCTGACCGGCCCGCACCACCCGGGCCGTTCCCACCCGTCCCCGCACCACCCGTTCCCGCACCATCCGTCCCCGCACCAAAGCATCTCGCCACCGGCCCGCCCCGGCGGCGGCCCTGCCGCACCGCACCGCCGCCGGCGCGGGCCTCCGCGCACTCCTCACGAGAGAGCCCCTCAGATGCCCGACCGTTCCTCTCCCGACACCGCCCTCACCACCGACAGCACCGCCGACAGCACCGCCGACAGCACCGCCGGAGCACCGCTCGAACTCACCCTGGACCACGTCGAGTTCTACGTCACCGACCTCACCGCCGAGGTCGCCCGGCTGACCGCGGAGTACGGCTTCGACCTGCTCGTCCCGCCCACCGAGCGCGGCGGGAGCGCCGAGCGCTGCGTCTCCGCCCTGCTCGGCCAGGCCGCGATCCGGCTGCTGCTCACCCAGCCGCTGGCCGCCGGCCACCCGGCCACCGAGTACCTGGCCCGGCACGAGGACGGCGTGGCCGCGCTGGCCCTGCGGGTCCCGGACGCCACCGCCGCCTACCGCGCGCTGACCGGCCGGGGCGCCGACGGGCTGCGCCCGCCGCAGGCCGCGGACGGCTGCGTCACCGCCGTGGTCGGCGCCTTCGGCGACGTGGTGCACACCCTGGTCGAGCGCGGCCCGGACGTCCCCGCCGACCGGATACCCGGCCTGCCCGACGCCGCCCCCGTGACCGGTGCCGCGCAGGTGGGCCTGCGCGCCGTCGACCACTTCGCGGTCTGCGTCCCCTCCGGCGGCCTGCGCGCGACCGTCCGGCACTACCAGGAGGTCTTCGGCTTCCGGATGGTCTTCGAGGAGCGGATCGAGGTCGGCGCCCTCGGCATGGACTCGATGGTCGTGCAGAGCCCCGACCACAGCGTCACCCTCACCCTGATCGAGCCGCTCACCCCGGACGCCGGCGGCCAGATCGCCTCCTTCCTGGCCGACCACGGCGGCGCCGGGGTCCAGCACGTGGCCTTCTCCTCCGCGGACGCCGTCCACTCCGTCTCCACCATGGCCGCCCGCGGCGTGCCGTTCCTGCGCACCCCGGGCACCTACTTCGACGCCCTGCCCGCCCGGCTGACCCCGCTGCGGCACTCCCTCGACGAGCTGCGCGACCTCAACCTGCTGGTTGACCAGGACCACGACGGCCAGCTGTTCCAGATCTTCACCCGCTCCCAGCACCCGCGCGGCACCTTCTTCTTCGAGGTGATCGAGCGCATCCGGGCCCGCAACTTCGGCAGCAACAACATCCGCGCCCTCTACGAGGCCGTCGAACTCCAGCGCAACGCCAGCGAAGTCGCCGGATGAGCGCCCCGGTCCTGACCCCGCCGGGTGCGGGCACCACCGCGGCGCGGCCGCCGCTGTCCGTCGCCGAGTACGAGCAGGCGGCCCGGGCCGTGCTGAGCCCCCAGGTCTGGGACTGGCTGGCCGGCGGCGCGGAGCAGGAGCGCACCCTGGCCGCCAACCGGGCGGCCTTCGAGCGGCAGGCCGTGGTGCCCCGGGTGCTCGCCGACGTCTCCGGCTGCGACACCTCCGCGACCCTGGTGACCAGCCGGTCGGCCCTGCCGGTGGCGGTGGCCCCGATCGCCTACCACCGGCTGTTCCACCCCGAGGGCGAACTCGCCTCGGCCCGGGCGGCCGCCGTGGCCGGGGTGCCGTTCACCGTCGGCACGCTCAGCAGCGTCGGCTTCGAGGAGCTGGCCGCGACCGGGGCCACGCTCTGGTTCCAGCTGTACTGGCTGCGCGACCGGGCCCGGCTGCTCGAGCTGGTCGCGGCGGCCGAGGCGGCGGGCAGCGAGTGCCTGGTCGTCACCGCCGACGTGCCGTACATGGGCCGCCGGCTGCGCGACGCCCGCAACGCCTTCGCCCTGCCCGGGGACGTCCGTGCGGCGCTGTTGGAGGGCGGCGCCGCCGGGCGGGCGCACCGGGCCACCGCCGAGGTCTCGGCGGTGGCCGCGCACACCGCCGAGCTGCTCTCCCCCGCCGTCACCTGGGCGGACCTCGGCTGGCTGCGCGAGCACACCCGGCTGCCGCTGGTGGTCAAGGGGGTGCTCGACCCGGCGGACGCCCTGCGGGCCGCCGAGCTGGGCGCCGCGGCCGTGGTGGTCTCCAACCACGGCGGCCGCCAACTCGACCGGGCGGTGCCCTCGTTGACGGCCCTGCCGGCCGTCGCCGAGGCGCTGGCCGGGCGGGACTGCCAGGTGCTGCTGGACAGCGGGGTGCGCGGCGGCGCGGACGTGCTCACCGCGCTGGCCCTCGGGGCGTCCGGGGTGCTGCTCGGCCGCCCGGCGATCTGGGGCCTGGCGGCCGCCGGCGAACCGGGCTGCGCCCGGGTGCTGGAGCTGCTGGCCGCCGAACTGCGGCACGCCCTCGGCCTGGCCGGCTGCGCCGACCTGACCGCCGCCGCCACCCTGCGCACCACCCCCCTGCCCTGCCCCGCCTGGAGCGCCCCGTGACCGTCACCGCCCCGCCGCACGAGCTGCGGCTGACCGACCTGCACCCCTCGCTCGCCGACCCGGCGATGACCTCGATGAACCTGCTCAACGAGATCTCGATCCGCTACCCGGAGGCGGTCTCCTTCGCGGCCGGCCGCCCGGCCGAGCAGTTCTTCGACCTGGACGCCGTCCACCGCTACCTGGACCGCTACACCGAGCACCTGCGCACCGAGCGCGGACTGTCCGAGGAGGCGGCCCGCCGCCAGGTGCTCCAGTACGGGCGGACCAAGGGGATCATCCACGAGCTGATCGCCGCGCACCTCGCGGTGGACGAGGGCATCGAGGTGCCCGCCGAGTCGATCGTGGTGACGGTCGGCTGCCAGGAGGCGATGTTCCTGGTGCTGCGGGCGCTGCGCCGCGGCCCCGAGGACGTGGTGCTGGCCGTCTCGCCCACCTATGTCGGGCTGACCGGCGCCGCCCTGCTGGCGGACCTGCCGGTGCGGCCGGTGGCCGACGGCCCGGACGGGCTCGACCTGGCCGACCTGCGCCGGCAGCTGGCCGCCGCCCGGGCCGAGGGGCTGCGGCCCCGGGCGCTCTACCTGGTGCCGGACGTGGCCAACCCGAGCGGCGCCAGCCTGCCGCTGGACCTGCGCCGGGAGCTGCTGGAGCTGGCCGCCGAGGAGGACTTCCTGGTCCTGGAGGACAACCCGTACTGCGTGTTCGCGGGCGAGGAGCGGCTGCCCTCGCTCAAGGCGCTGGACACCGCACGGCGGGTGGTCCACCTCGGCTCCTTCGCCAAGACGGCCCTCCCGGGCGCCCGGGTCGGCTACGTGGTGGCGGACCAGCTGGTGGCGGACGGCGCGGGCGGCACCGGCCTGCTGGCCGACCTGCTCGGAATGATCAAGAGCATGACCACGGTGAACACCTCGCCGATCGCCCAGGCCGTGATCGGCGGCGCACTGCTCGCACACGGCCACAGCCTGCGGGCCGCCAACACCGAGGTCGCCGCGCTCTACCGGCGCAACCTCGCGCTGGTGCTGGCGGGCCTGGCCCGGCGCTTCCCGCCGGGCGGCGGGGTGACCTGGAACGAGCCGCGCGGCGGCTTCTTCCTGGTGCTCACGGTGCCGTGCGTGGTGGACGACGCCCTGCTGGAGCTCTCCGCCTCGCGGTACGGGGTGATCTGGACGCCGATGTCCCACTTCTACCCCGGCGAGGGCGGGGAGCGTCAACTGCGGCTCTCCGTCAGCCAGGTGGACCCGGCGACCGTCGACCGGGGCCTGGACGGCCTGGCCGCCCTGCTCGCCGACAACTCCTGACCCGTTAGCGGGGGCGCCGGTCCGGGACCGGCGCCCCCGCTACCGTCCCGCTACGGGATCCGTCCCGCTACGGGGTCGGTCCCGCTACGGGATCGCCACCGCCGTCCCGGAGACCCGCACCCGGGTGTCCTCCGCCCGCAGTTCGACCCGCAGCACGCCCGGACGCCCGAGGTCCTCGCCCTGGTGCAGCGTCAGCACCGCCGGGGCGGTCACCGCGCCCAGCTCGCGCAGGTACGCGCCGAAGGCGGCCGCGGCCGCGCCGGTGGCCGGGTCCTCGACCACACCGCCGACCGGGAACGGGTCGCGGACGTGGAACACCTCGGGGGCCTCGCGCCAGACCAGCTGCAGGGTGACCAGGTCACGGGCGTTCATGAACGCGGCCAGCCCGTCGAAGTCGTAGTCCAGCCGGGCCAGTCGGGAGCGGGTGCCGGCGGCCAGCACCAGGTGCCGGGCGCCCGCGTAGCCGATCCGCGGCGGCAGCGCCGGGTCCAGGTCGGCGGCCGACCAGCCGAGCAGCGCGAGCGCCTCCTCGACGTCCACCGCCGGCACCTCCTCGACCTTCGGCTCGACGCTGGTGAGCGTCGCCCGCAGGCCGTCGTCGCCGGGCTCGACCTCGACCGGGACGTCCCCGGCCGCGGTGCTGAACACGTACCGCCCCGGGCCGGACCGCCCGGCGACCGCGACGGCGGCGGCCACCGTCGCGTGCCCGCAGAACGGTACCTCCAGCAGCGGGCTGAAGTACCGCACGTGGTAAGCGCCCTGCTCGCTGCCCGGGGTCAGGAAGGCGGTCTCGGAGTACCCGACCTCGGCGGCGACGGCGAGCATCCGCTCGGCGGTCAGTCCGGTGGCGTCGAGCACCACGCCGGCGGGGTTGCCGCCCTCGGGGCGGTTCGAGAAGGCGGCGTAGCGGAGGATCTCAGGGGCGTCGTCGGTCATGACCGGACGAACGTGCTCCGGCCGCCCACTGTTCCCGTCGTTCCCCCGTTCCCGTCGTTCCCCCCGTTCTCGCCGTTCTTGTCCGTCCCGCCGTTCGTGCAGCACGGCGTTCAGCTCGGCGAGCGGGGAGGGCGCGAAGAGCAGCCGCTCCTCGGGCAGTCCGGTGATGTCGATGGTCACGCTCACGGCTGTGATCCTGCCATCCCCTCCGACCTGCTCCGCCGTCGTTTGACGCCATCCGTCAATCCACGCGACACGCGGCGCCACCTGGGCGGACCGTACCGGCCATGAGCCTGATCCAGGAGAAGTCCGTCCATGACGACGCCGCCGTCCGCACCCCCGAACCGCCCGCCCCGCCGACCGGCACCGGCCGGGGCGGCCCGTCCGCACTGCTGGGCCTGCTGACCGCCGCCGGCGGTCCCCGGTACGCGGCGGCCCTCGCCGTCGACGCGGTGGGCGGCGGCATGCTGTACCCGTTCCTGCTGCTCTACGGCGTCGGGGTGCTGCACCTGCACGCCGGGGCGGTCGGTCTGGCCCTGTCGGCCGGGATGGTCGCCGGGCTGGTGATGGTGCCGCTGACCGGCCGTTGGATCGACACCGGCGCCCGCACCCTGCCCGCGGCCGTCACCCTGGTGGTGCGGGCGGCGGGCGCGCTGGTCCTGCTCACCGCGGACGGGCTGCCGTTGTTCACCGCGGCGGCGGTGCTGTTCGGCATCGGCGGCCAGTCCTGGCCGGCCACCCACACCGCCGTGGTGAGCACCCTGACCGAGGGCCGGCTGCGGGACGCGGCGCTGGCCGCCGGGCGCTCGGTGCGCAACGCGGGCCTGGGCGCGGGCGCCCTGCTGGCGACGGTCGCGGTGGCCGGCGGGACGGACGTCATCCGGGTGCTGGCCGGGCTGACCGCCGTGGCCTGCCTGCTGGCCGCCGCGCTGGTGGCCTCACTGCGGGTCCGGGCGCCGCAGACGGTGGCGGAGCGGGCCGAGGAGGCCGGGGACGGCGGCGAACCGCTGCGCCGGATCACCCTGTTGAGCCTGGCCAACCTGCCGTACGCGTTCTGCTTCGACGTGCTGGAGGTGGCGCTGCCCGCGCTGCTGGTGCTCCAGCTGCACGCCTCCGCGGCCTGGTCCTCGGGCCTGTTCGTGGGCAACACCGTGCTGGTGATCGCACTGCAGCTGGTGCTGGTGCTGCGGTTGGCGAAGCGCTCCCGGCAGTCGGTGCTGGCGGCCGCGGGGGCGGCGCTGAGCCTGTCGTACCTGGGTTTCTGGGCGGCCGGGTCGCTGGGCGGGGTCCCGGGCACGGTGGGCATCGTGCTGGTGTCCGTGCCGTACACGCTCGGCGAGATCCTCTACTCCGGCTCCGGTACGGCCCTGGTGACGGCCATCGCGCCGCCGCACCTGCTGGGGCGGGCGGTGGCCCGCTGGGAGCTGTCGATGGGGGTCGGCCGGGCGGCGGCTCCGGCCGTGCTGACGGCGCTGCTGGCCGCGGGGCCGGGTCTGCTGTGGGGCGGGCTCGCGGTGACCACGGCGGTCGGGGCGCTGGCGGTGCTGCGGCTGGCGCGGACGGAGGAGCTGGACCTCCCGATGGGATGACCTGCAGGCCCTGACCTCCGGGCACGCCGGTGGCCGGAGGCGCCGCCGTCGGCTCCTCCGGCCACTTCGTCAGCTCAGGCGCTGACGCGCTCACGCGCTCACACGCTCACGCGCTCACGCGCGGGCACGGTCCGTCAGGCGCGCCCTCCGTGCAGGCCGGGCACCGGGGTGCGGTCGGTGTTCGGACCCCACGGGTGGTCCGGCGGGTCGCACGGATCCGGCGGGCACGGCTCCGGCGGGCAGGGCTCCGGCGGGCACTTCCTGCTGTCCGCGACCGTGATCTCCACGCACGGGCAGTCCTTGGTCAGTTCGACCGTGGACACCGCGTCCTGCGGCAGCTCGTACCCGGGGGGAGCGACGACCTCCTGCCAGTAGTACGTCCCCAGCGGGAGGTTGTCCGCCGAGCACACACCGTTGACGTCGGTCGCGCACAGCGGGCCGACCGCCGTGTCCGCGTCGGCCCCGGTGGTCTGCAGCCCGGGCACGCCGTTGGTCTCCCGCCACAGCTGGAAGACGGCTCCGGCCACCGGCTTGCCCGTCTCGGCGTCCACCTTGGTGACGGTGGTCTTCCCGGTCTGCGTGGCCGTCTTGGCGTCCTTGACGGTGACCGGGATGTTCTGGCCGTTGGTGTCCAGCACCACCGTCGTCACCGGCTGCTGCGGCAGGTCGTACCCGGCCGGGGCCGCCGTCTCCTGCCAGTAGTACGTCCCCAGCGGCAGGCCGTCGGCCGAACAGACGCCCGAGGCCGGGGTGGTGCAGGCCGAGCCGACCGCCGTGTCCGCGTTGGCCCCGGTGGTCTGCAACCCCGCGACCCCGTTGGTCTCCCGCCACAACTGGAAGGTGGCGCCCGCCAGCGGCTGCCCGGTCGCGGAGTCCACCTTCGTCACCGAGGTGGTACCGGTCGGGGCGACAGTCCGGGTGTCCTGGACGGTGACCGGGACGGTCTGCCCGTTGGTGTCCAGCACCACGGTCGTCACGTTCAGGTCGGGCAGCTCGTAGCCGTTCGGCGCGGAGACCTCCTGCCAGTAGTAGGTGCCCAGCGGCAGGCCCTGCGCCGAGCAGAGACCGTCCGCCCCCGTGGTGCAGGGCGAGCCGACCGCCGTGTCCGCGTTGGCACCCGTGGTCTGCAGGCCGGACACACCGTTGGTCTCCCGCCACAGCTGGAAGACCGCACCCGCCAAGGGCTGCCCGGTGGCGGAGTCGACCTTGGTGACGGTCGTGGCGGCGGTCGGGGCCGTCGTCCTGGTGTCGGCCACCGTCACCCCGACGTTCTGCCCGTTGGTGCCGAGCACGACCTCGGTCACATTGAGCTGCGGCAGGTCGTAGCCGGGCGGGGCCGCCGTCTCCTGCCAGTAGTACGTCCCCAGCGGCAGGTCGGTCGCCGAGCAGACGCCCGAGGCGGGCGTGGTGCAGGGCGAGCCGACCGCCGTGTCCGGGTTGGCACCCGTGGTCTGCAGCCCCGCGACCCCGTTGGTCTCCCGCCACAGCTGGAAGGTGGCGCCGGCCAGCGGCTGGGAGGTCGCCGAGTCGACCTTGGTGACACTGGTCGACGCGGTCTCCACCACCGGCGACTTGGTGTCCGCGACGGTGACTGGGACGGTCTGGCCGTTGGTGTCCAGCACCACCGTCGTCACCGGCTGCTGCGGCAGGTCGTAGCCGGGCGGGGCCGCCGTCTCCTGCCAGTAGTACGTCCCCAGCGGCAGGTCGCCGACGGTGCAGACGCCGTCCGCGCCGGTGGTGCAGGGGGCGCCGACCTTGCTGTCCGGGGTGGTGCCCGAGGTCTGCAGCCCGGCGACCCCGTTGGTCTCCCGCCACAGCTGGAAGGTGGCGCCGGCGAGCGGCTGCGAGGTCGCCGAGTCGACCTTGGTCACGCTGGTCGACGCGGTCGGGGCCGGCGGGTTGCCGCAGTCGGGCAGGTCGCCGTTGAACGGGTAGGCGTGGAACTCGGTGCCGGTCATGCCCGAACCGGAGTTGTGCAGCAGCGAACCGGTGGTGAAGAAGCGCCCGTTCAGGCCGGGCAGGTTCATCGTGCTGGTGCTGGCCGGGTTGCCGACCAGCACACTGCCCTGGAACTGCCCGGAGCCCGTGAGGGTGACGGTGCTCGCGGTGGGGAAGTTCCACAGCAGACGGGGGCGCAGCTGGTTCCAGGGGTCGTTGTCGTCGAAGCTGCCGCTGTAGGTGTTGACGGTGCGGGCACCGCCGACCAGGTTGACCAGCACCGTCGCGTTCGCGGGGATCCCGGTGAAGGCGACGCCCTGGGTGGAGCCGCCGTTGCCGACCAGGTCGAAGTCGACGTTGAAGACCTGGAGCGCGGAGCTGCCGTCGCCGGTGAACAGGGTCTGGTAGCCCTGGTTGACGGCCGTCCCGGTGGCCGGGCGGGGTGTGCCGACCCCGGCGTAGCACTCGCTCGCCGACTGCAGTTGGCCGCGCAGCGGCGCGTAGGCGGCGACGGCCTGGGCGTCCTGGATCGTCGTCCCGGTGATGGTGCCGGTGGCGGTGCCCGCGTAGCGGACCACGCCGCCGTCGGCCAGGAGCCGCTGGCCCGGGGCGACGGTGACGTTGCCGCCGGCGGTGAGGAAGTCCGCACCGTCGGGCGGGGGCACCCGCGAGCCGACGCCGGCGATGCCGACGTTGTAGCCGGAGCTGGCGCCGGCGGCCTTGTTCTGGCTGAAGTTGCCGAGGGTCACCACGTGGCCCTCGGCCTCGGCGGCCGAGCCGGCGACGTTGAAGTCACCGCCGACGAAGATGTTGATCCCGGCATCGCGGCCCGCGAAGGGGCCGTTGTTGACCGGGGGGAAGGTCGCCGGGCAGTCCGCGCCCAGGCAGGGCCCGAGCCCGCCCGGAAGGCCGGCCGCCGAGGCCTGGGTGGGGGCGACGAGTGAGATGGCGAAGGGTACGAGCGTCAAGGCCAGGGCGGAACTCATCGCCTTGCCTAGTCGGCGTCTCCAGCCGACGGGTGGTACCGCCGGTCTCTGACTGGGCTTCACCTCGGTCCTCTCATGACGTGAACACGATGGGGCCCTGGAAGTCTGCTGGGGCGGGGCCCGGGCGACGGACGACGCGCACGGGGTGTCGCCCGAGCACGGGGCGGAGAGCACCCGATCGGCAGCACCCGTCGACGCTCCGGATGCGCGCCGGTTCCCCGGCGGGGATCCTGGCGACGAGGCGTGCCCGGCCCGAGGAAGGATCCGTAAGCATGAGCGCTCTCGACTTCGAGATCATCGACGCCCCCGACAGCTCGCTCAACAAGACCGCCGTCCTGGTCACCGGGCCGAACGACGCCCTGCTGGTGGACGCCGGGTTCACCCGCTCCGACGGGCGCCGGCTGGTCGAGCGGGTGCGCGCCAGCGGCAAGCGGCTGACCACCGTCTTCGTCAGCCACGGCGACCCGGACTTCTACTTCGGCGCCCAGGAGATCCAGGACGCCTTCCCCCGCGCACGCTTCCTGGCCACCGCCTCGACCGTCCAGCACATCCAGGACACCTACGAGGACAAGCTGCGCGCCTGGTCGCACCTGGGCCCCGAGCTGCCGACCCGGCTGGTCCGGCCGGAGGTGCTGACCGGGGACGAGATCGTCTTCGAGGGCCACCGGTTCGAACTGCGCGGCGCCGACTTCCACCTCCCCGACCGGCACTACCTGTGGCAGCACCACCACCGCGCGGTGCTCGGCGGGGTGCTGCTCTTCGAGGGCCTGCACGTGTGGACGGCCGACACCCCGACCGCCGCCCAACGGGCCGCCTGGATCGACCTGTTGGACGGCATGGAGGCGCTCCGCCCGACCTGGCTGGCGGCCGGCCACCGGGTCGCCGACGCGCCCACCGACCTCAACGCCCTCGACCACACCCGCGCCTACCTGCGGGCCTTCGAGACCGAGTTGGGCCGGGCCGCGGACGCCGCCGCCGCGAAGGAGGCGCTGGAGCGGCGCTTCCCGGACCTCGGGCTGCGGATCGCCGTCGACATCGGTACCAAGGTCGCCATGGGGGAGATGGCGTGGGGGTGAGCGCGCGGTGATCGAGATCCCCAGGGACGTGGCCGGCTTCGCCGAGTCCGCCGCCCCCGCGGACGTGGTGCGCCGCCAGTACCTGGCCTCCGCCCGGGGCGACCTGGCCGCGCTGCGCAGCACCCTCGCCGACGACGTCGAGTGGACCGAGATGGCCGGTTTCCCGCTGGCCGGCACCTACCGCACGCCGAAGGGCGTCACCGCCAACGTGATGGAGCGGCTGGCCGCCGAGTGGGACAACTGGACGGCGCACGACGACCTGTACGTGGTGGACGGCGAGAACGTGGTGGTGCTGGCCCGCTACACGGCCGTCCACAAGGCCACCGGACGACCGCTCGCGGTCCGGGTCGCCCACCACTTCGTCGTGCGCGGCGGCCGGATCGTCCGCTTCGAGCAGTTCACCGACACCGCGCTGGTCAGGGAGGCGGCGACACCGTGAGGCCCCCGTTCACCCGTACGGGCGAGCGCGGCGCGGCGCGCCCGGCGCGGTCTCGACACACCACCCGTTCGGCGGCAGGCTGACCCCGGATCGTCGACGGAGAGCAAGGAGTCGGGCAATGGCGGGCAGCGAACGGCCGATCGTGATCGTCGGAGCCTCCCTGGGCGGCGCCAAGGCGGCCGAGGCCCTGCGCGGGGCCGGGTACCGGGGCGGCATCGTGCTGATCGGCGAGGAGCACGAGCGCCCGTACGAGCGCCCGCCGCTGTCCAAGGGCTACCTGCTCGGCAAGGAGGACCGGGAGAAGATCCACGTCCACCCGCCGCAGTGGTACGCCGAGCACGACGTCACGCTGCGGCTCGGCACCCCGGTCGTCGCGATCGACCCGGCCGCCCGCACCGTGACCCTCGCCGACGACGGCGAAATCGGGTACCACAAGCTGCTGTTGACCACCGGCTCGGTGCCGCGCCGGCTGCCGGTGCCCGGCGCGGACCAGGACGGCGTGCTCTACCTGCGCCGGGTCGAGGACAGCGACCGGATCAAGGCCGTGCTGCGGCCGGGCGCCCGGATCGCGGTGGTGGGCGCCGGCTGGATCGGCCTGGAGGTGGCGGCCGCGGCCCGCGCGGCGGGCGCCGAGGTCACCGTCCTGGAGTCGCTGGAGCTGCCGCTGCTGCGGGTACTCGGACGCGAGGTCGCCCAGGTCTTCGCGGACCTCCACCGCGACCACGGCGTGGACCTGCGCTTCGGCGTGCAGGTCGCCGAACTGACCGGCGCCGACGGCACGGTGAACGGCGTTCGGCTCGGCGACGGCACCGAGCTGGCGGCCGACGCCGTGGTGGTCGGCATCGGCATCTCCCCCGCCACCGCGCTGGCCGAGGCCGCCGGGCTGGAGGTGGAGAACGGCATCAAGACCGACCAGCACCTGCGCACCTCGGACCCGGACGTCTACGCGGCCGGCGACGTCGCCAACGCCTACCACCCGCTGTTCGACCGGCACCTGCGGGTCGAGCACTGGGCCAACGCCCTCAACCAGCCGCAGACCGCCGCCCGGGCCCTGCTGGGGCAGCCGGACGCCGTCTACGACCGGGTCCCGTACTTCTTCTCGGACCAGTACGACGTGGGCCTGGAGTACGTCGGCTACGTCGAACCCGACGGCTACGACCGGGTGGTGTTCCGGGGCGACCCGGCCACCCGGGAGTTCATCGCCTTCTGGCTGTCCGGGGGCCGGGTGCTCGCCGGCATGAACGTCAACGTCTGGGACGTCACCGACCCGATCCGCGAACTGGTGCGCTCGGGGCGGACGGTGGACGTGGACCGGCTCGCGGACCCGAGCGTCCCGCTCACAGAGATCTAGGCCGCGGGGCGGCGGGGTGCGGGTTTGCCGTCGGCGGCCACGGCAGTCGAACGCTGGAGGGAGTGCAGGATGGCGAGGCCCTGGCTGACGATGCCGGCCGCCATCTGGTTGACGCCGTCGCTGCCGTTGAGGACGGTGAGTTCGGCCCCGGACATGCCCCGGGCGGCCGCGTCCGCGAGGAGCGGGAGGTTCTCCACGATCCGGTTGGCGGCGATGAGCTCCTGGTTTCCGCCGCGCAGGGATTCGGCCCGGGCGGTGTTGGCGTCCGCCTGTGCCTGGGCGAGGGCCCGTTCGCTGTAGGCGCTGCCGTCCGCCTCGAACTTCACCCGGTCCCGGGCGGCTTCGGCCAGCGTCCGCTGCCGGTACGCCTCCGCGTCCGCCGGGCGCCGTACCTCGGCCTCCAACTGCTGCGCCGCCAGCGCGGCCCGGCGCTGGGCGAGGGCGGTCTGCTCCTCGATGACGTCCTGGGAGGCCCGGGCCTCGGCGAGCGGGCCGGCCTGGGCGGCGCGGGCCCTGGACTGCTCCGTCTCGGCGAGGAAGCCGGCCCGCTTGATCGCGGTGTCGCGCTCGTACTCGGCTTTCAGGGCGGCCGCCTGCTGCTCCCGTTCGGTGGCCTCCTGGTCGGCCTTGGCCTGGGCGATCCGGGCCTGGCTGGCGACCGCCGCCACGTGCGGCGCGGCCAGGTTGTCGATGTAGCCGGTCGAGTCCTCGATCTCCTGGATCTGCAGCGCGTCGACCACGATGCCCAGCTTCTCCATCTCGCCGTGGCTGCCCGCCATCACCTCCTGGGCGACCCTGCTGCGTTCCCGGATGATCTGCTCCACGGTCAGCCCGCCGATGATCGACCGCAGGTGGCCGGCGAAGATCCGGCCGACGAGTTCCTCCATCTGCTCCTGTTCCGAGAGGAAGCGACGGGCGGCGTTGGCGATCGACACGGCGTCGTCGCCGACCTTGAACACGCAGACCGCGCGCACGGTGAGCCGGATCCCCTGCTGAGTGACGCAGTCCTCGGCGATCTCCGCCTCCCGAAGGGCCAGGGAGAGCATCCGGACCTTCTGCTTGACCGGCAGGACCAGGCTGCCGTGGCCGGTGACGATGCGGAACTGGGTGTCCTGCGCCTGGTGCTTGGAACCGGATATCAGCATCGCCTCGTTGGGCGCGGGAACGTGCCAGAAGAACATGATCGACCACCTGACCTGTTGGGCCACCTGACCTGTTGGGGCTGTGACGCGCGGCTACGACGGCAGTAGCTCGACGATGACCGAGCGGGCCGAGAGCGCGTCCACCACGACCACCCGGACGTCCCGGCCGACCGGCTCCGAGCACCAGGCCGCGAACACCTCCGAACCGCCCCTCAGGGCCACCAGCACCTCGCCCGGACCGTCCAGCGGAATGGGCACCGTCACCTTGCCGACGGCCCCGATCGGGCTCTGCCACGAGTCATCGGCCGGGGACATCCGCTCACGCGCCACCGGCGCCTCCGCTCACCAGGTCCGCCGCACCCGAGACGCTTTCCACGGTACTCCGACCGCGGGCCGGCGCCCGCAGTGGACCGAGCCGTTGCTGGGCGTCAGGACCGCCCGCACTCGGCGATACTGGGGTCCGTGGGGAAGTCTCGGGGCTGGTACTTCGGGCTGGGAGGCGCGCGGTGGGTGGGACGGCCGGGTTCGCCGTGGTGGTGTTCGGGGCGTTGGGCGGTGTGGTCGCCTACCTCGCCGGAGTGGTCGGGCTGCGCGAACTGCGCCGGCTGCGCCGGGTCGGGGTGCCGGTCCCGGCCCTGGTGCGGTCCCGCGTCGCGACTCCGGAGGACCGGGCGCTGCCGCCGCGGCCGCTGCTCCAGTTCGAGACCGCGGACGGCCGGGTGGTCGAGGTGTTCTCGCCCGTCCCGTCCACCGCCCGCCACCCCATGCCCGACGGCGGCTACGTCCCGGTGCGCTACGACCCGGCAGACCCCCGGCAGGTGCTGGTGGACGGGCGGGAGCGGGTGCGGCTGGAGTACGGCTTCGTCGCCCTGGGGCTGCTGATGGTGCTGGCCTCGATCACCCTCGGTGCCGCCGTGCTGTGAGCCCCCGCCACCGGCCCACCGGCCCGTCCGACGCGCACGGGCCCCCGGGCCTCAGGCCGTCGCCGCGGCGGTGGTCGCGGCCGCCGTCGCGGCGATCACGGCGGCCATGGTGGCCTGCATGTTCCGGATCGCCTCGCGGACGGAGTCGCCCGCCCAGTCGCCCGCGGCGATCTCGGCGAAGCGCGGCTCGACCTGCTTGCGCGGCAGGTCGGGGAAGGCCGGCCGGTGCAGCCCGGCCGAGTGCAGCAGGGCGATCAGCGCGGCGGTTCGCAGCTCCGGCTCGGCGCCGTCCAGGACGACGGCCGTCAGGCGCTCGCGCAGCGCGCGCTCCACACTGCCGTCCGCCTCCGGGTAGAGCCGGACCGGGAAGATGCCGAGGACGCGGCGCCGCTCCTCGGTGACCAGGCCGCGGTCGCAGAGCCGCAGTTCGGTGTCCCGGAGCACGGTGGCCCGGTCCTTGGTGAGCCAGTCCGCGGCCTTGGCCCGGCCCGGGCGCCGTCCGCCGATCCACTCGTCGAGGCGTTCCAGCCGGCCGTCCAGCAGCGGGTCACCCGTCGGGGTGCGGTCGACCACGGTGAGCCGGCCGTCGGCCACCTCGACGCGTCCGGCCAGCACCAGTTCGGCCAGCAGGCCACCGGTGGCGGCCCAGGCGGTGCTCGCGCCCTCCTTCGGTGCGCCGGTCCGGTCGTCCAGCGAGAGCAGCACCAGCTCCTCGGCGAGGGTGACGTGCATCGGGGGTCCTTCCTCTCTCATCGCCCGTCGGCCCTCATCGGCGCGGAGCGGCTCTCATGATCGCAGGGCCTCGACCAGGCGCCGGGCCCGGGTGTCCTCCGCCAGCAGCACCCTCAGCAGCGGCTCGGCACCGCCGTCCGCCGCGCCGCCGGACAGGTAGGCCTCGACCGAGCGCGGGTCGGCGGGCAGCGTCACCTGTCCGGCGTCGAGGGCGGCGTGGGCCCGGGCGTGGTCGAGGCCGAGCCCGGCGAGCAGCTCACCGGCGTTCGCCTCCGGCACCAACTCCGGCTCCTGCCTCGCCACTTCGTGGAGCGCGAGGAGGGCCAGCAGGACGTGCTCGGTGCCGGGCGTGCGGCGGCCGAGGCGCTCGGCCTGGGCGTCCGCCTCCAGCCGGATCCAGGCCGACCGACCGGCCGACCCCGGCGACAGCAGCCGCTTCCAGCGCGGGGCGCGGTGGGCGCGGCGGGCGCGGCGGGCGAGCAGCGCCTCCCGGGTCGGGCGCAACAGGGCGGCGGGGCCGCCGTCCGGCCCGTCGGCGCCGCCCGTTTCTTCGGCGCCCGTTCCGCCCTGCGCTTGCCGGTTCGACTCCAGCTCGGTCGTCTCCAGCTCGGTCGTCTCCAGCTCGGTCGTCTCCATCGGGCCCCTCCCACGGATGCGGCTTTGCCTGAACGATACGCTCACTTTGCTCGTCTTTTGCAATTTTCCCGCGCATCAAGAAGGCGTCAGGACCGACCCGGGCGCGGAGGTGGGCACCGCCGCACCGAAGGCGATCTTTCCCGCCCATGAGAAAGTCATTCCTGTGATCGTCATACCAAGCCCGGTGCAGCGACGGCCCGGGCGCCTCACCGCCGTCGCCCTGCTGGCCGCCGCCCTCGCCCTGACCGCCTGCGGAACACAGCGCGCCACCCAGCCGACGGCGGCCGCGCCGACCACCCCGACCAGCACGGACGTCCCGAACGCCACACCGTACGCGGAACCCGGGGCCGGCGACGGCGCGCCGCACCACCGAGAGAACAACGGCTCCCGGATCGCGCGCGACCTGTCCCCCGCCGCCGAGCAGGAGGCCCGCCGGGAGGCCAACCGCATCGAGCCCGTCCTCAAGGGGCTCTGGGAATCCGGCACCTGGGACCCGGCGAGCGTGCGCACCGCACTGCTCCGGCTCGGGTACCCGTCGGAGGACGCCAGGCCGAACACCACGCAGACCGTCGGCGCGCTCACCGTGTGGCCGGGCGAGCCGCGCTTCACGAGCGAGCGGGGCTACGTCACCCCCGAGGGCGCCTCGATCAGCCTCCGGGTCCGCCCCGACGCCTGCGTCATCGGGTTCGTGCAGCCGACCAACTACCAGGTGCGGACGAGCGGCCCGTACCCCGAGACCGGCTGTTTCGAGCCGCCGTTCGCGCACTGAGCCCGGTCGGCGGAAGCCTCGGCGACGCTCCGTTGTTGCTACCGGGTGGACCCGGACCTCCGTAAGGGGTGAGCACCCATGGCCGACACCATCCCCGGCCCCGGCCCCGAGCGCGCGCCCGGGGCGGAGGCGCCACTGGACGCCTACTCGCGGATCGTCACCTCCGTGGCCGCCACCGTGACGCCACGGGTCGCCGCCCTGCACGTCCCCCGGCGCGGCCGGGACGGCTGGTTCAGCACCGCGCTCGGCTCGGCCGTGGTCTTCACCGAGGACGGCTTCCTGCTCACCAACGCCCACGTCGTCGGCCACGCCGACGCCGGCACGCTGGCCTTCGCCGACGGCACCACCGCGCCCTTCCACACCATCGGCGCCGACCCGCTCTCCGACCTCGCGGTACTGCGCGCCGACGGCCCGACCCCCTCCCCGGTGGCGCTCGGCGAGGCCACCGCGCTGCGGGTCGGGCAGCTGGTCGTCGCCGTCGGCAACCCGCTCGGCCTGGCCGGGACGGTCACCGCGGGCGTGGTCAGCGCGCTCGGCCGCTCGCTGCCCGCCCGGGCCGGCAGCGCCGTACGGATCATCGACGACGTGATCCAGACCGACGCCGCGCTCAACCCCGGCAACTCCGGCGGCGCGCTCACCACCGCCGACGGCGAGGTGGTCGGCATCACCACGGCGGTGGCCGGGAACGGACTGGGCCTGGCGGTGCCGATCAACGCCACCAGCCGGCGGATCATCGCCGCCCTGCTCGCCGACGGCCGGATCCGCCGCGCCTACCTGGGCCTGGCCGGGGTCCCGGCCCCGCTGCCGCCCGCCCTGCGCGAGCGCACCGGGCAGCGCACCGGCCTGCGGATCATCGAGGTGGTCCTCGACTCCCCGGCCGCGCACTCCGGCCTACTCGAGGGCGACCTGCTGATCACCGCCGCCGCCGAACCCATGGGCAGCGCCCAGGCCCTCCAGCGGCTGATGCTCGCGGACGCCATCGGCCGCCCGCTGCCGCTCACCGCCCTGCGCGGCGGGGCCCTGGTCGACGTGATCGCCGTCCCGGCCGAACTCCCCACCGAGGACTGACCGAGCACCCACCGGCGTGGATCTTTGACGGTCCGTCACCACTACTGCTGGGGTGAGCGCATGGAGCCCATCGAACGCATCCGGCAGGCGATCACCCACGAGCGGGAGGAGTGGCACGCCTGGCTCGCCGGGCTGCGGGCCGGCCGGGCGCCGGCACCCCAGGGGCGGATCCGGCACGTCTTCGTCCTCGTCCTGGAGAACCGCTCGTTCGACCACATGCTGGGGGTGTCGACCGGCACGGTGGCCGACGGCAGCCTCCGCCACGGCGTCGGCACGGACGCGGTGACCGGCGCGCCGACCACCGTCGACGGCCCCGACACCCGCGCGGGCAACCACCACGCGGGCAGGGACTACCCCGTCCGGATCGGCGCGCCCTTCGCCCTGCCCGTCGACCCACCGCACGAGTTCTGCGACGTCCAGCTCCAGCTCGCCTCGACCGCCATCTCCGGCCGTCCGCACGACGACCGGTGCGCCTACGACGGCACCTACCCGCCGATCACCCTGGACGGCTTCGTCGACAACTACGTCAACGAGGCGACGGTGAAGCAGAACGCCGAGGCCCTCGCCGACCCCGGCGCCGTCATGGCCTGCTTCACCGCCGAACAGCTCCCCGTCCTCAGCACCCTGGCCCGCGAGTTCGCCGTCTGCGACCGCTGGTTCTCCGCCCTGCCCGGGCCGACCTGGCCCAACCGCTTCTTCCTGCACGCGGCGAGCTCCGCCGGCCTCGACCACAGCCCCGACCCGGTCGACACCGTCCGGTCGCGGCTGAGCGGCTACACGTTCGAACGCGGGACGCTCTACGAAGCCCTGGACGGCAAGGGCCTCCCGTGGCGCGTCTACGCCGGCGACGCGCTCCCCCAGGTCAGCGCGCTCGCCGGGATGGACCTGCTGACGACGGTGGAGCACTACCACCACCTCGACGACCTGGCGGAACACCTCCAGGACCCCGGGTACCCGGCCGCGTACACCTTCATCGAGCCGAACTACGGCCACGTCCTCACCCACGGCGGTGACTTCCGCTGCGGCAACAGCCAGCACCCGCTCGGCGACGTGACCGACGGCGAGGCGCTGATCAAGTCCGTCTACGAGGGGCTGCGGCGCTCACCGCTCTGGGAGTCCAGCCTGCTCGTCATCACCTACGACGAGCACGGCGGCTTCTACGACCACGTGCCGCCACCCACCGCCGTCCCGCCGGGCGACCGCACCGACCCGGAGCACAGCGCCCACGGCTTCCGCTTCGACCGGCTCGGCGTCCGGGTGCCCGCCGTCGTCGTCTCCCCGTGGGTCCCGGCCGCCGCACCCGGCGGCACGGGCGGCGGCACCGGCGGCACGGGCGGCACCGGCGGCGGCACCGGCGGGCGGAACTGCAACCTGATCGACCACACCCAGTACGACCACGGCTCGCTGCTCGCCACCGTCGAGCGGCTGTTCGGACTGGCCCCGCTCACCGACCGCGACGCCCGGGCGAACGACTTCCTCCACCTGCTCTCCGCCGACGCCCCGCGCGAGGCGCCCCGCACCCTGCCCGACCCGGCCGAGTCGGGTGTGTCCTGGAAGGCGGAGGCCGTCGGCCCGGCCGATCCCGGCCGGCCCGTCACGGCGACGCTGCGCGGGTTCGTCGAGACGGCCGCGATCCAGGAAGCGCGCCTGCACCCGCAGGAGCACGACCGGATCCGCCGGCGGGCCGCCGGGATCGGAACGGTGGCCGACGCCGAGCGGTACCTCGCGGACATCACCGGACAACTCGGCCGGGCCGGGCTGCGCATCGCCCGGCCGCCCCAGGACTGACCCCGCCGCCCCAGGCGCACTCGCGCGCAGGCGCGGACGACACCCGCGACGACGAGGCCGCCGCCTGTCCTACGCGCCCGGCGCGCGCCGCATCGTCCAGAGGGTCGGGCCGTCGGCCGGCAGCCGGACCTCCTCCAGCACCTCGAAGCCGAAGTGCCGGTAGACGGCGAGGTTCTCCCGCTTGGAGGACTCCAGGTGGACCGGCAGGCCCGCGGCGTCCGCCCGGGCCAGGCCGGCGCGCAGCAGTGCGGCGCCCTGGCCGCGGCCCTGGGCGGCCGGGTCGGTGCCGAGCAGCGCCAGGTACCAGTGCGCCTCCTGCGGCGCGGTCGCGGCGGCCGCCGCCACGCACTCCCGGAACCAGCCGGCCCGGTCGCCGAGCAGCGCGGCCAGTTCCCGGATCGTCCCCTCGTCCGGCACGGCCTTCTCCTGGGCCTGCGGCGCGACCCAGATCGCGGCCGCGTGCCCGGTGCGCTCGCACACCCCATACGGCAGGTACTGCCGGGTGAGCAACGTGTCGAAGTAGCCGACCAGCGCGGCCGGTCGGGCGGCCTCCTCGGGGAAGAACCAGCACATCATCGGGTCGTCGCCGAAGGCCCGGGCCAGCAGCCGGGCGGTCGGCCCGACGTCCTCGCCCGTGATGCTCGTCGGCCGGTACGCGTTCGTCATCCGCATACGGACATCCTCCGCGCCCTTATCCCGGGCCACCCGGGTGGGGGGCACCAACTCGGCCACGACGAGCGGGACATGACGGTGCGCGGGGTGGCGGTGGAGTGGCCGCTGCGGGCCGCGGCCCGCTGTCCGAACGGCGGCCACTCCACCGCGGGGCGCCGGGGCGCCCCGCCTTCACCTGTCCTCCACCGGTCGCCGCGGGCTCCGGAGTACCGGCCGGGGCCCGGGGGTTCGGCGGCAGCCCGTCCCCGTGCGGGGGCGGGCCGTCCACGGGCGCCTCAGACCGTACGGTCCAGGCGCAGCAGCGCCACCCGCACACGGCGCCGGGGCAGCGCCGCGGGCAGCGGGAGCAGCAGTGCGGCGGCGGTGAACGCCGCGTAGTGCCAGGTCTCGGGCCAGGTGCCGGACCAGCCGAGCTCGGCGTGCCGGTGCTCGGCGAAGGCATTGCAGCACAGCCAGGCGGCCAGGCCGACCAGCGGCGCGGCCCACGGGCGGGAGAAGTGCCCGACCAGTACGCACAGCGCCAGGTAGGCGGCGAGCGCGGGCGCCCCGGAGTGCAGGGCGCCGAGCCGGCCGAGGGCGAGCGCGAGCAGTCCGCCGCCGAGCAGGGCGATGGTGCCCGAGGTGCCGGGCGCCAGCCGCTCCAGCACCGGACGGAAGCGGGCGCCGCCGGGGCGCGCCGAGTACATCCGCACCCGTCAGCGGCCCTTCGCCGCGAGCGGTTCGGGCGCCGGGGCGACCGTCAGGTGCCAGCGGGTGCGGCGGTGGAGCGCCTCCAGGTCGTGCAGCAGCTCGGGCACCGGGACGACGAGGACGGGGCAGCCGGCCCGGCGGGCGCAGTACGCGGACACCGACCGCCGCAGCCGGCGGCGCAGCGGGCCGCCGCTGCGGCCGAGCACCAGCAGGTCGTCCGGCCGGTCGGCGACGTGCGCCAGGGCGGGGCCGGTCTCGCCGCGGATCACCACGGGCTGCATCGGCACGTCGGGGCCGTCCGTGCCGAAGGCCGCCGCCAGGGCTTCGTCCAGGCGCCGCTCGGCGGCCTCCCGCACGGCGGCGAGCAGCGGCGGGCAGGGCGAGCGGCGGTAGCCGTGCTCGCCGCCCGGCGGCTCCCAGGCGAGCACCGGCCACAGCACCGCACCGCGGTCGCGGGCCTCGGCCAGGCCGCGGTGCAGCGCGGCCAGACTGCCCAGTGACCCGCTGACCCCGACCACCACCCTGGGTGCCGTGCCGTCCTGGTGCCGCCCGTCGCCGTGCATGATCCGTCCTCGTGTGGTTCGGTCCTCCGTCACTGCCCACCCAATCGCCTTCCGGCCGCCCGCCCGGCCCTCGTTGACGCCTCCCTGACGCCCCGGGCGGCGTTCCGTACGCACTCCATACACGGACCGGCGCGCCACCCCGCGGTGCGCTCTCCGGTGCGCCCTCCGGGGGCAACCCGGTCGTTCCGGGCGAGGCGCGCGCCTCGGACGGTTATGCATCAGGTATGAAAATCACCCTTCGCGCCGCCCTCGGCGTCCCGCTGATGACCGCCGCCGCCCTGGCCCTGACCTCCGTTCCGGCCACCGCGGCCACCGGGGACCTCGCCATCAACGGCACCACCCAGACCGATCCCTCGGGGTGCTACGCCCTGGACGGGACCGCCAGCGTCGTCGACAACCTCACCGACCGGGCGGCGGAGATCCACTCCGGCGCGGACTGCAGCGGAGAGGTCGTCGAGGTGATCGCCGCCGGTGACGACAGCCGCGTCACCGGGGCGCAGAGCCTCTTCATCCCCTGACCCGGTTCGCCCCCCAAGCGGCCGGTGGCACCACGATCGGATGGTGCTATCGTCACTAGCACCATGTTGCTGAAGCTGGACCTTGGCGACGCCCGCCCCTTGCACGAGCAGGTGGCGGGCGCGATCAGACGGGCCGTCGCGGAGGGCGAGTGCGCCCCCGGCGACAAGCTGCCGCCCGCCCGGGAGCTGTCCCGGGCCCTCGGCGTGAACACCAACACCGTGCTGCGCGGGCTGCGCGCCCTGCGCGACGAGGGGGTGCTGGAGTTCCGCCGGGGCCGCGGCATCACGGTCGCCACCGATGCCGACACCCGTAGCGAACTGGTCGAGCGGGTGCGGCAGTTGATCGCGGACGCGGCCCAGGCCGGCTACAGCAGGAACGAACTCGTGGATCTGATCAGGGGGATGTCGTGAAGGACGAAGAAGCCGCCGGGGAACCTGCCCCGGAGCGGCCGGTGCGCCGGACGGCGCTGTGGGGGGCCGGGGTCTGGATCCTCGGCGTGACGGCTCTGCTGGTCGCGCTGCCGCTGACCGCCCGGGACCGCCTGCCGGAGCAGGTGGCCACGCACTGGAGCGGGAGCCGGCCGGACGGTTCGATGCCGCTGACGGCCGCGGCGCTGTTCCCGGCCGGCGTCTGGCTGCTGGTCGCGGCCGGTCTGGCCACCGCGCTGCGGTTCCGGCCCGGCCCGGCCCGCGGCGCCGCCGGACCGGTGCTGGCCGGCACCGGGGTACTGCTGAGCGGCGCGCAGGCCTCCATCGTGCGCGCCAACCTGGACCGGGCCTGCTGGCAGGACGCCGCACCGATGGGCATCGAGGTGCTCCTGATCGTTCTCGCGGCCGGCCTGGCGGGTGTGCTGGCCTGGCTGGCGACCCGGCCGGCCGCCGACGGGCCCGCCCGGCCCGGCGGGCCGGTGCTGGAACTCAGGGCCGGCGAGCGGCTGGTCTGGCTCTCCCGGGCCTCCAACCACTGGATGCAGGTGGTCGCCGCGGTGATGGGCCTGCTCACGGCCGCGGGCCTGCTGCTCGCCGCGGCCGGGCGCACCGAGTCCGTGGACTGGGCGTCGGTGGTGCTCTTCGGCCTCGGTGCCGTCGCCCTGCTGCTCTGCTCCTCGGTCCGGGTCCGGGTGGGCGACGACGGCCTGCACGTCGGCTTCGGCCCGTTCGGCCGGCCCGCCCGGCACCTCGCCCCCGAGGAGATCGCCTCCGCCCGGGTCGGCCGGCTCAACGCCCGGCAGGCCGGCGGCTGGGGCTTCCGGGTGTTCCGCGGGGGCACCAGCGTCTTCCTGCGCTCCGGCCAGTGCCTGGTGGTCCGCACCAGGCGCGGGACGGACCTCGTGATCAGCGTGGACGACGCCGAGCGCGGCGCGGCCCTGCTCAACGCACTCGTCGAACGGGCCGGCACGCCGAACGGCTGACCCCGCCCGGCCCGCCCGCACCACGATCGTCGAGGCCTCCGCTGTCACCAAGACCTTCACCACCCCGGACGGACGGGCCCTGCCGGTGCTGGACGACATCAGCCTGCACCTGGCCGAGGGCGAGATCGTCGCCCTGCTCGGCAAGTCCGGCTCCGGCAAGTCCACCCTGCTGCGCTGCCTGGCCGGGCTGATCCCGCCCTCCTCCGGGACGGTCAGCTACCGGGGCACCCCGCTGCGGGCCGCCAGCCCGGGAGTGGCGATGGTGTTCCAGTCCTTCGCCCTGCTGCCCTGGCTGACCGTCCAGCAGAACGTCGAACTCAGCCTCCAGGCGCGCGGGGTGGGCGAGGAGGAGCGGCGCGAGCGGGCGCTGCGGGCGATCGACCTGATCGGCCTGGACGGCTTCGAGGGCGCCTACCCCAAGGAGCTGTCCGGCGGGATGCGCCAGCGGGTCGGCTTCGCCCGGGCGCTGGTGGTCGAACCGGACGCGCTGTTCATGGACGAGCCGTTCTCCGCCCTGGACGTGCTGACCGCCGAGAACCTGCGCAACGAACTGGTCGGCCTGTGGGAGGGCCGCGGGGCCCCGGTCAAGTCGATCCTGATCGTCACCCACAACATCGAGGAGGCGGTGCTGCTGGCCGACCGGATCCTCGTGCTGTCCTCCAACCCCGGCCGGATCCGCTCCGAACTGACCGTCGACCTGCCCCGCCCGCGCGACCGCCGCACCCCCCAGTTCGAGGCCCTGGTCGACACCGTCTACGGCATCCTCACCGGTCGCGAGGAGCAGCCCGCCACCGAACCCGCCGCCCGGCAGGCCGTCACCCCGATCACCACCCCGCTGCCGCCGGCCACCGTCGGCGGGCTGGCCGGCCTGCTGGAGATCCTGCTGGCGATGGGCGGCGAGGAGGGCCTGGCCGAGATCGCCGACGAGCTCAACTTCGAGGTCGACGACCTGCTCCCGCTGGTCGACGCCGCCGTCCTGCTCGACCTCGCCCGCACCACCGACGGCCGCTTCGCCATCACGCCCGCCGGCCGCGAGTTCGCCGCCGCCGACATCCTCACCAGGAAGCAGCTGTTCGCCCGCCAGGCCGCCCGTCGGGCCCCGCTGGTGCGCGCCGTCGTCCAGTCGCTGGCCGCCACCAGGGACCACAAGCTCCGCGAGGACCTCTTCCTCGACCTGCTGCGGTCCGGCTACGACACCGCGGACGCCCGGCGCCAGTTGGAGACCGCCATCGACTGGGGCCGCTACGGCGAGCTCTACGACTACGACGCGGACGACGCGGAGTTCGCCCTCGAACCCGGCGCCGAGGCCGCGTTGTAGGCCGAGGCCGGAGCGCAGGCCGCCCGACAAACCACCCGATCCGGTGGTGGGTCGATCTCCTGCTGCGGGTACACCAGTTGACGGCCAACCATCGCGCTCACCAGCGAGGAGGCATCCGTGACCGACGACCGGAGTGCCGGAAACACCATCGAGATCCCCGATTCCCCCGATTCCCCCGACTCCCCCCGACGGACCGTCCAGGACGAACGGACCGTGACGTTCCTGCGCTTCGGCGTCGGGGCGATCGGCGTGCTGCTGCCGCCGGCCCTGCCGCTGGGCAACTGGCTGGCGGACGAGCTCACCGGGCGGGCCACGGACGGCTTCTGGCCCGCGTCGATGAGCGCCGCGTACTACGGCGGCACCCGGAACATCTTCGTGGGCGCCCTGTGCGCGCTCGGGGTGTTCCTGATCTGCTACCGGATGGACCGGCGGGACGACCGGTGGAGCACGGCGGCCGGGGTGTTCGCGCTCGGGGTCGCGCTGTGCCCGACGACGCCGTCGGATCCGACGGGGTTGCAGCGCACCGTCGGGGTCTTCCATCTGGTGTTCGCCGGGCTGCTGTTCGTGATGCTGGCGCTGTTCTGCCTGTACTCCTTCCGCAATCCGCGCTCGGCGCAGCCGGCCCGGGTGGCCACGGCGTACCTGGCGGCGGGGGTGCTGATCCTGGTCGCCCTGCTGGCGGCGGTGGTGACGGGGCTGTCGGGGTTCGGGGCCGACTGGGCGGTGCGGCCGGTGTACCTGTGCGAGTGGGTGGCGACCTGGGCGTTCGGTGCGGCCTGGATCGGTGCGGCGGTGGAGCTGGCGGCCGGGCGCGGCGGCCGGGCGGGTGCGCTGCCCCGACAGGCGGTGGGGCTGGAGGTGCGGAGTCCGGAGGCGCCCCTCACCTGAACCTTCGTCATACCGTCACACCGGTGAACCGTTACCATGCGCTCCAAGACCGGCCGCCCTGGCGCCCGGTGACGGATGCCCGAAGCAACGGGGAGCGAGAGCGTGACGGACGAGCACTACCCCTCGGTCGACCTGCGGATGGACGTGCCCCACTCCGCACGGGTCTACGACTACCTCATCGGCGGGAAGACCAACTTCGAGGCGGACCGGGCCGCCGCGCACGCTTCCGTCCGGGCCTGGCCGGCGCTGCCGACGTCCATGCGGACCACCCGCGCCTTCATGCAGCGCTCGGTGCGCCACCTCACCGAGCAGTACGGGGTGCGGCAGTTCCTGGACATCGGCACCGGCATCCCCACCTCGCCCAACGTGCACGAGATCGCCCAGGCGATCGCCCCCGAGGCCCGGGTCGGCTACGTCGACAACGACCCGATCGTGCTGACCCACGCGCGCGCCCTGATGGACAGCACGCCCCAGGGCCGCACCTGTTACGTGGACGCCGACTTCCGGAACCCGGAGTCGATCATCGAGGACCCCCGGCTGCGCGAGGTGCTCGACCTCTCGCAGCCGGTGGCGCTCTCGCTGATCGCCATCGTGCACTTCGTGCTGGACGAGGACGACCCGCAGGGCATCGTGCGCCGCTTCATGGACGCGCTGGCGCCCGGCAGCTTCCTCGCCCTCACCGTGTTCACCGGCGACACCGACCCGGTCGGGGTGGGCGGCGTCGGCCGGGAGTACAACGCCCGCGGCATCCCGCTGCAGATCCGCGACAAGGCCGAGACCGAGGCCTTCTTCGACGGCTACCGGCTGCTCGACCCGGGGGTCACCCTGGTCCACCACTGGCGGCCGGACCCGGACGCCCCGGCGATCCGCGACCGGGACATCGCGATGTACGCGGGCGTGGCCGTCAAGGACTGACCTCACCGACGGGGCGGGGCCTGATCGGCCGGGGCCGGTCCGGGGTCAGCCGGGGGCCGATCCGGGTCAGCCGGGAACGGCGACCAGGCCCGCCTCGTAGGCGAGGATCACCAGTTGGACCCGGTCGCGAGCGTCCAGCTTGGCGAGCAGACGGGTCATGTAGGTCTTCACGGTGGCGATGCTGAGCACCAGTTCGGCGGCGATCTCGGTGTTGGACAGGCCCCGGCCGACCAGGGTGAGGATCTCCCGCTCCCGCTCGGTGATCACCTCCAGCCGCCGCGCGGCGGCGGCCGGTGCGGGCTTGGGCTGCTGGGCCGCGAACGCCCCGATCAGCCGCCGGGTGACGCTCGGGGCGATCAACGCCTCCCCCGCGGCCACCACCCGCACCGCGGCGAGGATGTCGTCCAGCGCCATGTCCTTGACCAGGAAGCCGGAGGCCCCGGCGCGCAGCGCCGCGTACACGTGCTCGTCCTCGTCGAAGGTGGTGAGCACCACGACCTTCGACGGCCCGCCGGCGGCGGTCACCTGCCGGGTGGCCTCGATGCCGTCGGTGCCCGGCATCCGGATGTCCATCACCACGACGTCCGGCCGCAGTTCGGCGGCCAGCCGGACGGCCTCGGCCCCGTCGCCCGCCTCGCCGACCACCTCGACGTCCGTCGTCTCGGTGATCACCATCTCCAACGCGGCCCGCACCAGCGGCTGGTCGTCGGCCAGCACCACCCGGATCATCGGCCGACCCCCGCGGGGACGGGCAGCCGGGCGGCGACCCGGAAGCCGCCGTCCGGGCGCGGCCCGGCCTCGAACTCGCCGTGCAGCAGGGCGACCCGCTCGCGCAGCCCAGCCAGGCCGAAGCCGCTGCCGGGCGTGTCGCCGTGGCCCCGGCCCCGGTCGGCGACCTCCACCCGGAGCTCCTCCGCCCGGCTGCGGTCGACGGTCACCAGGCACTCGGCGGCCCGCGCGTGCCGGACCACGTTGGTCACCGACTCCTGGATGATCCGGAACGCCGAGAGGTCGATCTCCGGTGGCAGCGGGCCCGGTTCGCCCGTGCGCCGCACCTCCACCCGCACCCCGGCCGCGGTGGTGGTCGCGGCCAGCCGGTCGAGGTCGGCCAGGCCCGCCGGGACGGTCTCGGACACCTCGCCGTCGGCCTGGCGCAGCGCGACCAGCATCCGGCGCAGCGCGGCCAGCGTCTCCCGGCCGGCCGCCTCGATCTCGCCCAGTGCCTGCTTGGCCCGCTCCGGCCGGCGGTCGATCACCCGGCGGGCCGCGCCGGCCTGGAGGGCCACGATGCCGATGCTGTGCGCGACGGTGTCGTGCATCTCCCGGGCGATCCGCAGCCGTTCGGCGGTCACCGCCTCGGCGGCGGCCCGGCTGCTCAGGGTCTCGGCGTGCTCCCGGTTCTGCCGCACCGAGCGCCCGGCCAGCCAGGCGACCAGGGCGAGCAGTGCGGCGCCGTCGGCCGAGCCGATGTGGGTGCCGGTGAAGATGCCGACGGTGTTGCCGTGCACCAGACCCATGTGCAGCACCAGGAAGAGCGCTGCCACGGCGAAGGCGGCGCGCGAACTGCGGCGCGGGGCATGGGCGGTGATCAGGAACAGTGCGACGTACACCGCCAGCAGGGCGGCCGGGGACACCTGGGTGTGGCCGGCCCAGCCGTCGGTCTCCGTCCAGGTGGCGATCAGCAGCACGACGACCGAGAGCACCGGCAGCCGGCGCACCAGCGCCGCGCCGACGAAGGCGATCGCGGTGTCGCCCAGGGTGAAGGCGAGACCGCCGTGCAGGGCGGCGCCGCGGTGCAGCGGGGTGGAGGCGCCGAGCAGCACGGCGGGGTAGGCGGCGGCCACACACCAGGCGAGGGCGACCCAGGCCTCGGGCGGGACACGCCGGATGAACGGGGGCGTAGGTGTCGCGGGCATGGTTCAAGATCGTAACGGCGGGGTCGGGCGCCGTCATCCAACCCTGGTTGTACGACCGGGGCCGACCCGTGGTGTCGACACCGGTCCGATGCGGCGGCCGGGGCTCCCCCGGCACTGTGGTGCCCATGATCGAAGTCATCGAACTGACCAAGCGATACGGCCGCCGCACGGCCGTCGACCGGCTGACCTTCACCGTGCGCCCCGGCCACGTCACCGGCTTCCTCGGCCCCAACGGCGCCGGGAAGTCCACCACCCTGCGGATGGTGCTGGGCCTGAACGCCCCCACCTCCGGCACCGCCACCGTGGGCGGCCGGGACTTCCGCGGCCTGCCGCGCGGCCTGCGCGAGGTCGGCGCCCTGCTGGACGCCGGGGACGTGCACGGCGGCCGCACCGGCGCCGCCCACCTGCGGGCGCTGGCCCTCGGCAACGCGATCCCGCGCCGACGGGTGGACGAGGTGCTCGCCGAGGTCGGCCTCGCCGACGCCGCCGGGCGCCGGATCGCCGGCTACTCGCTGGGCATGAAGCAGCGCCTGGGCATCGCCGGGGCCCTGCTCGGCGACCCGCCCGTACTGCTCTTCGACGAGCCGCTCAACGGCCTCGACCCCGAGGGCGTGCTCTGGGTGCGCGGACTGTTCCGCCGGCTCGCCGACGAGGGCCGCACCGTCTTCGTCTCCAGCCACATGATGGCCGAGATGGAGCACACCGCCGACCGGCTGGTGGTGATCGGCCGCGGCCGGCTGATCGCCGACGAGAGCCTCGCCGAGTTCGCCGCCCGGGCCGACCGCGCCGCCGTCAGCGTCCGCGCCGCCGAACCCGACCGGCTGACGGCCGTACTGCGGGCCGCCGGCGCCGCCGTCCGCCCCGGGCCGGACGGCGGCCTGGACGTGACCGGTCTCGACGCCGGGCGGATCGGCGAACTCGCCCTGGAACAGCGCCTGTTGCTCTACGGCCTGACCGAACGCGGCGCCTCCCTGGAGGAGGCCTTCATGCAACTGACCGCCGACAGCGTCGAATACCTCGCCGGAGACCCCCGTTGAACACCCCCCTGCGCTCCTCGACCGCCCTGCACTCCTCGACCCCCGCCCGATCCGCGGCCCCCGTCCGCCGGGCCCGCTTCGGCGACCTGCTCGCCGCCGAGTGGCTCAAGTTCTGGTCACTGCGCTCGATCCCCTGGGTGCTCGCCGTCGGCGCGCTGGTCATCCTCGCCGCCAATCTCAAGTCCGCCCAGTACACCCACGACCACTACACGCCCGGCGACGGCGCCCCGGCGACGATGAAGCAGGAGGCCCTGAACGTCTCCTTCATCACCGGCTCCGCAGACGTCGTGATGCTGCTCTCGGGCGGTCTCGGCGCGATCGTCATCGCGGGCGAGTACGCGACCGGCCTGATCCGCACCACCCTGGCCGCCGTCCCCGACCGCCGGGCCGTGCTGCTCGCCAAGGCGGGCGTGCTGACGGCCGTCCTGCTCGGCTTCGGCATCGGCACCGCGGGCCTGTCCTTCGCCCTCACCCAGGCGATGCTGGCCGACCAGGGCATCGGACAGTCGATCACCGACCCGACGGCACTGCGGTACGTGGCGGCGGCCGCGCTGTTCGCCCCGGTCTGCGGACTGGTCGGGCTCTGCCTCGGCACCCTGATCCGGCACAGCGCGGGCGCGGCGGTGGGCACCATCGTGCTGCTGTTCTTCCTGCCCTCCGTCGTCACCGAGCGCTACCGCTGGAGCGCCGACCTCCTGCACGCCCTGCCCTTCTCGGCCTGGGGGCGCCTCGCCCGCACCACCCTGGCCGGGATGCGCCCCACCGACTACCCCGCGACCGTCGCCGGCGCCTGGACCACGTACGCGGTGTGGGCGCTGGCCTCGGTGCTCATCGCGGTGGCGGTGATCCGGCGCCGCGACCACTGACGGCGCCGTGACCACCGCCCGGTCCGGCCTCCCGCCGGCCCGCCCACTGGTCGGCGAGGGCGACCAGCAGGGCCGCCAGGACCAGACCGGCCGCGACCGTGACGCCCAGTTGGAAGGCGAGCGCCCAGTCCGGGTGGCGTCCGGAGGCGTGGGCGAAGAAGACCGAACCGACGACGGCGATGCCGACCGCCGAGCCCACCCGCTGGGCGGTCTGCAGGACGCCGCCGGCGCTGCCCGCGCGGGCGAGCGGGACGTGCTGGAGCGTGAGGGTCTGGTTCGGGGCGATCACCAGACCGCTGCCCACCCCGGCGACCAGCAGAGGACCCACCGTCGCCCAGCCGACCGACTGCCCCGACCACAGCTGCACCGCCAGAGCCGAGGCCAGCAGGCCGACCAGCACCAGCAGCAGCCCGAGCACCACCAGCCGCCGGCCGAGCCGGCCCACCAGCCGCCCACCCACCGGCGCCGCCACGCCCGAACCGACCGCGAAGGGGGTGATCGCCAGGCCCGCCGTCAGGGCCGAGTAGTGCAGGCCCGCCTGGAGGTAGAGCGTGAAGATGAAGAAGATCGCGGTGAACCCGGCGAAGTACACCAGCGACAGCAGCACCCCCGCCGCGTACGGCCGCACCGCGAACAGCGCCATGCTGACCAGCGGTTCGCGCCGCCGGGCGTCCTGCCGCTCCCCCGCGTAGTGGCGCTCCCAGCCGACGAAGGCCGTCAGCAGCAGCACCGCCAGCGGCAGCAGCAGCCAGCGCGCCGGGCCGTGCCACTGCTGCTCCTGGACGAAGGGCAGCAGCAGGGCGACCGTCCCCGCGCCGAGCAGCAGCACCCCGAGCGGGTCGAAGTCCCGGTGCCCGGCCCGCTCGGCGGCCGGGCGGGGCGGCGGCAGCAGCCGGTAGGCGACCGGCAGGGCGGCCAGGCCGATCGGCAGGTTGACCAGGAACACCCAGCGCCAGCCGTCCTGCGGGCCGAACAGGTGGATCAGCAGCCCGCCCAGCAGCGGCCCGACGGCGGTGGACAGCCCGATGGTCGCGCCCAGCGCGCCGAAGGCCCGGCCGCGTTCGGGGCCCTGGAACAGGGTCTGGATGAAGCCGGACACCTGCGGCACCAGCACCCCGCCGGCCGCGCCCTGGAACAGCCGGGCCAGCACCAGCCACTCCTGGTCCTGGGCCGCCCCGGCCAGCGCGCTGGCCGCGGTGAACAGGGCGAGTCCGGTGAGGAAGACGGCCCGTCGGCTGCGGGCGTCGCCGAGCCGCCCGGCGGGGACGAGCACCAGGCCGAAGGCCAGCGCGTAGCCGCTGAGCACCCACTGCAGGCCGCTGTCGGACATGTGCAGTCCGGCCCGGACGGTGGGCAGGGCGACGTTCACGATGCTGACGTCCAGCAGGGTCATGAACCCGGCGACCAGGCAGACCGTCAGCGCCCGCCAGCGCCGCACCTCGGCCCGCCCGCCGACGGCGGAGGCGCCGGGCGGCTGCGGGCACGGGCGCTCCGCGTCGCGGGCGGGTGGGGCGGTCATGGGGAGCCTCCTCCCGGCGCCCGGGGGCTGGTCCCGGCTCTGCTCCGGCCCATCCTCACCTGGGCCGAACCCCGCCGCCACCCGAACCCCGGCCGACGCCGGGCGACGCCGGGTGGCCCCGGGCGCGAGGGGTGCTCACCCGAACGGACGAACCGGATCGCGACCGGCCACCACGCCCCCGAGGCTGGCGGCATGACCGTCGCCACCGAGACCCAGCCCTCCGCCCCGCCGGTGCTCGACGTACGGCAGCGGAACGTCGTCTTCGCCACCATCGTGCTCGGCATGCTGCTCGCCGCCCTCGACCAGACCATCGTCGGCACCGCGCTGCCCACCATCGTCTCGGACCTCGGCGGCGCCGCCCACATGTCCTGGGTGGTGACCTCCTACCTGCTGGCCGAGACGGTGGCCACCGTGCTGGCGGGCAAGTTCGGCGACCTGTACGGGCGCAAGCTGATCTTCCAGGTCTCGGCGATCGTCTTCGTCGGCGGCTCGTTCCTGTGCGGCCTGTCCACCAACATGACCCTGCTGATCTCCTGGCGGGCGGTGCAGGGCATCGGCGCGGGCGGGCTGATGGTCACCGCCATGGCGCTGATCGCGGACGTCATCCCGTTGCGCGAACGCGGCAAGTACCAGGGCGCGATCGGTGCGGTGTTCGGCCTGGCCACCGTCATCGGGCCGCTGCTGGGCGGGCTGTTCACCGACCACCTGTCCTGGCGCTGGGCGTTCTACGTGAACGTGCCGATCGCCGTCGTCGTGGTGATCGCGGCCGCCCGGACCATCCCCTCGGTGCGCTCGGCGGTACGGCCGGTGATCGACTACCTGGGCATCGCCCTGGTCTCGGTCGGCGCCAGCGCCCTGATCCTGGCGACCAGTTGGGGCGGCAACCAGTACGCCTGGGGCTCCGGGGTGATCATCGCCCTGTTCGTCGGCGGCGCGGTCGCGCTCGGACTGTTCTGCTGGGCGGAGACCCGGGCCGCCGAACCGATGCTGCCGATGCGGCTGTTCCGCAACCCGGTGTTCGCGGTCTGCTCGGTGCTCAGCTTCATCGTCGGCTTCGCGATGCTCGGCGCGCTGACCTTCCTGCCGACCTTCCTCCAGTACGTGGACGGCGACTCGGCGACCGTCTCCGGCGTGCGGATGCTGCCGATGGTGATCGGCCTGCTGATCGCCTCGATCGCCAGCGGCAACGTGGTCAGCAAGACCGGCAAGTACCGGCTGTTCCCGATCGCCGGCACCCTGGTGATGGCCGTCGGCCTCTACCTGCTGTCCCGGCTCGAACCCGGCACCGGCACCGCGCTGGCCTCGCTCTACATGTTCGTGCTCGGCGTCGGCATCGGGCTGAGCATGCAGGTGCTGACCATCGCCGTGCAGAACACCGTCGACTACGCCGACCTCGGCACCGCCACCTCCGGGGTGACCTTCTTCCGCACCATCGGCAGCTCCTTCGGCACCGCCGTGTTCGGCACCATCTACGCCAACGGCCTCAAGACCGAACTGGCCGAGGGCGTCGCCGCCTCCGCCCGGCTCACCGGCGCCGACCCGGCCGTCCTGGTGCACGCCGCCGGGAGCCCGCAGGGCCTGCACAAGCTGCCCGCCGAACAGGCCGCGCCGATCATCCAGTCGTACTCGGACGCCCTGCACACCGTGTACCTGTGGACCATCCCGGTGGCCGTGGTCGGCTTCGTGGTCGCACTGTTCCTCAAGCAGGTGCAACTGCGCGACACCACCCGGGCCGGCTCCACCGACATGGGCGAGGGCTTCGCCCAGCCGACCACCAGCGACTCCGACCCGCACCTGGAGTACGCCGTCGGCAAGATCGTGCGCGGGGTCGACCTGGACACCGTGCGGACCATCGTCGGCGACGCCGACACCCGCGTCGACCTCGCCGGAGCCTGGGCCCTGATGGAGGTGGCCGGCCACACCAAGGCCCTCGGCCACGCCTCCCTCGACCTCATCGCCACCCGCAAGAAGCTGCCGCCCGAGGTCCTCGAACCGGTCTTCGACCGGATGGCCGCCGAGGGCTACCTCACCCGCGACGGCGACCGCCTCACCCACACCGAGGCCGGCACCCAGGAGGTCCGCGCCCTCGCCCGCGCCTGGTCCGGCTGGCTCAACGCCCGCCTCGACGCCGATGCCGGCCGCCCCCGCAGCCCCCAACTCCGCACCGCCGCCGACGCCATCGCCTGGCGCCTCCTCATCGAGGACCTCGCCAACGGAGTCCCGGCCACCGCCCGCCCGAAGGACAACGCCGAGGTCCGATGAGGGCCGCCCGACGGCCGGCCCCGGCTCCGTGCCGTGTCCCGGGCCCGGCTCCCCTCCGGCCAACCGCAATCCGGTGCTGCACGCCTTCCGCGCCGAACTCGACGCCGCCGCAGCGGAGATCGGTTCGCTGCTGGAGCGGCGCCGGGCGGGCTGAACCCCGCCTTTCCCTGTGCCGCGAGCTGCTGGTGTGTCATGCTTCTGCCGTCAGTATCCATTTCAGCTGATTGGACTCCGATGACCCGCCGGATATCCGCCCTCCTGATCGCCGCCGCCGCCCTGCTGTCCCTCGGGGCCGCCTACGGCCAGCACACCGCGCCCCGTACCGCCACCGTCGCCGAGGCGCCCGCCAGTACCGCCGGCGGCCACACCGCCCAGCGCTCCGAGCACCACTGACCGACGCGGAGCACCGCCGCGCGGGCCCCGGTCGGCCCGCCACCGCGCACCGCCACCCGTCCAGGCCGACCACGCCACGTCCGCCGGCCGGGCGGCAGCTACGCTGGCCACCCGTTTCGGCGAGTTGGGAGATCAGGGCATGCCGGGGAGAGCGTCGACGGATGATGCCGTGCACCTGTTGCAGGACGAGTTGCAGGCCGGGCAGCGTGCGGTCGCCGATCTGAACACGGAGGACGCCTGGTCGGCGTTCCTCCGTTTCGGCCGGGCCCGCTTCGACACCCCGGACACACCTGACGCCGACGGGCTGCTCTTCCAGTACGGCACCTACTCGTTCGATGGCCCGCCGACGTTCTCGCTGGACCTCACGCGGCAGTTCGAGATCAACGACAGCAGCGGCGATCACCACCACTACCTGCAGGTCCACTGCGAACTCCGGTATGACTCCGCCGCACCCTTGAGCGCCCTGGGCAGCTTCGAGTCGTGGTTCTTCCACGACACCGAAGACGATCTCGATCAGTGGGCCGAGGGGCTGACCGGTCGAGGGGCCTGGGCGGTCGTCCGCGAGCACAGGCCGGTGGAGATCAGGGTCTACCGAGAGCAGGTATGACCGGAACCGGACCGACCGTTCACGCGGGGTGCGGTCCTCCTTCCGGGCCGGGGGACGGGGTTCGGGTGGGGGTCGGCCCGGGCGGGTGGACGGGTTCGACCCGGACGAGCGGCCGCAGCCGGCTCCGGTCGGCCGGGTCGAAGCTCCCGGCGAGCGGCGCGAGCACGGTCGCCGCGGACAGGGCGACGGCCTCGGCCAGCCGCTCCGGCCATGGGGTCCCGGCGACCAGGCCCGCGGTGAGCGCGGCCACCGCCGAGTCGCCGGCGCCGGTCGGGTTGCCGCGCGCGTCCTCGGGTGGGCGGGCACGCCAGTCGCCCTCCGGCGTGCTGGCGAGCAGCCCGCCGGGGCCGAGGGACACGACGACGGCTCGGGCACCGGCGGCGCGCAGCAGCCGGGCGCCGGTGAGCGGGTCCACCGGGCCCGCCGTCGCGGCGAGTTCGGCCGCGTTGGGCTTGATCAGTGCCGGGCCGGCGGCCAGTCCGGCGAGCAGGGCGGGCCCCTCGGCGTCGAGGACGGCGGGCACCCGCGCCTCTACGGCGAGGGCGACCAACTGCCCGTAGGCGTCCGGCGGCACGCCGAGGGGCAGCGAGCCGGACAGCACGACGGCCCGGGCGGTGCGCAGCAGTCGGCGGTAGCGGACGGTCAACGACCCGGCCCTGAAAGGACCGGGCTTGAGGTTAACCATGTGTCCGATGAGTCGCCCCACCGGTGGTCACCTCGTCTCAGCAGCGCTAGACGCTGCCGGGGCGGTTGACTGCGCCCCGCTGCCACGCATCAGCCGCGCGGTGGCGGATGTTGCGGGAGCCGTTGATGTCCGCGTGCATGGTCGTCCCGCAGGCACGGCACGCGAACGTCGCTTGATCCACTCGGTTCTGTCTGTGGGTGTGCCAGCAAACGGAGCACTGACGGGAGGTGTAGGCCGGGTTGACGTGCACGACCGGGACTCCGACGCGCTGGGCCTTGTACTCCACGAAGGCTCCGAGCTGGGCGAACGCCCAGGAGTGGAGGCGGTACCGCTGGTCGTGCTTGGCCTTGACCCTCTCGCGGATGCCCGTGAGGTCTTCCAGGGCGATCCCGCGAGAGGCGCGTTCAGCGGTGGTGACGATGGTCTTGGAGATGCGGTGGTTGGTGTCGGTGGCGAACCGCTGCTCACGGCGGCGGATCGCCTTCAACCGGCGCTTGGCGTTCTTGGTCTTCTTTGCCTGCAACTTGGCGGTCAGGGCGCGCATGCGCTTGCGGTAGCGCTCCAGACGGCGCCCGGACATGACCGTGCCGTCGGAGGTGGTGGCGATGTTGACGATCCCAAGGTCCACCCCGAGCCAACCGGCCGGTTCGCGGACCGCAGGTTCGGGGATGTCGCAGGTCGCGAACAGGTACCAGGACCCATCGCGAAACACCAGATCGGATTCGCCCTGCCGGTGGTCGGCAATCATCTTGAGCGTGTCCGGAGAGCAGCGGAACCCGATGCCCTTCAACCGCCGGGCCATTGTCCAGATGGACACGGTCTTCGTGTCGGTGTTCCACGTCAGCATCCGGTCATCGAAGGGCTGCGCCGCATCGTCACGGAAGCTGATCGGCTTGGACTCGGCCTTGTTCCGTCGCTTCGACCCTTTCGGCCCCAGGTTCCCGGCCTTGAGGTTCGCCCGCAACGTGGCGTAGGCGTCGCACACCTTCTTCACCGACCTGACAGCGGCCTGCGCTCCCAGGTGGTATTCGTTCTTGACGTGTCGGTACACCAGCGGCTGCAAGCCGTTGCGCCGGATCTCCTTCTTCTCGAAAGCGACGCGAGAGATGTGGTTCGCGGCCCGGTTGCACGCGCGTAGCGTCGCGGCAAGCGCGTCGGCCTGATACGGCGACGGCTCCAGCTTCACCCGGGCAACGATCTTCACGCGAAAGAACGTAGTTCCCGCAAAATCGAAAACTCAAATCGGGAGGTCAGAGCACACGGAAGAGAACTCCGCCGCTTCGCGGCTCCGATCCAAGGAGCCGATTCCTCCCGGGGCTGAAGCCCCGGGCCTCCTCGGCAGAATCAGGTGAAGTCGGACCACTCCTCGGCGGTGACGGAGGGGCCGGGTTCCAGGTAGACGGTCGCGTCGCCGGTGGCGTCCTCGACCACGGCGACGGTGCGCCGGGTGGCGCCCGCGATCGGGAGGAGTTCGTCGCGCAGCCCGGCGGCCGCGAGGTCGGCCCGCAGGGCCTGCCCGGTGGCGCCGCCGACCAGGCCGGTGACCACGGTGTGGTGACCGAGCGCGGCGAGCACCCGGGCGACGTTGACGCCCTTGCCGCCGGCCCGTTCGGTGACGGTCCCGACCCGGTTGCTGCCGTGCCGGGCCACCCGGTCGAGACGGTAGGTGACGTCCACGGCGGCGTTGAGGGTGACGGTGAGGATCACGACGCGCCTCCGGGCAACGAGGCGTGGACGAACGGGCCCCCGGTCGGCACGTCCCCGGTCGGCACGTCCCCCGCCGGCAGGTCCCCGGCCGACAACTCCCGGGCCAACAGATCCCGGGCCAGCAGGGCCGCACCGAGGCAGCCCGCGCTGCGGCCGTGTTCGGCCGCGACCAGCCGGGGCGGGGTACGGAACGCCAGCCGCTCGGCGAGTGCCGTGCCCAGGGGGGTGAGGAGGGCCGCCCCGGCCCGGGCGAGGCCGCCGCCGATCACGATCCGCTCCGGGTCGAGCAGAGCGGTGGTGGCGGCCAGGCCGTCGGCGAGGGCCGCCACCGCCTCGGCCCAGACCTGGGCGGCGACGGGCTCGCCGGCCGTCGCCCGCCGGTGTACGTCCTCGGCACCGAGGTCCGGGGCGCCGGTGAGCCGAGCGTGGCGGCGGGAGATCGCGGAGGCGGAGGCGACGGTCTCCAGGCAGCCCCGGCCGCCGCAGGCACAGCGCTCGCCGCCGGGCCGTACGACCAGGTGGCCGAGTTCGCCCGCGATGCCGCGCGCGCCGCTCTGTGGGCGGCCGCCGGTCACCACGGCGGCGGCGATGCCCGTGCCGACGGGGACGAAGACGAAGGAGTCGCTGCCGCGCCCGGCGCCGAGGCGGGCCTCGGCGAGGCCGCCGGCCCGGACGTCGTGGCCGAACGCGACCGGGAGGCCGAGGTGTTCGGCCACCCGGTCGCGGATCGGGAGGTCGTGCCAGTCGAGGTTGACCGCCTTGACCACGGTGCCCGCGGTCTCGTCGACCAGGCCGGGCGCGACGACGCCGACGGCCCTGGGCGGGGCTCCGGCCCGCCGGGCCAGCTCGGCGAGTTCGGCGGCGCAGCCGAGCACGGTGTCGAGGACGGCGCCGCCGCCGCGGGCGGGCCGGGTGGACCGGCGCTCGCTGCGCAGGACCGTTCCGTCCTCCGCCACCACGGCGCCCTTGATCTCGGTGCCGCCGATGTCCAGGGCGATAACGTTCCCGGCGGCGATGTGGCCCATCGATCCCCCTGCTCGAATCTGCAATGAATTGCTTGAAGCTGAGCAGAAGATAGGGCAGTCGATCAACTTTGAACAAGAGGGCGGAGGGCGATCCGGCGATCGCGGCACCACACGACCCGACCGCCCCCGGGGCGACTTGGCTCAGAAGGCGATGCGGACCTTGAGCGCCGAACGCTCGTCCATCGCCCGGTAGCCGTCGGGGACGCCGTCGAGATCCACCGTGCGGTCGAAGACCGCGCCGGGGTCGATCGCGCCGGAGAGCACGTCCGGCAGCAGCTCGGGGATGTAGGCGCGAGCCGGGGCGACGCCGCCGGCCAGGGAGACGTTCCGGTCGAACATCTGCGAGATGTCCACACCGGCCGAGCCGCCGTGCGGCACGCCGACGTAGCCGACCGTCCCGCCGTCGCGGGCGATGGAGAGGGCGGTCCGCATCGACTCCTCCGTGCCGACGGCCTCCAGCACGGCGTGCGCGCCGAGCCCGCCGGTCAGCTCCCGGACCGCCTCGACGGCGGCCTCGCCGCGCTCGGCGACGACGTCGGTGGCGCCGAAGTCGCGGGCGATCGCGGTGCGGCGCTCATGCCGGCCGAGCGCGATGATCCGCCCGGCGCCCAGCCGGTGGGCGGCGAGCACGCCGCACAGTCCGACCGCGCCGTCGCCGACCACGGCGACGGTGGCACCAGGGCGGACCCGGGCGGAGACCGCGGCGTGGTGGCCGGTGCTCATCACGTCGGAGAGGGCGAGCAGGCCGGGCAGCAGCTTCTCCTCACCGGCGGCCTCCCGGGGCAGCCGGACCAGGGTGCCGTCGGCGAACGGCACCCGGACGGCCTCGCCCTGGCCGCCGTCGGAGCCGACCTGGCCCCAGAAGCCGCCCTCGGGGCAGGAGGTGTGCAGGCCCTCCCGGCAGAACTCGCAGGTGCCGTCCGACCAGACGAACGGGGCGAGCACGAAGTCGCCCGGCGTGAAGCCGGTCACCTCGACGCCGACCGCCTCGACCACGCCCAGGAACTCGTGGCCGATCCGCTGCCCGGGGACCCGGGCGGCGACGCCCCGGTACGCCCACAGGTCGCTGCCGCAGATGCAGGCGTTGACCACCCGCACCACCGCGTCGGTGGGCCGCCGGACCACCGGGTCGGGCACCTCCTCGATCCGGATGTCGTTGGGGCCGTGGATCACGGTGGCACGCACGAAGACACTCCCTTACTGCTCGGGGACTGGGGTCGGGGCAGTCAGGTTCGCCGTCCGCCCGCCTCCGCGTCCAGCTACATCTCCTACAGCAGGCCCTTAAGCTGGACTGATGCTCGACGTCCGACGGCTCGTCCTCCTGCGCGACCTGGAGGCGCACGGCACGGTGACCGCCGTGGCCGAACTCCACCGCGTCACGCCCTCCGCCGTCTCCCAGCAGCTGCGGCTGCTGGAGGAGGAGGCCGGTACCGCGCTGCTGGAGCGCACCGGACGCTCCGTCCACCTCACCGCGGCCGGGCACCGGCTGGCCGCGGACACCGGGGCGGTGCTCGCGGCGCTCGAGGAGGCCCGGGAACGGCTGCGCACCGGCGCCGGGGAACCGACCGGCCCGGTGCACCTCGCCTGCTTCCCGAGCGCGCTCGTCCCGCTCGCGGCCCCGCTCGGCGAGGCCCTGGAGCGCGCCCACCGCGGCCTGGAGGTGCACATCACCGAGGCCGAACCCGAGGCCGCCGTACGGCTGTTGCTCCAGCGCCGGGCCGATGTCGCGCTCGTCTACCGCTACACCAACCTCGCCGCGCCCCCGCACCCCGGCATCGAGACCCGCACCCTGCGGACCGACCCGCTGGTCGCGGTGCTGCGGGCCGACCACCCGGCCGCCGCCCCGGCGACGGCCGCGGGCGGCGCGGGGACACCGGTCGACCTGCGGGAGCTCGCGGACACCTCGTGGATCACCGCCCCGCCGCAGACCCCCTGCGGGGACGCCGTGCTCCAGGCCTGCCGCTCGGCCGGCTTCACCCCGCGGGTACGGCACACCTGCACCGACTTCGCCGCCATGACCGCCCTCGCCGCGAGCGGCGGCCACACCGTGCTCATCCCCCGGCTCGCCACCGACCGCCTGCCGCCGTCGCTGACCGTACGGCCGGTGTCGGACGCCACGCTCACCCGCACGATCGAGACCGCGGTCCGCCAGGGCACGGCCCACCAGCCGACGATCGCCGCCTGCCTCGAAGCCGCCGCCCGGCTGGGCTGAACACGGCGGCCGCTGGAGAACGGCCCCGGCGGGATCAGCCCACGAGCGGCGGGTTGAGGCGGGCGAAGGCCTCCTGGCGGCGGTACGGGAAGTACGGGTAGGGCGCGGTGCGGGCGCTGGCGGCGTCCAGGCGGGCGACCTGCTCCGGGGTCAGCGACCAGCCCACGGCGCCGAGGTTCTGCCGCAGCTGCTCCTCGTTGCGGGCGCCGATGATGACGGAGGAGACGGTCGGGCGCCGCAGCAGCCAGTTGATCGCCACCTGGGGGACGCTGCGGCCGGTCTCGGCGGCGACCTCGTCCAGGGCGTCGACCACCCGGAACAGCAGCTCCTCCTCGACCGGCGGGCCGTAGTCGGCGGTGTCGTGCAGCCGGCTCCCGGCCGGGAGCGGCTCGCCGCGGCGGATCCGGCCGGTGAGGCGGCCCCAGCCGAGCGGGCTCCAGACCAGGGCGCCGACGCCCTCCTGTTCGGCGAGCGGCATCAGCTCCCACTCGTAGTCGCGGCCGACCAGGGAGTAGTAGACCTGGTGGGCGGCGTAGCGGGGGCGGCCGTGGCGCTCGGCCAGGTCGAGGGACTTCATCAGCTGCCAGCCGGAGAAGTTGGAGACGCCGGTGTAGCGGATCTTGCCCGCGCGGACCAGGTCCTCCAGGGTGGCCAGCACCTCCTCGATCGGGGTGGCGGCGTCGTAGGCGTGCAGCTGGAAGAGGTCGAGGTGGTCGGTGTCGAGGCGGCGCAGCGCGTCCTCGACGGAGCGGACCAGCCGGGCCCGGGAGGTGCCGGCGTCCTGGGGGCCGTCGCCGAGCGGCAGGCCGGCCTTGGTGGAGATCAGCACCTGGTCGCGGCGGCCGCGCAGGGCCTGGCCGAGCACCTCCTCGGCGGCGCCGTCGGAGTAGACGTCGGCGGTGTCGAAGAGGGTGACCCCGGCGTCGAGGGCGATGTCGAGCAGGCGGCGGGCCTGCTGGACGTCGGTGCTGCCCCAGGCGCCGAACAGCGGGCCGCGGCCGCCGAAGGTGCCGGTCCCGAGGCTGAGGGCGGGGACCTTGAGGCCGGAGCAGTCCCTGCCGCGCACCCACAGCGGCTCGCTCACCGAGGACCTGCGGGCCAACGCCCGACTGGTCCGGCGCACCCTGGCCGACCCCCGGCAGGGCGCGCTGTTCCGCGCCGTCCTGGTGGCCGCCAACGGCGACCCGGGCACGGCCGAGGCACTGCGGCACTTCTACCGGCGCCGGGTCGAGGAGTGGGCGCCGTGCGTCACCGAGGCCGTCGAACGCGGCGAACTCCCGCCCGACACCGACCCGTTCGAGGTGATCCGGGCCGTCTCCGCGCCGCTCTACTACCGGATGCTCACCACCGCCGAGCCGCTGGACGAGGCCGCCGCCGACCGTGCCGCGGCAGCCGCCGAGGCCGCCGCCCGGGCGGGGGCGTACCGGCGGGCCGCGGGCTGAGCCGGTCAGCCGGTCAGCCGGTCAGCCGGGAGCCCCGACGCATACGGTCCGTCACCTGATCGTCGCCCACCGGCTGCGGAGCGCGACCATCCTTCGTAGCGTCATGCCCATGTCGATCACCTCACGCGCGCGGGCGACCTGGCTCGCCGTTCTGACCACCGCGACCCTGACCACCACGAGCCTGGCGGCGGGCGCCGGCCCCGTGTCGGCCGCGCCCGCCGCCCCCGCCGCCGCCTCCGTGCCGTACTACGAGCAGCAGCTCGGCAACGACTGCGAGGCGGCCGCCCTGCGCATGCTCCTCGCCGCGCGCGGCGTGACCGCCGACGACCAGCAGATCCTGGACCGGATCGGCGTCGACCGGGACCACCCCGAGTTCGGCCACTCCGGCCCGCGCTCCGGCGACCCCTACGAGGCCTTCGTCGGCGACCCGGACGGCTCCGAGACGGCCGGCACCGGCTTCGGCGTCTACTCCCCGCCCGTCGCCAAGGCCGCCCGCTCGTACGGGCTCACCGTGCGCCAGGACGGCTCGGGCATCTCCGTCCAGCAGCTCAAGGACGAGCTGGCCGCCGGCCACCCGGCGGTCGTCTGGGTGGACTACCTCTGGCGGCACCTCCGGAGCACCACCTACACGGCCTACGACGGGCGGAGCGTGCTGTACGCCGGGCCGGCCGAGCACACCGTCGTGGTCACCGGGTTCAGCGGCGGCAGGGTGTCGCTCAACGACCCCGCGCGGGGCCGGACGACCGTCTCCGAGGACGACTTCGCCGACGGCTACGCCACCTACGGGCACATGGCGGTGGTCATCGGCTGAGCGGCGCCTGCGCAGCCTGTGAGCGATGTATGAGTTTTTGGCAAGAACCCGGCTCCGACCGCCACCGGTGGCGCGTTCCCCCAGGTCAACCCCCGATACTGGCTCCCATGGCACGGCTACTCCTGATCGAGGACGACGACTCCGCACCCGAGGCCCCGGCGCTCGGCCCGCGCTGCGGGCTGCGCCATGGCCTGCGCCGTGGCCTGCGCCGTGGCCTCGGCTGCGGCCTCGGTTGCGGCCTCGGTGGCGGCCACCGCTTCGGGCCGCAGTGACCGCCGCCGCCACCCCGGGCCCCGCACCGGCCACCGCACCCCGACCGTCCGACGACCCGCCCCCGCGGCCGGGCCCGCACCCGCCGCGGCTGGTCCGGCTGCGCCGCGCCGTCGCCGGGCTGCGGCCGCGCCTGCTGGTCGCCTTCGTCGCCGTCGCCGCCCTGAGCGCACTGGCCACCGCCACCCTCACCTACCGGGCCGCCACCACCTCCACCCTCGACCTGACCAAGGACACCGCCCTGGACGAGCTGCGCCGCCGCGTCGACGTGCTCGCCCCGGCCCTGCCCTTCCCGCCCACCCAGGGCGAACTCGACCGCCTGGCCGTCCAGTTGTCGGGCACCGGCGGCTTCCGCGACTGGCGGGTGCTGGCCTCCTACGGCACCGAGCACTCCGAGTGGACCCAGTCCGTGGCCGTCCCGCCGGCCCTCCAGCACACCGTCGACACCGGCCACGCCGCGTTCCAGCGCTTCGCCGCCGACGGCCACCCCTGGCTCGCCGTCGGCGTCCCCGTCACCTACGCGAAGGGCGGCCCCGCCGGGGCGTCCGGGCTCACCGTCTACGCCCTGCTCCCCCTCGACCGCGAGCAGAGCGCCGCCACCGCCCTGCTCGCCGGCGCCGCCGGGGCCGGGGCCTTCGCTGCCGTACTGGCCGCCGGACTCGCCCTGCTGGCCGCCCGCCAGGTGCTGCGGCCGGTCCGGGCGCTCGGCGACGCCGCCCGGGCCCTGGCCCAGGGCAAGCTGGACACCCGGCTGACCGTCACCGGCCACGACGAACTCGCCCAGCTCTCCAAGACCTTCAACCACACCGCCCGCACCCTCCAGGGCACCATCGAGGAACTGCGCGCCGTCGAGTCCCAGGGCCGGCGCTTCGCCGCCGACGTCTCGCACGAACTGCGCACCCCGCTGGCCGCGATGCTCGCCGTCACCGACATCCTCGACGAGGACGCCGAGCAGCTGCCCGCCGACACCGCCACCGCACTGCGCATGATCAGCAACGAGACCGTACGGCTGACCAGGCTGGTCAACGACCTGATCGAGATCTCCCGGCTGGACGCCGGGGCCGCCCCGCTGCGCACCGAGACCGTCGACGCCGCCACCGCCGTGCGCGAGACCCTCGACCTGCGCGGCTGGGGCGAGCAGGTCGACCTCGACCTGCCCGCCGCCCTGCCCGTCCGGCTCGACCCGCGCCGCTTCGACGTCGTCGTCGCCAACCTGGTCGGCAACGCCCTGCGACACGGCCGCCCGCCGGTGCGGCTCGCCCTGCGGGGCAGCGAGGAGGAACTGGTGCTCACCGTCACCGACCACGGTCCGGGCATCCCGCCCGCCGAACTCCCGCACCTGTTCGACCGGTTCTACAAGGCCGACAAGTCCCGGGCCCGCTCCGAGGGCAGCGGCCTGGGCCTGGCCATCGCCCAGGAGAACGCCCGGCTGCACGGCGGCCTCATCGAGGCCGCCAACGTGCCGGACGGCGGAGCGGTGTTCACCCTGGTCCTGCCCCGCGGGCTGGACGGGGAGGAGGAGTGGTGACCGTCCGCCGACTCGCCCCGCTGGCCGCCGCCCTGCTGCTGACCGGCGGCTGCTCGATCTCCACCACTGGCTCGGTCCGCAGCGGCCAGCCGGCCACCGGCGTCCAGCCCGGCACCCGGCTGTACCTCCTCGACCAGCACGGCATCCGGCCCGCCATCCGCCCGGCCACCCGGCGCGAGGACCTCCAGCAGACCCTGGACACCCTGCTCGCCGGGCCCGACCGCACGGAACAGCGCGCCGGGCTGTACAGCGACCTCCCCAAGGGCGGCCGGGTCCAGGCCACCGCCACCCCCGGCGTGGTCACCCTGCGGCTCTCCTGGCCCGCCGCCTCGCTGTCCGCCCCCGCCATCCAGCAGCTCGTCTGCACCACCGAGGACGCCCCCACCACCGGCCCGGTGCCGAAGGTCGCCATCGTCAGCAGCGACGCCCCCTCGGCCATCCAGCAGCAGTGCGACCTGCACCGCACCGGCTGAGCGAGGGGGCGTCGCTGACGGCCCAGCGAAACGACTGAGCAGGAGACGGCCTAGAAGAAGGAGTCGTCGTCCTCGTAGTAGTTGTTGACGACCACCTGCGGCTCGTCGTCGCTCAGCGCCTCGTTGAGCAGCATGCCGCCGACCAGGCCGGCCGCACCCGCGCCGATCATCGCGCCGGTGCCGAAGCGGCGGCCGCCCTGCTCGTGCTGCTGGGCGGGCACCTGCGGCTGCCCCTGCTGCGGGTACCCGGCCTGCGGGTACCCGGTCTGCGGCGGGGTGTAGAAGGGCGGGACGGTGGTCTGCACCCGCTGGGCGCAGGCGGCGCAGGCCTCGACCTGGCGCGGCACGCCCCACTGCGGCTGCCACAGCACCACGGCCGAACCGGCGCCGTGGGTGGGGTCGAAGAAACACGTCACGGGTGAACTCCCGGTAGCTGGCTGGGCCTTCGGAACAGCGGGGACGGCCGACGGTGCCACCGGCGCGGCCGGCACGGGCGCGGGAACGGGGGCCGGGGCCGGGGTAGGAGCCGGGGCCGCCGGCGCGGGCTGCAGGACGTCGACCCCGAAGTCGGTCGCGATGCCCGCGAGCCCAGAGGCGTAGCCCTGCCCGACCGCGCGGAACTTCCAGTCCGCGCCGTTGCGGTAGAGCTCGCCGAACACCATGGCCGTCTCGCTGCCCGTCTCGGGCGTCACGTCGTACCGCGCCACCTCGGTGCCGCCGTCCGCGTCGACGACCCGCACGTACGCACGGTGCACCTGGCCGAAGCTCTGCCGCCGCTGCGCCGCGTCGTAGATCGCCACCGCGAAGACGACCTTCTCCACCTGCGCCGAGACGTCCCCAAGCCGGACCTCGATCCGCTCCGCGTCCTCGCCGCCCCCGCCGGAGCCCAGGTGGCGGACCGCGCCGTCCGGGCTCTGCAGGTTGTTGAAGAAGACGAAGTGCTGGTCCGTGAGGACCTTCCCGGACGGGCCGCACAGCAGCGCGCTGGCGTCCAGGTCGTACCCGGCTCCGGCCGTCCACCCGAGGCACACCCGGACGGACCGCACGCCGGGCGCCTGCCGGTTCAGGGAGACGTTGCCACCCTTCGTCAGGGCCACACTCATGGGGCTTCCTCCACCACCGTCCGAATCACGCTGTTCGACCCCGACAACGCTGTAGAGCTCACGCCGGTTCCCGCCCCTCCGGCCGGATGCGGACGGGGAGTTCCAGCAGGCCGCGGGCCCGCAGCGCGGGGCGGTGGCGCAGCTCCTCGGCCGGGGCGTCCAGGGCGAGGTCGGGGAAGCGGCGCAGCAGGGCGGTGATCGCGAGCGCCGTCTCCAGCCGGGCCAGCGGGGCGCCCAGGCAGTAGTGGATGCCGTGGCCGAGCGCGAGGTGACCGTTCTCCCGGCGGCGCAGGTCGAGCCGGTCGGGGTCGGCGAACTGCTCGGGGTCGCGGTTGGCGGAGGCCAGCGCGAGCAGCACCGTCTCCCCGGCCGGGACGGTGACCCCACCGATGGTGACGTCCTCGCGCGGGAAGCGGCGGATGGCCAGCGGGGCCGGGCCGTCGAAGCGGGCGAACTCCTCGACGGCGCCCGCGATCAGCTCCGGTTCGGCGCGCAGGGCGGCGAGCTGCTCGGGGTGGGTGAGCAGGGCGAGGACGGCGTTGGCGATCAGGTGGACGGTGTTCTCGTAGCCGGCGAAGAGGATCAGGAAGGCCAGCGAGGTCAGTTCGTCCTCGCTCAGGCGGTCCTGGACCTCCGCGCCCCGGGCCTCCGTGCCCTGGGCGTCCCCGCCCGGTCCGCCCTGGGCGTGCTCGTCGCGGACGGCGATCAGGTCGGAGAGCAGGTCGTCGGCCGGGGTGGTGCGCTTGCGCTCGATCAGGCCGGTGAAGAAGCCGAGCATCGCCTTGACGGCGGCGCGGGCCTGCTCGGGGTGGTCCGGGTCCGGGGTGATCAGGGTGTCGGTCCAGGCCCGGAAGTCCTGCCGGTCGTCCTCGGGGACGCCGAGCAGGTCGCAGATGACGGTGATCGGCAGCGGGGCGGCGTAGGCCGCGAGCAGGTCGACCCGGCCGGACGGTCCGGCGGCCGCCTCGACGGCGTCGAGGAGCTGCTCGGCGACGCGCTCGACCGGGGCCTGCAGGGCGGCGATCCGGCGCGGGGTGAAGGCCTGCCCGACCAGGCGGCGGATCCGGGTGTGGTCCGGCGGGTCCATGTTGAGCAGGTTGGCGTCCAGCGCGGGCGGCAGCGCGAAGCCCCGGTAGTTGCCGGGGGCGGCGTGCGAGCGGTCGAGGGCCAGGCGCGGGTCGGCCAGCGCCCGGCGGACGTCCGGGTAGCGGGTGACCAGCCAGACGGGCAGCCCGTCCGGGCCGGTGACCCGGTGCACGGGCGCCTCGGCGCGCAGCGCGGCGTAGGCGCCGTAGGGGTCGCTGATCAGGGACTTCACGGTCGGATCGAGGGGTGTCACCCGCTCAGCCTACGGGTACGGCGCAGGCACCCTGGCGGGGTGTCAGCCCGCCGCCTAGTGTCAGTGGGCATGACAAACGCCCGCCGCTCCGACCTCACCCGCCCCGACACCACCCGCTCAGACACGACCCGCTCCGACCTCACCCGCTCCACCGCCGACCGGACCGCCCGCCGCTCCGCCGCCGTGGTGACCGCGCTCGCCGGCGCCCTCGCCGCGCTGCTCGCCCCCGCCGCCGGGGCCCAGGCCGCACCGGCCGGCTGCCGGACCGTCACCACCGCCCCGCTGGACGCCGAACAGGCCCGACTCCAGGACGCCCGGACCACCGCCTTCACCGAGCGTTCCGGCCTCGCCGACCTGCTCCACGGCTTCCCCGCCGCGCTCTGCTCCGCCCGCACCGCCGACCGCGCCCAGCGGGTGGTCGACAGCTGGGGCCGCAAGCTCTGGCAGGCCGGCCTCGACCGCGCCCAGGGTCGCCGCCCCGGCGGCGAACTGCCCGCCCTGGACGACCGCCCGCTGTACTGGGCACGACTCGCCATGACCGTCCGACTCGCCCAGTGGCAGCCCCGGTTCGACGTCGACCACGCCGCCCTGCGGGCCCGCTTCGAGGACGCCTCGCGCGGCCTCGGCGACGGCTTCGCCGACGAACCCGGCCCCGGCGCCCGACGGATCTTCGTCAGCGGCTTCGACCCGTACGGCCTGGACACCGAAGCGCGCCGCGCCAACCCCTCCGGAGCGGCCGTCCTGCAACTGCACGGGCAGCGGATCACCCTCGCCGACGGCAGCACCGCCGAGGTGCGGGCCGTCGTCCTGCCGGTGCGCTACCGCGACTTCGACCAGGGCATCGTGGAACGCGCCTTCGGCCCCCATCTGGAGCCCGGCGGCCCGCAGTCCGCCGACCTGATCACCAGCATCAGCCAGGGCTACCCCGGCACGTTCACCCTGGAGGCCTGGGCCGGCCGCGCCCGCTCCGCCGACCCGGCCACCGACAACCTCGGCGCGCTCTCCGGCGGCACCTGGCAGCACCCGGTGGACGCCCCGGGCCTCGGCGACGGCCCGCAGTTCATCCGCACCACCCTGCCCACCGACGCGATGACGGCCGTCCAGCAGCCCTACCCCGTGCTGCTCAACACCCCCGTCACCGAGATCCCCGCGGGCGCCACCGAGCCGGTCGACCGCCCCGACGGCCCGACCCCGGGCTCCCGCGCCGTCGCCGGGGGCGGCGGGGGCTACCTCTCCAACGAGGTCGCCTACCGGTCCAACCGCCTGCGCCTCGACCTCGCCCCCGGGCTGCCCGGCGGCCACCTCCACACCCCCGTCCTCACCGGCCTCCCGGACCAGCAGGACCGCGTCACCTCAGCGGCGTTCGAGCAGAACGAGGCCGCCATCGCCGCCCAGGTGCGCGCGATCCTGAGCAGCGCGCGGCTCTGAGTCGGTGCACCCCGCTGAGCCCGGGCCGGGCCCGGGCCGGGCCCGGGCTCAGCTGCGGCCCGGGCTCAGGCCGGGCGGGCGAAGCGGGTGCCCGCCGCCCGGGCGCGTGAGTCGGCGATCTCGGCGTAGGCGGCGTCCCGCCCCGCCCAGTGCGAGCCCTCGACCGACTTGCCGCGCTCCAGGTCCTTGTAGACCTGGAAGAAGTGGGTGATCTCCAGCAGGTCGAACTCGGGTAGGTCGCCGATGTCCCGCAGCTCGGCGTAGCGGGGGTCGCGGGCCGGGACGCAGAGGACCTTCTGGTCGGGGCCGCGCTCGTCGCGCATCACCCACATCCCGACCGCCCGGCAGGTGAGCACGCAGCCGGGGACGGCGGGTTCGCCGCCCAGCACGAGTGCGTCCAGCGGTTCCCCGTCGCCGCCGAGGGTGCGTTCGACGTACCCGTAGTCGGCGGGGTAGCGGGTGGCGGTGAAGAGGGTGCGGTCCAGCCGGATCCGGCCCGCGTCGAAGTCCATCACGTACTTGTTGCGCGATCCCTGCGGGATCTCGATCATCACCTCGAACTCCGCCGGTTCCACGGGCTCCACGAGTTCCACGGGTTCCACCCTCGCCTCCTCCACTGGTCCTGGGAAGATTGTCCGCCGTCAGGGCTCCGTGAGCAGCTACCGGAACGACACCCGTCGTTCGGGCCCGGCCGATAGCATCCGCACCATGGGGAGCTGGCAGGTCACGGTCATGAACCACCGTCGCGAGTCCGGCGGCCGTCCGCAGGGACGCCCGGCGGGGCCGTTGGCGCGGCACGACGGCTGGGCCGTGCACGGCGGGGACGGCGAGCTCAGCTGGGTCGACCCCAACGGCGAGGTCCGCTGGCGCCGCCCCTGCCCGGGCCGGCCGAACGCGGCGCACCTCTCCGCCGACCGGGTGCTGGTCACCACCGACTCCTTCGACTACACCGCCTGGGGCCACCTCGGCCCGGCCCTGCTGCTGGACCTCGCCGACGGCACCCTGGTCGCCGAGCTGCGCGGGGAGCGCGGTGCGGCGCTCGGCGACGGGCGCTTTCTCCTGGGCCTGGAGGGCTACGGCGCCTTCGACACCAGGGCCCACGACCGGGACGGCGCCGTGGTCGACTCCTGGCGCAGCTACGGCCACTACGTGGTCGGCGCGGTCGGCACCGGCCTGCGGGTGGTGGAGACCGACCGCCGCCACCCCACCGGCAGCCGGGTGGTGCGGCTGCTGCCCGGCGGGGTGGTCCAGCCCGGCCCCCTGCTGTGCGACGCCTTGGCCCCCGAGCCGCTGGTGCTGCCCGACGGCACCCTGCTGGTGCTGGACGCCGGAGTGCTGCGCGCCGTCGGACGGGAGCTGGACGACGCGGTGCTCGCCGAACTGCTCCCGCTCGACCCTGCCGACCGGCACCGCTTCACCGGTTCGCTGCGCCGCAGCCCCGAGGGCCTGACCGCGACCCTGGTCGAACGCCACCCGACCCGGATGGGCCGCTACAGCTCGCACATCTGGACGCTCGGCCTGCGGACCGGCTGATCAGGGCAACTGCCCTCGTACCAGCGGCAGTTACTGCACCGAGACCGGCCGGAGGTCGATCGCCGCCCGTCGCGCCCGCCCCTGCGGGAACGGGGTGGCTGCGGCGGTGCGGCGTGACCGCCGGTGGCCCGTCCGCCCCGTCCGCCCCGTCCTCCCCCGGCTCATCGGCCGGTCGCCTTCCAGGGGCCTTCCTCGGGGCGCGCCTCGGTGTCCGTGCCCGGCCAGGGCGGCATGGTGACGGCGGTGATGCGCAGCGGCCCGTCGGTGTCCGGATCGGCCCGGAACTGGAAGGCGGTGCCCAGCGGGATCGAGACGGCCGTCCCCGGGGCGAGCCGGTGGACCTCCTCCCGGCCGTCCTGGCGCCGCCACAGCTCGCCGTGGCCGGCCGTGACCTGCCACAGCTCCTGCACGGTGGCGTGCGAGACGGCGTGGGTGACCTGCCCGGGGGCGAGTTCGAAGACCGCGAGGCTGCCGAGCCCGTCCAGGACCAGCAGCGGGCGGACCTCGGCGCCGTCGGGCGCGGTCACCACCGGGGCGTCCGCTGTCTCGGCGCTCTCGAAGGGTTGGTGCACCGGCTGATCGCTCATCCGACGGCCCGGCCTCTCTCGTACGAAGGAGTTCCTGGGTTCGTCCCCCACCGGAGAGCAGACCATGCCCGCCGAGCGGCCCGCCAGCCGCAGCGGTCCGTATCCGACCCCGGGAGAACCCGGCTCCGCTACCTCGGGACTCCCCCGAACTCGCGCACCGCGTCGGTGACGATGGCCTCCAGCCGGGCGTGGTGGGCGCCGCGCCAGTAGGCCTGGCCGCAGTCCGCGCACTGGGCGAAGGCGTCGTAGGAGCGCTCGGTGCCGTCGTGCAGCTGTTCGCGCACCGTGGTCTTGCTCACCGTGCGCAACGTGCCGTTGCAGGTGGTGCACCGGCTCCAGGGGGCCAGCGGCGGGGCGAAGCGGGAGAGCACGTCGCGCAGTTGCTCGGCGGGGCGGTGGCTGTAGACGTACGCGCCGGCCCACAGTTCGCGGCGGCGCAGCAGGCCGCGGTCGCGCGAGAGCATGACGCGCTGTTCGGCGGCGGAGCGGGCGGCCAGCGCGGCGTCGCCGATGTCGGGGTTCTCGTACGCGGCGTCGATGCCGAGCAGGCGCAGTCGGCGGGTGAGGGTGCCGAGGTGGACGTCCAGCAGGAAGCGCGGCGGGGCGGGCGAGGGCTGCGGCCGGGCGACGGCGGCGACGCTGACCTGCTCGGCGTCGGCCGGGACGTACGAGTCGGGCACCGGGCGGCCGTCCACCAGCAGACTGCCGACCTCGGTGAGCGGCACGCCCAGGGACTCGACCAGGTGGCCGAGGCTGGAGGTGCCGTCGGTACGCAGCGCGGTGCGGCCGGCCCGCCGGGGCGCGGAGACGAAGAGGTGCAGCTCAGGGGCGAAGTCGAGCCAGATCTGGGGTCTGTCCACGCGGCCAGCATGCCAGCGGTCGGCGGGCCGGTGCCAGCGGTTTCCGATGCCCCCGCGCGGGGCCCTGCGCGGCGGGCCCGCGGAGTAGCATCGGCCGTATCCGGAACAGCGGCAGCGGCGGTTGGAGCGTGCGATGGCCGGGAACGAGCGGCGGGACGGCCGGCCGGTCCGGTCGGACGGCCTGGTGGAGGAAGTACCGGACGGCCTGGCGGAGGAAGCGCCGGACGACCTGTTCGCCGACCGCTCCGAGCGGCGGGCCCCCACGGGCGGGCCCGCGGCGCCGTACGGCGGCGACGACGATCTCTACGGCGCCTCGGCGGCGGTGGCCCCGACGGCCGAGGAGGACGGCGCGGGGACCGGGGGCAGGTAGTCGCGGTCGCGCGCCGCCCAGCGGGCCACCGGGCCCATCGCGTACCCGGCGGCCAGGAACACCCCGCCCAGCACCAGCCAGCCCGCGAGCCCGCCGTCGAGCAGCAGCGCGGTGAGCAGCAACGGCCCCAGGGTGCGGGCGACGGCGACGCCGGTGCCGAAGAAGCCCTGGTACTGGCCGATCCGCTCCGGCGGCGCGAGGTCGAAGCCGAGCTGCCAGGAGCCGGCCGACTGCCGCATCTCGCCCACCACCTGCAGCACGGCCGCGACCACCAGCAGGGCGGCGAACGCCCACACCGGGACGGACAGCACGGACAGTCCGCAGACCGCGCAGGAGGCGAGCAGCAGCACCCCGGAGGAGCGCACGGCCCGGACGGCCGAGTCCAGTCCGCTGACGTCGCGGGCCGCCCGGACCTGGAAGGCCAGCACGGCCAGGGTGTTGAGCACGAACAGCGCCGAGCCGAGCCAGCCGAGGCCGGGGGCGCGCTGGGCGATCCACAGCGGCAGGATCAGGCTGAGCATCGGCATCCGCAGCAGCAGCACGGTGTTGACCAGGGTGACGGCGGCGTAGCGGCGGTCCCGCAGCACGGCCAGTCGCGGGCCGGCGGCCGGGTCGGCCGGTGCGGGCGGGGCCTCGGGCAGCCGGCGCAGCACCAGCGCACCGGCCAGGAAGCCGAGGGCGGTGACGGTGAAGGCCCCGAAGTAGGCCCCGGGGGTGCCGACGGTGAGTGCGATGCCGCCGATGGCGGCGCCAACGGCCAGTCCCCCGTTGAGGGTTGACTGGAGGTGGGCGAGCAGTCCGGTGCGCTCGGCGGTCGGGACCAGGCCCGCGACCAGGGCCTGCCGGGCGGCGGTGAGGCCGGACTGCGCGGTGGCGTAGAGGCAGACGGCGAGCAGGAACAGCGGGTAGGAGCGGACCACCAGGAGGACGGCGACCACGCCGGCCGTGGCGAGCGCGAGGGCCACGGCGGTGCGGCGCGGGCCGCGTCGGTCGGCGAGGGCGCCGAGCGGGACGCCCGCCAGCGAGCCGAGCGCCCAGGCGACGGCGAGGCCGAAGCCGAGGGCGGTCGGCGACATCCCGATGACGCGGGTGAAGTAGAGCGCGGAGCAGGTGTAGTAGGCGCCGTCGCCCACCGCGCTCGCCAACTGGGCTGCGGCGAGCGTGCGTTGGGGGCCGGCGGGGGGCAGCAGGGCGGGCCGGGCGGCGCTCTGGTTCGGCACTTCTCTCCTGTCGGATCCAGGCGGGCGGTCATGCGGACGGGCATGCGGGCGGCCCTGCGGACGGTCGACCGCGCAGGCGGTGGACCGGCCGGACGGGCGGCGCGCGGGCCGGACGTTCGCTACCGCTCGGGACGCTCCTCGGTGGGACGGGGTCCAGCCTAGGGAAGAAGTGGACCGGCCGACAGGTCCATTGATCTTGAATTTTCCCGGTCCACTTCCGTGGTCCCGCCGCATCGCCGGACGATCCGTGAACTCCCGTACGACGGAGCCCTGTTGATCGTCCGGCAGCATACCGAGCGGCCCGCCGACGCCCGGCCCGCCCGGCCGAAGACCCCTCCGTACCCGCTCCGACTCCCCCGGACGAAGCGGACCGGACACCTCCACCACCCGGCCGGAGGGCCAAGATTGGCCGTGTTGACCCGTCAGTAACGCCCTCCTATGCTCATCGGCGTCCGCTCTCCGGCACTGGGGCCGGGGCCGTCCGCGCCCGCCCGATCCGGCGCCGTCTCCGGCTCGAAGGGCCCCTCCCATCAGTACCTCCACCGTCCCCTCGGGCCTCGCCGACCGCGAGGACCCCACCGGCCCCGCGGAGCCCGTACGGCCCGTCGACCCCGCCGAGTCCGTGGACCGTGCCGAACCCGTGGACCGGGCCGAGCCCGGTGAGCCCACCGGCCGTCGCCGCTTCCTCACCTACCTGCTGGCCGCCCCCACCCTCACCGTCGCCGCCCGGCTCGGCCTCGACGCCGCCGCGCCCGCCACCGCCCGGGCCGCCGAGCGCACCGCAGCGGCCACCCGCGACGCCGCCGCGCCCCCGCAACTGCTCGGCCTGCCCGGCATCCCCGACGTCCTCGACCTCGGCGACGCGATGATCCTCGCCGGCCTGCCGACCTCCCACCTGCTGGTGCTCGAAATCACCCCCGCCGGGCGTGCCGCGCTGTACCTGCCCCGGCTGGAGGTCGGCCAGGGCCTCACCACCGCCATCGCCATGCTGGTCGCCGAGGAACTCGACGCCGACCTCACCGACGTGGACGTGCCGCTCTCCGACGGCCGCCCCGAACTGCTCTTCAACCAGCTCACCGGCGGCTCCAACTCGGTGCGCTCGCTGTACGACCCGGTGCGCGCCGCGGCCGCCGCCGCCCGCGCCCGGCTGGTCACCGCCGCCGCGAACCGCTGGAACGTTCCCGCGACCACCCTGCGCACCGCCGGCTCCGCCGTCCTCGCCCCCGACGGGCGGCACCTGCGCTTCGGCGAACTCGCCGCCGACGCCGCCACCGTGGCCGTACCCGCCGTCCCCGCCACCCCCAAGCCGGCCGACCAGCGCCGCCTGGTCGGCCGGCCCACCGGCCGCATCGACGCCCGCGACATCGTCACCGGCCGCGCCAAGTACGCCGGGGACCTCCGGATCCCGGGCGCCGCGCCCACCGTCGTCGCCCGCCCGACCACCGTCAACGGCACCCTCAAGTCCCTGGACGCCTCGGTCGCCCGCGCCATGCCCGGGGTCCTCGCCGTGGTGCAGATCCCCACCGGCGTCGCCGTCCTCGCCGAGACCTTCGACCAGGCCCTCAAGGCCCGCGACGCGCTGCGCACCACCTGGAACCCCGGCCCGGCCGCCGACCTCTCCACCGAGGACGTCCGGGCCCGGCTGCGCGCCGCGCACGCGCCGTTCCTGCTGCCGCCGCTGCTGACCCCGTACCTGGACGGCGAGTTCGACTTCGCCTTCGTCAACCACGCCCCGATGGAGGTGCTCACCGCCGTCGCCGACGTCCGGCCCGGCCGCGCCGAACTCTGGTTCGCCGCCCAGAGCCCGATCATCGCCCAGCAGACCATCGCCGCCGAACTCGGCCTGCCGCAGAACGCCGTCACCGTCCACGTCGTACGCGGCGGCGGCTCCTTCGGCCGCCGGCTGTTCTTCGACGCCGCCCTGGAGGCCGCCCAGATCTCCCAGGCCGCCGGCCGCCCGGTCAAACTGATGTGGACCCGCAACGACGACATGCGGCACGGCCGGATGCGCCCCGCCAGTCACCACCGCATCCGCGCCACCTACGGCCTCGGCCAGGTGCTCACCTGGGAGCACCGCGCCGCCACCGTGCGCACCGACCTCTCGCACGGCCTCGGCGAGGCCCTCACCGGCGCCGGGTTCAACCTCTCCGTCGCCGGGATCAGCCTCGCCCAGGCCTTCTTCCTGCTCACCGAGAAGAACCCGTACAACGTCGGCGTCCCCACCCAGCTGCTCGCCGAACTCCCGCTGCCGCTGCACACCGGCAGCTGGCGCTCCGTCTACTCCGGCATGGTCCGGGTCGCCGACGAGATCATGATGGACGAACTCGCCCGCCGGATGGGCCAGGACGAGGTCGCCTTCCGGCGCGCCAGGGTGCGCGACGCCGCCGGCCGGACCCTCCTGGACACCGTCGCCAAGGCCGGCAACTGGGGCCGCCCGATGCCCGACGGCCAGGCCCAGGGCGTCGGCTACCACGACGAGAACGGCGGCCGGGCCGCCTACCTGGTCGAACTCGACGCCACCGACCGCGCCAACCCCCGGGTCACCAAGGCCGTCATCGCCGCCGACGTCGGCCAGGTCATCAACCCCCGTGGTCTGGAAGCCCAGTTGACCGGCGCGCTGATGGACGGCATCTCGGTGATCCTGCAGGCCGGCAACCACCTCGACAACGGCGCCTTCCGGGAAGGCAGTTACGCCGACTTCCACTACGCCCGGCAGCGCAACGCCCCGCCGACGGTCGAGATCCACCTGATGCCGCCCAGCGGATCCCCGGGCGGGGCGGGCGAGTTGGGTGTCCCGGCCGCCTCCGCCGCCGTCGCCAACGCCTACGCCCGCGCCACCGGCACCAGCCCGCGCTCCTTCCCGATCAACTTCTGAGGACCTCGACTCCCCATGCCCACCCACACCTTCGTCCTCAACGGGCAGCCCGTCAACGTCGACGCCCCGGACGACATGCCGCTGCTCTGGGTCCTGCGCGACAAGCTCGGCGTCACCGGCCCCAAGTACGGCTGCGGCGTGGGCGTCTGCCGCGCCTGCACCAGCCACCTGGACGGCCAGGAGTTCCAGCCCTGCACCCGCTCGGTCAAGGACTGCGCGGGCCGCACCGTCACCACCATCGAGGGCCTCGCCGACGGCGACACCCTCCACCCCGTCCAGGAAGCCTGGATCGACTGCGACGTCGCCCAGTGCGGCTTCTGCCAGCCCGGCCAGATCATGACCGCCGTCGCCCTGCTGCGCCGCACCCCGAACCCGACGGACGCCGACATCGACCAGATCCAGAACATCTGCCGCTGCGGCAGCTACCCCCGCATCCGCGAGGCCATCAAGCGCGCCGCCACCACCGGCCAGGCGCACTGACCCACCTGCGGACCGCCGCAGAGGACCCTATGCGCCGGTGCCCGCCGCCGGGTCGCGACCGAAGAAGGCGGCGAGCAGGTCGTACGCCGGGGCGTCCGGTGGGGCGGGGACTTCGGGGCCGAAGGCGTGGTGGTCGGCCTCGTCGCCGCGGTACTCGGGTTTGAGCGCGCCGTGCGCCCAGTCGAGTGCCGCCCGGGCCACCTGGTGGTCCAGGCCCTCGGTGGACCGGCCGGTGGCGCGGGCCAGGTCCCAGGCGTGGACGGCGAATTCGGCGGTCTGCTGGTCGACCGGGAAGCGGGCCGGGAGGGTGGCGCCGCCGGGGAGCTCGACCGTACCGGTGAGGTCCCCGGCGGCGCGCCAGGCCTCGACCAGCCGCTCGGCCCCGGCTTCGAAGGCGTGCAGCCAGTCCTCCTCGACCCGGTCGAAGGGCCGGCTCCAGTCCGGCTGCCCGCCTTCGGCCCGGACGGTGAACTGCCGCAGGTCGTACAGGAGGTGGCTGATCAGGTCGCCGACGTCCCAGGAGCGGCAGGGGGTCGGGTGGCCGGCCAGTTCCACGCCGGTGCCGTCGATCAGCCCGGCGGTCTGGGCGAGGGCCCGGGCGAGCAGCTCGATCGGGTCCACCGGCTCGGCCGGGTCGTCCACCTCGGTCATGGCACACCTCTCGGTCGGGGGGCGCACGGGCCGTGCCGGGCGATCGTAAGCGTGGTCGCCGACGACCGCCCGGCACGACACCGCCACCCCCGCCGAACGGGAGATGCGCCACGCAGGTCAGGCGGCGAAGCCGCCGTCCACCGACAGTTCCGCGCCGGTGACGTAGCGGCCGTCCTCGCCCACCAGGTAGGAGACGGCGCCCGCGACCTCCGCCACCGTGCCGTAGCGGCCGAGGGCGACGAAGCCGCGCTGGAAGTCGGCGGACTCACCGTCGGCCGGGTTCATGTCGGTGTCGATCGGGCCCGGGTGGACCAGGTTGGCGGTGATCCCGCGCGGGCCGAGCTCCCTGGCCAGCGCCTTGGTCAGACCGATCAGCGCGGCCTTGCTGGTCGCGTAGAGCGCGGCACCGGGGAAGACGACGCGCTGGGCGATGCAGCTGCCGATGCTGACGATCCGCCCGCCCGCGGTCAGGTGCGGGACGGCCGCCCGGGCGTACAGGTACGGCGCCCGGACGTTCACCGCCAGCACCCGGTCGACCTCCTCGACCGTGCTCGCCTCGATCGGCCCGCCGGCCCCGACGCCCGCGTTGTTGACCAGTACGTCCAGCCGCCCGAACCGCTCGACGACCGCCGCCACGGCCGCCTCCACCGCCGCCGGGTCGGCGCTGTCGGCGCGCACCGCCCAGCCCGTCCGCCCCATCGCGGTGATCTTGGCGACCACCTCCTCGGCCCGCTCGGCCGAGCCCTGGTAGGTCAGCGCCACGTGGGCGCCGTCCTCGGCCAGCCGCAGCGCGACCGCGGCCCCGATCCCCCGGCTGCCGCCGGTCACCAGGGCCACCTTGCCGTCGAGCGCTGCCGCACCGTTCATCGTCATGTCCTCGGATCTCCTCGTGCACCGTTGTTCCGATCGCGTCCCGGCCGGGTGCCGGCCGGCGTTCCGCTCTCGGTGGGTGAGTCGATCCTGTTCCGGATTCCTTGACGTCTCCGGCGGTATTCGGACGTTGCGTTCAACGTTCAACTACGACTCCGCGCGCCCCCGGGGCACGACCGCCCGCCGGTAGTACGACCCGACCGCGGGCTGCCCGGTCCAGTTCGGCCCGGCCGACGGGTCGGCACCCGCGTACTCGAACGGCAGCGCGACCGGCCGTCCGCCGTCCAGGAGCAGCAGGTGACGGCGCGGGCGGTACTCGAACCCGGCCGCCCGCAGCGCGGCCAGCACCGCCCGGCCCGCTCCGGAGCCGTCGGGGCGGCGCACCGACTCCGGGTCGAAGTGGGCGGCGAAACGGCCGTCCGGGCTCAGCCAGGAGGCGGCGCGGGCGATCGCGCCGAGCTGGTCGCCGAGGTAGTGCAGCCCGTGCACACAGGTGATCAGCTGGTACGACCGCTCGGGCGCCCAGCCGGCGAGCGCCGCCGTCACCAGGCGGAGCCGGGCCCCGGCCGGCGGGACGGGCGGCGGGACGGCCGCCACGACGGGCGGCGGGACCAGCGGTCCGACCAGGTCCACCCCCGTCAGCTCGGCGCCGGCGGGCAGCGCTGCGGCCGCCTCGACCAGCGCCCGGCCCTCCCCGCTGCACAGGTCCAGCCAGCCGGGCGCGGCGCCGCCGTGCTCCCGGAGCCAGGCGGCGGGGTCGAAGCCCAGCTCACGGGTGTAGCTGTTGACGCCACGGAGCCCGCGCCCGCGGTTCATCGTGCTGTTGGCCACCACGGAGGAGGCGGTGAGCGCACTGTCATCGATCAGTCGGACCATCGGACGACCCTATCGACGCGGAAGCCCGACACGCCGAAGGGCCCCGGCGCGAGGACGCACCCGGACGCGCCGAACGGCCACCCCGCGCAGGGGTGGCCGCCGGAGCGCGCCGGATCTCACCGGATCTCACCGGTGGGCGGTGGAGCGTCAGACGGTCAGCGTCTGCCCCGGGAAGATCAGGTCCGGGTCGGCGCCGATGGTGCGGGCGTTCTTGCTGTACAGGCCGTCGGTGTCGACGCCGAACTTGGCGGCGATGTCGCTCAGCGTGTCACCGCTGCGGACGGTGTACTCGCCACCGGCGGTGTTCTTCGCCGCCGCCGGAGCGGACTGCACCGGCTTGGCCGACGGACGGCCCTGCGGGGCCTGCGCGGCGTTCGGCTTCGCCTTCGGGGCGGCCGCCTTCGGAGCCGCCTGCTGGGCGGCCTTGGGGGCCGCCTTCGCGGCCCGCTTGGCCGGCTTGGCGGCGGTCGCGGGCCGGTCCGCAGCACCCGAGCCCGCCGAGGTGTCGACGGCGGCCGGCGCGCCGCCCCTGCTCAGGCCCGCCTTCTGGGAGCACACGGGCCAGGCGCCCGGCCCCTGCGAGGCGAGCACCTTCTCGGCGACGGCGATCTGCTGCGCCCTGGTCGCCTGGTGGGCCTGGGGAGCGTACGCGGTTCCGCCGTACGCGGCCCAGGTGGAGGGGGTGAACTGCAGTCCGCCGTTGAAGCCGTTGCCGGTGCTGATGCTCCAGTTCCCGCCGCTCTCGCACTGGGCGACGGCGTCCCAGGTGGAGGAGGGTGCGGCGGAGGCCGAGGTGGCCGTGACGAGGCCGGCCACCGGCAGGGCCGCGACGGCGGCGCCTGCGACGACCGCCATCCGCAGGCGGTTGCGCTTGCTGGTGGTGGTCTCGGTGGCAGCGGCGGTCTCGTGACGGGAAGTCATGAATGTCCTCTCGACAAGCCCCGGGCGGGCAGGCGGAACCAGGCCCGGGACACGGGCCGGTCGGTTGCGCTCACCTCACTCGTCGGGCGGCCGGCCACGTGTCGGACGTGCCGTGCCGCCCCGGCCACCTCCACTCGCCGACGGCCTCTTCGAGCCGGTCTCGTCGGCGGGCACCGCCCTCGCGCCGGGGGTCAGTCGGCGGGCCGTGCGTCGGGGTGAACCCGGGTGGCGCTCGTTGCGCCGCCAAGAAAGCTAGGGGCACATCCGGGGCTCAGCAAGCAATTCTTGGTTCTCGCAGGTCAGTTGACTGTTACCGGCGGTATCGATCAAGAAACGGAGCCCGGTTCGACCGCATTTGACCGCATTTCAGGGATCGGACGATCAATTTCCGTGCCCTCGCTCACATCTGTCCGTTCGTGAACTCCCGCACACCATCGACCGTCCGCGACCGGGAAGTGACGGATCGTCACCAGGACATCCGGAGTTCCCGGTTCGGACCACCGGTCGAGTGGGATCCGTCACCGGCGACACGCTCAGCGACCGCGTGACCCCGCTCAGCTACGACCGTCGAGCTCCGCGTCCCGCGCCAGCAGCGCCGCCTGGACCCGGTTCTCACAGCCCAACTTGGCCAGGATCCGGCTGACGTAGGTCTTCACCGTCGCCTCGCTCATGTGGATCCGGGCCCCCGCGTCCGCGTTGGACAGGCCCTCCCCGAGCAGCGCCAGCACCTCCAGCTCGCGCCCGGTGAGCACCTCCAGCCGGCGCCGCGCCTCCGCGCTGCGGGTGGCCGCCGAGCTGCTGCGCCCGGCGGCCAGCGAGTCCACGATGTGCCGGGTGGCGGCCGGGGAGAGGAAGGCGTTCCCGCCGGCCGCGGCCCGCACGGCCTGGATCAGCTCGTTCGGCGCGGTGTCCTTGAGCAGGAACCCGGCGCCGCCCTCGGTCACGGCGCGCAGGACGTTCTCGCGCTCCCCGAAGGTGGTGAGGATGATCGCCCGTGCGCCGGGCGCGACCCTGCCGAGCTCCCCGAGCGCCGTCAGTCCGTCCATCACCGGCATCTGGATGTCCAGCAGGACGACGTCCACCCGGTGCGCCCGGGCCAGCTCCAGCGCCTGCCGGCCGTCAGCGGCCTCCGCGACCACCTCGATGTCCTCGGCCGACCCCAGGATCATCCTGATCCCGGCCCGGATGAGCGGCTCGTCGTCGGCGACGAGGACTCGGATCACGCTGGTCATTCCCCTCGAACGGTGGTGCGGCTGGAACCCCATCCTCACATCCCGGCCGCGCCCGCCTCCCGCCCGGGGCCCGGCGGAACCGACCGGCACGGCCCCGAACCGGCCCCGGACGCCCGGACGCCCGGACGGCACGGCGGCACGGCGGCACGGCGGCACGGCGGCGTCAGCCGGTCACGTACTCCACCTTCTCCACCAGCACCCCGCCCTTGAAGCAGAACCGCGCCACGCGGTTGTCCGACCAGGAGTCGCCCTGGCCGTCCTTCTCCAGCGAGAACCAGCGGCAGTGCGAGTCCTCCGGCCGGGGCGGCCCGGCGGACTGGAAGTCGGAGGTGAAGAAGTCGTTGCCGGGCGGGAGCTGCCGCAGCACCTCGCCCCGCGAGTCGCCCACCTGGATCCGGTCGTAGACCGACTGCTGCACCGTCGCGTCGTTGGCGCCCCGGACGAAGGCCACCACGCCCCAGGCCACCAGGCCCGCCAGGATCAGCGTCACCGCGCCCACCCCGGCCGCGCAGCCGAGCGCCGGGCGGCGCCGGGCGCCCTCCGCGCCGTCCACCGGCGGCAGCCCGCCGACCGCCCAGTCCTCCTCGGCCGCCAGGGCGGCGGCGCCCTCGGCCTCCGCCCCCTCGTACGGGAGGACGGCGGCCAGCCGGAAGCCCCCGTCGGGCGTCGGGCCGGCGTGCACCATGCCGCCGACCAGCCGGGCGCGCTCCCGCAGGCCGGTCAGCCCCTGTCCGCCGCTCACCACCGACCCCGCGCCGGCGCGCGCGCCCACGAGCTCCGGCGCGCGGGGGTTGGTGACCTCCACCACCAGGGCGTCCGGCTCGTACCGGAGCGCGACCGCGATCGGCGCGCCGGGGGCGTGCTTGTGCGCGTTGGTGAGCGCCTCCTGCACGATCCGGTACGCCGCGTGGTCGACCGCCGCCGCGAGTGGCCGCCGCTCGCCCTCGACGCCGAGCTCCACCACCGCCCCGGGCGCCCGGGAGGACTCCACCAAGCCCTCGATCCCGTCGACCCCGCCGCGCGGGGCCGCCGACCCCTGGGCGCCGACGACCGCGGGCGGCAGCGCCGTCGACTCGTCGTGCAGCACCCCGACCACCTCGCGCAGCTCGCGCATGGCCGCGACCGCCGCCTGCCGCAGCACCCCGACCGCCTCCCGCTGCCGGTCGCCGAGGGTGCGGTCCACCTCCAGCGCGCCCGAGTGCACGGAGATCAGCGCCAGCTGGTGGCCCAGGCTGTCGTGCATGTCCTGGGCGATCCGGTGCCGCTCCCGCAGCCGGGCCTGGTGCACCACCATCGCCCGCTCGCGCACCAGCTGGTCGTTGCGCTCGCGCAGCGCGTCCAGCAGGGCGCGGCGCTGCGCCCGGTAGCGGCTGTAGAGGGCGGGCAGCGCGGCGAAGACCAGGAAGACGCCGAGCGACAACCCGATGATCAGCTTGGGCGAGTACGAGGCGCCGTCCTTGAGCATCCCGAACATGGAGAACATCAGGTAGCTCAGCACGAAGGCGCCGACCAGCCGCCACACCCGGCCGATCCGCGCCCCGGCCACCCAGCCCGCGCACACCAGCAGCGGGAACGGCCCGAGCGACCAGCCCGCCAGCGTCCCGGCCAGCACCAGCACGGTCGCCGGGAACCCGCGCCGCAGCAGCCACAGCGCGGCGACGGCCAGCCCGAAGGGCACCGCCAGGTCGGTGGCGGCGAGGATCTCCAGCAGGGCCGCCAGCAGGCCCATCAGCAGGGCCGCCACGGCCTCGCCGACCACCCGGCGGGGGCGCCAGGGCCCCGGGAGGGCCGTCCGTACCGCTTTCGACCAGGCCCGTGCGATTGCTTCCACCCGTCGAGGCTAACCGGGTGACCGCCCCGGCCGCGGTCACCCTTCGTCGCCGCCCGGACCGACGAAAGTCGCCGCTGCGCCGCCGTCCGGGCTGCCCGGCCCGCCGCCGTCCACGCCGCCCGCACCGCCGCCGTCCATACCGCCCGCCCCGCCGCCGTCCGGCTCGAAGGCCGTGAGCAGCAGCGCCACGTCGTCCACCCGCCCGGTCGAGCCGACCTCGCGCAACAGCCGCTCGGCCAGCTCCTCCAGCTCCTCCCCCGCCCGGCCGTGCGCCAGCGCCGCGCGCAGCCGGTCCACCCCCTGGTCGATCGCCAGCGCCGGGTCCTCCACCAGCCCGTCGGTGTAGAGGACCAGCAGCGACCCGGGCCGCAGCCGCAGCTCGCTGACCGGGTACGCCGCCCCGTCCGCCACGCCCAGCAGCGGCCCGCCCGGCACGTACAGCGCCTCGGCCCGTCCGTCCGGGTGCCGCAGCACCGGCGGGAGGTGGCCGGCCCGGCCGATCCGCACGGTGCCGTCGGCGGGGGTGAGGCGGACCAGGCAGCAGCTGGCGAGCAGCCCCGGGTCGAGGTCGAGCAGCAGCCGGTTGGTGCGGGCCAGGACCTCGCCGGGCGGCTCGCCGCCGCTGGCGAACGCCCGTACGGCGCTGCGCAGTTGGCCCATCGCGGCGGCCGCCCCGACGCTGTGGCCCTCGACGTCGCCGATCACCAGGGTGAGGTCGTCGCCGGTGACGATCGCGTCGTACCAGTCGCCGCCGATCTCCATGCCCTGGGTGCCGGGCAGGTAGCGGGCGGCGGTGCGGATGCCGGGCACCTGCGGGAGCCGGTGCGGCAGCAGGGCCTGTTGCAGGCCGCGGGCCAGCGTGAACTCGGCGTCGTACAACCGGGCCCGTTCCAGGGCCTGGGCGATGAAGCCGCCGAGGCCGGTGAGCAGTCCGCGCTCCTCGACGGTGAAGGGGTGCGCCCGGTCGAACCCGAGGATGCAGCTGCCGACGGGACGCCCGGAGGCGATCAGCGGCAGGAAGGCCCAGGCGCCCATCTCGTCCAGGGCGAGGCCCGGGTAGGCGGCGGCGAGCTCGCGCACCGACTCGAAGAAGATCGGGGTGCCGGTGCTGAGCGCCTCCGCGCCGGGGACGCGGGCGTCCAGCGCGGTGCCCTCGAAGCCGTCCAGGAAGCCGTCGGGGTAGCCGCTCTGCGAGACCAGGTGCAGCCGCTGGTCGCGCACCGCGTAGATGGCGAGCTCCTGGCCGCCGAAGGCCGGCAGGAGCTCCTCGGCCACCGCCCGGCAGACGTCCCGCACGGTGACCGCCTCGGTGAGCGCGCCGGCCAGCTGGAGCAGGTGGTGGGTGCCGCCGATGCCGCCGCCGCTACCGCTGCCCGCACCGGCCGTGGCGGCGGGCGGCGCCACGGCCGTCGGCGGCTCGGCCGCGCCCGGCGGGGCCTCGGCGGCGACCACCCGGGCGGTGACGCCGTGCGGGTCGGGGTAGAGCGAGAAGGCGAGCCAGCCGTCCGGCGGGCGGGCCGCCAGGAAGGCGGTGGGCTGCTGGGAGATCAGGGCGGCGCGGTAGCGGTTCTCGTAGAAGGGGTCGGCGAGCCAGGGCAGCACCTCCCAGGGATGGCGGCCGACCAGCTCCTCGGCGCCGGCCCCGAGCAGCGGTTCGGCGGCCCGGTTGACGTAGCCGATCAGGCCGTCCGGGTCGAGCGAGACCAGGCCCTCGTGCAGCCGCTCGACGGCGGCGGCGGCCGCGGTCAGGGTGCGGACGTCCAGAACGGCGCCGACCAGGTGGGTCCCGCCGCCGGTGATCGCCCCGGGCACCCGGGCCCACAGCTCCACCGGGTACGGGCGGCCGCCCGGTCCGAGCACCCGCACCCGGGCCGCCAGTACCTCGCCGTGCTCCAGGGCGGTGCGGGCGGCGGCCCGGAACTCGGGCACGTCGCCGGGGGCGATCCGGCGGGTCAGGCAGCGCACCGTGCCGTCGAACTCGCCGGACGCGAAGCCGAAGATCTCCCGGAACCGCACGTCCGCCGCGAGCACGCCACGGGCCACGTCCCAGTCGAACAGCCCGACCCGGGTGGTCGGCACCGACGGCGGCGCCAGCTCCACCACGGCGGCGTCCCCGGCCGGCTCCACCGGCTGCCCGGCCGCCGCCACCCCGGCGAGCCCCGCGCCCAGCCGGGAGGCGACCGCCTCCGGCCGCCCGCCGTCCCCGGCCGGCACCCCGTCCTCCGAGGCCGGCCACAGCACGCTGAGCACCCCGAACCGCTCCCCGCCGTGCTCCACCGGCACGCAGACGGAGACGAAGTCGTACGGCAGCCCGACGGCCAGCTGCGGGAAGCGCCGCAGGGCGTCCTCGGAGTCGGACAGCGTGACGGTCCGCCCGGTCCGGAAGCAGACCGCGACCGGCAGCGGTCCGGCGGCCGCGATTCGGCGGAACGGACTCATGATCGACAGCGGCACCCCGACGAGGGTCCGCAGCACCAGCGACCGCCCGTCCCGCGAGCGCAGGTGCACCATCGCCCCGTACGCCCCGGTCGACGCCAACACCTCCCGGACGGCCTCCGCCAACAGCTCGTCCCGCGCGTGCGCCGCCTCCGGGCCCGCCGCACGGACCGGTTCGGCGTCCCCGCCGGTCGGCCGCGGATCGCGCATGCTCCCTTGCTACGTCCGGCCCGGAACCGTGTCAAGGCGAGCCCCGCCCGCCCCGGGCGGCCCACCGGCCCCAGCCGCACCGGCACGGACGCCCCGCTCGCCCGGCCGAACCACTCCACCGGGCAGGTGACGCGCTACGGCAGACCGGTGAGGTCGACCTCCACCGGGTACGGCACCGCGGCCTTCACCAGTCCGGTGAACACCTCACCGGCCGGTACACCCGGCTCGCCTCGTCCAGCACACAGGTGTGGACGACCGGCACCCGGCCCGCCGCCTGCTCGACCCGCCAGTAGAAGGGAATTCCGGCCTGTGCGTACTGGTCGGGCTTGACCACCCGGTCGGTGGTCTCCGAGCCGGGCGCGACGACCTCGACCACCAGCAGCACCTGCTCCGGCCGGGCCGGCCCCTCGTCGACCAGGTCGGCCCGGTAGACCGCCACGTCCGGGCGGCGGTTGTCGAGCGGCACGTCCCGCAGCCGCAGGTCGAAGCCGCAGTCGGCGTTCCGGGCGGCCCCGCCCGCCTCGTCCAGGGCGTTCGCCACCAAGCGCGCGATCCGGCTGTGGCGGGCGGAGCGGCTCGGCCGGGCGACCACCGCCCCGCCGACGATCTCCACCTCGGCGCACTGCTCCTCGGTCCAGCCGTCGTACTGCTCGGCCGTCACGGTGGGCATCCTCGGGCCTCCTGGGCCGCCGATACTCGTTCCGTCGGGCGCAGCGTAGTACCCCGGCCCTCGCCGCCTGGGATGGTTCGGGGGCTGTTCGATATCCTCCCCGGCGGGTGGTGGCACGGTGGCCGCCGGGGGTGGGAGTGAGGACCGGATGAAGTCGCCCGAGGGGCCCGTGCAGGACGCCGCCTGGCAGTGGGACGGGGAGGCGGACGGTGCGGACGCGGTGTCCGGGGACGTGCTCGGCGGTGGGGGCCCGGACGGCGGCGGTCCCCGGCTGAGCCGGCGCGGGCTGCTGATCGGGGCCGGGGTGCTGGCGGCCGGCGGGGCGGCGTGGGCGCTGGGCCGGGTGGAGGGCGACGGGCCGACGCCGTCGCCGTCGCCGAGCGGGCCGCAGCCCACCGCGACCTCCGGGCCGACGCCGCTGTGGACGTACCGGGGCCCGCAGGCGATGACCCCGGAGCGGCTGCTCGCCGCGCCACAGGGAGCGGCGTTCCTCTCCAAGGCGGGGTGGCAGGCCCTCGACCCGGACACCGGTCGCCCCGGACGGCTGCTGGTGTTCGACCCGCCGGCGCCCAAGGACTGGCCGAGCGACCGGGAACTGCCCGCCGGAAAGGTCGCGGTCTGGCGCGACTACCTGTACACGGCCACCTCCCGGGGCCACCTGGACGCCCACCACCTCACCGACCCGACCGCCGACTGGAGCCTGGCACTGCCCGACGAGCTGGACGGTCAGGTCCAGCTCACCTGCCTGAGCGCGGGCGTCCTCTACGGCTGCCTGTCGAGCTGGCCGCGCTCGGACGGCTCGGTGCCGAGCAGCCGGATCTTCGCCGTGCGGCTGGACCGGCGCTCCCTGCTCTGGTCCGTCGCGGTCGACCACCAGGAACGGCCCGTCGCCGCCACCGCCCCCTACGACAAGAACCTGCTGGCCTGCGTCCGGTCGACCGGCGAACGCATTGAGCTGGTGGTCCGGGACGCCACCACCGGCGAGCAGCTCTCGACCGCCGCCGTCACCCAGGACCTCGGCTGGTGCGTCGCCTCCGGGGCGTCCTTCCTCGTGCCGGACAGCAACGGCGGGGTGTCCCTGCTCGGCCCCGACGGCAAGCCGGTCTGGAACCACACCGCCGCCCGCGGGGAGTCGTGGCGGGCCCTGCCCCCCGTCCCGGACGTCGCCCGGGTCCTCGTGCTGCGCAACGACGGCGTCGTCACCTGCCTCGAGCCCCGGACCGGCGCGGTGCTCTGGTCCGTCAGGCTGCCGTTCCTGCTGGACAGCCGCAGCCGTCCACTGGTCGTCGGCGGCACGCTGTACGTGCCCGGTCCGGCGGCGGGCGGGGTGGCCGCGATCTACACCGCGACCGGCACGCCGGGGTGGACCTTCCACGACTCCGGCCCGGGCCGGGACGTCTGGAACCTCGCCGCCGACGGCTCCCACCTCTACGCCGGCCACGACGACGTCCTGCACGCGCTCCCGCTGACCTGAAACCGCTGGGCCGCGAGCGCCCCGGGCGGCAGGATGTCCTGGTGCAGGTACACCCGATCTCTCCCGACAAGCTGGCCGAGCTGCTCGCCGACCGGATCACCGGACTGCCCGGCGCCGGCGAGCGGTGGCTGCGGGTCGCCGTGGACGGCGCCGCGGCCGCCCGGCCCGAGCTGCTCGCCGACGCCCTGGTGGAGCCGCTGCGGCTGCGCGGCCGCCCGGCGCTGCGGGTGTCGGCGGCAGGGTTCCTGCGCCCGGCCTCGATCCGGCTGGAGTACGGCCACCAGGACACGGACGCCTTCCACGACCTCTGGCTGGACGACGGCGCCCTGCTGCGCGAGGTGCTGGACCCGTTGGAGCCGGGCGGCACCGGCCGGGTGCTGCCCTCGCTGCGCGACCCGGTCACCGACCGCTCGACCCGCGCCCCGTACGTCCAAGTCCCGCCCGGCGGGGTGCTGTTGCTGGACGGAGCCCTGCTGCTCGGCCGCTGGCTGCCGTTCGAACTGAGCGTCCACCTGGCGCTCACCCCGGCCGCGCTGGCCCGCCGCACTCCGGCGGACCAGCAGTGGACCCTGCCCGCCTTCGCCCGCTACGAGGCGGAGACCGGGCCGGCCGAGGCCGCCGACCTCACCGTACGGGCGGACGACCCGCGGCACCCTGCCCTGGTCGAGCGGACCTAGCGGACCTAGCGGACCTAGCGGACGTAACGGGTGTGACGGGTGTAACGGTCCTGGGGTCCCGGGGCGGAGGCGGCCGTCGGGGCCGGCCCGCGCTGGCAGTACGGGCACCAGAACACCGCCCGGTCCCGCGGGGCCTCGCCCTGGCGCCCGGTCAGCACGGGCGTGACGCAGCGCGGGCAGGGGCGGCCCGCCCGGCCGTAGACCCAGTGCTGGTAGCCGGGCCGGGTGTCACCGGTGGTGATGTGGCCGGGGCGCAGCTTGTTGGCCTCCAGCATCTGCCGGGCCCGCTCCACCAGCCGGTCGGGGTGCGGCACCTGTCCGACCTCGGTCCACGGGGTGACCCCGGCGACGAAGCACAGTTCGTTGGCGTAGACGTTGCCGATCCCGGCCAGGTTGCGCTGGTCGAGCAGGGCCTCGACGAGCGGCCGGGCGGGGCGGGCGAGGAGTCGGCGGAGGGCTTCGACCGGGTCCCAGTCGGGGCCGAGCAGGTCGGGGCCGAGGTGGCCGAGGGCGCGCCCTTCGTCGCCGGTGCGCAGCAGTTCGACGACGGGCAGCCGGTAGCCGACGGCGGTGCCGTGCTCGGTGCCGAGGACGGCACGGATCTGGAAGGCGGGGCCGCCGGTCCAGCGCTCGCCGGGGCGGTAGACCTCCCAGCGGCCGTCCATCCGCAGGTGGGTGTGCAGGGTGAGCCCGCCCTCGAGGCGGGTGAGCAGATGCTTGCCGCGCGGGCGGACCTCCAGCACCCGGAGCCCGGCGAGCGCGGCGGTGGCGAGCGCGGGCACCCGCAGCTCGGCGCTGGTCAGCTGCTGACCGGCGAGGGCCTCGTGCAGCCGGGCCGCCACGCGGTAGATGGAGTCACCTTCTGGCATGTCTCCATTCTGGTCCGCGTGGCGGCCCGGTGCGCCACCGGCCCCTCGCCGCTACCCAGCCGCTACCCGGCCTCGACCTGGCCCTCCCGCACCACGACCACGGGGCAGGGCGCGTGCTCGGTGACGTGGCGGCTGACCGAGCCGAGCAGCACGCCGGAGAAGCCGCCGAGACCGCGGCTGCCGACGACCAGCAGCGCGGCGCCCTTGGCGGCCTGCAGCAGGACGCCGGCCCCGTTACCGGGCATCACGCTCTCCCTGATCGACACCTCCGGGTCGGTACCGACGATCTTGGCGACGCTCTCGGCCAGGGTCTTGCCGGCCAGCTCCTCGGGGTTGAAGGACTCCCCGGTGGGGACGGCCGTCCCGCCCCAGCCGTAGAAGGCGGGGTACTCCCAGGCGGTGACGGCGTCGACCGTCCCGCCGACGGCCTTCGCGTAGTCGAGCGCCCAGCGCAGCGCCTGCTCCGAGGCGGGCGAGCCGTCGACGCCGACGACGATCCGGGGGTTGGCACTCATGCGGTTGCTCCTTCGGTCACTCCTGCTCGGCTGCTCGGCACGGATCGTCCGAACATAGATCAAATCGGGCATTCACCCGGCGGCTTCCAGGACGCCCGGGATGGCTTTCGACCCGGCCTCCTGGTTTCCTGGTTTCCGGGCTGCGGTCAACTGCGGTAGGCGTCCCAGGAGTTGGACATCCGCTGGGCCTGCCCCGGGGTGAACTGGGACATGCAGGAGTCGTAGCCGTAGTCCATGAAGTTGTGGATCGGGTCGAGCCCGCCGCCCGGGCAGGTGTGCCGGCCCTCGGGGCAGCCGTAGGCGGCGCTGCGCTCGGGCGGGGTGTCGTCCACGTAGTCGCCCGGGAGCAGGCAGCCGCCCTGGAAGGTGTGGAAGAGGCCGAGCCAGTGGCCGATCTCGTGGGTCGCGGTGTTGCCCTCGTTGTAGTGGGTGGCGGGGCCGCCGGGCAGCGAGTCGTCCAGGATCACCACGCCGTCGTCCGTCGGAGCCGAGCGGTAGGCGTTCGGGAAGGTCGACCAGCCGAGCAGGGACTGGCCGAGGTGGGCGGTGTACAGGTTGAGAGTGCCCTGGTCCCCCTTGCGCAGGGCGCTCTTCATCGACCGCTCGGCGGCGGAGCCGGGGGTCATGCCGGAGTACCAGCCGGCGTTGTCGGTCCAGTCGGTGCCGGCCAGCTCGAAGTGGAACCGGGTGGGGGTGTTGCCCTCGCCCTGGCCGCCGTAGGTGGCGTTGAGGTGGTCGATCTGGGCGGCCACCACGCCCTCGTCCAGCCGGCCGGCGTCCCCGGAGTGGATCACGTGGACGTACACCGGGACGGTGGTCGGGGCAGCGGCCAGCTGCACGTGGGCGGGGCCGAGCTCGGTGAGCCGGTGGTCCAGGTCCGCCTGCATCGCCCGGGCCTCACCGGCGCTCACGGCGTTCGGGTCCCGGCCCGCCTGACTGCCCGCCGGCTTCCGGGCGGCGGCACCGGTGGAGGCGGCCCCGATGGCGTCCGCACCGGTGGCGGCGGTCTCGGCGGCGGTCTCGGCCGCGGTGCCGTCGCAGATGGCCGCCACCGTACGGTGCGGGGCCGGGGCGGCGAACTGGCTCAGACCGGCCGCGGCGACCAGCGCGGCGGCGCAGGGGAACAGGCGGGGGGCACGCGAGCGCACCCGGGCAGTACGGCGCATCAGCGCTCCTGACGGGGAGGTGACCAGGGAGGTGGCGGGGGGAGGTGACGGGGCACCGGCCGCGCCTCGGGCCCGCCCACCGGTGACCGGCGCCCGGCGCGGACCGGCCCGAGACTACGACGCCGAGAAGTCGATCTCCCGCAGGGCGCGCGCGGCACCCCGGTCGAGTACCACGGCCGACGCACAGCCGGCCGGCGGCCGCCCCGCCCCGAGCAGCTGCCCGCGCAGCCGGGCGGCCGCGCCCCGGTGCCGGGCGAAGGCGTAGCGCGAGACCCACCGGCCGCGCCGCCACTGGCCCGCCCGGGCCTCCTGCGGGTCCACGTCGAGCAGCAGCAGGTGCACCCGGCGCCCCTGCCGGGCGGCGGCCCGGGCCAGCCAGGACCGGACGAAGGGCAGCGTGCCGCAGTCGTGCACGGCCAGCGGCCCGCCGTCCAGCACCGCCCGGCGCAGCCGGCGGTAGTGGGCCAGCCGAGCCAGCGGCCGGTACAGCGCGTACGGGAGGCGGCCGGGCAGCCGGGACGCGTACTCCTCGCGGACCAGCTGGGAGTCGACCAGCGGGGCGCGGACGCTGCGGCGCATCAGGGTGCTCTTGCCGCTGCCGGGCAGCCCGGTGACGACCAGCAGGTCGTCGGCGGGGTAGCGCAGCGCGGCCGGGCCGGGGCCGCGCAGCTCGTGCACGCCGGCGCGGACCGTCCGGCCGTGGGCCGCGCGGTCCACGGCAGCACTGCTCTCGGCAGTGCGGTCCTCGGCAGCGCGGTCCTCGGCAGCGCGGGGCGGCGGCACCCGTGGCGCCGCCGCCCGTGGTATTCGTGTCCCCGTCACCGGCCCTCCGCCCGCCGCTTCCACTCGCGTTCCTGCCACGAGCATGGCGTATGGCCAAGAACGAGTAAAGACCCGTGGTCAGAGCGGGTATGAGGGCCTCGGTGGAGGCGGGGAGAGGGCCAGCGGGTCGCTCCCCAGCGGAACCGGGTTTCAGCTGCTGGCAGGATGGCCGAATGGACGACGGCACCGCCCCCACCCGGGCCGACGAGGTCAGCCATCGTGCGGCCTGCCCGTCGGTGGTGAGCGAGGCGCTCAAGCGGCTCGCCGCAGCCAGACGCCACGACACCGCAGAGTTCGAGCAGGCGCTGTTCGGCCTGGCGCTGCTGTGCGCGAAGGCACCTGTTGAGGCTCTGGAACTCCTCGTCGCGGCTACGGCGACACAGGATCCGATGCTGCGGCGCGCAGGGATCGAAGGCCTCGGCATCTTCGGCCCCGATGCTGTGGCGCACGCGCCGATCATCGCCACCGCGCTCTCCGACCCGGATCCCGATGTGCGGGAGGCAGCGCAGGTTTCCCTCCAAGCCGTGCTCAGGCGGAACGAGCCCGACGAGGAACTCCGCGCCGCCGTTCACCGGGCAGTCGAGCAGGTCGAGCAGGTCAAGCAGGTCAAGCAGGTCGAGCAAGTCGAGCAGGTCGAATAACGGCAGCCGGGAGATGTCGACCCCGGCGCGGTAGCGGGCGGCTATCGCGCGGGACTTGCCACCCAGGAGTCGGTCCGGTCCGGTGTCGTGCGCGGACGGCCGGTGCCGGCGCGCGCTCCGGGTGGCGTCACGGACCCGGCCGAAGGTGGTGGCGTCGCGTCGTCCCGGACCTGGACGTGCTCGAGGAGCTTCGCCCAGGTCCCGTCCGTTTCCCAGCGGGCGAACCGCTCGTAGACGGCCTAGCCGAGCTGCGGGGCCACCTGTGCGGCGACCAGCTCCAGGTGGTCGAGGTCACTCAGGTCGAGCACCTGGAGGTAGACCCGCTCACTGCCGACGGCCGCGTACCGGCCGAGCTTCTCCACCACCTCGCCCGGGGTGCCGGCCAGGCCGTTCTCCTTGAGCTCGGCCACCTCGCGGCCGATCACGGCGGCCCGACGGGCCACCTCGGCGTCGTCCCGGCCGACGCAGAGCACCAGGGCGTTGGAGTACACCAGGTCGTCGGCCGAGCGTCCGACCTGCTCGACGGCGGCCCGGACCCGGCCGAACTGGGCGGCGGTGTCGTCCAGCGAGGCGAACGGCAGGTTGAACTCGTCGGCGAAGCGGGCGGCCAGCGCCGGGGTTCGCTTCGGGCCCGAACCGCCGACCAGCACCGGAATGCGCTCCTGGGCGGGCTTGGGCAGCGCGGGCGAGTCGGTGAGGGTGTAGTACTCCCCGGCGAAGTCGAAGGTGTCGCCGAGCTTGGTCCGCCACAGCCCGGTGATGATCTCCAGCTGCTCCTCCAGCCGCCCGAACTTCTCCTTCGGGAACGGGATGCCGTACGCGGCGTGCTCGGCCTCGTACCAGCCGGCGCCGAGGCCGAACTCGACCCGGCCGCCGCTCATCGCGTCGACCTGGGCGACCTGGATCGCCGTGACGCCCGGCAACCGGAAGGTGGCGGCCGTCATCAGGGTGCCGAGCCGGATGGTGCTGGTGTCGCGGGCCAGGCCGGCCAGCGTGATCCAGGCGTCGGTGGGGCCGGGCAGGCCGTCCACGTCGCCCATCTTGAGGTAGTGGTCGGAACGGAAGAAGGCGCTGAACACGCCGAGTTCCTCGGCGGTGCGGGCGACCTTGAGGAGGGTGTCGTAGCTCGCGCCCTGCTGGGGCTCGGTGAAGATGCGGAGATCCATGCGGGCCATTCTGGTACGGATCACCCGCTCGGGAACGCAGGGAATCGGCCATGCCACGGAACGTTCCGAAGGTGGCCAAGGTCTCAACACGGAACCGTCACGTCCCGGCTCGCCGCCACAGCGGCTCGCCTACCGTGGACGGATGTTCGCGACCCCCGACGAGTCCTTCCGGCACTCCCCCGACGAGCCGGCCGGCTGCCCGCTGCCGGGCATCGTGGCCGCTTTCACGCCCCGGCTGGCCGAGTTCGCCTTCGAGCCCGGTTTCGTCGCGGCCGTCGACCAGCACGCGGCGATGCTGCGCGAGCTGCTGTACGCGCAGGGACCGGAGCTCGCGCCCCGGCCGCTGGACCGTGAGGAACTGTCGGACTACGCGCTCGGCTTCCTGGACGCGCTCACCGAGATCGGCTGGCGGGAGCCGGTCGGCTACGACTACGCCGTGACCAGGCTGACGGCGATCTGCTGGCTGGTGCGCAACCAGGGCCTGCTGGAGGTCTGATCCGAGGGGGCGGGCGGGGTGACAGGGGCGGAGGGGGCGACGCGGGCGGAGGGCGGGATCGGTGGACCCGGTCCGCCGATGCCGGTCCGCCGATGCCGGTCCGCCGATCCCGGACAGCGGAATCGCGGGTCGTGGGGGAAATATGCAGACCGGTCCACTGATCGCGACAGAAATAGGTAGACCGGTCTACAGGGCGTCTCGCTGAGCCCTGTAGACCGGTCTACCTATCTCGCATTGAGCCCGATGGATATGTAGACCGGTCTAGAGATCTCCCGTCAGGCCGGGTGGCCAGGTAGACCGGAGGAGCCGGGTAGACCCCGGGGACCGGGTAGACCGGGTAGACCCCGGGGACCGGGTAGACCGGGTAGACCCCGGGGACCGGTTGAACCGGGAGGGGCAACCGAGGAGACCCGGGTGGATGGCGGACCGGGTGGACCGGGTGGACCGAAGAAGCCAGGTAGACCGGTCTACCGATTCTCACCCGGGTCGATCCCCGGCACCGGCGGGTTGCCCGGGCCGGTCTGGGTGGTCGGCCGGATCGGCTGGTTGGCCAGCGCGTCCGAGCGGCCGGCCTGGTAGGCGGTGCCGCGCAGCCGGGCGGTCTCCTGCTCCGCGCTGTCCAGCCACCGCTCCCAGCGCTGCCGCATCGGCATGATCAGACCGCCGCCGACGCCGACCACCAGCACCCCGGTGACGGTGGCCAGCGCCGCGATCAGCACCGGTCCGGTGATCGCGGTCGCGATCCCGGCCTGGCCGAGCGCCGCGATCACCCCGAGCCCCACGATGAACGCCCAGGCCACCGTGGAGACGGTGCGCCCGTACGAGGCACCCGACAGCGCGTTGCCGACGATGTCGCGCACGCCGTTGGCGATGGCCATCGCCACCACCACGATCGCGACCGCGACGATGCCCCTGGGCAGCCAGGCGACGATGCTGTGGATCATCACGCTGATCGGGTTCGGCCCGAAGACGCCGAAGGCCAGCTGGAGCGCCATCAGCAGGACCGCGTAGTAGACGATCTTGCAGATGATGCCGGTCATGTCGTACTTGGAGCCGCTCAGGTACCGGGCCATCCCGGCCCGTGCGGCGACCTTCTCGGAGCCCACGCGGCGCAGCACGCGGTCCAGGATCCGGGCGATCGCCTTGGCCACGAACCAGCCGATGGCCAGGATCACCAGGAAGGCGATGAACTGCGGGACGACCTTGGCGATCTTGCCCCAGGCCTGGGTGAAACCCGACCCGAAGTCGACGGAGAGTGCGAGCTGCTGAGCCACGAAGTCCTCCACTCGGTGACACCGCGCCACGAGCGGCGCAGGCGACCCCCCTTTGTGGATAGCAGCACCCCACCCCGGCCGCGCGCGCCGGAGTGTCCGGGATGGTTCCGTCGGGTGAACGGTCCGGCCATCCGCACGCGTACAGTGGCGGTCCGGGCCGACGGCGGCGGGGACCGGGGCCACGGACTACGGATCCACAATGACGGGGCGGGACGGAGCTGGACTGTGCTGGACGGTGCGAAGGTGAGCGGTGGCGGTGCGGGCTCGGACGCCACCGCGGGCGAAGGTACGGGCACGGACACGGGCCCGGACACGGGCGCAGGTACGAGTAACGGTCCGGGCACCGGTCCGGGTAGCGCGCACCGGGCGCTGCGCTGGCAGGTGCGGCCCCCGGCGGCCAGGGCCGCCGTCCTGGTCCTGCACGGCGGTGAGGAGCACAACCTCGCCCGGCCCCGCCGGCTCAACCTCCCGCTGCTGCGGATGCACGGCTTCCTGCGTGCCCTGGCCCGGGAGACCGCGGGTCAGGGCGTCGCCGTCGCCACCGTCCGCTACCGCCACCGCGGTTGGAACGGCGCCCGCGCCGACGCCGCCCGGGACGCGTCCGCCGCACTCGACGACCTGGCGGCCGCGCTCGGCCCGATGCCCACCGTCCTGGTCGGCCACTCCATGGGCGGCCGCGCCGCGCTGCGGGTCGGTGGCCACCCGTCCGTCACCGGCCTGGTCGCCCTCGCCCCCTGGTGCCCGGCCTCCGACCCGTGCGAGCAGCTCGCCGACCGCGACGTCCTGCTGCTGCACGGCGACCGCGACACCGTCACCCTGCCCGCCGACACCCGCGCCTTCGCCGCCCGCAGCCGCGCCGCCGGCGCCCGGGTCTGCGGCTACACCGTCACCGGCAGCGGCCACGCCATGCTCCAGCGCATCCCCGACTGGCACCGCGCCACCACCCGCCTGACCACCGGCCTCCTCGGCCTCCGCCCGCTCCCGGCCGAGACCACCTCCGCGCTGGCCCTCCCGCCCGCCTCCCCCGAGGCCCTCGCCCTCCCGCTCCCCCGCCAGCCCCGCACCGCCACCCCCTGACGCCGACGCCCGCAGGGCCCTGCGGGCCGACGCCGGACCTCCCCTCCGCACGGTGCCGGAGCACCGCCGCTGCGCCGCGCCCCCAAAGTTGCTCCGCGCCCCCGAAGTTGCTCCACGCCCCGCCGTTGCGAGTGGGACGAGACGGCCCGCGGCAGGCGGGCGGTCAGGCCGTCGGCAGCGGCTGAGGAGCCGCGGGGCCGGTGTAGCGGGCGGCCGGGCGAATGATCTTGGGGTCTGCGGCCTGCTCCAGGATGTTGGCACTCCAGCCGATCGCCCGGGCCGCGGCGAAGGTGGGCGTGAACATCTCCCTCGGCAGGCCGCAGAGGTGCATCACCACACCGGCGTAGAACTCGACGTTGGTGTGCAGTTCGCGACCCGGCTTGAGCTCGGCCAGGATCGCCTCGACCCGGGCCTCCACCTGGACGGCGAGGTCGACGAGCTCACCGCCGAAGGATTCGGCGACGCCGCGGAGCATGCGGGACCGCGGGTCCTCGGTGCGGTAGACGGCGTGGCCGAAGCCCATGATCCGGTCGCCGGCCAGTACGTGCTCGCGGATCCAGCCGTCGATCCGGTCCGGGGTGCCGATCGCGTCCAGCGTGTCCAGGGCGCGGCTGGGCGCGCCGCCGTGCAGTGGCCCGGAGAGAGCGCCGAGCCCGCCGACCAGGCAGGCGACGAGGTCGGCCCCGGTGGAGGCGATCACCCGGGCGGTGAAGGTGGAGGCGTTGAAGCCGTGGTCCACCGTGGAGATCAGGTACTGCTCGATCGCCCGGGCCTCGGCGGGCCCGGGCTCCTCGCCGGTCAGCATGTAGAGGTAGTTGGCCGCGTAGCCGAGGTCGTCGCGCGGTTCCACCGGTTGCCGGCCCTGCTGCAGTCGGTGCAGCGCGGTCAGGACGGTGGGCACCAGCGCGGTGGCGAACAGCGCGTCCTCGATCCGCTGCTCGGGCGCGGTGTCGTAGAGGGGGCGGAGGCCGCGGTCGGCGGCGGCGACCGAGAGCGCGGCGCCCAGGGTGGCGAGCGGGCCGCCGTGCGCGGTGCCCGCCGCCAGCGCGGGCAGGAGCGGGCGCAGTGCGTCCGGCAGGCGGCGCAGCGGGGTGGTGCGGGCGAGGAAGGCGGCGCGAGCGGCTGCGTCCGGCAGTTCGCCGAGGAGCATCAGGTGCCAGACGTCCTCCAGGGTGCGCTGTTCGGCGAGGTCGATCGCCGAGTACTGGCGGTAGCGGTAGAAGCCCTCCAGGCCGCGGACGTCGCCGAGTTCGGTCTCGGTGACCACGACGCCCTTGAGGCCGCGGGGGACCTCGATCTCGGTGGTGCTCGGCATGGCAGTGGCCCTTCTCGTGGATCTTCCCGGCTGCGTGCTTCCGGCGACGTTCTGTACTCTCCGACCCTTGATCCATGTTGTCAATGTTGATTGAAATCAATGTGTAATACTGTGGATCATCAAGGCGCGGAGGCGCCCCAGGACGACGAGGGCGGACGATGGCCGAACGCTTGACCACCCAGCAGGTCGCCGAGCAGCTCGGCGTGAAGGTGGAGACGGTGTACGCCTACGCCAGCCGCGGGCAGCTCAGCAGCGAGCGGGCCCCGGGAGGCAAGGGCAGCACCTTCGACGCCCGCGAGGTCGCCGAGCTGGCCAACCGCGGCCGTCGCGCGCCGGTGCGACCAGCGGCGGCAGCGCCGTCGGGCGCCGAACCGGGGTGGGGGACCGAACCGGGATGGGGGACCGAACCGGTCGGGGTCCGGACCGGGCTGACCCTGATCGAGGACGGCCGGCTCTACTACCGCGGCCGCGACGCCGTCGAGCTGGCCGCCGAGCACGGCTTCGAGGCCGTGATCGGCTGGTTCTGGGGGCTGGGCACCGAAGCCCCGGTGGAGCTGCGGGTGCCGCCGGCCACCGCCGAGGCGCTGGCCCGTGCCGCCTCCACGCTGCCCGACGGCATCCGGCTGCCCGACCGGCTCCGGATCGCGGTCACCGTCGCCGCCGCGCTCGACCCGCTCCGCTTCGACCTGCGCGAACAGACCGTCCGGGCCGCCGGGGCCGCCCTGATCGCCGGGATGGTGGAGGCCCTGCCGCGCACCGCGCCCGACCCCGGGCCCGACGCCTCGCTCGCCGCACGGCTGTGGAGCCGGCTGGCGACCGCCGCCGCCGCGCCCGGGGAGCTGGCCTGCCTGGACCGGGCCCTGGTGCTGCTGATCGACCACGAACTGGCGGTCTCCACCGTGGCGGCGCGGGTGGCCGCCTCGGCGCGGGCGCATCCGTACGCGGTGGTCTCCGCCGGACTGGGTGCCACCGACGGCCCCCTGCACGGCGCGGCCAGCCCGCTGGCGCACCGGATGCTCGCCGAGGTACTGGCCGACGGCGCGGTGCCCGTGGTCTCCGACTACCTGCGCACCGGCCGACCGATCCCGGGGCTCGGCCACCGGCTCTACCCGGACGGCGACCCCCGGGCGGTCGCCCTGCTCGACGCGGTCCGTCGACTCGACGGCGGAGCGGAGGTGGTGGCGGCGGTCGCCGCGGTGGAGGCGGCCGCGGGCCCGGCCGGCCGGCCCGCCCAGCGGGCCAACATCGACCTGGCGCTGGCCGCCATGGCACTGACCGCCGGACTGCCCGCGGAGGCCGGCGAGGTGGTCTTCGCCGTGGCCCGCACCCCCGGCTGGCTCGCCCACGCGATGGAGGAGTACCGCGAGGAGCCCCTGCGGATGCGGGCCCGGGCCACCTACACCGGGCCGCGCCCGCAGGGCGCCGAGGCGGACTCCGGGACGGACTACGAAACGGACTACGGGACGGACTACGGGACGGACTACGGGGCGGGCTCCGCGCTCAGTCGGTGAAGTCCTCGCCGCTGTCACGGGGTGGTGGCCGGCGCTCGCTCCCCACCGTGTTCGCCCAGGTCAGTCGCCTCGGGGGCCACGAACCGGTTCCGGTGCTCTCACGGGTCTCTCATCGCGGCAGGCCAGAATGCACGCCACAGGGAATGGGCGCCGCGGAGTGGACGCCGCAGGAATGAACGCCGCGGAGGTGGACGCCGTCCACCGCCGAGCCGAGGGAGCACCATGGACGACACCGCCGCCCGCCCCGACGCCGCCCGCAGCGGCGACCGCCCGGACTGGCGCGTCCTGGTCGTCGACGACGAACCGGACCTGGTCGAGGTGGTCTGCGGCGCCGTCCGCTACGAGGGCTGGCAGGCCCGCGGCGCGATCACCGGCCTGGAGGCCGTCCGGGAGGCGGCGCACTGGCGGCCCCACGCCGTGGTCCTCGACGTGATGCTGCCCGACCTCGACGGACTGGAGGTGCTGCGCCGGATCCACGCCGAGCAGCCCGAGGTACGGGTGCTCTTCCTCACCGCCCGGGACGCCGTCGAGGAGCGGATCGCGGGGATCGCGGCCGGTGGTGACGACTACGTCACCAAGCCGTTCAGCCTGGCCGAGGTGGTGGTCCGGCTGCGCGGGCTGCTGCGCCGGGCCGCCCCGACGGACGGGCCGCGCCGGCCGCCCGCGCACGCCCTGGTGCTCGGCGACCTCGTCCTGGACGACCGGGCCCGCGAGGTGACCAGGGACGGCGAGACCGTCGAGCTCAGCCCGACCGAGTACGCGCTGCTCGCCCACCTGATGCGCCACCCCCGGCAGGTGCTCAGCAAGGCGCAGATCCTGGACGCGGTCTGGTCGTACGACTTCGGCGGGCAGGCGCACATCGTGGAGCTGTACATCAGCTATCTGCGCAAGAAGCTGGACGCGGGCCGCAGCCCGATGATCCACACCGTCCGGGGCGCGGGCTACCTGATCAAGGCCGCGCAATGAGGCGGGCCGCCGCGCAGGTCATGAGGGCCCTGCGGAAGCTGCTGCCCCGTACGCTCCGAGCGCGCCTGATCGCCGGACTGCTGGTGCTGCTGGTGGTCACCTGCGCCGCCGTCGGCTTCGCCACCGCCGCCGCCCTGCGGCACTTCCTGGTCGACCGCCTGGACCAGCAGCTCGCCGAGGCCGGCGGCCGCTACGCCGCCAGCCTGGAGCACACCGGCACCGGCACCGGTCCGGACACCCGGGCCCAGACCCCCGGCACCCTGGGCGTCCGGCTGCTCGGAGGCCGGGTCACCGCCGCCGGGGTGGTCGACGGGGACGCCGACGACGTCGACCACCCGGACGACGCGGACGACCGGGTCACCTTCACGCCCGACGAACAGCGCCGGCTGGCCGCCCTGCCACCGGGTGGCCCGGCCCGCACCCTGGACCTCGGCGGCACCCTGGGCCGCTACCGGGTCCGGGCGGTGGCAGGCCGGGACGGCGACGTGCTGGTCAGCGGGCTGCCGATGGGCCCGGCCGAGGACACCGTGACGCGGCTGGAGACCCTGGAGCTGACCGTCTTCGCGATCGCCGTCGCCGCGGCCGGTGGGGCCGGGGCGGTCTGGGTCGGCTGGTCGCTGCGCCCGCTGCGCCGGGTGGTCGGCATGGCCGAGCGGGTGAGCGCGCTGCCGCTCGCCAGCGGCGCGGTGATGCTCGCCGAGCGGGTCCCGGACGACGACCCGCGCACCGAGGTCGGCCGGGTCGGCGCGGCGCTCAACCGGATGCTCGGCCACGTCGGCGACGCGCTGGCCCGCCGGCACGCGGTCGAGGAGCGGCTGCGCGACTTCGCCGCAGACGCCAGCCACGAACTGCGCACCCCGGTCGCCGCCGTCCGCGGCCATGCCGAACTGGCGCTGTGCCACCCGGGCCAGGTGCCCGGCGAGGTGCGGCACTCGCTGGAGCGGATCGACGCCGAGGCGCTGCGGATGGGCGCGATCGTCGAGGACCTGCTGCTGCTCGCCCGGCTGGACGCGGGCCGCCCACTGGCCGGGGACGAGGTGGACCTCACCCGGATCGCGCTGAACGCCGTGGCCGACGCCCGGGCGGCCGGCCTCGACCACCGCTGGCGCCTGGCGCTGCCCGAGGAGCCGGTGCTGGTGCGCGGGGACGAGCACCGGCTGAGCCAGGTGGTGGCCAACCTGCTGGCCAACGCCCGTACCCACACCCCGGCCGGTACGGCGGTCGAGCTGCGCCTGGAACCCGGCGACGAGCACGTCGAGTTGAGCGTCACCGACGAGGGCCCGGGGATCCCGGAGGAGCTGCTGGAGCGGGTCTTCGAACGCTTCGTCCGGGGCGACCGGGCCCGCTCCCGGACCACCGGCTCGACCGGACTGGGCTTGGCCATCGTCCGGGCCGTGGTCCAGGCGCACGGCGGCACGGTCGAGGCGACCAGTCGGCCCGGCCGCACCACTTTCACGGTGCGGCTGCGTCAGCCCGTACGGCCGCCTCGGTCGCCTCGGGCGTGACGGGCGTGACGGCCGTCGTGGCGGTCGTCGTGGCGGTCGGGTCCGTCGTGGCCGTCGCATCCGGCACCGCCGTACGGAAGCGCCGGCGGTAGTCGGTCGGCGTGGTGTCCAGCCGGCGGCGGAAGGCCCGGACCAGGGTGTCGGTGGTGCCGAACCCGCAGGCGGTGGCGATGCGTTCGAGGGTGTCGTCGCCCGACTCCAGCCGGTGCCGGGCGAGTTCGACCCGGGCCGACTCGACGTAGGCGCTCGGGGTGGTGCCCAGCTCGGACTTGAAGATCCGGACCAACTGCCGTTCGCTGAGGTGCGCGTGGGCCGCGAGCTCGGGCACGGTGAGCCGGCCGGTGAGGTTGCGCAGGACGTGGTGCCGCAGCTCCTCGATCCTCCGGGTGGTCGAGACCGGCTCCAGCGGGACGCTGAACTGGCTCTGGCCGCCGGGGCGTTTGAGGTACATCACCAGCTGACGGGCGACCCGCAGCGCGAGCTCCTCGCCGAAGTCCTCGGCGACCAGGGCGAGCGAGAGGTCCAGGCAGGCGCTGATGCCCGCGCCCGTCCAGACCTCGCCCGCGCGGATGAAGATCGGGTCGGCGTCGACCTCGATCTGCGGGTACTCGGCGGCGAGTTGGCCCGCGGTCGACCAGTGGGTGGTGGCCCGCTTGCCGTCCAGCAGCCCGGCGGCGGCCAGCAGGTGCGCGCCGACGCACACCGAGGCGACCCGGCGCGAACGGGCCGCCAGCCGGCGCACCTGCCCGACCACCTCCGGGTCGGCCACCGCCCGGACCCGCCCGGCCTGGTCGACCTCCACCGACCCGGGCACCAGCAGGGTGTCGATGCCGCCCTCGGCGGCGGCCCGGTCGAAGGTCAGGTCGGGCAGGATCCGCACCCCGGCGGCGGTGGTGACCGGCTCGGCGGTGGCGGCGGCCAGCGCCACCCGGTAGCCGACCGCGTCACCGGTCTCCCGCCGGAGCAGCGCGAACACCTCGGGCGGTCCGGTGACGTCCAGCAGGTCGACCCCCTCGAACAGGACGATGACGACCAGCCGCTGCGCGCTCTCCACGGGCCCTCCCCCTCTCGCTCGACGTCCGCCGACGCGGATGCGCCGCCACCGACGCCGACGCCAACACCGCCACCGACGCCAACACCGACACCGGCGCCGGCACCCGACGCCGATGTCGGATTCTGCACGTTGGACGGCATTGCCGCCATGCCGGGCCCGCCCGTAGCGTTCCTGGGGCGGGCCGCACCACGCGTGACCTGCCCCGATACCATCCCAGCCCCGAAGGCGGTACAGCCATGCCCGGCACCACCCCGAGCACCCGCACCACCCCACGCACCCTCACCCTGCGCACGCTCACCGGCCTCGACGACAAGCCCGCCCGGCTCGGCGCGAGCACCCTCCTCCTGGTCGACTACCAGAACACCTACACCCGCGGCGTGATGGAGCTGACCGGCTGGCGCGAGGCCCTCGACGCGGCCGCCCGCCTGCTCGCCCGGGCCCGGGCCGAGGGCGCCACCGTCATCCACGTCGTCAACGACGGCGGCGCCGGCACCCCGTACGACATCCGCGAGGAGATCGGGCGGATCCACCCGGCGGTGGCCCCGGCCGAGGGCGAGCGGGTGGTGGTGAAGCAGGCCCCGGACGCCTTCGTCGGCACCGAGCTGGGCGAACTGGTCGACGCGGCCGGCCGGCCGGAGGTCGTGGTCGCCGGGTTCATGACCCACATGTGCGTCGCCTTCACCGCCGCCGGCGCCTTCCTGCGCGGCAACCGCCCCACCGTGGTCGCCGACGCCTGCGCGACCCGCCCGCTGACCTCCGGCACCGAGGAGCTCACCGCCGCCCAGGTCCACCGCGGCGCGCTCGCCACCGTCGGGGACCTGTACGGCGTGGTCGTCGAGTCGGCGGCCGAGCTGGGCTGAGTGCCGGCGGCCCGTCCGCCCACCGCGCCCGCGGCCCGTCCGCCGACCGCGCCCGCTGCTCGTCCACCGGCGCCCGCACCGGCGGGGCGCCCCGGTCCGTCACCCGGGGCACCCCGCCCGGGCGAGGCGACGACGGCCGCCCCCGCCGGGCCGCCGCCCCGCCGGCCCTCCGAGCCTGCCGGGTCCGAGGGCCGCCGGGCAATCGATTCGGCCCTCGCCGAACGGTCTTGCGGACCGGCCGCCCACGGGGTGACGATCCTGTCCGTGCTGCGAATCATCTTCGGTGCGGACGACCTGGACCGCGTCCGGGTGGCGGAGCGTCCTGACATGTCGATGGAGCTGTCCCTCAGCGTCCACGGCCTGGTCAGCGGCCACTGCGATCCACGCTTCCAGGTGTGGCGCAACCGGCTGCGGGCGTCCTGGAACCCGCGGACCGCGCTGCTCTTCGACCTCTACACCCCCTCGGCCATCCCGGAGTTCCTCACCGTGCGCCGCGACCCCGGCGCCACCGAGAGCGCCACCGCCGAGGCGCCCGAGGAGCCGCTCCGCGACCACCTGCGATCGGTCGGCGGGACCCGGCAGTTGAGCGCCTTCGCGCGCGGCGTGGCGGCGGGCGACCGGCGGGCCCGGCGGCTGCTCGGCAACGTCACCGCCGACTACCAGACCCGCGCGATCGACCCGTACCGGCGGCAGATCGAGACCATCGTCACCACCGACCACGGCCGGCGCCGCCGGCTCGGCGAACCGGACCGGGTCCTCGCCTCGCTGCACCCGTCGGTCTCCTGGCGCCGCCCGGTGCTCAGCTTCCCGCTGGTGGGGTCCTGCCGGCACGACATCCGGCTGGACGGTCGCGGACTCCTGCTCCAGCCCTGCGTGTTCGGCCCCCGCCGCCCCGTCATCGCCCGCTTCGAGGACCCCCGGCAGCAGCCCGTCCTCCTCTACCCGGCGAGGATCGGCGGCCCCTTGCAGCCCGAGCCCGAACCCACCCCGAGCCGCAACCTCACCGCGCTGCTCGGCCAGACCCGCGCCGCCGCCCTGGAGGCCATCGCCACCCACGGCCCGTGCTCCACCAAGGACCTGGCCGGGATGCTGGACATCTCCACGGCCTCCGCCAGCGAACACGCGACCGTCCTCGCCGACTCCGGCCTCACCACCAAGGACCGCGAGGGCCGCACCGTCACCCACCGCCCCACCCCGCTCGGCCGCGCCCTCCTCGCCGGCCACCTCCCTCCCCCGTCCCCCGACCCGGCGTAGGGCGTCCACTGCCGCCCCCCGGGGGGGCGGGAGTGGACGGCTGGCCGGACCCCGGCGCGGCGTCAGACCAGTGCGGCCTCGATCAGGTCGGCGGCCCTCGACGCGCCGCCGCCCGCGCGGACCTCCGCACTGAGCTCGGCCAGCCGGGCCGCCACCGCCGGGTCGGTGGTCAGCTCCAGGACGGCGGAGCGCAGCGCCTCGGCGGTGGCCTGCTCGGTGTCCAGGCGCCGGGCGACGCCGAGTTCGACCAGCCGGTCCGCGTTCTCGAACTGGTCGGCGGCCTGGGGCACCGCCACCATGGGCAGCCCGCAGTACAGGCCTTCGCTGCACCCGCCCATCCCAGCGTGGGTGATGAAGGCGTCGGCCTGCCGCAGCACCGCGAACTGCGGTACCCAGGGGTGCACTTCGACGTTGGCCGGGATCGGCCCCAGCTCCGCCGGGTCGGTCGCCTTGCCGACCTGGAGCACGACGTGCCAGCCGGGAAGGTCCCCGAAGGCCTCCAGGCACGCCCGGTAGAAGGCCGGCTGGTGGGTGAAGGCGGAGCCGAGCGAGACCAGCAGGACCTTCTGCGCGCCCTGCGGCCGGGTCCAACTGCCCTGGTGCTCGCGGTTGTCCAGGCAGGGGCCGGCGAAGGAGAAGACCTCGGGGTCGATCTCCTCGAGCGCGCTCTGCAGCGCCCGGGGGATCAGCGCGACCCCGCGGTCGGGCCGCAGCATGTACGAGAACATGTCCTGGGACGCCACCCCGTTCTCGGCCAGCCACTTGGCGAAGCGCTCCGGAACGCCCTCCGCCTCCAGGGCCGCCATGACCGTCCGGAACGGCTCCACCCGGGGGTCGGCCTGGGCGACCCGGGACGGCAGGACCAGCACCGACGGCACGCCCCAGCCGTCGGCCAGGACCCGTCCCGCGTACGCCATGAAGTCGTACAGCACCAGGTCGGGCCGGTCGTCGTGGAACGCCTCCCGCATCCGGGGCAGCATCGCCTGTGCCTCGCCGAAGACCATGCCGTGGATGTTGGTCCCGGGCGCGACCGCACGGCCCTTGAGGACCTCCAGGCCGGTCTGGTACGGCACGAGCCGGGCGCCGGTGGTCCCGATCTGCTCGGCGAACGCCGGGTCGTTGACGTAACTGACGCGGTGGCCACGGGAGACCAGCTCCCGGATCACGTCCAGGCTGGGGTTGACGTGGCCGTGCGCCGGGATGTTCACCATCGCGATGTGTGCTGGACGGGGCATGTCGGTACCTCTCCGCGTGGTCAGCAGAATCCTGTGCGTGAGCTTCTGACGTTACGTCATGTGCCGGGGCGGGAGGGCAGGCAGGGTGGCCCGGGCCTCGGTCAGCGCCCGCGCGCAGGTCTCCAGCTGCCGCGCGAACGCGCCCCGCACCGGGGTGGTCCCTCGGGTCGGGGCGGGTGGTGTTCGTTCCGGGGTGCCACGATGAGAAAGCCGTGAGATCAGCGGAGGTCGTCCGTAGCCATCGTATGGCCTCTGACCAGGGAAAACGGCCCTAATGGCGGGCGTCGGGGCCGAGCCCGTTCAGAGGTGACTCAGAGCTTGCGGTGCCATCGTGGACCGCCCCGGCGGGGCCGTGCCGCCGTCGGGAGTCAAGGAGGTTCCCCGATGGTCACTGCCACCGCACCGAAGTCCCGGCGGGCGCCGGCCGGACCGCGTCACCGGGCGGCCGAGCGCCCGCCGCTCGCGCTGCCGCCGGGCGGCGCGCTCGGCCTGGTCGCCGCCGGTGCGCTCGGCGTGCTCGGGCTGTGGTGGGCGGACACCGCCTCGGTGGCCGGGGCGGCCGGCTGGCTGACCGGCGCCGGGCGGATCACCGGGCTGCTCGCCGGGTACGCCGCGCCGGTGCTGCTCCTGCTGATGGCCCGGCTGCCGGCGGTGGAGCGCGGGGTCGGCGCCGACCGGCTGGCCCGCTGGCACGCGTACGGCGGCCGCTGGCTGGTCGGCCTGGTCACCGTGCACCTGCTGACCGTGGTCTGGGGCTATGCGCTCACCGACGGGCGCGGGGCGCTCGCCGAGGGCGTGGAGATCGTCTTCCACTACCCCGACATGCTCAAGGCCTCCTTCGGCACCCTGCTGATGCTCGGCACCGGAGCGGTCTCCGCCCGGACGGCCCGCCGCCGACTCTCCTACGAGGCCTGGTACTACCTGCACCTGGCCACCTACCTGGCGGTGGCGCTGGCCTTCGCCCACCAGCTGACCACCGGCGCCGACCTCGGCGGCGGGCCCGGCCGGGCCGCCTGGTACGCGCTCTACTTCGGGACGGCGGCGCTGCTCGGCTGGTTCCGGCTGCTGCGGCCCTGGCTGCTCGACCGGCGGCACGGACTGCGGGTCGCCGAGGTCCGGCCGGAGGGGCCGGGCGTGGTGTCGCTGTTCCTGTCCGGGCGGCGGCTGGACGAACTCCGCGCCGAGCCCGGCCAGTTCTTCCGCCTCCAGTTCCAGGCCCCCGGACTGCGCTGGGCCGCCAACCCGTACTCGCTGTCCGCGCCGGCCCGCCCGGACTTCCTCCGGTTCACCGTCAAGGACCTCGGCGGCCACAGCGCCGCCGTCGCCCGGCTGCGCCCGGGCACCCTGGTCCGGGCCGAGGGGCCGTACGGGGCGTTCACCGGACGGCAGCAGCGCCGGCGCCGGGTGCTGCTGCTCGGGGTGGGCGTCGGGATCACCCCGCTGCGGGCCCTGTTCGAGACCCTGCCGGGCGAGCTGACCCTGGTGCAGCGGGCCCGGCGCGCCGAGGACGTGCTGTTCCGGGCGGAGCTGGCGGAGGTCGCCCGGCGGCGCGGCGCGGTGGTGCACGAGCTGCTCGGCCCGCGCGAACAGGTCGGGGACCTCGGGGCCGCGCTGGCCCGGCTGGTGCCGGGGCTCGCGGAGCACGAGGTGTACCTGTGCGGGCCCGAGGCCGTCACCGCGGAGGCCGTACGGGCGCTGCGGGCGGCCGGGGTGCGGCCGGGGCGGATCCACCACGAGTCCTTCGCCTTCTGAGCCCGCACCGCTGCCACTCATAGTCCAGTCATCGTCCACTCATCGGAATCGTCCACTCATCGGAGGAGTCGTCCGGTCATGCGCCGAGCCGTCGTCACCAGTGCCGCCACCGCCGCCGGGGTGGTGCTGCTGCTCTCCCTCAAACCGCACCAGGCGGCCGGGAACGCGCCCGTGATCAGCTCGGGGGCGGGCACCTCGCCCGGGTCCGGGTCCGGGTCATCGTCCGGCTCCGGCTCCGGCTCCGCCTCCCCCGCGCCCGCACCGGCGGCGGGCGGCGCCACCCGGAAGGTCAGCGGCGACACCGTCAACACCCGGTACGGCCCGGTCCAGGTGCAGGTCACCCTCGCCGGGAGCCGGATCACCGGCATCGACGTGGTCAAGTACCCCACCGAGGACCGCCGGGACCGCGAGATCAACGCCGACGCCCTCCCCACCCTCAACCAGGAGGCGATCGCCGCGCAGAGCGCCCTGATCGACGCAGTCAGCGGCGCGACCTACACCAGCGACGGCTACACCCGCTCGCTGCAGAGCGCCCTCGACCGGGCGAAGGGCTGACGCCCGGTGCTGCGGCACGCCGAGCCCGTGATGGGCACCGTGTTCTCGATCGCCGTCCGCGACCCCGGCCCCGGGACCCGCGAGGCGTTGCGGCGGATCGCCGACCGGCTGCACCGGATCGACGCGGTGTTCTCCCCGTACCGGCCGGAGAGCGACATCAGCCGGCTCGACCGGGGCGAACTGGCCCTCGCGGGCTGCGATCCCGAGGTCCGCACAGTGCTGGACGCCTGCCGCGAGGTCGCGGCCGAGACCGACGGTTACTTCACCGAGCGCCCCGGCGGCCGGCTCGATCCCAGCGGCTGGGTCAAGGGCTGGGCCGTCGAGGAGGCGGCCCGGCTGCTGCGCGCCGGTGGCGCCCGACAGTTCTGCGTCAACGGCGGCGGCGATGTGCAGACCTGCGGCGGGCACTGGCGGATCGGCGTCGCCCACCCCGGGCGGCCGGGCGCGCTCGCCGCTGTCCTGGGCGGCAGCGACCTCGCGATCGCCACCTCCGGCACCGCCGAACGCGGCGCCCACATCCTGGACCCGCACACCGGCCGACCGGCGGAGGGCCTCGCCTCGCTCACCCTGGTGGGCGCCCCCGGCACCGGCATCGCCCGCAGCGACGCCTGGGCCACCGCCGCCTTCGCGATGGGCCCGGACCGGGCCCTCGCCTGGGCGGCCCGCCGGCCCGGGGTGGAGGCGCTCGCCGTCCTGCCGGACGGCACCAAGCGCTGGACCCCCGGCCTGCCCGGCCACCTGCCGCCGGCCGGGCCCGCCGACTGGCAGCTCGCCACGGCGCCCTGACGCCCGCGCGTACGGACCACGCGCGCACGGGACCACGCGCGCGCGGGCCCAACGAGCGCGCGCCCAGGAGCGCGCACGCCCGGGTGCGCGCGGCACCGGCAACCTCCGGGCCATTCGGACGATTTCATCCCATCAGGTGAACCCGACGATCATGCCCCCGCCCACACCGGCCCGGTCGTCGATAGTGGGGGAACCACCGGGCGCCGAGGCGTCCCGTTCCCCGACGCACCACCCCCCAGGAGCCGTTCATGCCGAGCGAGGCCGCCCAGCGGGTCGAACCGGTCTTCACCCTCTTCGAGGCCAGCCGCAACGGAGCCGAGGACTCCGACGGACCGGCGAAGCAGGCCGTCCGCGCCGCCTTCCGACGCTACCGGGCCACCCTGGAGGGCGAGTTGGACGCCGACGCCACCTGGGCCGACGGGATCCGCGACTTCCACGCCCCGGACCAGGCCGGCATCCCGGGCGACCGCCTGGTCGGCACCCCGGCCGCCTGACCCCTACGGAGGCACCGTGACACCCGTCGTCGCACTCGCCGTCGGCCACGCCGCCGTCGACGCCACCGTCGGCGCCCGGCCCGGGTCGGCCGCGTGAGCGCGGCGCAGCCGGCCGGCCGGACCGCCCTGGTCGTCGTCGACCTGCAGAACGACTTCTGCGCCGGGCCGGTCGCCGCCGCCCGCTACCCCGGCGACCCGACCCGGCTCACCACCGTCGCCGCCAACACCGCCCGCGCCGTCGAGGCGGCCCGGGCCCACGGCACCGAGGTGGTCTTCGTCCGCTTCCTCGGCGACCCCGCCCACCAGGGCGCGAGCTGGCGCCACCGGGACGCCGTGCTCGGCAAGCGCCCCAAGTGCCTCGACGGCAGCTGGGGTGCCGAGTTCCACGCCGTGACGCCGAGGGCGGACGAGGCCGTGTTCACCAAGCACGCCTGCTTCGACGCCTTCCTCAGCGCGGGCTTCGAGCGGCACCTCGCCGACGGCGGCGTCCACCACCTCGCCATGGCCGGTGTGTTCGCCGACGTGTGCGTCGACAGCACCGCGCGCACCGCCTTCCAGAAGGGCTTCCACATCACCGTCCTCGCCGACTGCACCGCGGCGCTGCACCTGCCCGACGAGGCGGTCCTCGGCTTCATGCGCCGGGTGTACGGCGCCCGGGTCACGACCCGCGACCGGCTCGACGTCTGGACCAACCCTCCCGAGACCCCCGACCCCCGACCGCAGGAGCGCACATGAGCGTCCGCGCGACCGAGACCCTCGACCCGACCGGTACCCCCGCCACCGACGACCACGCCGCCGTCGAAGACCATGCCGTCGAAGACCATGCCGCCATCGAAGACCATGCCGCCGTCGATGACCACGCCGTGGCCGGAGAGCACCCCGTCAGCGAAGGCGTGGGCCTCACCGCCGTGCTGGTCGCCGCCGCCCGGGCGATCGAGACCCACCGCCCCGACGCCCTCGCCCGCGACCCGTACGCGGAGCACTTCGTCCGCGCCGTCCCCGCCGCCGCCGACTGGCCGCTCCACCCCCGGGACGTCCCGGCCGGGGAGGCCGACCCGCTGTGGGGCCGGCTCGGCCGCTACTTCGCCCTGCGCACCCGGGCGTTGGACGACCAGCTGCTGCGCGCCGTGCAACTGGGCGCCCGGCAGGTCGTCCTGCTCGGCGCCGGGCTGGACGCCCGGGCGTACCGGCTCGACTGGCCGTCCGACTGCGCCCTCTACGAGATCGACCGGCCCGAGGTGCTGGCCTTCAAACAGGGCGTCCTGGACGGCATCGAAGCCCGTCCGACGACCCCGCACCGCGTCGCCGTCGGCGCCGACCTGCGCACCGACTGGGCCCAGGCGCTCACCGCCGCCGGCTTCCGCCCCGACCGGCCCACGGCCTGGCTGGCCGAAGGCCTGCTGCTCTTCCTGCCCGGCACCGCCGAACGCGAACTCTTCGCCGGCGTCGACCGGCTCAGCGCGCCCGGCTCCACCCTCGCCTACGAGGCCAAGTTCGGCTTCGAGTCCGCGGCCGTCCGCGGCAACCCCGTCTACACCGCCACCCGGGACCGGACCGGCATCGACCTGCCGGCCCTCTTCGACGCCGAACCCCGCCCCGACACCTCCGCCGACCTCCGCGCACACGGCTGGTCCACCACCGACCACACCCCCTTCGAGTTCACCCGCCACTACGGCCGCGGCCCGCTCCCCGAACCGGACGACACCCTCGCGGCCAACCGCTGGGTCTTCGCCGTCCGGCCCTGAGCCGCCGCCGACCCGATTCTGACGGGTCGTCAGTCGTCATCAGCCGCTTCCGTCGGGCATCCAGCCGGTCCGGATCAGCGTTCCGGACGGGCGGCCCGGCGTCACATGGACCCCCCGGCCCGGGGGGAGGACCCGGGGGGCGACGGACCCCAGCAGCGGGCCTTCCCCCGCGCCGCCGGGGAGGACCACCCCGTGCGGGCCGAGGTCGCAGACCGCGCGGAGGAAGGGGTCGGTGGCCCGGGCACGGCCGGCGCCCTCCGCGCGGCGGGCGACGATCACCCGCAGGCCCACGCTCCCCGCCTGATCGAGGAGTTCGGCCAGGGAGGCCAGCGGGTGCGGCTCGCCCTCGGCGAGGGCCTCGGCGATCAGCTCGTAGTCGTCCACGACGAGGAAGATGTCCTTGTGCCCCCGCCGGCCCTGCCGCCGTCGGTCGGCGTCCGGCGTACGACTGGCGGCGGCCACGCGCACGATCCGGGCCAGGGTGGCAAGACCCGACACGCCGGAAGCGTGGTGGACGAGGTACTCGGGCGGCAGCCGGTCCAGCAGCGTGCGGCGGAAGTCGAAGACCAGGAAGCCGATCTCCTCCGCGCTGTAGCGCTCGGTGAGCTGCCTGACCAGCAGCCGGAGCAGCGCGGTCTTCCCCGATCCGGGGTCGCCGAACACGGCGAACAGCGGATCCCGCTCGAAGTCGACGAAGACGGGCGCCTGTTCGGCCGGGTCCGTCCCGATGGCCACACCCCGCGGGTCGTCGCCGCGCGGGAGGCGGTCGACGTCCACCCCGGCGGGGGCGGCCGTTCCGCCCTGCGGCACGACCAGCGCCTCGGCGAGACCGAGGCGGTGGAGTTCGGGGTCGGCCGCCTGGATCATCCGGTACAGCCGCTGCACGGCCGGCCCGGGCTCGATGCCGAGCTCCGTGCTCAGCCCCTCCTGGAGCCGCCGGTAGGCCTCGATCGCGTCGTCCCGCAGCCCGCAGCGGTACTGGGCGAGCATCAGCAGGGCGCACAGCCGCTCGCGCAACGGGTCCTCGGAGACCAGCTGTTCGAGCTCCGTGAGGAACTCCAGGTGCCGTCCGAGCGCCAGCCCCGTGACGTACAGCTCCTCGCCGGCCGCCCTCATCCGCTCGGTCAGCCGGGTGCGCTCCCAGGAGGCGTACGGCCCCGGTACCCCGTCCAGCGCGGGCCCCTCCCAGAGGTCGAGTGCGGACCGCAGCAGGGCGTGCGCCTCGGACAGGCTCCCGGCCTCCTGGGCCTGCCGGGCCTCGACCAGGCGCTGCTCGAAGACGGCCACGTCGAGCGACCCCGGATCGACGGTCAGCCGGTAGCCGCCGCTGACCGACTGGAGGATCTCGGCGGCGCCGCGCGGCCCGGTGCGGTCCGCCAGGACGTTGCGCAGCCGAACGACGTAGGTGCGCACGGCAGCCAGGGCCTGGGCCGGTGGGGCGTCGCCGAAGACGGCGTTGACCAGGCTCGCCATCGGCACCGGCGCCGGGGCGTGCAGCAGCAGGGCGGCCAGGACGGCCTGCTGCTGCGGTGAGCCTGCGGGCCGCGGCTCCCCGCCCCGCAGGACGCGCAGCCGGCCGAGCAGCCGGTAGCTGAGGCGGGTGTCGCCCGGGCCGGGCGGCGGCGCCGCTTCGCGCAGCAACTCCTGGGCGCGCTCGTGCAACTGCTCCAGCCTGGTCCGCTCCCGTTCTGCCAACGGCCCCGGCAGGCCGGTCAGTGGCGGCCCCTGCCAGAGGGCGAGGGCCTCCTCGACGTGTCGTCGGGCCGCCACCGGGTCGGTGGCCAGCAGGACCGACTCGGCATGCTCCACGGCCCGTTCGAAGAGCACGGCGTCGATCTGCTCGGAGACGACGTTCAGGACCCAGGTGTATCCGTCCGCCAGTTCCTCGAGGACCTCGCGGGGAGCCGGGTACGAGTTGAGTACGCGCTCCAGCTCCTGTACGTGGAGCCAGACTTCGTCGACCTCCTGGGTAGAGGAGGTGTGCTGCGGCCGTACCGCCTGCATCAGCACCTCGGCCCGGACGGGGCGGCCCCGGTACTTGAGCAGGGCTGCGAGCACCGCCCTGCGCTCCGCCGGGCCGAGGTCCACGTGCTCGTCCCCGCGCCAGGCGCGCACCTCGCCGAGCAGCGTGAACCTCAGTGGTGGCGCCGCCGTCCGGTCGGGCTGCCGCAGGGCGCCCGAGGACTCGATCCGCAGGGCGACCTCGGCAGCGGACGGGCGTCGGCTCGGGTCGGAGTGCAGCAGCTCGGAAGCGAGACCGTGCAGGGTCTCGGGGGCTCCGGTCTCCTGGAGGAGTTTGCCGAGGGCGTGAAGGTCGTCGGAGGGGTTCGCCGGGGCGTCGCCGGTGAACTCGATCCCGAAGTCGCAGAGCGCCGGGGTGCCGTCCGGGCGGACGAGGATGTTGGCGGGCTCGATCCTGCCGTGCGCGATCCCGTTGCCGTGCAGGTAGGTCAGTGCCCTGGCGACGCCGTACACGATCGCGGCGGCCTCGTACGGGGGCAACGGCCCCCCTTCCAACGCGGTCCGCAGATCGTGGTTGTCAATGAACTCCATTACCAGATAGGCACGTTCGGCGTCGATGCCAGAGCTGCGGCAGGCGACGACGCCGGGGTGGTCGAGCAGTGCGAGCCTCCCTGCCTGCTCCAGGAACGGTTCCGCCTCCAGGACGGCGGGCGGGCTCTCCCGGTCGAAGGTCTTGACCGCGACGCTCGAGCCGAGCAGGTCGTCCCGGGCGCGCCAGACCTCACTGCGCAGCCCCTGGGCGATCCGCTCGATGAGGCGGAAGCGACGGGCGAGCAGGGGCTGTTCGGCGTCGCGCCGACGGTCCTGGCGCCAACGGCCGTCGAACTCCCAGATGTGGACGTGGGTGTCCCGGTCGCCGATCGAGGCGATCACGCAGCGGGTCTCGTCACCGGAGATCCCGACGATCGTCCGCGCGCGGCCTGGGTCGACCACCGCGGCGGCGAAGAACTCTGCGGTCGTGGGGTCCTCGGGCTGCCAGCGGTGGAGGCGCCCGGTGGGGTCGACGCCGACCAGGTACGAGGGCCCGTCCGGCTGCGGCAGGGTGGTCATCGCCCAGGATCGCTGTCCGCCGGGAGGCCCGGGCAGGTCCGAAGCTACAGAGCCGTCACCTGGATCCCACAAGGTCATCCGACCTTGGAGGTCAGACGTCCAGAGGTACTCGGTCCTATCTGCGTGAATGAAGGACGCCATAGCCGTCGGTGAGACTCCGGCGCTTACTTGACCCGCCACGAAGGAGCCGTCACGGCCTTCCCAATAGCGCAATGCCCCAGAAGAATCCACAGTGCAGAGAATCGAGGGGTAGCCTCCCAGCTCAGCTATGGCGACAATCTCTACAGCCGAAACCGGAAGGGAATGAGGAGGCCTCGCCTCAAGACCGGTCGTGGGGTCGATGTAGCGCAGTAGGCCGTCTACACCGTAGACAGCAACACAGTTGGGGCCAGCACCATCTGGATTTCGCACCGTCGCAATCGCAACGGCCGGGCTGGGCAGGCGGAAGCTGCGGACGTTGGAGTAGGAGTCCCCCGCCCCCTCCGGCCCGACCAGTGCGGCCAGTTGGGCGTCGAGGGGCCAGGTCACTAGTTCGTCCGGGCGGCGGGGCATCCGGTCGAGCAGGTACTGGAACTCCTGGGCGTACTCGATCCGTCGGTAGGCGTCGCCGAGGCGGCCGCGGATCTCCTCGCGCAGTTCCCCCTCGGTGAGGAAGGTGAGGGTGACAGTGGTCGCGGAGTCGAGGTAGCGCATCCCCTCGCGCGAGTTGGTGGTGACGATCAGGCTGCCCGAGGTGTCCGCGAGCAGTGCCGCGAGTTCTCGGGGGAGCCCGGATCCCGGGCGCAGGGCGTCCACGACGATCAGCCAGTCGGGGTGGCCGGCGACCGCCTCGCCCAGGGGGACACGAGGCCACGCCCCGAGGGCAGACCTCAGCTGGACGAACCCGGTCGCCAGCCCGTCCGCCGTCCGCCCGTTGATCCAGTGAACGAAGGAGTGCCGGTCGCCGTGGCGCTGGACGTACTCCTGGACGAGTCGTCGCCTGCCCATGCCCGGTGCTGCCTCGATCACCACCGGCCGGGTGTGTACGCCACCCGGTTCGCAGGCCTGGGCGAGCCGGTCGAGTTCCTCCTGCCGTCCGATCATCCGGGGCGGGTCGGGTGGGCTGGTGATCGGCGGGGGTGGGGTCAGCAGGTCGCGCCGGAGGGTCCGGTCGCCGACGGCGCTGCTCAAGTGCCGGGCGATCGTGACGTGTTGGCCGCCCGCCCCGGCCAGCACCCGCGCCGCGACCTCGGCGAACGGGCGGCTGCGCTCCGGGATCCGGTGCCGGGAGTCCTCCGTCGCGGCGGCGAGGGCGCGGAAGTCGAGGGTGCCGCCGAAGGTCGCGGCGACCCGGCCGGAGACCTTGGCGAGGACGTGCTCGAGCACCCGGACCGACTCGGTGCGGGTCAACTCCCCCAGCAGTTCCTCCCGGACGCCGTCGACGAAGTCGTACACCACCTCGTCCGGGTCCGCGGCCTTCTCCCGCACCTCGATCAGCCCGGACAGGAACAGCTCGGCCAGTTCCCGCTGACCCGACTCCGGCACGGTCGACCGCTGGACCAGCCGCATCACCGGCAGGCTGAGCGGCGCCGCCGCCAGGTGGCAGGCGAGCCGGTAGGCGTTCGGGGAGCTGCCGGCCCGGAAGGCGGCGACCCGGTCGGCGGGCGGGCGCGCGGCCGTCTCCCTGGTGCGCGGGCGCGGCGGGCGCGGGACCCCGCTGAGCGGCGCGGCGAGCATGGGGGTCCAGCCGGTGGTGCGGCCCGCGGTGAGGTCGGCCCAGGGGGCGAGCCAGTCGGCGTCGATCTCCAGCACGGGCAGCCAGCCGACCGAGGCCCGGGCCGATTCGCCGGCCCGGCCGCGCGGGATGCCGGGCAGGGTGCTCTCGGTGCGCAGTACGGGGACGGGCCGTCCGTGGGTGGCCGCCCGGGCCTCGACCGGGGCGGGGCGCAGGGCCGTCCGGTGCCAGAGCCGGCGGGGCAGCACCTGGAGGGCGGCGGCCGGTCCGGTGGCGGCGGCGCGCGCCAGGAAGGGCACCAACTCGCCGCCGTACCAGGCCGGTCCGACGCCGTCGGTGAGGACGAACAGGATCCGGCGGCCGTGCGGGTCGGTGAGCGGCCGGGACCAGTTCCGGTCGGGGGTGGCGGGCGGCGGGGCGGCGGTGCGACGGCGGCGGAAGGGGGTGAGGTGCGGGGTCTGCCGGTCGGTGTCGAGGGACCAGGTGCGCACCTCCTCGAAGGCGCCGTGGCGTTCCAGCAGGGTGGCGAGTTCACCGGCGAGGTCGTGCCAGACGGCCATGGTGGCGCCGGTGTCGACCAGCAGGTCGACGGAGTAGCGGGGCCGGGTCCGCTGCCAGACCGGCAACAGCACCCCGGCCTCGGCGGTGGCCTCCGCCGTCGCCTCCTCGTCGAGGTGGGACGGCCGGCGGCCGCCGGGGCGTGGGGTGAGCGGTCGGCGCAGTGGCCGCAGGGCGCGGGCGATGGCGAGGGCGCCGGGCAGGGCGGGGGGCCGGGTGACCTGGACGACTTCGGCGCCGCGGGCGGGGCCGCCCGGGTGGTGGGGGTCGGTGGGGGCGTGGCGGGGGTGGAGTTCGACCTTGGGGCCGGGCCGCGGGGTGGTGGGGGCGGGCGGTCGGGGACGGTCGGGGTCGGCGGACGGCTGGTGCGGGTGCGGGGTGGTCGGGGGCGCGGGGTGGCCGCCCGGCGGCTCAGGGTCGGCGTCGGCGTCGACACCGGCATCGGCATCGTCGTCGGCATCGGGGAGCGGGCCGAGACCGGCCAGCCGGGAGATCCACAGCGCGTCGGCCAGGTCCTGGGGCCGTGACGCGCCGTCCTCGGGTGCGACGAGGGCGGCCAGCGCCTGCCGCAGCGCGGTGTGCGCCGCCGACGCTCCGTCCGGGCCGGGCCCGCCCGTACCACTCCCGCTCGTACCGTTCCCGTCCACGCCGGACCCGCCCGTACCGCGCCCGCCCGTACCGAACCCGTCCACCGGCCGCCGCCTCAGCCCTCGTTGAGCGGGCGCAGCAGGACGTCCTGGATGACGTCGCGCCCCGGCCCACTGCCCCACAGGCCGCGCTCGGCCATCAGCAGGGCGTTGAGCAGCTGGTCGTTGGCCAGGTCGGCGCCGTCCTCGCGCTGGCGGCGCAGGAACTCGGTGATCAGCTCGGCGCGTTGGGCGCCGTCCGGGCTGCCGTCCGGGCCGAGGTGGGCGGCGACCATGGCGGCCAGCCGTTCCTCGGTGGGCGGTTGGATCTCCAGCCGGACGCAGCGGCGCAGCAGGGCGGAGGGGAACTCCCGCTCGCCGTTGCTGGTGAGGACGACCAGCGGGAAGTGGGCGCAGCGCACGTGGCCGCCGCGGACGACGGCGTGCCGGCCGGGGTCGGCGACGGCGACCTCCTGCGGGCCAGGGCCGAGGCGCTGGAGTTCGGGGATCTCGAACTCGCCCTCCTCGAAGACGTTGAGGAGGTCGTTGGGCAGGTCGATGTCGCTCTTGTCGATCTCGTCGACGAGGACGACGCGGGGGGTGCGCCAGGGCAGCAGGGCGGTGCCGAGCGGGCCGAGGCGCAGGAACCGGCCGATGGCGGGCGGCCTGTGGTGGGTGCCGTCCTGTGGCGCGTGCAGGCCGGCCTCGTGGAGGCGGCCGATGGCGTCGTAGGTGTAGAGGCCGTCGCGCAGGGTGGAGCGGCTGCTGATCGGCCAGCGCAGCACCGGGCCGAGGCCCAGCTCGTGGGCGACGGCGTAGGCGAGGGTGGACTTGCCGACGCCGGGCTTGCCGGTGATCAGCAGCGGGCGGCGCAGGTGGAGGGCCAGGTTGACGAGGTGGATCTCGCGCTCGTCGGCCTGGTAGGCGGTGGCCTGCTGGACGCGGCCGAGTCGGCGGGCCGTCAGCCCGGCGGCTTCCTCGGCCGGGGGTGGCGGGAGTTCCTCGTCGTTGTCGACCCAGTCGCCGAAGGAGCGCCAGGCGGGGGCGGGCGGGAGCGCGGCGATGCCGCCGTGGGGCACGCCGGTGCCCCGGTAGATCCACCAGTTCTCGGGCATGGTTACCGCCTCGTCCTCATCGTCTGCCGTTGGTTCCCGCTCCACTGCCGACCATCCGTCTCACGCCGTCCGCCTCGCGCCGTCCGCCTCACACCGCCCGCCTCACGCCATCCGTCTCACACCATCCCCGGGAACCCGGCGTCCTGATCCGGGTCCAGGCAGTTCGGGTCGTCCCAGAAGAGGGTGACGCCGTCCTGGGCGGGCGCCTGCCGGGTCACCTTGCGGTGCCGGTGGACGGCCTCCGGCAGGTGGGCGAGTGAGCGCGGGCGGTCGCGGCGCAGGGCGTCGACCACGTCGGTCGGGGCGCCCGGGGAGCGGCGCCACAGCATGGCCGGGACGCCGTCGATCTCCACGGCGTCGAGCACGGCGGCGCGCACCCGGGGGTCGAGTTCGTCGTACGGGGTGTCGAGGCCGAGGCAGGCGACGGTGGGGCGGCCGTCGAGCCAGCCGGGCAGGTCGGCGACCCGTTCGGGGTGCAGGGGCGGCCAGCCGATCCGGTCGACGGCCTCGCAGTCGAGGGTGTCGGCGAACAGGTGCTCCCACCGGTCGTACCAGGCCTCGGTCTGCAGCCACGGGTTGATGTAGCGGTCCAGGTAGCGGACCACCACCGGGTGCAGCAGTCCGATCCGGCGTCCGTCCAGGGTCGGGGACCACAGTTCGGCGCTGTGGCCGAGCAGTTCCCTGGGCAGCAGGAACTCGATCCGGACCGGGCTGCGCTTGTGCCGGCCGAGCTCGGAGACCAGGGTCTGCCAGCCGGCCAGCCGGGCGCTGCCCTCGGCGACCAGGTCCTCCAGGGCGAGCGAGTCGGTGGCGACCAGGTCGTGGAGGCGTTCGATCGGGCCGCCGGCCAGCGGCTGCCGGTAGCAGGACGCCCGGAGGTGGTAGCGGCCAGCCTCGATGTGCTCCGGGGTCTCGGGTTCCAGCCGGATCTGCACGATCAGGCGGGCGGCGGCCTTCTCCGGGGGCGTGGGGCGGGCGACCGGGAGGCTGCTCAGCAGGGTGCCCAGGTCGGCGAGCCGGGGGTGCCGGAGCAGCAGGTCCTGGTCCCGGGCCAGGCTGTCCAGGAAGGCCAGGGCGTGACCGGCGTCGGGGCCGCCGAAGTGGTCCAGCAGCCGGGTGAGGACCTCGGGCAGGGTGGTCCGCTCGTCGACGCGGTGGCGGCCGGGCGCGTTCGGGGGCACGTGGAGGAGCAGTCGGTGCGGGCCGGGGGCCGGGTCCAGGGTGCGCAGCAGGGTGATGGCGCGCAGCAGGACGCCGGCCGGCAGTCCGGTCTCGGCGGTGAGCGCGAGCACGGTCACCTCCAGCCAGGGCAGGGCGCCGCCGTACGGGTCGTGGTCCCTGAGCGCCTCGCGGAGCGAGCCGAGTACGGCCCGGGGGTCGCGGGCGCAGCGGATGCTCCGCAGGATCTCCAGGACGTGTTCGCGCGCGGTGTCGGCCTCCTTGACGTCCAGGTGGAAGTGCTTGGACGACGGGGAGCGGCCCATCGTCTCCAGCACTCCCTGCCGGAACTCCCGCCGCTGCATCCCCCGGAAGCCGAACAGGATGTCGGCCAGCAGGCCCTCGGCCTCCTCGAACGGGGCGGCGAGGTGGGTGCCCGGTTCGCCGCCGGCCCACGGCGGCCGGCCGCCGTACGCGCCCGTGTGCATCGGCCTACCAGCTTCCCGGACGGTCGGCGGGGTGGTCCCCGGCGGCCCGGTCCAGTACGTCCCGCAGCTGCGGCAACGCGCCGTCGTGGGGGGCGAGTTCCTCCAGTGCCGTGTACAGCGCGCGCAGCGCCGCCGGGGCGTCGCGGTGGCCGCGGCAGCGGCGCACGATGCGGAACAGGTGGTCGCGGCGGTCGGAGCGCTCCTCGACCTCGAAGGAGTGCGGCAGGCCGAGGTGCTCGCCCATCCGCTCCAGCAGGTCGAACCGCCCGTCGGCCCGCGCGGTGTACGGGAGGGCCATCAGCGCCGTCACCACGTCCGCGTCGGTGGGCGGCGGTTGGGGCGCGGCCGCGCGGACCACCGGGCCGAGGAAGGCGAGCAGCGCGGCCAGCGGCACGTACCAGCCGCCCAGGTCCTGCTTGTACGAGCGGCTGCCCTTGAGCACGCCGCGCACCAGCCCGTCCGCTCCGACCAGCATGCTGCCGCTGAGGCCGGGCTGCACGAAGCCGGTGACGGCGATGAACTCCCCGGACCGGCCGACGACCTGGAGGGCCACCGTGTCCTCGTTGACCCCCGGTGTCGGGGTGGCCGTGGAGTGGCCGAGGGCGGTCAGCCACGTGCCCGGCTCGGCCTCGGCGCCCGCCAGCGGGGCCACCGGGTGGCCGGGGGCGGCGGCCGGGACGTCGAGCAGCGCGAGGTCGGGGAACGCCTCGAAGGGGCCGGTGCCCAGGCCGGCGGGTTCGGCCCGGACGGCGCCGGGCGGTACGGGGTGGGTGCTCGCGCCGTGCCGCACCACCAGGGCCTCGGCCGGGCCGCGCCGGTCCAGCACCACGTGCGCGCAGGTGACGGCCAGGCCCGGGGCGACCAGGAAGCCGCTGCCCAGGAAGGCGCCCGCGGCCTCGATCCGGACGGCGCAGCGGTGCAGCGCCTCGGCCCGGGCGCGGTCGAGGTGCGGGCCGGTCACTCCGCGGCGGCGGGGGTGGCGGCCTCGGCGCCGTCTCCTGCGCTCGGCGCCGCGCCTGCCCGCTCCCGGCGCGCCGCGAGGTCCCAGGAGAGCTTGACGGTCAGCCCGGCCTCGCTCCCGGCCTCCGCGATGATCCCGAGCAACTGCCCGGACTTCACGGCCAGTTTGAGGCCGAACTCGACCTCGAAGGTGTCCGGAGCCCCGGCCCCGCCCTGGGTGATGGTCTCGGCGGCCCAGCGGCCGATGCCCTGCACCGTGCCGCGCACCTGGTCCAGCGACAGCGCCACCGCCGAGCCGACCCGGGCGGCCCGGTCCCGCAGCCCCACGTCGCCGAACTCGTCCTCGCCCCCGGCGGCGGCGAAGCCCACCTCGCCGATCACCTCGGCCCGCACCGTGGTGCCGTCCCCCAGGTCGATCGTCTCCACCGTCACATCCCCGGCCATGCCGCTCCCCTCCCGAACGTCCGGGCCGTACGCCCGAACCGCCGTCCTCACCTGCGGCCTCCCCGACCGCGCGCGCCACAATACCGCGACCGCGCGGCCCGCTCGATCGTCTTCCGCCCGTCCGGCGGCTCCCCTCTTCGTGGGTGACGGGTGCTCACCCCTGGCTCGGGGAGGAGGCCTTAGGCGTTGAGCGTTTCTGCGCAGAGCGGGTCGCGGTGGGCCGAGAACGAGGGGACGGGTTGCTCAAAACTGCAGTCACGATTGACATGAACCGCCCGGAGCAGCAAGCTGCTCTTTCGAAACTGCTCAAAACCAGTGCTCTTCAAGCATCTTGGATCATCCGATCAAGCACGCACGAAGGCGGTATCTGCGGTGGACAAACGTGTGCTGGCCCTCGTCTCGGCGTGTGCCCTGGGGGCGCTCGCCCTCACCTCCTGCGGCAGCGGTGGCGGGAGCGGCGGTGGTGGGGCGGACGCCGACGGGAAGGTGACGCTCAAGCTGGTGGCCGCCGACTACGGCGACAAGGAGTCCAACAGCTCGAAGAACTACTGGAACCGGGTCGCCACCGCGTTCACCGCGGCCAACCCCGGCATCAAGGTGGACGTCCAGGTGGTGAACTGGAACGACATCGACAAGCAGGTCAAGACGATGATCCAGAGCGGCAACGTGCCGGACGTGCTGCAGACCGGCGGGTACGCCGACAAGGTCGCCGACGACCTGCTGTACAAGGCCGAGGACGTGCTCTCCCCCGACACCCGGGGCGACCTGATCGACAGCTTCGCCCGGGCCGGGCAGGTCAAGGGCGTGCAGTACGGCATCCCGTTCGTCTCCTCGGCGCGGGCGCTGTTCTACAACAAGGCGCTGTTCCAGCAGGCCGGGATCGGCCAACCGCCCACCAGCTGGGACGAGTTGCGCAAGGACGCCGAGCTGGTGAAGGCCAAGGTGCCCGGGGTCACGCCGTACGCGCTGCCGCTGGGGCCGGAGGAGGCCCAGGGCGAGAGCATGATCTGGGAGCTGGGCGACGACGGCGGGCCGACCGGCAAGGACGGCGCGTACACCCTGAACAGCCAGGCCAACATCGACACCTTCCGCTGGCTCAGGTCCAACCTGGTCGACCCGGGGCTGACCTACGCCAACCCGGCCACCACCGACCGCAAGACCGCGTTCGCGGACTTCGCGGCCGGGAAGGCGGCCATGCTCAACGGGCACCCGTCGCTGATCCAGATGGCGCAGGACGGCAAGGTCGACTACGGGGTCGCGCCCATCCCCGGCAAGAACGGCCCGCTGGCCTCCACCCTCGGCGTGGCGGACTGGATGATGGCGTTCAAGAAGAACGGGCACCGCGACCAGATCCGGAAGTTCCTCGACTTCGCGTACAGCAAGGACAACCAGGTCGCCTTCGACGAGACGTACAACCTGATGCCGGTCACCCAGAGCGCGCTGGGCGAACTCACCACCGGGGGCAAGCACCAGGACCTCGCGCCGTTCTTCGCGCTGCTGCCGCACGCCGTGTTCTACCCGCTCGGCGACACCACCTGGGACGCGGTCTCGGCCGAACTCAAGAAGTCGGTCGGCAGCGCCGTCTCGGGCGACCCGGCCAAGGTGCTCGGCGACCTCCAGAAGAAGGCCCAGGACGCGGTCGCGAACAAGTGACGGCCCACCCCGAACAGTTGACGGCCGGCTCCGAGCGCATGACGGCCCGACCCGCGCGAATGACGGCCCACCTCGGACAGTTGACGGCCGGCTCCCGTCGAAGGCCGTGAAAGGCACCCCCGTGACTCCCAACCCCCCTGTGCGCAGAGGCCGCCGGTTCGGCCCGCTGCCGTGGATCGCCCCGGCCGTGCTGCTGATCCTCGCCGTGGTGCTGTGGCCGGTGTACGAGATGGTCCGCACCTCGTTCCTGCGGGTCAGCACCAGCGGCTTCGTCCGCGGCTCGGCCGGACCGGACAAGTACCGGAAGCTGTTCGGCGAGACGGACCTGGGCCACGTCCTGCTGGCCACGGTCGCCTGGACCCTCGCCGTGGTCGGCCTGACCATGCTGCTGTCGCTCGCCCTGGCCCAGCTGTTCGACCAGCGGTTCCCGGGCCGGCGCTACGCCCGCTGGGCGCTGATCGCCCCGTGGGCGGCGTCCGTGCTGATGACCGCGATCGGCTTCCGCTGGATGCTGGACCGGACGGCGGGCGTGCTGAACACCCTCCTGACCGACCTCGGGCTGGTCGACGGCCCGCGGGACTGGCTGGGCGACCCGTCGACGGCCTGGCCCTGGATGGTCTTCGTCGCCGTGTTCGTGTCCCTCCCGTTCACCACCTACACCCTGCTGGCCGGCCTGCAGACCGTCCCCGCCGAGGTGTACGAGGCGGCCCGGGTGGACGGCGCCTCGGCCTGGCAGGCGTACCGGCGGATCACCCTGCCGCTGCTGCGCCCGGCGTTCCTGGTCGGCCTGGTGATCAACCTGATCAACGTCTTCAACTCCTTCCCGGTGATCTGGGGCATGACCCAGGGCGGCCCGAGCAGCGACACGGCCACCAGCACGGTGTTCATGTACCAGTTGAAGTCCACCGACATCGGGGAGTCCGCGGCGATGTCGGTGGTCAACTTCGCCCTCGTGGTGCTGATGGTGCTGGCCTTCCTCAAGGTCAGCGGTTGGAACCAGGAGGAGAGCTGATGCTGCGTCAGAACCGTTGGAGGCCGCGCACCCTGGCCCTCGCCGGGGCGGCCTGGCTGCTGGCGGTGGTCTTCCTGTTCCCGTACCTGGAGATGGTGGTCACCGCGCTGCGCCCGGCCGACGAGCTGCGCGACGCGACGTACCTGCCACGGCACTTCGCCTGGTCCAACTTCGTCGGCGTGTGGCAGGAGTCAACGCTCGGCGACAACCTGCGGGTCACCCTGCTGGTGGCCGGCGGCTCCACCCTGCTGGCGCTGCTGGTCGCGCTGCCCGCCGCCTACTACACCGCCCGGGTGCGCTACCGGGGCCGCCGGCTGTTCCTGCTGCTGGTGCTGGTCACCCAGATGTTCCAGCCGACCTCCCTGCTGGTGGGCCTCTACCGGGAGTTCTACCAGCTGTCCATGCTCAACTCGGTCTGGACGCTGATCCTCTGCAACGCCGCGTTCAACCTGGCCTTCGCGGTCTGGATCCTCACCGCGTACATCTCCTCGATCCCGGTGGAGCTGGAGGAGGCCGCCATGCTCGACGGCCTCGGCCGGATCGGGGCGCTGCGCCGGGTGGTGCTGCCGTTGGCCCTGCCGGGCGTGGTCACGGCGGTGATCTTCACCTTCATCTCCGCCTGGAACGAGTTCGTCATGGGCCTGACGCTGTCCACCGATCCGGGCAGCCAGCCGCTGACCGTCGGGATCAACAGCTTCATCGGCAACTACACCGTCCAGTGGAACTACCTGTTCGCCGGCTCGGTCGTCGCGATCGTGCCGGTGGTGGTGCTGTTCGCGGTGATCGAGCGGCACGTGGTCTCCGGCCTGACCGCCGGATCCGTCAAGTAGCGCTCCGAACGACCGAGTCGCGCCCCTGCCCCCTCCAACAAGCCACCGAGCACCCGAGTCGACAGGAGAACCCCCGTGCGCCTGCTCCGACCCCAGCTCCGCAGGGCCGCCCTCGCGGCGGCCCTGACCAGCCTCGCCGCCGTCACCGGCCCCGTCGTACCGGCCCACGCCGCCGGCCCGCCCGCCGCCGTCCTGGACGACGGCCACCAGAGCGTCACCTGGCAGAGCCCCACCTACGCCAAGGGCACCCTCGGCGGCGCCACCTCCTGCCCCGCCGTCGCCCAGGACCCGGACGGCGCGGTCTGCGCCCGCTTCGACCTGACGGTGAACGTCCCGAAGGGCTACTGGGACGACAACCCCGAGGGCGGCGTCCCGATCTCCGTCCAGTGGCAGAACCCCACCGACGACTTCGACCTGTACATCTACGACGCCGACGGCAAGGAGGTCGCCGAGAGCGCGGGCACCGCCGACCCGGAGGCGACGGTGATCCCCAAGGCCTCCGGCACCTACCACGTCCTGGTCGTCCCGTACGACGTGCACGGCGGCTCCTTCACCGGCCGCGCCTACCTGCCGCAGACCGCCGACGCCGGCGACCTCACCTCGTTCAGCGGCGGCAAGGGCAGCTACGACATCGCCGCGGGCACCCTCAAGGCCAAGGTCGACTTCCTCGCCGACGACCAACTGCGGCTGCGCGCCGCGCCGGACGGCACCATCACCGACCCGGCGGGCAGCACCATCATCCGCAAGCAGCCCGAACTCCAGCCCCGCACCTCCTCGTTCGACGCCGGCGACTACTACGGCGTCCGGTCCGGCCACGTCGTCCTGCGGGTCTACAAGCACCCGCTGCGGTTCGGCCTCTACCAGGCCGACAACCGCACCGCGATCTGGCAGGAGAACGCCCCGCTGCGCTGGTCCACCAGCGGCCTGCGGCAGAGCCTGACCCGCGGCGCCGACGAGCAGTTCTTCGGCGGCGGCGAGCAGAACGGCAGCTTCTCGCACCGCGACCAGACCGTCCACGTCGCCAACAGCACCAACTGGAACGAGGGCGGCTACAACAACTCCCAGCCGTTCTACGTCTCCAGCGGCGGCTACGGCGTCTTCCGCAACACCTTCGCCCCCGGGATCTACGACTTCGGCTCGCCGGTGCGCACCGGACAGCAGGAACGGCGCCTGGACGCCTACTACTTCACCGGTGACGTCAAGTCCGTCATCGGCCAGTACACCTCGCTGGTCGGCAAGCCCTTCATGCCGCCGGTCTACGGCCTGGAACCCGGCGACTCCGACTGCTACCTGCACAACGCCAACCGCGGCGAGCGCCACACCACCGACGCCCTCAAGGTCGCCGACGGCTACGTGCAGAACCAGATGCCGCTCGGCTGGATGCTGGTCAACGACGGCTACGGCTGCGGCTACGAGAACCTCCCGCAGACCGGCGAGGGCCTGCGCAAGGACCACGCCCAGCTCGGCCTGTGGACCCAGAACGGCCTGCCCAACCAGGCCGAGGAGGTCAAGGCCGGGGTCCGGGTGCGCAAGCTCGACGTCGCCTGGGTCGGCAACGGCTACGACTTCGCGCTGAACGCCTGCGACCAGGCCAAGGCCGGCATCGAGGACAACAGCGACGCCCGCGGCTTCGTCTGGCTGCCGGTCTCCTGGGCCGGCGCCCAGCGCTGCGGCGTGCTGTGGAGCGGCGACCAGAGCCTGTCCTGGGACTACATCCGCTGGCAGATCCCCACCTACGCGGGCGCCACCATGTCCGGCATCGCCTACAACACCGGGGACGTCGGCTCGATCTTCCGCCGCGACCCCAAGATGTACACCCGCGACCTCCAGTGGAAGGCCTTCCTGCCGACCATCATGACCATGGACGGCTGGGCCAAGGACATGACCGGCAAGGAGCAGCGCGACCAGCAGCCCTGGCTGGACGGCGAGCCCTACACCTCGATCAACCGCAAGTACCTGCAGCTCAAGGAACGCCTGCTGCCGTACATGTACACCCTGTCCGCCGAGGCCACCCGCACCGGCATCGGCGCCGTCCGCCCGCTCGCCCTGGAGTACCCGCACGACAAGGCCGCGCTCGGCCCGAACGCCAAGTACGAGTTCCTCGCCGGGCCGGACTTCCTGGTCGCCCCGGTCTACTCCGACACCTCGGTGCGCAACGGCATCTACCTGCCCGAGGGCACCTGGACCGACTACTGGACCGGGCGCACGTACCAGGGACCCACCACCATCGACAACTACTCCGCCCCGCTGGACACGCTGCCGCTGTTCGTCAAGGGCGGCGCCATCGTCCCGATGTGGCCGCAGGGCACGCTGTCCTGGCAGAACCGCGACCGCGGCGAACTCGACTACGACCTCTACCCGCAGGGCGACTCCTCGTACACCCTGTACGAGGACGACGGCGTCACCCGCCAGTACGACGCCGGGTCCTCCGCCACCCAGCAGGTCGAGGTCCACTCCCACGGGCCGGTCACCACCGTCGAGGTCGGTGCCAGCGAGGGCAGCTACACCGGCAAGCCGGACGCCCGCTCGTACCGCTTCACCGTGCACGGCCAGTCCGCCCCGCGCCTGGTCGTCACCCAGGGCGGGCGGCTGCCCGAACTCGAGTCGGCCGCCGACCTCGACACCGCCGCCTCCGGCTGGTACCACGACCCGGCAACGGGCGTGACCCACGTCAAGACCCCGTCCGTCCCCACCGACGACCAGTTCTCGCTCCACCTGATCCACTGAACACTGGTCCGGAGGCCGGCTGATCGGCCGGCTGGCTGATCGGCCGGCACACTGATCCGCCGACCGACCGACCGAGGCCCCCGGCGCACGCCGGGGGCCTCACCGGCGTCGGCCCCGGCTCCGCCGGTGCTCAGGTGCTCAGGTGCTCAGGAGGTTCCGGTCGCGGCCCGGAGTCTGCCGAGCGCGGCCATCCGGCGCAGGACGGGGACGGGGATGGCGGGGTTACGGACGGCGTGCTCGGCGCTGCCGGCTTCGAGCAGCAGCGTCACCAGCAGATCCGGTGGCAGGGCGGGGTTGAGCCGGGCCCCCCGGCGCACGCCTCCGTCCGGGTCGGTGACGAGCCCTCGGAGCGATTCCGGCGAGAGGCGCCGGTCCCGCCCGGCGGCCGCGCGTACGAGCGGATCGGGGTCGCGGCTCAGCTGCTCGACAAGGGCGCCGCTCGAGGCCGGGTCGTCGAGGGCGAGGGCCCGCAGGCGCGGGTTGGGGTCCGTCGCGAAGCGCAGCAGGCCCTCGCGGGGGAAGTTGGGGTGGTTGTGCGGTCGGCCGGGGAAGGACAGGCTCCCGTCCCACCACGCGGCCACGTCCAGGAGCAGCTCCGGTGGAGCGTCGTCGCACGACTCGGCGAGGAAGAGCCGCACGACCCGGTCCCGGTCGCGGGCCAGCCCGGCCACCACGTCCGCGGGCAGGCGCGGCGCTCTGGCGACGCTGCGGCGGATCAGCAGTTTCGGCGAGGCCGCGAGCTGACGCATGGCGTCGGCGTCCCCGTACAGGGCGCCGATCCACCAGAGCGCCGTCGTCAGGCCCTCCGGATCGATGTCGGGGACGTCGGCGGCCATCACCGCGATCTCCTCCGGCGTCCCGGGCGGCGTGGCGTCGGCGTGCGGCGCGCTGCCGACGCCGCGGCCGCCACGGGAGAGCCGCCGGGCGGCCAGGTGCTCGGCCGCGAGCTCCGTGAAGAGCCCTCGCAGCCCCGCATTCGGCGTGGCGGCGACGAGCCGGTCCCACTGTGCGGCGGAGAGGTGACCGGATTCCGCGGCGATGACACGCACCCGCCTGGCTTCGTGGACGACCGCGGCGTCCATCACCTCGGGCGGTAGGTCCTCCCGCCAGAGGAAGCCGGCCTCCCCGGCATCCAGGAGGCTCAGGAGCACGTCGACGGGCGCCGCGCGGTTGAAACCGAGCCCGAAGAGCCAGGAGCGGGCTACCGCCCGATCGAGGTCGGTGGCCGCGGTCAGCCTGGTCCAGACCCCGTCGGGCACATCGTGCACAGAGCGCACGTCTGGCACATCGGCAGCGTGTACATCGGTCGTCCCGGTCATTGGCCAAAGGCTAGAGCACCGGACCGGCCGCCCCGACCCGAGGTCGGGTGGTCCCCGAGCGGACCCCGGGTGGACCACCGGATGGACCACCGGGTGGATCCCGCCGGGGACCGGCCGGAAGCCTCGCAAGAACGCTCGACCTTCGGATACCCGACGGAACAACCCCCGCCGCCACCCGCCCGTTCGAGCCCATTCCGACCGCGACACGGGCCCGCCGGGGCACACCGGCCGGTCGGGTACGGAAGGGTGAGGCCGCCGCCCGTCCCGGGGCCACCGCACGTGGCCCCGGGACGGGTGGCTTTGCGGCCACGACCGGCCGGAGCGACCCGAGACCGGGATGGTGGCATGACCCCTCAGGACACCCCGACCGCCGGACCCACCCCGCACGGGGACTTCGCCGAGCTGCGCCGACGCGTCGGCGAGGCCGGACTGCTCCGCAAGCGCCCGCTGTACTACGGCTGCCGGGCCACCGCCCTGCTGGCCGCCCTCGCCCTGTGGCTGGCCGGGTTCGCCGCCGTCGGCGCGAGCTGGTGGCAGCTCGCGCTGGCGCCCGTACTCGCCCTCGTCCTGGGCCAGTTGGCGCTGCTCGGCCACGACGTCGCGCACCACGCGGTGTTCTCCGGGCGGCGGAGCACCGACCTCGCGGGCATCCTGCTCGGCAACCTGGTGGTCGGGATGAGCTACGGCTGGTGGGTCAGCGACCACAACCGCCACCACGCCCACCCGAACCGCGAAGGCCGCGACCCGGCCGCCAACGCCATGCTCTTCGTCCGCACCGCCGAACAGGCCGTCCGCACCAGGGGGTTGCGGAGGACGGTCGCCAAGTACCAGGCGGAGCTGTTCTTCCCGCTGCTCTCGCTCCAGGCCCTCGGCCTGGTCGTCGCCACCGCGTTGACGCTGACCCGGGGCCGGCTGCGCCACCCGGTGCTGGAACGGACGCTCGCCGTCCTGCACTACGCCCTCGCGGCGGGCCTGCTGCTGGCCGTCCTCACCCCGCTCCAGGCGCTCGCCTTCGCCGTGCTGTGCGGCGCCGTGCTCGGCGTCTACCTGGGCTGCATCTTCGCGCCCAACCACAAGGGCATGCCGATGACCGGACCGGACGAGCAGCCCGCGGACTACCTCCGGCGCCAGGTGCTGCCCACCCGCAACCTCCGCGCCGGGCGGTTCACCCACTTCCTCTTCGGCGGCCTCGGCTACCAGATCGAGCACCACCTCTTCCCGGCCATGCCCGTACCGGCGCTGCGCCCGGCCTCGCGGATCGTGCGCGCCTACTGCGCGGAGGTCGGCCTGCCCTACCGCGAGGCCGGCCTGGTCGACTCGTTCCGGGAGATCCTGCGGGACCTCCGGGCGGTGGGCCGCTGCGTCGACGCACCCCCGACCGCGGCCGTACCCGGGGCCCGGGCCAGGACCAGGACCAGGGCCGAGGACGGACGGCCCCGGGCCGAGAGCAGTGCGTCCCGGGCCGAGAGCGGGACCGCCCGGTGAGCCGCGTCCTGTCCGGGCCGGCGACGGCCGCACCGCTCGCCCCCGCCGCCGCCCCCGGGCCCGACGGCGGCCCACTGCGGGTCCTGATCGTCACCGAGTCCTTCCCCCCGCAGCTCAACGGCGTCGCCCACAGCGTGCTGCGGACCGCCGAGCACCTGACCGCCCGCGGCCACCGCGTCCTGGTGGTCACCCCGGCGACCCGCACCCGGCGCGGCCCCGAGCGGATCGACGGCTACCAGGTGCTCCGGGTCCGGTCCGTCCCACTGCCCGGCTACCCGGAGGTGCGGATCGCCCTGCCCGGCGGGCAATTGGCGGCCGCGATCGAGCGGCACCGCCCCCAGGTCGTCCACCTGGCCGGGCCGTTCGCCCTCGGGGCGGCGGGCGCCGCGGCGGCCCGGCGGGCCTCGGTCCCGGCCGTGGCGGTGTTCCAGACGGACATGGCGGCCTACGCCCGGACCTACCTCCCGTTCGCGGGCGAGGCCGGCGCCCGGACGGCCTGGCGGATCCTGCGGCGCGTCCACGGCACGGCCGCCCGGACGCTGGCGCCCTCCCGAGCGTCGCTGGACGCGCTGGCCGCCCACGGCGTCCCCCGGCTCCACCTGTGGCCGCGCGGGGTCGACCGGGAGCGCTTCCACCCGCGCCACCGCGACGAGGCGCTGCGCCGCCGGCTCGCCCCGCGCGGCGAGGTGCTGGTCGGCTACGTCGGACGGCTGGCGGCCGAGAAGCAGGTCGACCGGCTGGTGCAGGCCTCCCGACTGCCGGGCGTCCGGCTGGTGGTGGTCGGCGACGGCCCGTGCCGCGCCCCGCTGGAGGCCGCACTGCCGGACGCGGAGTTCCTGGGCCGCCGCACCGGGCACGAACTCGCCCGGCTGTACGCCTCGTTCGACGTGTTCGCGCACACCGGGCCGTACGAGACCTTCGGCCAGACCGTCCAGGAGGCGATGGCCAGCGGCCTGCCGGTGGTCGCCCCGGCGGCCGGCGGGCCGCTGGACCTGGTCCGCCCGGGGCGCACCGGCTTCCTGGTGCCGCCCGGCGCGGGCGAGGAGTTCCGTACGGCCGTCGACCGGCTCGCCCGGGACGCCGGCCTGCGGGCCGAACTCGGCCGGGCGGGCCGCGCCGCCGTGGCCGAGCGCGACTGGGCGTCGATCGGCGACCGGCTGATCGGGCACTACCGCCTCGCCATCGCGGAGACCACCGGCGCACCGCGGCGCTGAGCCGCGCGCCCGCCACCGCACCCGTCCGCCACCACCACCGCACCCGCACCCGACCGCCCCTCGAAGGAACCACCCCCGTGCACCAACCGCTCGCCGCCACCTACACCCCCGGCACCGCGCCCGCCGCCGACACCGCTGTCTTCCTGCACGGCCTCGGCGGCTGGACCGACAACTGGGCCGCCCTGATCGACCAGTTGCGCGGCTCGGTGCACTGCCTGGCCCTGGACCTCCCCGGCTACGGCCGGTCGGCGCCCCCGCCCGACGGCCTGGTCACGGTCGAGGGCCAGTCCGCGGCCGTCGCCGCCCACCTGGACCGCGCCGGGCACCGCCGGATCCACCTGGTCGGCAACTCCCTCGGCGGTCTGACGGCTCTTCACATCGCCGCCCATCGGCCCGAGTTGGTCGCCTCGCTGACCCTGCTCGCCCCCGTGCTGCCCGCCCTCCCCTCACCCCAGGCCCTGCGCGCGGCCCTGCTCGCCCTGCCGGGCGCCCCGCGCCTGTACGCCCGGCTGCTCGCCGACCAGAGCCCGGACCGCCAACTGGACGACCTCTACCGGCTGATCTACGCGGACCCCACCCGGGTCCGCCCCGAGGTGCGCGCGGCGGAGGCCCGCGAACGGCTGCGCCGCAGCGAACTCCCGTACGCGGGAGGGATGCTGCCCGCGGGCATGCGCGCCGTGGTCCGCACCTCCCTGCGTCGGGGCGCCGCCTCCCCCTGGCACCAGGCGGGCCGGATCACCGCCCCCACCCTGCTGGTCTACGGCCGGGAGGACCGCCTCGTGCCGTTCCGGCTCGCCCCGCGTGCCTACGCCGCCTTCCGCGACGCCCGCCTGCTCACCCTCCCCGACACCGGCCACGTCGCCATGCAGGAACGCCCCGCCCCGGTCGCCGCCGCCCTCCGCGCCCTGATCGCCGAGACCGGCCGGGCCTCCGTGCCCGTCCCCGTGGCCTAGGGCGTGTCTGACAATTCCCGCCGGGCGCGCGACGCCGGGGCACGCACCTCGCCGCGTTGTCGTCAGTCGCCGATGCTCCGCATGGACTCCCTCCTCCGCCTTGCGATGCACGCACCCCACCGCCGCGCGCTGATCCGACGCGAATTGTCAGACACGCCCTAACCCTCCGCCGTCGTGCCGGTCACAGCCGCGGCGTGCGGTGCAGGGAGATCAGCAGGCGCCAGACCTGCTCGGCGATCCGCTCCGGCTCCGCCGCGATCCGGCCGTGCAACCAGTCGGCGAGCACCCCGGTGAACGTGCCGGCGACGGCGGCCGCCACCAGGTCGGGTTCCGGCGCTCCGGCCAACGCCCGTTCGGTGCGGCTGCGTTCGCGCAGCTCGCGGTTGAGCACCAGGCCGAGCGGCCCGCCGCCGCCCGGCGTCAGCAGGGCGCGGTGGAGCCCGGCGTGCGGCACGAGTCCGGTGAAGAAGCCGGTGAGGGCGGGCGGCGGGAGGTCCGGGTCGGGCACGCCCCGCCAGGCGTGCAGCGCGTCCACTGCCACGCGGACCAGGTCGGCGCAGGCGTCCACCGCCAGCGCCCCCAGGTCGGCGTAGTGCACGTAGAAGGTGGCCCGGCCCACCCCGGCGCGGCGCACCAGGGCGGCGACGCTGACGTCCGCGAGCGGCCGCTCGGCGCACTCCGCCAGCAGCGCCCGCCGCAGGGCGGCCCGGGTCCGCTCGGCCCTCGGGTCCGGGGCGCTCCTCGGGTCCGGGGCGCCCCTCGGGCCCGGGGCATCCCTCGGGCCCGGGGCATCCCTCGGGTCCGGGGCGGCGCTCATCCGGCCACCAGGACGGCGCCGAGGGCGACCGCTCCGGGCAGGGCCTGGGCGAGCAGGATCCGCCGGTTCGCGGTGGCACCGCCGTACAGTCCGGCCACCACCACGCAAGCCAGGAAGAACACCTGCACCTGGTGCCCCGTCGTACCGCCGGCGAGCAGCCCCCAGACCAGCCCGGCGGCCAGGAAGCCGTTGTAGAGGCCCTGGTTGGCGGCCAGCGGCGCGGTCGCCCGGGCGAGCGCCGGGTCGAAGCCGGACAGCTCACGGCCGGGCCGCCGCTCCCACAGGAACATCTCCAGCACCAGGATGTAGCCGTGCAACACGGCCACCAGGCCGACCAGCAGATCCGCCGTCGTGCGCATCATCAGCTCCCGAATTCATGGACAGGTGTCCATCTTACCTGGACAGCTGTCCATGAAGTCCAGCTGCACCGCCCCGCCGGCAGAGCAGCCGAAGGGCTGCGGACGAGCGGCCGACGAGCGGCCGACGCCCGGTCCGGGAGATCCTGCACCTGGACGGCGGCACGAGCCCCGGCCACCGCACCGACACCGCCGCTCCCGGGAGGAGACACGGAAGTGGACGACGCCCCCGCCGACGAGACCGTCCTGCGCGAGGTGCTCGACCGTTGGAAGGACGCGGTCGACCGGCGCGAGCCCGAACGCGTCGCCGCCCTCTTCACCGAGGACGCGGTCTTCCAGGGCCTGCACCCCTACAGCGTCGGGCGGCCCGGCGTGGCCGCCTACTACGCCGCCCAACCCGCCGGTCTGACCGCCGAGTACACGATCCTGACGACCAACCGCCCGGCCCGGGACCTCGTCCTCGGATACCTCGCCGTGGACTTCTCGTTCACCGACCGCCCGACGCTGAGCGTCTTCCTCGGCGTCCTGCTGCGACGGACCGCGACCGGCTGGGCGATCGCCCACTACCAGGTCTCCCTCCTGCCCCCGGAGGCCGCCGAGGAGCAATGAGGCCGCCCACCACCCGGCCCGCACCCGCCCGACACGCCACGGGCGTCACGACGGACCCCCGGCGCCGCGCCCACGACACGGCGCCCCCACCGCGACCCCGGCCGCCGGCCGGGCATCTCTGGACGGAGCCTGACATGACCCAGTTCCCGGACGCCGCCGCGCACGAGCCCGAGGCCGGGGCGCTGCGCGAGTTCCTGGTCGAGATCACCACCACCGTGCCCGAGGGCACCCCCGCGGCTGAGGTGGACCGCCGACGCGCCGCCGAGGCCGTCCGCGCCCGCGAGCTGGCCGCCGCCGGGCGCCTGGCCCGGCTGTGGCGCCCGGTCGGCGAGCTGCGCAGCATCGGCATCTGGCGGGCCGCCGACGAGGAGGAGCTGCGCGAGCAGGTGCTGGGCAGCCTCCCGTTGCGGCCGTGGATGACCCTCACGGTGACCGCCCTGGAGTCCCACCCCAACGACCCGGCCCGGCCGTGAGAACCGTGGCGGGCCGCCCGGCGGGTCAGCGGAGTGCGGCCCGGCCCGTCCGGACGGCGTGCAGGGCGCGTTCGACGGTCTCCGCCTTCTCGCCGACCGGGGCCACGTAGTCGATGACGCCGCGGGCGGCCTCCTCCCCGAGCAGCCGTGCGATCACCCAGGTCGCGAGGTACTGGGAGGCCAGGCACCCGCCCGCCGTGGCGATGTTCCCCTCCGCGTGGAACGGCGCGTCTAGGGCGTGTCTTGTGGATCAGGTCGGACCAGACCGCGGCGTCAGGGTGCGTGCATCGCAAGGCGGAGGAGGGAGTCCATGCGGAGCATCGGCGACCGACGACAACGCGGCGAGGTGCGTGCCCTGGCGTCGCGGGCCTGGCCTGATCCACAAGACACGCCTTAGGACGGTGACGCCGGCGGCCTCGACGAAGGGCCGGCTCGTGGTGTCGGTGCAGGCCGGCATGGTGCCCAGCAGCCCGAGGCGGGCCAGCACCAGGGCGCCCGAGCACTGCGAGCCGACCAGCTGGCGCGCGGGGTCGAGCGGCAGCATCCGGAGCAGCCGGTCGTCGGCCACCACGTCGCGGGTCCTGACCCCGCTGCCGATGAGCACCGCGTCGGCCTCGGCCACGAACCCCAGCGGGCGCTGGCCGGTCACCTCCACGCCGTTCATCGAGGTGACCGTCGGCGTCGGCGTGGTGACGAAGGCCTCCAGGCCGTCCCTGCGGCACCGGTTGATCAGCGCGGACGCGATGAAGCTGTCGAGCTCGTTGAACCCGTCGAAGGTGACCACGGCTACCTGCATCGACTCTCCTCGAATCTCCTCGAACTGCAGTACGGATTCTTCGATCTTCCCCGTACGGCTCCACCCGATGCGGCTCTTCCCCGTACGGCCTCAGCCAGGCGGGCCGGCCGCGAGGACCTGCCGCAGGTCCTGCACGGACGCGCGGATGAGCCCCGGCAGATCCGCGCCGCCCGGCTCGGCCGGCTCGGCGATCCAGCGCGCGACGGCGACCTTGAACACGGCGATGCCCGTTTCGGCCGCCAGGCCGGCGGTCGGCCCGGGGACACCGCGGCCGCGCAGCGCGTCGGCCGTCGCCGACGCCATCGCGTCGAGCTTGACCAGCTCGCGCTCCCGCAGCTCCGGGTTGGCCGACACGACGGCGTCGCGCAGCCGGACCCGTTCGGGGTTCTCCTGCAGTACGGCGCCCACGGCTTCGAGGGCCGCGCCCACCGTCTCCATCGGGGCCGCGTCGGCGGGCGCCTCCGCGACGGCCCGGGCCAGCAGCTCCCGCATCAGCTCGGTGCCGTGGAACAGGACTTCGCGCTTGTCGGCGAAGTGCCGGTAGAAGGTCCGCTCGGTCAGCCCGGCCCGCGCGGCGATCTCCGCCGCCGTGGTCCGCTCGAACCCCTGCTCGGCGAAGAGCGCCAGCGCCGCTTCCGCCAGCCGTCCGCGCCCGTTCGGCTCCCATCTGCCCATGCGGCGATCGTACGCGATGACAGTGCCTGACATCACTGCTAGCCTGACGACAGTCACTGACATCACTGTTCCGGAGGTTCTGTCATGCGGGTATTCGTCACGGGCGCGTCCGGCTGGATCGGCTCCGCCGTCCTCCCCGAACTCATCGCCGCCGGCCACCGGGTCACCGGGCTGGCCCGGTCCGACGCCTCGGCCGCCCCGTCGCCGCCGCCGGGGCCGAGGTGCTGCGCGGCGACCTCGACGACCTGGACGCCCTGCGCGCCGGGGCCGCCGGGGCCGACGCCGTCATCCACCTCGCCTTCGTCCACGACTTCACCGACTTCGACGCCTCGATCCGCACCGACGCCCGCGCGGCCGAGGCCCTGGGCGGCGCGCTCGAAGGCTCCGGCAAGCCGCTGGTCGTCGCCCACGGGACGCCGGCGGCACCCGGCCGGGTGGCGACCGAACACGACCGGAGCGTGCCCGGCGGCCTCGGTGCGGGCCGCGACGACAACGCCCGGGCCGTCCTCGCCATGGCGGAGCGCGGCCTGCGCCCGTCCGTCGTCCGGCTGCCCCGTACCGTCCACGGCGAAGGCGACCACGGCTTCATCGCCGGCCTGATCGCCACCGCCCGCGCCAAGGGCGTCTCCGGCTACGTCGGCGACGGCTCCCAGCGCTGGCCGGCCGTGCACGTGCGCGACGCCGCGCGCCTGTTCCGCCTGGCCGCCGAACAGGCCCCGACCGGCTCGGTGCTGCACGCCGTCGGCGACGAGGGCGTGCCGATCCGCGCCGTCGCCGAGGTGATCGGCCGCCACCTCGGCCTGCCGACGGCCTCCGCCCCGGCGGAGGACTTCGGCTTCCTCGGCGGGATCCTCGCCGTCGACCAGCCCGCCTCCAGCGCCCTGACCCGCGACCTCCTCGACTGGCACCCCACCCACCCCGGCCTGCTCGAGGACCTCGACGCGGGCCACTACTTCCGCTGAGCCCACGGCACTTCCGGCCCCGTGAAGCTCAGAGCGTCTGGACCAGGCCGCCGTCGATGACGAAGTCGCTCCCGGTGACATTGCCACTGCGGTCGGCGGCCAGCAGCAGCACCAGGTCGGCGACCTCCTGTGGACGGCTGAAACGGCCGGTCACGGACTGCGCGGCGGCGGTACGGGCGACGTCCTCCGGCTCCGCCCCGGAGGCCTTCGCCACCGTCGCGGCGACACCGTCCTCACCGAGCCACAACCCCGTGGCGACCGGGCCCGGGCTGACGGTGTTGACGCGCACCCCGAGCGGACCGACCTCCTTGGAGAGGGCCTTGCAGAAGTTGGTGAGCGCCGCCTTGGCCGCGCCGTAGTCGATGACCGCCGGGTCGGGCAGGAAGGCGTTGACCGAACTCACCGTCACGATCGAGGCGTTGCCGCGGTCGATCAGGTGCGGCAGGGCGGCCCTGGTGGTGCGGACGGCGGCGAGGAGGTTGACCGTCAGCGCCTGGAGCCAGTCCTCGTCGGTGACGGACCGGAAGCCGCCCGGCCGGGGCCGCACCGCGCCGACGTTGTTGACGAGGATGTCCAGTCCGCCGAACCGGGAGACCGCTTCCTCGACCGCCCCCGCGGGGCCGTCCACGGTGGTGAGGTCCGCCGACACCGGATGCACCTGCGGGGCGAGACCGGTCAGCGGGCCGGTGACGCCGCGCGCCACCGCCGCCACCTTCACGCCCTCGGCGGCGAGCGCCTGTGTCACTGCCAGACCGATGCCCTTGCTGGCGCCGGTGACGAGGGCGACCCTGCCCGAGAGGTTCAGGTCCATCGTGGGCTCCTCAGCCGGACCGCTCGGCGGCGGCCTTCATCCGGCGGCCGAGGTCGGGGGCGTCCTTCACAGTGCTGCGGAGGACCGTGCTCTCCGGACATCTCGGGTCTCCTCGCTCGGTGCCCCGGTGAACGCCCCCGGACCAGGATTCCAGAGGGCCTCGGCCGCCGCCTCCCGGCACGGGCCTGACCGGCCTCCGGCCGCCGTCAGCCCTCCGCGGGACGACCGCCCGAACCGGCGGCGTCCTGCTCGGTGGTGTCCACCGGAGTCGCCCTCAGGCCGCCGAGCAGGGTGGCCAGGTAACGGTGCGCGGTGTCGATCCGCTCGGCGGGCGGGCCGCCGTGGACGTTCACGGCGTAGGCGAGGCCGCACATGAGCGGGACCAGGTCGGCCGCGTTCAGATCGGGGCGGACGGCACCGGCCGCGCGGGCCCGCTCGAGGAGTACGGTGCCGGCCGAGCGGATCGCCTCCTTGAGCTCCCGGGTGCGCGGCAGTGCGGCGGAGTCGGCGGCGGCGACCGGCGCCAGCGCGGCGTCGGTCACCTGCGCTTCGACGGTGCGGGCCAGGAAGTCCGCCAGCGCCCGCCCGGGGTCGGTGCCGGCCAGGGCCAGCTCGCCGTGAGCGGCGAGCCGTTCCAGGCAGGGGGCGGCGACGGTCTCCAGGAGCGCCTCGGGCGTGGCGAAGTGCCGGTAGACGGTACCGACGCCGAGTCCGGTCCGGCGGGCGACGTCGTTGAGCTGCAACGGCGTGCCCTCGTCGACCAGGGCCCGAGCGACGGAGACGATCCGTTCCCAGTTGCGGGCGGCGTCCTTGCGCAGGGGCGTGGTCATGGGGACATGTTAACCGGATGACTTATCCGCCATGCCTCCCCCATCGGCGCCGGCACCGGCCGGAGGTCAGCCGGCGACCTTCGGCGCGTACCGCTCACTGAGCCTGCGCACCGCCTCGACCACGCGCGGGTCGGTCGCCGCCCGGAACGGGGCGACCGGACGGGCCTGGGCACCTATGACGACGCCGGTCCGGCCCGCCAGGGCCGCGTCGGTCGCGGCGGTGATCGACGGCCTGGCGGCCACCGACGCCGGGCCGGAGGTCGAACGCTCGAACCGGCGACGTACCAGTGGCCACAGCAGTCGCAGCGGCGGCGAGACGATCCTCGGGTCGGTCAGGGTCCCGTCGGTCATGTCGGTCGCCGCACCTCCGGGGTCGGCGGCGAGGACCGCGACGCCCGTACCGTCCAGCCGCGCCGCCAGGTCGAGGGTGTGGGCGAGGTTGGCGAGCTTGGCACGGCCGTACCAGTGGAACCCGTAGTAGCCGCCGGGCGGCTCGACCTCGTCGAACACCCGCTTGGCGAGGGCGACCGCGCCCGAGGTCACGTTCACGATCCGGCTCGGCGCACCGGCCGTCAGGGTGGGCAGCAGCAACTCGGTGAGCAGGTACGGCGACAGGTGGTTGACCACGAAGGAGGCCTCCACGCCGTCGAGGGTCCGCCGCTGCGGGAACATCGCCCCGATGTTGTTGACCAGCACGGTCAGCGGTTCGCCCGGGGCCGCGTGGTCGGCGCCGAGCCGGGCCGCGAGCGCGCGCACCTCGTCGAGCGAGCCGAGGTCCGCGGCCAGGAAGCGGGCCGGGTGTTCCGGCCGCGTGGCAGCGATGCGCTCGACCGCTCGCGCACCCCGGCCGGCGTCGCGCCCCACCACCGTGACCGCGTATCCGGCGGCGGCCAGCCCCAGCGCCGTCTCCAGTCCGATACCGGCCGTCCCGCCCGTCACCACCGCTGCCTTGCGCATGGGTCCTCCTCGCTCCAGGAAAGCGGATGCATCATCCGCTTGGCCCGAAGGTAGCACACAACCGGATGACCAATCCGCTTCCCGGCGGCGCCCGTCCGGCCGGGCACCTCGGCCGCCTCCAGACGTCGACCACCTGGCCCGCAACCCCGACCGCAGCCCCGGCCGCAGCCCCGGACCGGGCCCCGGCGAACACCTGGCGAACACCTGGCGAAGAAGCCGAAAAAGGGAAAACGACTGGAATCATTCCCACGATGGATAATCCAATCTCCGAATATCCCTTCCGTCACTCGCGCATTCAACTGCCCCGTACATGCCATGGCTTTCAGGGTGGCCCTCGACACCGTTCACCGGGTATGCGATAGTCGCTTTCGACCACCTGGTACCGAGGAGCACGAGTTGCCCATTTCCAGGCGTTTGATATCACCCGATGGTCGCATCTGGGAGACCGAGGAAATCCTGGCCCGGGTATTCGATGCCGCCGACCTGCTGACCCGTCGAAATGTCGGACCAGGTTCGCGGGTGATGCTGAGCGGGGCCAATTCGCCGGAATGGGTCGTCGCGCTGCTGGCGCTCGTCCACCTCGACGCCTCGGTGGTCCTGGCCGACCACCGGGCCACCCCCGCGCAGCGGGCGCGGATCCGGGACCTCGCCCGGGTGGTGCTCGAGCTCGGCGACGGCGCGGTCGGGACGGCGGCGCCGCGGAGCGGTGCGGCGACGGCGGCCGAGCCCGATCCCGCGGGCTGGGCCCGGCGGCGGGATGCCGCGATCTCGTGGTCCTCGGGCACGACGGGAAGCCCCAAGGGCATCGTGCGCTCCGGGCGGTCGATCCTCGACAACCTCGCGCTCAGCGCGGACCGCATGGGCTACCGGCCCGACGACGTCTTCCTGCCCGTGCTGCCGTACTCGCACCAGTACGGTCTCTCGCTGGTGCTCTGCTGGTGGCTGGGCGGGGGCACGCTGGTGGTCTACGGGCCGAGCACCCGGCTGGACCACGCGCTCGCGATCGGCGTGGAGCACGGCCTCACCGTCGTGGACGCGGCCCCGTCGACGTACTACAGCCTGCTCAACCTGCTCGACCGCCGGCCCGCGCTGGTGGACGCGCTGGGGACGGTGCGGGCCTGGTGCGTGGGCGGCGCACCGCTGGGCCGCAGCCTGGCGGCCCGTTTCCACGCCCGCACGGGCCGGCACCTGCTCGACGGCTACGGGGCGACGGAGCTGGGGAACGTCGCGCTGGCGCCGCCCGCCGATCCGGTCGGCTGCGGCACCCCGCTGCCGGGGGTGGTCGTCGAGGTCCACGACGAACGGGGCAGGCCGCTCCCCAGCGGCCGGCTCGGCGAGCTCGTGGTCCGCAGCGCGGGCCTGATGACGGGTCTGCTCGGCGACGACGGCGAGATCGTCCCGGTCCCCGGTGCGGTGCACCGCACCGGGGACATCGGACTGCTCGACGACGCCGGTCGGGTCTTCCCGATCGGGCGCAAGCACGCCGTGCACCGGGACGGGCACACGCTCTATCCCGACCACCTCGCCGAGCGGGCCGGGGCGGCCGGGGCGCGGACCGAGGTCGTCGCCGTGCCCGACGCCCGCCTGGGCTGCCGCCTGGTGTTCGTGATCGAGGACCCGGAGGGCCGCCAACCCGCGCACTGGAAGGGGCTGTTGCGTCCGCTGCTGGCCCGCTACGAGCAGCCCGACCAGATCGTGGTGCTTCCCTCACTGCCGCTCACCAACACGGGAAAGCCCGACCGGGCCGTTCTGGAGAAGATCGCCATGACCTCGCTGCCCGCGTCGCACCGGACGACCGCCGACACCGCAGCCGCGCCCACCACCCCGGACGACTACCGCATCCCCTTCCCCGACCGCGTCGACGCGCTGCGCGCGGTGCGCCGGTACGTGGCCGACCACGAGGAGGCGGTGCTGCGGATCCTCACCGAGATCTCGCCCCACCGCACCGCCGCCACGGAGATCCGCTCCTTCCTCGCCGCCCTCGACGGCGCGGAGCAGGAGGTCCGGCGCGTCCGGCCCGGCCACGTGCCCCGGGCGGCGGTCTTCACGCCCTCCAACATGCCGCTCTATTCCTATGCGCTCTACATGCTGGTGGCGTCCCTCTACAACGAGCGGATAACCTTCCGGCCGTCCTCCGAAATCAGGGGCCAGATGCAGCGCCTGCACGATCTGCTGGCACCGGTCCACGGCCTGCCCATCACCCTTTCCGGGCTCAGCCAGCGCAAGTTCGTGACGGGACCGGTGCGCGAAGCCGACCTGATCGTCTTCACCGGCGACTACGCCAATGCCGAGACCATTCGGGAAGGCCTGGCGGAGGACCAGCTGTTCCTCTTCTTCGGCCACGGGATCAACCCCTTCGTGATCGCTCCCGACGCCGATCTCGAACTCGCCGTACACGACGTCACCCGGATCCGGCTCTACAATTCGGGCCAGGACTGCTTCGGCCCCGACGTCGTGTTCGCCCCGAAGGGCCGCACCGAGGAGTTCGTCGACCGGCTGTCCGCCGAGCTGGCGTCCCTGCGCTTCGGTCCGAACGGCGACCCGGCCGCCGACTACGGCCCCCTCTTCTACGACTCGGCGCTGGTCAACTGCTCGGACTACCTGGTGCGCCACGCACGTCGCATCCGGCACGGCGGGCGCATCGACCTGCCGGCCCGCAAGGTCGAGCCGACCGTGCTGCTGTGGGGCTTCGACGACAAGCTCCCGCTGGAGGAGATGTTCGCCCCGGTGTTCAACGTGGTGGCCTATCCCAGCGCGAGGCTGCTGCGCGAACGGCTGGCGAGCCCCTACTTCGGCGAGCGCGCGCTGGGCGCGATGGTGTACGGCAACGATCCGGCGACGGTGGAGGTCCTGACCAGGCGTCACCGCACCTGCGTCAACCACACCCTGCTCGATGCCGAGGACGGCAACCGTCCGTTCGGCGGCTTCGGGCTGCGCGCCAACTACCTCTGCTACGGCGGCGAACGGCACGCCGAACCGCTGCTGATGTCGCAGGCCGTGGCGCGGGTCCTCCCGACGGGCGTCCCCGTCACGGCCGCCCCTGCCACGGCCGCCCCCGCCACGGCGGTCCCCGTCACGGCGGTCGGGGAGTGAGCCGGGTGGACCGGCGGCACCCGGACGCGTGGTCGGCGATCGTCGAGCTGCTGGTGGCGCACGGGGTGGACACCTGCTTCGGGCTGCCCGGCGACGACCTGGAGCTGCTCCGCGCCCTCGACGCCGCCGGCCTGGACCTCGTACCGTGCCGCGACCAGCGCAACGCGATGTACATGGCCACCGGGTACGCGCTGCAGTCGGGCCGGCTCGCGGTCTGCGCCCTGGGCAAGGGCCCGGCCGTCACCCACGCGGCCACCGGGCTGCTGGAGGCGCGCGAGTCCGGTGCGCCCGTGCTGGTGCTCGCCGCCGGCACGCCCGAACGCCGCCGGGGCAGTGGCGGGTTCCAGGAGCTCGACCAGGTCGCCGTGACGGCGCCGCTGGTCCGCTGGGCGCACCGGGTGGGGCACCCGGACCGGGTCGTCCCCGCGACGGTCACGGCCCTGACCCGGGCCGTGGGGCCGCCGGCCGGGCCGGTGTACCTGGAGGTGCCCGATGACGTCCGCACCGCCGAGGTGCTCGTCCCCGGAGCGCGGCCGGGCCTGCCGGAACCGCTGTTCCCCGACTCCGGTCCCGGCTCCGGTCCCGGCTCCGGCTCCGACTCCGACTCCGGCTCCGTGCCGGCGACGGCTCCGGGGCCGGCCCTGGCCGCGATCCGCGCGAGCCGGCGTCCGGTGCTGCTGGTGGGCGGCGGGATGCGGCACCGCAACGGCGGCGGCGCGGTCGAGCGCTTCGCCGACCGCCTCGGCGCGGCGCTGTTCACCACCGCGTCCGGCCGGGGCGCCGTGGACGAGCGCCACCCGCTGTTCTGCGGCGTGGCGGGCCTGTACGCGGGGCGCCCGGCCCGGGAGTTGTGGTCGTCCTGCGACCTGGTGGTGTCGCTCGCCGGCCGGCTGGAGGAGACGGTGGCCGAGGGCGGGGAGCCGTGGCCGCCGGTCCCGGTGGTCCAGGTCAACCTGGACCCGGGCGGGCTGTCGGCCGAGTTCCCGGGCCCGCGCGTGCTCGGCGACGCCCGGCACGCCGTGCTCGGCTGGACGCGCGCGCTGGAGGAGGACGGCGGGGCCGGGCGCGCGGAGGCGACCGGCGCCTGGGCGGACGCGATCGCCACCGCCCGCAAGGCCATGGAGCTGGACGTGGCGGCCGAGTTGGCCCGCGCGGCGGCCCTGCCGGGGATCCGCGTCGCCGAGCTGCTCGCCGCGCTCGACGCCACCGCCGGCGGGCCCCGGGTGCTGGTCCAGGAGAACGGGCTGCAGGACATGTGGTCCTACGGCTTCCCCTTCCGCGTCGGCGGCGGGTCGGTGGTGCCCTCGGAGCAGACCCCGCTGGGCTTCGGCGCGGCCGCGGCCATCGGGGTCAAGCGGGCCGCCCCGGACCACGAGGTCACGGCGTTCGTCGGGGACGGCGCCTTCCTCGCCGCCCGCGCGGACATCGCCGCCACCGCGCGCGCCCACGGCGGCGTGCTCTACGTGGTGCTGTGCAACGGCGGCTACGGCTGGCTCGACGCCCAGCGCGCCCGCCTCGGCCTCGACCCCGAACGCCACGCCTTCACCCGCCCGGGCGCGCCGCCGCCCGCCGTGGACGGGCCGGACCTCCACTGCCGGGTGCTGCGCGACAAGGCCGCGCTCACCGACGAACTCCGCACCGCCCGCCGGTTCTGCTCCCGGGGCGGCACCGCCGTGCTCCTGGTGCCGGTCTCCCCCGACGACGTCCTCCCGGCCGTCCGCGACGCCGGGGTGGTGCCCCAGTGACCCGCACCGGAACACCGACGGGGACCGGGTACGGCCGGTACCGGCGCCGGGTGGTCGTCACCGGCTACGGGGCGGTGACCCCGCTCGGCCACAGCGCCGAGGAGACCTGGACGGCGATGCTCGCCGGGCGCAGCGGCATCGCCGCCGTGGACGCGATCGACGTGACCGGTCTGGACGTCCGGATCGGCGGCCAGGTCCGCGGCTTCGCGCCCGACCGCTACATGCCGCCGGCCGTCCGCCGCCGCACCGACCCGTACGCCCAGTTCGCCCTGGCCGCGGCGCTGGAGGCGTGCGGGCAGGCCGGGCTCGTCGTCGACGACGGCCTGGCGCCGCGGGTCGCCGTGGTCATCGGCAGCGGCTACGGCCCGGTCGGGTCGATCTACCGCGCCGCCGACACCCTGCGCGCCAGGGGGCCGCGGGCGATCAGCCCGTTCGCCCAGGTCACCACCGCCATGGACAGCGCCGCCGGGGAGATCAGCATGCGCATCGGGGCCCAGGGGCCGAGCCGGGCCCAGAGCACAGCGTGCGCCAGCGGCGCGGACGCGGTCGGCGCGGCGATGCGCATGATCGCCACCGGCGAGGCCGACGTCGTCCTGGCCGGCGGCGCCGACGCCTGCGTCACCGCCGTCGACCTCGCGGGCAGCGGCAACGCCCGCGCGCTGTCCCGGCGCAACGACGACCCGACGGCGGCCTGCCGGCCGTTCGACGCGCACCGCGACGGGTTCGTGATGAGCGAGGGAGCCGCCGTGCTGGTCCTGGAGGCCGCCGAGACCGCCGAGCGTCGGGGCGCCACGGCGCTGGCCGAACTCGCGGGCTACGGGGCGAGTTCGGACGCCCACCACTGGACCGCCCCGCACCCGCAGGGGCGGGGGGCGTGCCTCGCCGTCGAGGCGGCGCTGCGCGACGCGGGGATCACCGGGGCGGACGTGGACTACGTCAACGCGCACGGCACCGGGACGCTGCTGAACGACGCCACCGAGACGGCGGTGCTGCGCCGGGTGCTGGGCGAGCGGGTCACCCGGATCCCGGTCAGCTCGACCAAGTCGATGACCGGGCACATGATCGGTGCTGCCGGGGCGGTCGAGCTGGTGGCCTCGATCCAGGTCCTGCGCACGGGCGACGTGCCGCCGACCGTCAACTGCGACGAACCGATCGACCCGGAGATCAACTTCGTGCCGCACCGGGCGCAGCACCACGAGCGCGTCCGGATCGCACTCAGCAACTCCTTCGGCTTCGGCGGCCACAACGCGGCCCTCGTGGTCCGCGCGGTCTGAGGCCAGGCCGTGAACCGCCGCCCGGAGCCGCCGCCGAGCCCCGCCGCCACGACCGGCCCGACCGCCACGACCGGCCCGACCGCCACGACCGGCCCGACCGCCGCGACGGGCCCGACCGACAGCCCGACCGGCAGCCCGACCGACAGCCCGACCGACACCGTCACCCGTAGCGGGCCGCTGACCTGGGTCCAGCAGTGGCACTGGTTCGAGCGCACCGTGCCCCCGGCCCGCCGGGTGAACCCGACGCCGCTCGCCGACCACTGCCACGTCCCGCCGTCGGCCTCCCTCGCCGACGTCCATGCGGCGCTCGCCGCCCTGACCGCCCGGCACGAGGCGCTGCGCACCACCGTCGATCCGCTGCGCCCGGTCCAGCACGTGCACCGCGCGGACTGGGCGCCGCTGCCGGTCGACCACCTGGAGGTCCCGGTGGTCGACACCGCCACCCTGGAGGCCGCCACCGCGGCACTGGCCGCACGCCCGATCGACCCCGAGCGGAACCCGCCCTGGCTCGCCAGGGTGCTGCTGACGGATGGGAAGCCCCGGGCGGTGCTGGTCGCCGCCCACCACGTGCTGATCGACGGCTGGGGGCTGGCCGTGCTGCTCGACCAGCTGCACGGCCAACTGTGCGGCGCGGAAGCTCCGTTGGGGCCGTCCGCGGACCCGCTGGACGCGGTCGCCACCCAGGCGCCGGAGCGCGCCCGCGCGGCGGAGCGGGAGTGGCTGACGCGTCTCGCGGACAACCCCACCGGGGTGCTGGCCCCGTTCGGCGGGTCCGCGGACGGCACCGGGCGCCACCGCCTCCAGTACCGCTCGGCGGACGCGTACCACCACCTGCACCGCCTCGCCCGGCGCCACCTGGCCAGCCCCGAGGTCGTCCTGCTCGCGGCGCTGGCCCACGACGTCGCCGCCCGCACCGGCGAACTCCGTTTCCTCGCCTCGGTGGTGGTCTCCAACCGGGCCCGGGCCGCCCTGCGGAGCAGCATCGGGGTCCGGGCCCTGACCGTCCCGGTGCAGATCGACCTCCGTCCGGGCGCGGCGTTCGGCGAGGTGGTCGCCTCGGTCGCCGCCGCCTCCGCGACGGCCTACCGGTACGGTCACTGGCGGCCCGCCGAACTGGTCGCCGCCCAGGCGCGGACGGACCGGCGGCGCGGGGTCAGGACCGTGCCCACCATCGAGTACAACTGCTACTCCTGGCCGCGCGGTTACCTCGTTCCCGGGTATCTCGTTCCCGGGTATCCCGACCCCGGGTCCCTCGACCCCGCGGGCCCGGTCCCGGCGCCGGGCGCTCCGCCGGACGGGTACTCCGGCCGGCTCCGCAGCACACCCGACGAACCCTGCGACACCCTCTACGTCGACCTCGCCCTCGACGCGGGGGCCGTCACCCTCGACGTCACCGTCGGGGACCAGCTGCTCGACGCCGGGCAGGCCGCGGCCCTGCCCGTCCGGCTCTGCGCCCTGCTGCGCGCGGCGGCCGACGGCGCCGAGTGCCCCGTCCCGGCGCGCCCGACCGCACCGGCCGCCCCCGGGTGGTGGCGCGCCCCGCAGGGCTGGGTGCGCCCGGCCGCGGTCGCGGCGGTGCTGCGCGACTGTCCCGGGGTCCTCGACGTGACGGTGGCGCCAGGTTGGGAGGTGACGGGGGCGGACGAGGAGCCGCACCTCGTCGCCCGCGCCCGCACCGCCCCCGGGGTCACCCCGGAGGACCTGCACCGCCACGTGCTGGACCACCTCGACGAGGTGCCCGGCCTGCTGGCCCCAGGGCGCTACGTGCTGTCCCCGGCCGGGGCCGGCGCCACCACCACGACCCGCACCGAAGCGCTGCGGGTCCCGCGCCGCCCGTCCGTCACGGCCGCCGAACGGGCGCTGGCCGCCGCCGTCGTGACCGCCGCGACCGCTGCCGCAACCGCCGCCGCGCCCGGCGGCCCGGACGGCCCCGGCGGACCTGACGGCCCGGATGCCGTGGACCTGAACCGCTGTCTGGCCGACCACGGCGTCACCCTGGTCGCCGTCCCCCGACTGCTGGCGCTGCTCCGCCGGTCCGGCCTCACCGGGATCGCCTCGGACGAGCTGGCCGGAACGGCTTCGCTCGGCCACCTCGCCGCCGCCCTGGAGCCCGTACCGCCCGTACCGCCCGTACCGCCCGCAGCACCGCCCCCGCCGCCCGGTCCACCCGCCGCACCGCCCGTAGCGCCACCGCCCCTGCCGCCCCACGCCCACCGTGCAGGAGGGACCTCACCATGACCGCGCCCCGCAGCACCGCACCGCCCGTGGACCGCCTGGCCCCGTGGGCCTTCGCCGCCTTCGTCGAGGCCAACACCCACGACACGGCGTACCGCCCGCCGGTGGTGGACGGCCCGGTCGGGCCGACCATCGTCCGCAACGGCCGCGAGCTGGTGAACTTCGCCAGCATCAGCTTCCTCGACCTGGAGCGCCACCTCCCGGTGGGGCGCCACTTCGCCGAGGGGGCGCTCGCCCACGGACTGAGCACCAGCGGCTCCCGGATGACCCAGGGGATCTGCCGCCCGCACCAGGTGCTGGAGGAGACGATCGCCCGGCACACCGGCAAGGAACGCGCCATCAGCTTCGCCACCGGACTGCTGGCCAACATCGGCTTCGTCCACGCCATGAGCAGTTCCGCGCACTTCGACGACGGGATCGAGGTCCGCAACCACGACACCGTCTTCGTCGTCGACCGGGACGTCCACTGGAGCATCTGGAAGGGCCTCCAGGGGCTGGCCTACGGCCGCCACGTCCACGCCTTCCGGCACAACGACGTCGCCGACCTGGCCCGTGTCCTGGGCCGGGTCAGGTCCCGCAAGACCGTGGTGATCGCCGAGAGCATCTACTCGGCCGACGGCACGATGGGGCCGATCGTGGAGATCCTCGACGAGTGCGACCGGCACGGCGCCGTCAGCATGATCGACGACGCCAACGGCTTCATGGTCTACGGGCCGGAGCACCGCCCGTACGCCCGGGAGGCGGCCGCGATCCGGGAACGGGCCGACTTCGTGATGGTGTCGCTGTCGAAGGCCGTCGGCCTGGAGGGCGGCGCGATCGCCGGTCCGGCGGCGGCCGTCGACGCCTTCGAACTCCTCTCCGGCACCTCGATGTTCACGGCCGCCATCCAGCCGCCGACCGCCCACGCGGCCGACCGCACGATCGCCGCCCTGGCCGGCGATCCCCGGATCGTCGACGACTACCTGGCCCACGCCGCCCGCCTGCGCCGGCAGATGCACGAGGCCGGTACGGCGACGACGCCGACCGAGTCGTACATGCTCTCGGTGCCGATCGGGAACGACGCGGCCGCCCTGCAGATGCGGGAGTGGTTCGTCGAGGACGGCTACCTCGTGCCCGTCTTCTCCTACCCGGCGGTCGCGCGCAACCAGGCGCTGCTGCGCCTGTTCCCGCACGCGGGCCACACCGAGGAGCAGTTGGACGGCTTCCTGCGGACCCTCGTCGACTACCGCCGGCGCCTCGGGGTCTGACCGCCTGGCCCGGCCCGCCCGCACTCGGCGCACCCCGGCTCGGACCACACCGGCTCGGCCCGCCCACCCCGCCCCTCAGGGAGGAACCCGTGATGAGCAACGACGACATCCTCACCGCCATCGCCGCGATCGTCGAGGAGGTCCTCGGCGTCGACTCCGCCGACGTGAGCCCCGAGACCTCCTTCGCCGACGACCTCGACGTCGACTCCCTGGCCATGATGGAGATCGCCGTGGCGGTGGAGGACAGGTTCGAGGTGAAGATCCCCGACGACCGGGTCAGGGAGCTGCGGACCGTCGGCGACGCGGTGGACTACGTCGCCGGACACCGGTGACCGCCCCCGGGACGCCCGCCGGGACCGTCACCGGAACGCCCGCCGGGACCGTCCTCGACCGCTTCCGGCTGGACGGCCGCGTCGCCGTGGTCACCGGCGCCTCCTCCGGCCTGGGCGTGGCCTTCGCGACCGCGCTGGCCGAGGCCGGCGCCGACCTCGTGCTCGCCGCCCGGCGCACCGAGCGGCTGGAGGCCGTGCGCGCGACCGTCGAGCAACTCGGCCGCCGGGCCCTCGCGGTACGGACCGACGTCACCGAGCCGGCCGACTGCCGCGCACTGGTCGACGCCGCGGTGCGCGCCTTCGGGCGGCTGGACGTCCTCGTCAACAACGCCGGGATCAGCAGCGAGCACCCGGCGGAGGAGGAGACGCCGGAGCAGTTCCGCGAGGTCATCGACACCAACCTCAACGGCGCCTACTGGATGGCCCAGGCCGCCGGCGCGGTGATGCGGCCCGGCAGTGCCGTCGTCAACGTCTCCAGCATCCTGGCCCTGGTCACCGGCGGGCTGCCGCAGGCCGCCTACTCGGCGTCCAAGGCCGGGCTGCTCGGGCTCACCCGCGACCTCGCCCAGCAGTGGACCCCTGGCCGGGGCATCCGGGTGAACGCCCTCGCCCCGGGCCTCTTCCCCTCCCCGATGACCGACGGCTACGCCGAGGGCTACCTGGAGACGGTGCTGCCACGGGTGCTCACGGGCCGCCTCGGACGGCCGGAGGAGCTCGCCGCGGCGCTGGTCTTCCCTGGTCTCCGACGCGGCGTCCTACATCACCGGCACCACCCTCACCGTCGACGGGGGCACCCACATCGCCTGACCCCGCGCCGACCACCGACCACCGCGAACGGAGCTGTCCATGGTGTCCACGGTGCCGCTCGGCGGGCCCGGCGGCCGGCTCGGCCGGTCGCACCTGCGGCGCCTGGTCGTCGGCCAGGGCCTGGCGGCCGTGACCGACGCGCTGTTCATCGTGTGGCTCACCCTCTTCGTGCTCGACCTGGCGGAGCCCGGCCTCGCCACCGGGTTCGTCCTGGTGGCCGTGGCACTGCCCCGGGCGGTGCTCCTGCCGCCCGCCGGAGTGCTGGTCGACCGCCTCGGCCCCGACCGGGTGGTGGCCGCCGCGGCCTGGCTCCGGGTCGCCGTGCTGCTCACCCTCGGCGCCCTGGTCACCTTCGCCCCGCCGTCACTGACCACCGTCGCGCTGCTCGGCGGCCTGCTCGGTGCCGCCGACGCCGCGTACTTCCCGGCGGCGCTGGCACTGCTGCCCGCCGTCGTGCCGACCGAGCAGCTCTCCCGGGTCAACGGGCTGGTGCAGGGCGCGGAGTCGGGGGGCGACCTGGTCGGCCCGGCGGTGGCCGCCGGCTGCATCGCCGCGGCCGGGTTCCCCGCCACGCTCGGCGGGATCACGGCGATGGCCGCCCTGGCCGCCGCCGCGTTCAGCACCCTCGTCCGGGTGGTCCGACGTCCCGGCGGTCCCGGAGCGGAAGCCGCCCCGGACGGCAACGGCGATGGCACCGGCGACGGCACCGGCACCGAGCAGCCCGGCAGCCTGCGCGCCCTCACCGCCGGGCTGGGGTACGCCTGGCGCGAGCCCGTGGTCCGGGGCATGCTCGCGGCCATCGCCCTGATCAACCTCGCGGTCGTGGGCCCCGTCCTGGTCGGCGGCGCCGTGCTCGCCGACCAACGCCTCGGCGGCGCGGGCTCCCTGGGCATCGTGCTCTCCGGCTTCGGCGCCGGTTCGCTGGCCGGCTCACTGGCGGCCGGCTGGCGGCCGCCGTCCCGGCGCGGCCGGACCGTGGTCGGCGGAGTCGCCGCGATCGGCGCGGGCATGGTCGGCCTCGCCGCCGTCACCCAGGTCCTCGCCGCGACGGCCGTGGCCTCGCTCATCGGCCTCGGCTCCGGCTTCCTCGGCGTGGTCGTCGTGGCCACCCTCCAGGAGCGGGTGCCCGAGCACCTGCTGGGCCGGGTGCTCAGCCTCGTCGTCCTGGCCACGGTGGCGTTCGACCCGTTCTCGTACGTGCTGGCCGGCGCCCTGCTCCCGTACGGCACGACCACGCTCTTCCTGGCCTCCGGCGGCGCCGTCCTGACCTGCGCCGCCCTGGTCGCCACCAGCCCGGCGATCCGCTCCCTGCACTGACCGGGTCACCCGGCGGGCGCGGGTCGGGCCGGCCGTCCGGACCGGCCCGGCCGCCTCGACCAGCACCCCGTACCCCGCGCCCGACGCCCCGCACCCGACACCCCGCCGCGCACCACCGCCCCGTCCGCCGGGTCACAGCCGCCGGTCAGGTCGCGGGGACGGGCCGGAGCCGGTAGGCGTCGCCGTGGGCGACGACCCGGCCGGCGGTGGGCGGGGCGAAGTGGGTGCCCAGCAGCAGGGTGTCGGTGCCGGCCAGGGAGGCGAGCAGCGCACGGCGGGTGGCCTCGGAGCGCCGGGGCTCGATGTCGACGCAGGCGCCGATGGCGGGGTGGGCGAGCTGCACCGGGTGGTGCACGCAGTCACCGGTGATCAGCGCGGTCTCACCCCGGTCGGCCAGTTCGACGGCGATGTGCCCGGGGGTGTGGCCGGGGGTGGGGATCAGCCGCAGGCCCGGGACGATCTGCGCGCCCTCGGCCGGGACGTCGACCAGGTCGAGCAGTCCGGCCCGTTCGACCGGGAGGACCGAGTCCCGGAACATCTGCGCGCGGGCCTCGTCCATGTCGTAACCGGCCCAGAACTCCCGTTCGGCGCGGGCGGTGAGGTAGCGGGCGGCGGGGAAGGTGGGCACCCACGCGCCGTCCTCCCACCGGGTGTTCCAGCCGACGTGGTCGGCGTGCAGGTGGGTGAGGACCACCAGGTCGACGCTCTCCGGTGCGAACCCGGCCGCGGTGAGGCGCTCCAGGTAGTCGGTGCGCAGGTCGTGCCAGGTCGGGTTGGCCCGTTGCTTGCCGTTGCCGATGCCGGTGTCGACCAGCACCCGCAGCCCGGCCACGACGAACGCGAAGCTGTGGCTGTCGAGGTGGAGGACGCCGTCCCGGCCGGCGAAGTCGGGGCTCAGCCAGTCGTGGCCGGCCACCACCTCGGGGGTGGCGTCGGGCAGCAGCCACGGCCCGGTCGCCGGCGGCAGCGGGACTTCGTCGATGCGGTGGACGGTGAGGTCGCCGACGGTCCAGGAGGGGGCGGTGGTGGCGGCGGAGGAGGTCTGCATGGTCGGTCGTTTCCTTTGCTGTGCGGTGGGCGTGTTTCAGCGGTCGGGGCTGGTCGCAGCCGGCCGGCCCAGGCGCCGTGACACGGCGAGGGCCGCGAGGGCCGCCACGGCGAGCAGGGCGGCGACGGCGGCGTAGGCGTGGGAGGTGGCCCCGAGCCCGTACTGCCGGGTGGCGGCGCCCGCGGCGATGGCGGGCAGGCTCATGGAGAGGTAGCTGAGGACGTAGTAGGCGGCGAGGGTCGCGGCGCGGTCCCGTTCGGCGAGCGGGGCGAGGAGCAGGCGCAGGGTCCCTTGCGAGACGGCGCCGAAGGCCAGGCCGGCCAGGGCCGCGCCGCCGTGGACGGCGGGGGCTCCGACGCCGTGCAGTCCGGCCAGGGTGAGGGGCGCGGCCGGCAGGACGGCCAGGCAGCCGACGGTGACGGTGGCGCGGGGGTCGGCGTGGCGCAGGGCCCACACGGTGAGGGTCGCGGTGGCGCTGAGGGTGAAGAAGACCAGGCCGCGGGCCGCCTGCGGAGCCCCGGGGGCGACCAGGCGCACCAGGGCCGGGCCGAGGGAGGAGTAGAAGCCGCCCAGCGCCCAGACGGCGACGACGGCGGTGCCGGTGGTCAGCAGGGTGCGGCGCGCGGCGAGCGGGAGGGCGAGTCGCGGACGCAGCGACCGCAGCGCGCCCGGGTGGCGGCGGGCCGTCTCGGCGGTGAAGGCGACGGCGATCGCCTGGGCCGCGAAGAGCGCGGCCAGCAGCACGTAGACCGTGACGGTGGGGTCCGGGGCGAAGCGGACGAGGAGGGTGGAGCCGAGGACGCCGGCGGCCATGCCGGCAACGGGGGCGATGGTGTTGGTCAGGGCGGAGCGTCCGGGGTGCCGGGGGTCCGTCAGGTCGAGGAGGGCCGCACCGGCGGCACTGGTGGCCACGCCGGTCGCCGCCCCTTGCAGGAGGCGGGCCGCGGTCAGGGGGCCGGCTCCGTCCGCCGAGGCCAGGAGCAGCATCGAGGCGGCCTCCGCGAGGAGTGCGCCGGCCAGTACGGGGCGCCGTCCCAGGTGGTCGGAGAGCGCGCCGGTGGTGAGCAGGGCCGACAGCAGGGCCAGCGAGTACGCGGCGAACACCACCGTGACGGCGAGCGCGGAGAGGCCCCAGCGGTCCTGGTAGAGGGGGTACAGCGGTGTCGGGGCGCTGGACGCGGCCAGGAGGGCCACCAGGACCGACGCGTCGAGGGCGAGGGTTGCCGCGCGGTTCCTCCGGTGGGCGCGACCGGCCCGGAGCGGGCAGTGCGCCGAAGTGCCGGACGTGACACCGGACATGGCGCCGGACATGGCGCCGGACGCGGGACCGGACGCGGGACCGGACGCGGGACCGGACGCGGGACCGGACGCGGGACCGGACGCGGGACCGGACAGAGGGCCGGGCATGGGACTCCCTCCCGTAAAAGCAATGTGTTTGCGTTAAGTGACGATAGAACCTACAGTCGCACTAACGCAAGCCGTTAGCTTTTAGCGGGGCGCTTCGCCGTTCCCGCCCGACCGGAAGAGGGATCCGCCGTGTCCTCCCCCGCACTCACCCCGCCCGAGGCCGCCCGCTGGGCCGCCCTGGCCGGACTCCCGCTGCCCGACGACCGCCACGCCGAGGTCGCGGCCACCGCCGACCACATCCGCTCCGTCGTCGCCGTCCTGCGCGAACTGGACCTCGGGGACACCCCGCCCGCCAGCGCCTACCGCGCGACCCAGGAGAACGCGGGCAGGACGCGGGAGCACGCAGGTCCCCGGAACGCGGGCACCCGGAACGCGGGCACCCGGAACGCGAACACCCAGGAAGTGGAGCAGAACGATGCAGCCGTATGAGCTGACCCTCGCCGACGCCGCCGAGCAGATCCGGGAACGGCGCCTGTCCCCCGTCGAACTGGTCGACTCCGTCCTCGACCGCATCGACCGGGTGGAACCGCAGGTCGGGGCCTACGTCACCGTCACCGCGGAGCAGGCCCGCGCCGCGGCACGCGAGGCCGAGCGGGAGATCGCCCGGGGCCACCACCGGGGGCCGCTGCACGGCGTCCCGGTCGGTCTCAAGGACCTGATCGACGTCGCCGGCCTGCCCACCACGGCCAGCTCCCGGGTCCGGGCCGACCACCGCGCGACCGCCGACAGCACGGTCGCCGCCCGGCTGCGGGCCGCCGGCGCCGTCCTGGTCGGCAAGACCCACACCCACGAGTTCGCCTACGGCCTGACCACCCCGCAGACCGGCAACGCCTGGGACGGCTCCCGGGTCGCCGGCGGCTCCAGCGGCGGCTCCGCCGTCGCGGTGGCCGCCGGGGCGGCGACCTTCGCACTCGGCACCGACACCGGCGGCTCGATCCGGGTGCCCGCCGCACTCAACGGCGTGGTCGGCCTCAAGCCCACGTACGGCCTGGTGCCCCGGCACGGCGTCACCTCGCTGTCCTGGTCCCTCGACCACGTCGGGCCGATCACCCGCACCGTCGAGGACGCCGCCCTCGTCCTGACCGCCCTCGCCGGGCACGACCCGCGCGACCCCGCCTCGCTGGACGCCCCCGCCGTCGACCTCCGCCCGCAGCGGGACCGGGCCGGGGCCGCGGACCTGACGGGCGTGCGCGTCGGCGTGCCGAACAACCACTACTTCGACCACGTCGACGCGGAGGTGTCGGCCGCCGTCCACCGGGCCGTCGGCCACCTGGAGGAGCTCGGCGCCCGGCTCGTCGAGGTCGACATCCCGCTGACCCGCTACCTCCAGGCCACCCAGTGGGGCCTGATGGTGCCGGAGGCCACCGCCTACCACGCGCGCACCCTGCGCGCCGTCCCCGAGCTGTACGGGGCGGACGTGCGGATCCTGCTGGAGGCCGGCGAGCTGATCGGCGCCGGCGACTACCTGCGTGCCCAACGCGCCCGGACCCTGATGCGCGAGGAGTGGGCCCGCGTCCTGGAGGAGGTCGACGTGATCGCCGCCCCGACCGTCCCGATGACCGCGGCCCGGGTCGGCCAGGCGACCGTCACCTGGCCGGACGGCACGGTCGAGGGTGTCTCCGACGCCTACGTCCGCCTCTCCGCCCCGGCGAACATCACCGGGGTGCCCGCCCTCTCCGTCCCGGTCGGCCACGACACGGCGGGCCTGCCCATCGGGATGCAGCTGCTCGGACACCCCCTCGGCGAGCGGACGCTGCTGCGGGTGGGCCACGCCTACGAGCGGACGCAGCCGGACCGGGCGCTCGCGCCGGTCGCCTGAGCCCGGCGGCCGCGGGCGGGCCCCTGGCCCACCTGCCCGCCGTGGTGATCCCCCGCTAAACGCAAGAACTGTGCTTTAAAGTGGTGCCATGAGTCGCAAGCAGATGGTGCGCCCCGGCGGACGCAGCGCCCGGGTCCAGGCCGCGGTGCACTCCGCCGTCCGGGAACTCCTGGCGGAGGTGGGCCGCGACGCGCTCACCGTCCCCCTGGTCGCCCAACGCGCCGACGTCACCCCCTCCACGATCTACCGCCGCTGGGGCGACCTGGCCGAGCTGCTCTCGGACGTCGCCGTGGAACGGCTGCGCCCCGACGGCGAACCGGCCGACCACGGCGACCTGCGCTCCGACCTCACCGCCTGGGCCGAACAGTTCCTCGACGAGATGGCCTCCGCCTCGGGCCGCGCCTACACCCGCGACGCCCTGCTCGGCGACCCCGACGGCAGCAACGCCGGCCAGTGCTCCGCCTACGCGGCCGGACAGATCGAGGCCATCCTCACCCGCGCGACCGACCGGGGCGAACCCGCCCCCGACGTCGAAACGACCATGGACCGGGTCGTCGCCCCGATGATGTACCGCATCCTCTTCCGCCCGTCCGGCCTCGACGCCGCCTACGCCCACCGCCTGGTGACCGACCTCCTCGGCACCCCCGGGGCGGACCGCCCCTGACCGGGTCGGCCGGTAGCCCGACGCGCGGGTGACGGCAACCGTCACCCGCGCGTACGTCCGTTCGGACCGGCCCGTCAGGCGGTCACCCGGTACCAGTACCCGCCGGTGCGCAGGCCGACGTAGTGCACGTTGGTGCCCGTCTCCTTCGCCTCGTACATCATGTCCGCACCCGTGGCCGGGTCGGTGCCGGCGTAGAGCACCACGTGCACGGTGTTGTGCGCGGCGCTGCCGAAGTACTCGACGTCGCCCGGGCGGCGCTGGGCCTCCGTGATCGGGGTGAGGTGCTTGTCCAGGGTCTGCTCGCTGGTGTCGCCACCGTTGGCGAGGTCGATGCCCGCGCCGAACCAGAAGGCCGCGCGGACCAGGCCCGAGCAGTCCATGCCGACGGTGGTGTCCGCCGGGCAGGGCTGGATCGAGCCGGTGTAGCCGTCACAGGTGCCGAGCGACGGGCCGGGGCCCTCGCCGCGCAGCGAGTGGCCGCCGCCCCACACGTACGGGACGCCCAGGTAGGACTTGGCCGCGTTCAGGACCTTGGTGGAGTCGATCGGGCCGCTGGGCAGCGGGGTGGGCTTGCTGCCGTACAGGGCGTTCTTGACGGCCGTGCCGACGATGCCGTCGATGGTCAGGGCGTGCGCGGCCTGGAAGTTGCGCACCGCCGTGTCGGTGGCGGGGCCGAACTGCCCGTCCACGGTGAGGCGGCCCGCGTTGAAGGTGTTCAGCATGGACTGCAGGGTCTTGGTGCACGCGCCGGTGGCGCCCTTCTGCAGGTCCCCGCACTGGGTGCGCAGGTCCACCGTGCCGGAGGCGGCGGCCGCGGCCGTGTCTATGGCCGCCTTGGTGGCCCGGCCGACGATGCCGTCCACGTCCAGGGAGTGGGCGGCCTGGAAGTCGCGCACCGCCGTGTCCGTGCCCGACCCGAACTGCCCGTCCACGGCGAGGTGGGCGCCGGTCTGGTTGAGCTCCAGCTGGAGCTGGGTGACGCAGCCGTCGGCCTCCCCCAGGCGCAGGTTGGCCGGGCAGGACGGGGAGGTGATCGGTATCGGGGCCGGCACGGTCGCGGCGGACGCCGCCGAGGCGGTGAAGGCGCCGACGCCCGTCAGCACGGACGCCAGGGCCAGGCCCAGCGACAAGCGGCGCCGGGTGGGGAGGAGGGTGTTCACAGGCGGTTCTCCAAATCCATGATGATTCGTCAGAACTCTGCCTCACCGGCCGCCCGTACGGGGAGGGGTGCGCCGTCCCATCCGTCGAACGGCCGCGTCTCACGGCACCCGCCCGGACGCTGGGACGGGCCGCCGCCCGGGTGCGGAGGCCTTCGGTCGCGGCCGCTGAACTGGGCCGACGGGCGGAAGGGCAGCGTCCGCCGCGGGCCTCGGCCACCGGGGGATCCGTGGCGTCCCGGCGCGCATCCCGGGAAGCCGTCCCGCACGTCCTCCCCACCTCGCGCATGGATCCGGCACACACCGGAGACCCCCGCCCGGTCGCTCACCTCACGGGCCTTCGGCACCGTCCCGTTCGGCGAGGTACTGCGCCGCGCGCGCACTTCCGAGCTCCGCCGCCCTCCGGTACCAGGTCACCGCCTCCGCTCGGTCTCCGAGCTGGTCCAGGATCCACCCCACCGACTCCGCCGCCGTCGCGTGACCGGTCTCCGCGCACGCCCGGAACCACTGCTGCGCCTCGTCCAGTTCGCCACGCTGCGCCAGGCTGACGGCGAGGCGGAACATCGCCTCCGCGTCGCCGTTCTCGGCGTCCCTCCGGTGCCCGGCCTCGGCCACGGCGGCGACCTCCGGCCGCTCGGGCTCCGGGTGCAGGTTGGCGCCGTGGGTCACCTCGCCGCTCGGGCTGTAGCGCACCATGGTGGTCTCGGCCGTGGTGCGGACCGCGCAGTGGGCCCAGGCCCGCCGCACTCCGCAGCTCCACTCGACGCCGAGTTCCCACTCGACATCGTGCTCCCGGGTGTGCGCGGTCAGCAGGAACACCTCGCTCCGCCCGCCCGGAACCGTCGTGGGCAAGGTCACGGGCCTGGCCCCGGCCGCCATCTGCGCCGGCTCGTCCAGCCACACCCGGATGTGCGGCTCCGGGATCGTGACCCCGTGGTCCACCGCGACGGGTGCGGAACGGGTGGGGTGACGGGCCGTCACCCGGAACCCCAGCGTGTGCACGACCACCGCCTCCCCCTCGGGGGCGGTCACCCGCACCGCGATCCCGTGCCCGCTGACCTGGACGGGCGTCGGACGCGGACCGGTCGCCGAGCTGGGGGGATAGACCAGTTGGAGGATGCCGATGAACCGGACCTCAACGACGGGTTCCACGGGACCACCTCCGCCCGCGCGGCTTGGCCGTGAACCGGAAGGGGTGGCCGCCGAGGTCGACGACGCTCGTTCCCGAGCGACCGGCGCAGGTCCAGTCGAGTTCCAGCCGCCACTCGACGTCGTAACGGTCGCAGTGGACGGTCAGTTCGAAGACCTCCGGGTCCCCCGGGGCAACCGTGTAGAGGAACCTCGGACCCTTGAGGCGCGGCGGGTCCTTGTCGAAGTCGACGGTGTACTTGCGGACCTGCGGGACACCCCAGTGCATCGTCTCGGTTCCGTCGATCGGCGGGCGCCGGGACACCACGACGGGACGCAGGGCGCGCAGCAGTACGGCCCGGTCCTCGCACGCCTCCACGAAGACGCGGACGTGCCCACCGCTGAGCGGGACACCGTCCGCCCAGCCCCGCTGGATCAGGTAGTCGGCCTCCACCTCGCAGGTGACGGCAACCGGGCTGTCGGCGGGCGGCGGCGGGGCGGGCGAGTGGTAGATGTTCAACTCCCCGATCGTGCCGGCCTGCACGGCCGACGCGGCCTCCCCCGAGAACTCGTTGGAGACCCCCACCCCCCGCGCCGCACCGCCGACGCTGCTGCCGCCACCACCGCCACCACCGCCTGCGTCCGGGGCTTCGGGTACCCCCGGTCCATCGTGTTCACTCATGCTTCTCCCCCAACGCCCGTACCTACGACCGGTGTTCTACCCAGGCCGGGATGGGGCGGCACGCGCGCGGGCCCCTACCGTTTCGCGGCGGGCACGGCAGTCGCTCGAGCACGGTCGCGAGCCATGTTTCCTGCGCCGGGGCGGGCCGCCCTCCCTCACCCCGGCGCCCCCGCAGGGGTTCGGCGTCACCGCGGCGTTGACAGCCAGTCGGCCGTCGGGAGGCCGTAGGAGTCCGCCGGCGGCTCGGCCGGAAGCCGGACACCGGCATCGCACCGCAGCTCCGTGGAGAGCGCCTTGGCCAGTGCCAGGGCGGCGTCGGCCAGCACCCGGCGCTGGTGGGGCGTCAACTGCTCCTGGTCGTCGCCGTATCCGGCGGCCCGGCCGAGGACGATGACGCGCAGGAAGACGGGGACCGAGAAGTGGTCGGCCTCATGGGGCTGACTCCAGCAGCGGAAGTAGACCCTGGTGCCTTCGGCGACGAAGTTCCCGTGGCGGTCGTAGTCGTGGGCGAAGGACACCGACTCCAGGCGCAACGAGGGCATCTGCTTCGGCACGGGCAGGTCCGGTGACGGGGGCTCGGGATAGCCCTCGTCCTGGTTCACCAGCACGTTCACGAGCTGGTGTCCGCCCTGCTTGATACCACAGCTGCCCAGGAGTCGGCCGAAGTTGTCCAGGTGGTCCGTCAGCAGCGGGCCCTGCGCCGCCTCGACGTCCTCGTTGTCGACCATGAGCGCGCGCAGCGCCCGCTCGTCCAGGGTGCCGTAGCACGACGAACCGGGCACTGCGGCAAAGGACTCGGGCCTCCACTCCTGCCAGGCCGGCCACGCCCCCGCCAACACCCCGACCGCGACCGCCGCCACCCCCAGCCGCTGCCACCGCCCCAGCCTCCGGAACCGCCGGAACCAGCGGGACCGACGGGGCCGCCCCTCGCCGTAACCGTCAGAACTCTCCGAACTCTCCGAGCTCTCACAGTTCTCGGAACCCTCGATCTGATCAGCCGTCATCGCTCTCTCCCCCGTGCGCTGCTCACTTCCCGCCCCCACCCGACCGCAGTCGGCTCACGAAGCAACGTTACCGAGCGGGGAGCCCTCACCCCCGGGGCACCCCGACGCAGGACGCCGCTCCGCTACCGGCTGCCACGGCCGAGGGGCGGGGTACGGGGGCGGAGGCTCTCGCCCTGCGGGCCGAACATGATCAGGTACTCGACCGGCTCGTCCGCCCCGGCGTTCGCGACGCCGTGGGCGGTACGGGTGTCGAACTCGGCGACGTCACCGGCGCCCAACACGAGGTCCTGCTCGCCGAGGGCCAGCCAGAGCCGCCCGTACAGGACGCAGAGCCACTCGTACCCGTCGTGGGAGGACTGCCGGGGCCGGGTCGGCGGCGCGTCGGCGGCGGGCAGGACGTGCTTGTGGGCGTGCAGGCCTCCCACGTACCGGGTCAGCGGCAGCACCGCCTTGTCGGGGCCGGGGCGCCGCCGCCGTGTCGCGGCGCCCGGTCCGATCGTGACAGCGGGGGCGGCGGGGGCGACGGCAAGGGTGGCAGGGGCGGCGGGGGCGGTGCCGGCCAGCTGGTCGAGCGAGGCGCCGTACTCCTGCGCGAGCCGCAGCAGCACCTCCAGGGTCGGTCGGCGCCGGCCGGTCTCGATCCGCGACAGCGTGCTCAGCGCGATCCCGGTCGCGAGGCTGACGCCGGTGAGGGTGGCCCCGCGCTGCTCGCGCGCGGCCCGCAGCCGGGGGCCGATGGCCGCCAGCACGTCGGCCGTACGGTCGTCCGTCACCGCTGCCCGCCTCCCTCCGGTCGTACCGCTCTCTCCGCCCTGTCCTGCCAGTTTGCCAGGATGTCAAGGATCCTCGCACCGACCCGGCCCGGCGCCGCATGATCGGTGGACGACCGCACCCGCCCGTCCACCGAGGAGTCGCGATGCACCACCCCTTGCCGTCCGCCGATCCGCGCCACCGCACCGTCGAGGGGCCCGCCGGGCGCCTGCACCTGGTCGAGCAGGGCACCGGGCCGCTGGTGCTGCTCCTGCACGGCTTCCCCGAGTCCTGGTACTCCTGGCGCCACCAGCTCCCGGCCCTCGCTGCGGCGGGGTACCGGGCGGCGGCGCTCGACGTGCGCGGCTACGGCCGGTCCGGCAAGCCGGCCGGGGCGGACGCCTACCGGATGCTCGACCTGGTGGCGGACAACGTCGCCGTGGTCCGTGCCCTCGGCGAGGAGCAGGCCGTGCTCGTCGGGCACGACTGGGGCGCCGGCATCGCGGCGACCTCCGCCCTGCTGCACCCCGGGGTCTTCCGCGCCGTCGCGCTGCTGAGCGTCCCCTACACTCCGCCCGGCGGCCCCCGCCCCGGCGAGGTCCTCGCGCAACTGGGCGGCGACAAGGAGGAGTTCTACGTCTCCTACTTCCAGGAGCCGGGCCGGGCCGAGGCGGAGATGGAGTCCGACCTCAGGGGCTGGCTCGCGGGCTTCTACGCGGCCCTGTCCGCCGACACCATGCCCGGCCGGGACGAACCGGACCCGCACTTCGTGGCCCGCGCCGACGGCCGGCTGCGCGACCGCTTCCCCCGGGGCGCGCTCCCCGGCTGGCTGACCGAGGAGGACCTGGACGTGTACGCGGGCGAGTTCGAGCGCACCGGCATGACCGGGGCGCTCAACCGCTACCGCGCCATGGACCGCGACTGGGCGGACCTCGCCCCGTACCGCGACGCGCCGATCGAGCAGCCGTCCCTGTTCATCGGCGGAGCGCTGGACGCCTCCACGACCTGGCTGGCCGACGCGATCGCCGCCTTCCCCACCACCCTGCCCGGCCTGGCCGCCGCCCACCTCCTCGACGGCTGCGGGCACTGGATCCAGCAGGAGCGACCCGAGGAGGTCAACCGCCTGCTGACCGACTGGCTCGACACCCTCCCGACCTGATGGCACGCCCGGGCTGCGGCTCCGGCGCAGCCGTCCGGATGAGAGGATCTCGCCGAAAGTTCTGTGCGAGGAGACACCGTGGACGACCGCTCGAAGCATGACCACTCCGGCTGGGAGGAGGTCGTCCTCGCGGCCCGCGAACGTGCCCGCGCCCGGCAGGCCCGCATGGTCGAACGCTTCGGACTGTCGGGTGATGTGCAGTACCACTGGTCGCTGGACGATGCGCGGATCACCTGGTCGCGCGCCGGGAAGGTGTTCCTCGCCGGCCGTCTCACCATGATCGGCAGCGTCAGCCCCGCCCAGCAGTCGTGGCTGTGGTCTTGGGCGAACGAGTCGCTTCCGCCCGCGGTCCTCGGCGACATCGAACGGGTCCGGCGGTTCGGCGAGGAGAACGACTTCCCCGTCCTGCCGTGGCCGGGCTTCGACTACCGTCCCGAGCTCGTCGCCGAGGCCCGGATGGTCGCGGCCTCCGTGCTCGACGCCGAAGGGCTGTGGGCGGAGTCCACGGACGATGTGCAACTCCACTTCCTGGTGCACGACTTGGCACCCGTCACCGACTGACGGCGACCGGCGCCCAAGGTCGTGCACGTCACCGACCTCGGGCGGCAGCCGGCCGCGGGCGCGCCTCCCCCGCCCCCTTCCCCCGGGGTCGCGCCGCACCGGCACCGATTCGTGACGTGCCCCTGCCTAGTTCGTTCGCGCCCCGGTGTGGTGGGATGTGCTCGAAGGGTGACGAACGCAGGTGGGGGTGCGTGGTGCGGAGCGGACGACTGCTGGGGCTGGACGGGGAAGCGGCGGATCTGATCGCCGTGGGCCTGGTCCGGCTGGGGGCCGAGGAGTGGCTGGGGACGACGGGCGGGGCGCCCGCCTGGGTGGGCGGGCTGCGCGCGGCCTCGTTCGCGGACGCCTGGCTCTCCTTCGGCGACACACCCGCCCCCGGACTGCGGGTGCCCGTCTCCGCGGTGGTGCCCGCCGTCGTCGAGCAGGCCGCCGAGCTGCTGCTGCGCTCCTGCGGGGACGACGCGGCGACAGCCCTCGGGTGGCTGGGCCAGCGGTCCGCCGAGGCCCGTGAGGAGGCCGAGCGGGAGGACCAGGCCCACCCCGCCGAGCCCTGCGCGCTGACCCTGGTGTGGCACGGCGTCCAGGCGCTGACCGCCGAGGACGGACCGGCCCACCGCCTCCGCCTGGAGGAGCGGGCCGAGTCCTACGTACGGGAGCGGCACCGCCGCCAGGACGCGCTGGCACTGGTGCTGTGCTGCGCCCGGATCGCCGCGGCCGCACTGGTGGAACTCAGCGAGGGCGACCCGGCCCGGGTGGACGGCTGGCTGGAGCAGGACGCGGCCCGGGCGATGCCCCTCGTCGCGCCCGTCCCCCTCTGGGTGCCGGGCCGGCCCTGACGGCCCGGCCGCGGCACCCAGTGGGGAAACCGTCAGCGCGGGCCGGGGTCGCTGATCCCGGGGCGGCCGTTCTCCAGGTGCCCGGCCCAGCGGCGCCGGAAGGCCGGGCCGTCCGCGGCGGCGACGGAGATGTCGTACCAGCGGTTCTCGTCGCGCAGCTCGAAGGTGAACCGGGCGTCGTCGCCGGGCCGCAGGGTACGGCCCTGCTTGGCGCCCTTGGCGCCCTTGGCGTCCTTGGCGTCCTTGGCGTCCTTGGCCTCCTTGGCGTCCTTGGCGTACGCGTTCTCGGCGGTGACGGTACGGGTCGTCTCGCCGTGGTTGGACACCGTCACCCGCACCTTGCTCCCGGTGGGCTCGAAGCGGGCGACCAGGCCGCCCACCGTCCTGCCCTCGAACTCCTGCACCGAGCCGTTCGGCCCGTGGGCGACGAGGTGGTAGCCGGCGTCGGTCAGCGGCCAGTGGTCCTCGAAGCTGTCGCCGGCCGAGATGGTGTAGCGGCGCGGGGCGGCCGTCGGCGCCGTCCGGTCGTAGACGTAGAGCCAGGCGCCGACCGTGCCCTTGTTGTCCAGGTTGAGCTGGAACACCGTGGCGTCGTCGGTCTCGTCCTCGTTGACCCGCAGGTCGTACGGGAGGGCTCGGGCCGGGCGGGTGCCCGGCTCCTGGGTGGGCATCCGCTGGGGCAGCGGCACCTGGTACGGCTTGCCCTGGGAGGCGATCGGCGCGGGCACGGGTATGGAGATCTTCCCCCGGTCGGCACCGGAGAAGTCGAGCGCCGAGGTGAGGTCACCGCAGACGGACCGCCGCCAGGCGCTGATGTTGGGCTCCTCGATGCCGAAGCGGGCCTCCAGGAACCGCAGCACCGAGGTGTGGTCGAAGGTCTCCGAGCAGACCCAACCGCCGCGCGACCAGGGCGAGATGACCAGCAGCGGCACACGCGGGCCCAGCCCGATCGGCTGCAGCCCGCCACGGTCGGCGCCGGGCACCAACGGGCTCATCTCGCCCGGGTACTTGGCGAGGTCGAGCAGTTCGTCGCCGAGGCTCGCCTCCAGGTCGGTGGAGACCATGCCCTGACCGCCCGGCCGGCTGACGACCGGCGGCATCGGCGGCACGACGTGGTCGAACAGGCCGTCGTTCTCGTCGTAGTTGATGAGGAAGACGGTCCGGCCCCAGACCTCGGGGTTGGAGGTGAGCGCGTCCAGCACCAGGTTGATGTAGTACGCGCCGTCGGTGGGGGTGGCGGAGGGGTGCTCGCTGTAGAGGTACGGCGGGACGATCCAGGAGACCTGCGGCAGCCGGCCGTTCTGGACGTCGGCCCGGAACTCCTTGAGCGTGTGGTCGGTCGCGCCCTTCTCCACGAGCGGACCGGAGGCGCCCTCGGCGACCTGGTAACGCTCGAAGAACATCAGCGAGTTGTCGGTGTAGTTGTCCGTCGGGGTGCCCGGCTCACCGGAGCCGCCCTGGTACAGCTTCCAGCTGACCCCGGCCTGCTCCAGGCGCTCGGGGTACGTCGTCCAGGTGTAGCCGTTCTTGCCGTTGCGCTCCTCCAGGCCGGGCCCGTTGGGCTTGCGGCCGTACGCGTTGCGCGGGTCGCTGGTGCCGGTCCACAGGTAGATGCGGTTGGGCGCGGTGTCGGCGTGGACGGAGCAGAAGTACGAGTCGCAGACGGTGAACGCGTCGGCGAGGGCGAAGTGGTACTGGAGGTCCTGACGCTTGAGGTACCCCATCGTCATGACGTCCTGCTTCTGGTTCACCCACTGGTCGTGTCGCCCTTCGTTCCAGGCGAGGTGGCCGCTGCTCCACCCGTGGTCCGTCCCGGCCTGGTGCTCGGTGGTGTTCCTCGGGTCGATGTACCAGGGCAGCACCTCCTTCTCGGAGGCCGGCAGACCGCGGTCGTGGTAGCGGCCGGTCCTGACCGCGGCGGCGGGCTGGTGCCAGTTCGGCCGGCCGTCGGGCAGTGCCGTGGGGCGCGGGTCGTCGAACCCGCGCACCCCGCGGAGGGTGCCGAAGTAGTGGTCGAAGGAACGGTTCTCCTGCATCAGGATGACGACGTGTTCGACGTCCTTGATGGAGCGGGTCCGGCTGATCGCGGGCAGGGCCAGCGCCTTGCCGACCACGGGCGGCAACGCCCCGAGGCCCGCGGCAGCGGCGGACGCGCCGCCCAGCTGGAGAAAACGGCGCCTGTCGATGGAGGCCACGTGATGTCCTTCCCAGTCGTGCCATGCATGGGTGTTCCGAGAAGGCTCGAACATAGGCAGCGCACACGGGCCGTACACAGTCCGCCGGCGAACGCCGCGTGAGCTTTCGGCCAACTGTTGTCCAGTCAACTTCCCGCCGGGGCGGCCTACTCCAGTTCCCGCCGCACCCCGGCGACCGGAAACGCGAAAAGCCCCCGCCCGGTTCACCCGGCGGGGGCTTTTCTGAATGATTGTTCGGCGGCGTCCTACTCTCCCACAGGGTCCCCCCTGCAGTACCATCGGCGCTGTGAGGCTTAGCTTCCGGGTTCGGAATGTAACCGGGCG